>CAXXFJ010000026.1:0-32829 GCA_963677415.2 Bacteroidales bacterium | reverse complement strand
AAGCCGGAAGGATAAAACGACCAGAAAGTCTGCCACGGATGAGGCTGCTTCTGAGATGTATTGGGGTGAATCGCCAGCCATGAAAGCACTCCGATCACTCACACAACGGGTAGCGCAAACCAATGCCGACATCCTCATTACGGGAGAGAATGGCACGGGAAAAGAGGTGCTGGCTAAAGAGATCCACGATCAATCACTGCGGAGCAGAGGTACGATGGTCTGCGTCGATCTGGGCGCCATCCCCGATACTTTGTTTGAAAGCGAACTGTTTGGTTGCGTGAAAGGTGCTTTTACAGATGCCAAGAGTGACCGTATGGGCAAGTTTGAGGCTGCCAATGGCGGAACACTTTTCCTGGATGAGATCGGCAACCTTCCTTTTCATTTACAAGCCAAACTGCTCTCGGTGCTTCAACGGCGCACCATCTTCCGGGTAGGAAGTACCGTGCCCATTCCGATTGATATCCGTCTGATATGTGCCACCAACCGCAACTTACATCAGATGGTCGCACTGGGGGAATTTCGCGAAGACCTCCTCTATCGCATCAATACGGTGCACGTCGAACTGCCTCCCCTCCGTGAACGAACGGACGAGATACTTCCTCTGGCAAAACGGTTTATCGGGTTGTATGAAAAGCAATACAACGCAAAGGAGACTTCACTCTCCAAGGCAGCCGAAGAGACATTGAAGGAATGCAGCTGGCAAGGGAATATCCGCGAACTCCGACACAGCATCGAACGTGCCATCATCCTGACGGGTGGAGGTATCCTTACGCCGGACAATTTTGTGCTTTCCGAGCCAAGAACGATCCCTATCAGCGAAGCACCTACGCTCGATGAAATGGAGCAAGCTCTCATCCGAAAGGCAATGGCCACGCACAATGGAAATCTTTCCGCAGTAGCAACGCAGCTGGGCATTACCCGTCAGACGCTTTACAATAAACTGAAGAAATATACAATCTAAGGCTATGTTTACCAGATATCTACACCTCCGTCTTGCTACCTATCTGTTGTTGCTGACGGTTTCATTGGTTGGTGCCACACTTTCGTTTGTGGCAAAAGAGTATCTGTATGGAGCTACCTTTCTCGCTCTCTTCCCATTCTCCGTCTTCCTCATCTATCGGTTGTATCTGAATAACAGCCGGAAGATAACGTATATGTTTGAATCCGTGGAAAACAAAGACTTCTCCATGCATCTGGCAGAGAGTGGCGTGTCTGCCGCTGACAAGGAAGTCAACAAGACCTTAAACCGAATCAAGAATATCCTTGGACGAGCCCGGCAGGAGACTATCGAGCAAGAGAAGTACTACGAACATATACTGGATAGTGTAAGCACCGGTATCGTCGTGCTGCATGAAAATGGACTGATTTATCAATGTAACAATGCGGCGCACCGTCTGCTGGGGCTTTCCATTTTCACGCATATCAACCAACTCTCCAAAGTGGACGCTTCGCTGCCCGAACTCTTCCGTTCGATACAGCCGGAGGAGAAGCGGATGCTCTCCTTTTCGACCGAACGGGGCATGGCGCATCTCTCCATGATGGCATCTGCCATGCGTCTGAAAGAGGAATCCATCCGTATCATTGCCCTCAACGATATCAACAGCGAACTGGATGAGAAGGAGATCGACTCCTGGATCCGTCTGATCCGTGTGCTGACACATGAGATCATGAATTCCATGGCCCCTATCTCTTCCTTGACCGAGACACTGCTTGAAAGGCATGGCAAGAAGGATCCGGAGATCAAAAGCGGACTGGAAGTGATCCATTCAACAAGTAAGAACCTGCTCTCTTTTGTCGATTCATACCGCCAGTTCACGAGGGTGCCTACTCCTGCTCCAACCCTCTTTTATGTAAAAGGATTTCTGGAAACACTGGTACGCCTTGTCTGCAACGAACCGGGATGTGACCGTGTGCAGATCATCCTTTCCGTGCAACCGGAAGAACTCCTGCTGTATGCAGACGAACAACTGGTTCATCAGGTAGTATACAATCTACTGAAGAATGCGGTGCAAGCATTATCTGATACCCCTGATGCATCCATTCATCTTTCAGCTCACTGTGAAGAAGGCGAACGTGTGAATATAGAAGTGTCGGACAACGGTCCGGGAATACCGGCAGACGTTGCCGAACAGATCTTCGTTCCTTTCTTCACAACCAAACAAGAAGGATCGGGTGTCGGACTAAGCATCTCCCGTCAGATCATGCGACTGCACAATGGAAGCATCACATTAAAGAAAAGTATCCCGGGTCAGACTACCTTCCGTCTTTCCTTTGATTGAGCCGAGCCTCCCGTAAAGTGTCTATTTATCATACAGCAAGTGTCTAATTATTTGACACCCTAGAAGAGATAATATTTAGTTAGTCGCTCATTATCAGGAATATAATTATCTGGCATCGACTTTGCTCTATTATAGTGAATGTAATTGATCACTATCGATCTGCTATTCAAAGTTATTTAGTGAGGTTCGATTCTCTTATTTAAAATTTGATTCACATGAAAAAAGCAGTCTTTGTTTCCCTTCTCCTTTTTCTCTCTTTGATTGCGCAAGCTTTTGACTTTACAATCAATAAGATGAAATTCACGCTTAATCCCAGAGATTCAACCGTTTCTGTATCGGCTCAAAGTACATCTCAACCTTCCGGAGATCTTGAGATTCCCTCCATTGTGGAGTATAATGGTAAAATATACAGGGTATCCGGCATCTCTGATTGGGGATTTTTGGGTTGTACCAGACTCAAATCCGTAACCATTAACGATGGCATCTCAGCTATTGGCAATCAGGCATTCCAGGATTGCTGTAACCTCACCTCTGTAGTTATACCATCCACTATTACACAAATACAGACGGGTTCTTTTGCTGGTTGCAGTGCTCTATCTTCCGTAAAGATTCCTTCCGGGTTAACCTCTATATGGGGGAGTGCCTTCTCTGATTGTAGCTCTCTTACCTCAATTACTCTTCCGAATGGTTTGGTCACTATTGGCAATCGTGCATTTGAAGCCTGCGATAGACTCTCTACTATTTATATTCCTTCTTCAGTTATTCGAATTGGGGAAGGAGCCTTTGGCTATTGTGTGGCTATGAAGGAGTATGCAGTTGCAAAAAAGAACCGTAGCTTTATGGAAAAAGATGGAGTCTTGTTAACCAAAGACTTTAAAACGCTTGTTGCCTATCCCAATGCAAAATCGAAGAAATATAGTATCCCTGAAGGCGTCAGGATTATTGGAGAAGGAGCTTTTGAAGGCTGTATGAGTCTGACAACTCTGACGATCCCTTCTTCTCTTACGTGGATGCCCGGACTAGTTTTCTGGGGCTGTTCGTCCCTGAAAACAATCATATTCCACACGAAAATGCCACCCAAAGTCGACGTGAGCAAGCCAAGCATTATGAACAAGGATGCTTGTGTGCTGTTAGTGCCCAAAGGCTCCAGAGAGGCATTTGTGAATGCTGATTTCTGGAAAGATTTTAAGAATATAAATGACTAATAACTATTCTTCTAAAAGGAATACCATGTTCATCCACAATCTGACTGTTCAAAGAAAATAACTAATTACAATGAGAATACTACTCGGTAAAAGGATTCACTTTCTGCTATTCATTGCAGCCTTGTTTATTACAAGTCTGAATGGATGGAGTAATTCTTCACCAGATAGTACTAAAACGGGAAATAAACCAGTCTCTCTGGCTCAGCGGATCACAGGTATGGCAACTCTGATGAGGGATAACTATTACGAGAAGATCTATATTCAGACCGATCGCCCTATCTATAACCTCTATGATACTATTTGGTACAAGGTGTGGGTCATGCAGGCAGGCACACTCCTACCCACGGGGAAGAGTCAGCTAGTCTATGTCGACCTGATCAATGAAGCTAACAGAGTTACCCAAAGTGCGCAATACACCCTCAAAGGAGGAAGTGCCAACGGAGAGTTTGTGCTCACAAAAGCCATCCAGGAAAAGGGACTTTACCGCATCCGTGCTTATACACGGTGGCAAAAGAACTTCGTAAATTCCACCTTCTTCGAAAAGATTATTCCTATCTGGGGAGAGAAATCTGAAGAACAGGAAAGGAAGAGTTTTGTATACGTAACAAAAAAACCAGGTGAAGGAATCTACATTACACAAGGTCAGTATCAGAAACGCTTACAGAAGGCAGAGGAAGAGAAGCTGCTTGAAGCTCAGAAGAAAGTCAACCGGGAGTTAGAACTGGATGTGCAGTTCCTCCCAGAAGGAGGCCATCTGATCGCAGGTGTCGCCAATAAGGTGGCTTTCAAAGCACTGTTTCCCGATGGAAGAAGTGTAGCCGTGGAGGGGAAAATTGTGGATCAGGATGGCAAGGATATTGTTTCATTTGCCTCAGAACACAAAGGGATGGGATCCTTCCAGTTAGTACCGGACAGCGGCAAACAGTATTCCGCCCGTCTGTTTAACGATCAGCTGATCGCTCTGCCAGTAGTCGAAAAAGAAGGGGTTGGACTAATGGTACTCTCCAAACCTACATCAGACACATTGCTAGTCGCAGTCAATGCCACTCCAAATGTTATTAGCAATCAATCGAAGTTTATTCTCCTTGCCGAGTCTCGCGGACTACCTACCAAAGAGGCATATAACATTCAGGTGAAGAAGTCACGCAGTCTCATCCTCATTCAAAAAAAGAACCTGAAGTCGGGCATCAACCGACTCACACTCTTCAACAGCGACGGAGAGCCGCTCTGCGAACGACTGGTCTATATTGACCGGAAAGACGAACTGAAGTTTGATGTAAAGGCAAACTGGGAAATCAAGTCCGACACAGATCAGATGATGACATTGAAGATCATACCCCAGATTGATGGAACCAATGTCCAGTCTATCTTTGCTTTGAGCGTCACGAACAAGAGCACGGTGCCGGTAGATTCCATTCAAAAGACGTTCCGTTCGGAGATGTTGCTCTCTTCGGATCTGAAGGGCTTCATAGAAACACCGGGGTATTACTTCAACAATCCGTATGATAGCATCTGCGAACAAATGGATCTACTCATGCTCACCCATGGATGGAGCGGATACGGCTGGAATGAGGTCACCCGAAAGAAATTCAGTTATCTACCTGACACTTCATTTACGGTCTCAGGACAGATAACCGATATATGGAATAAACCTCTTCAAAAAAGAAATATCAGTTTGGTCGTACAGGGAGGAAATACAATTGTGCGGGCATCCCAAACAGATCCGAAAGGACGTTTCGCTTTCACAAACCTGGATATTAGGGAGACCTCTATTGCACGGGTTCAGATTGAGAAAGAAAAGAAGAAAAGAATCTTCGGACTCGAAATACAGATCGACAATACATTAAAAAAGCCTGCTTTTCCTATCGTTCCAATCAAAGATTATCTCTATGAATCAGAAGAAGTGGACTCTCTAATGCTTGCATTCAAGGATAAGTTGGAAGACAATAAATCATATTTGGATAGTCTCCGCAAACAAAAAGGGATTCATCTGCTCGGAGAAGTCACGGTGACAGAACGAAAGAAGATCAAAAGATCCTGGAATAAAAATGGCAGCGGAGTGGCAGACATCGTAATCGACTCCATACAAATCGGACGATACGATGATTATCTCAATGTGTTAGACATTCTCAAAGGCGAAGTACCTGGATTTACAGAATCAAATCTTTCTTGTAGATTAAACGACATGCCTGTGTATTTTCAGGTGGATGCGGAATGTCTTGATGGTAATTCAGAACTCTCAATCATTGTGGGTAATGATGTAAGAGGCATTGAAGTCATGACATCAAAAGACAATCTATTTAATTACAACTATTATTTCCCTGTAATAGATGATCCAAAAGATAAGTTAGGGACTTTTCGGGTGACTGGTTATGTTATCGCAATCACCACTAAAACGGGAAAAGGGCCAAGTGGCAGGATTCCATCCAACATCGCTTACGCTACTATTCTCGGCGGCTCCATTCCCAAGAACTTCTATGTGCCAAAGTACTATCCTGCCGATCCGATCGATCAGATCAATTACGATCAAAAAAAGATCTTTTACTGGAATCCGAGATTGCTGACAAATGGTGAGCGCGAAGTGGAAGTCACATTCCCGGTAGGTGCCTACATGAAAGGAAACCTTCAGTTAGAGATAGAAGGCACTGACCTGAAAGGGCACATAGGAACGCAAAGACAGAATATTTATATTGAAAAAGAAAACAACTAACGCTATGTTCATACACAATCTGACTGTTGCACTTCGCAACCTGACAAAATACAAGACGCAAAGTATTGTCTCTATACTGGGTCTGGCGGCAGGCTTCGCCTGCTTCTCCCTCACCGCTATGTGGATCCGGTATGAAAATAGCTTTGATAACTTCCATCCAAAGGGCGACAGGATCTATCGGATTGTGCTTGAGGACAAAGAGAGTGAGGACGGTTATTATGGATTTCTGCCTGATCCGGTGGCGGCTTATCTAAAAGCAAACTTCCCGGAAGTAGAAGAGGCTTCTTTGTATTATAATGATAGATGTGAGGTCACCTTGGAAAAAGAAAATAAAAGATACAGCAGCGTTTGGGTAGATGCTATTGACAGTGCTTTAATTAAAATGTTTGACCTGCCTCAACACCTTATTAAAGATTTGATCCCGACACAGGCCGGAAAAACTCCAATTGCCATACTTCAAGAAGTAGCAGATTATTATACTGAAAAGGGGAAACAACCGATCGGACTACAAGGTCTTGATCGGCAAGAAAAGATGTTTGAGGTACGAGGTGTGTTTGATAAATGGGAACGGACCGATTTTAGATTAACAGGATTAGTGTATAACTTTGATCAGAGTAGCCGATGGGACCAATCAAGCAGATATGTTTATGTATTACTGAAAGAGGGGGCTGACGGAAAAGCATTCATGAAGAAAATCCGCGAGCTGAAGATTGATGCAATGAAGATGAAAAGAACTGGCAATGCGCTTATTGCAGTTCCTCTGCATGATATGCACAAAGAGATGCCTTCCGACCAGTCGGCCGGGCGCACTAATAATCAACATATCCGCATCTTTGCATTAGCCGGCATACTGGTAATTATCTGCGCCTTATTCAACTACCTTGTACTTTTTATTACAAGATTGAAAATGCGGGGACGGGAACTGGCTCTTCGTAAAGTAAACGGTGCTTCCAATGTGTCGTTGATGGGAACACTTCTCTTTGAATTCGGATTGGTGTTGCTGATTGCTCTCTTTGTCGGAGAATATATGATTAAGTTCTCACTTCCATTCTTTACGGAAGTTTCAAGAGCAAACATGCAACCTATCGAAATATACAAAGAAACATTGCTGTTTGCAGCAATCCTTTACCTGATTACAATACTATTATGTACTTTCCCTATCTACTATTTCAGACGGAAAACCATGTTGGTACATCTTCTTGGAAAGGATCAGACGGGGATAAAGAATCTTTTTCAGAAAACAGTTCTGGTTTCGCAGATTATAATGAGTACAATCATGATCTTTGCTACCGCCATTCTTTATTTACAAATCAATTATCTGCAAAATCAGAACCTTGGGCTAAACCCACACAACATTGTTAACCTAAGGACTAGCCAGGCGCAAATAGATCTATCTCCTTTTGCAGGTAAGTTTGAGACTCTGCCATTTGTAGAACAAGTGCTTACGAATGCCAGTGATTTCTTTCCCTGTAGATATGGCTACACGGGTACAAAGATTGAATCTGATAATTTGGGTGAAACATCAAAATATATTTTGCGCAGTTTTGCAGATTACAGGCTCTTTGATATGGCTGAGATCAAACTTCTCGAAGGTCGTATCTACCGACCTGAAGAAATAGAGCCAGTAGTAATCAATGAGTCAGCCCGGAAATTGCTAACTCAGAAAGATGTTATTGGGAGTATGATTAACGGTCATCAGATTATTGGTGTAGTCGCAGACTCATATAGAGCATCTCCTCTTCTGCCGGCTACTCCGACTATGTTCCAAAATATCATTGAACTGGATAGACTTAATGCTATCTACGCGAGATCATCTACTCCTAAAATTGTTACAATTAAACTAAAGGAGGGGACAAATTCAAAGAATGAACAAAATAACGAGGTATGGAAAAGAATCAATGAATTTGTCCAGAAAGAGTATCCGCATGAGTATGTGTTTTTTGAAAAGTGGGAAGAACTTTACCAGAGGATGTATCTCACCTCCGAAAAGAACCTGGCCAAGCTCTTCAGTATTGTCTCGATCATCTGCCTGCTGATCTCCATCTTCGGCATCTATTCATTGGCGTCACTTACCTGTGAGCAGCGTCGCAAGGAGATTGCCATCCGCAAGATCAATGGAGCAACGATGAAAGATATCCTGAATCTCTTCTTCAAAGAGTTCTTTATCTTGTTGGGCATAGCCATCGTCATTGCTTTCCCAATCGGATACTATGTGATGCGCCTCTGGCTGGAGCAATATAGCCGTCAAGTGCCGATGGGTCCCCTACTCTTTCTGGGTATCGCACTTGCCCTAGCAATAGTCATTGTTCTTACAATCATCTTCCGGGTATGGCGCGCAGCATCTGCCAACCCTGCCCAAATAATCAAAGAAAACAATTAACGCTATGTTCATCCACAATCTGACTGTTGCAGTTCGCAACCTGACAAAATACAAGACACAAAGTATTGTCTCGATACTCGGTCTGGCGGCAGGCTTTGCCTGCTTCTCCCTCACCGCTATGTGGATCCGTTATGAAAATAGCTTTGATAACTTTCATCCAAAGGGCGATCGTATATATCGGATTGTATTGGAAGACAAAACGAATGAGAGTGGCTATTATGGATTTCTGCCTGTTCCAATGGCAGCTTATCTGAAAGCGAACTTCCCGGAAGTAGAAGAGGTTTCTTTGTTTTATGGTGAAATGTATTTTGTCTCCTTAGAAAAAGAGAATAACAGATACAGCAGCGTTGAGGTAAATGCTATTGACAGTGCTTTTATTAAGATGTTTGACCTGCCTCAACACCTTCTTAAAGATCTGATCCCGACACAGTCAGTAAAAGCTCCAATAGCAATACGTCAAGATATAGCTGATTACTATACTGAGAAGGGGAAACAGCCGGTCGGACTACAAGGTCTTAATCCGCGAGAAAAGATGCATGAGGTACGAGGTGTGTTTGATAAATGGGAACGGACAGAGTTGAAATTATCTGCATTAGTGTATGACTTTGATCAGTATAACCAATGGAACCAATCAAGCAGATATGTCTTTGTATTACTGAAAGAGGGGGCTGACGGAAAAGCATTCATGAAAAAAATCCACAAGCTGAAGATTGATGCTATGAAGATGAATAGTACAAACAATACGATGATGGCAATTCCTCTGCATGATTTGCACAAAGTAATACCTTCCGACCAATCGAGTATGCGCACCAAACATCAACATATTCGTATCTTTGCACTAGCCGGCATACTGGTTATTATCTGCGCCTTATTCAACTACCTTGTGCTTTTTATCACAAGATTGAAAATGCGGGGACGGGAGCTGGCTCTTCGTAAAGTGAACGGGGCTTCCAATGTATCATTGATGGGTACACTTCTCTTTGAATTCGGATTGGTGTTGCTGATTGCTCTTTTTGTAGGAGAATATATGATTAAGTTTTCACTCCCATTCTTTCAGGTAGTTTCAAGAACAAATATGCAACCCCTCGAAATTTACAAAGAAACATTGCTGTTTGCTGCTATCCTTTACCTGATTACAATATTCTTGTGTACTTTTCCTATCTACTATTTCAGAAGGAAAACAATGCTGGTACAACTGATCGGAAAGGATCAGACTAGGATAAAGAATCTTTTTCAGAAAACAGTACTGGTTTCTCAGATTATAATGAGTACAGTTTTGATCTTTGCGACCACTATTCTTTATTTACAAGTCAATTATCTGCAAAATAAAAACCTTGGGCTAAACCCAGACAATATTTTTAACCTTGCTACTAGAGACTTTCAAACAGATCTATCTCCGTTAGCAGGTAAGATTGAAACACTACCATTTGTAGAACAAGTACTGATAAATGTCGATAAATTCTTTCCCAATTACTTACATTACTACTATCCGAGTACAAAGGTTGAATCTGGTAATTTAGATGAACCGCCCAAATATATTATGCACCACTTTACAGATTACAGACTCTTTGACATGGCTGAGATCAAACTACTTGAAGGTCGTATCTTTCACCGAGAAGAGAAACAGCCGGTAGTAATCAATGAGTCTGCCCGAAAATTGCTGACTCAAAAAGATGTCATTGGGAGTATGATTGACGGTCTTCAAATTATCGGAGTAGTCGAAGATTCATATACAGAATCACCTCTTCTGCCGGCTACTCCGACTATATTCCGAAATCTTAATGGAAATGAGGATATCTACGGGAAATCATCTTACCCAAAAGTTGTTACAATTAAACTAAAGGATGAGGTTATTATAAAAGAGCAGAATATTTTTAAGAATAAACAATATTTCGAAATAACGAAAAGGGTCAACGAAATTGTCAAGAAAGAATATCCAAATGAGTCCGTGTCTTTATCATCTTGGGGATCATTTTACAAGGGGATGTATTTCACCTCTGAAAAGAATCTGGCCAAGCTCTTCAGCATTGTCTCCATCATCTGCCTGCTAATCTCCATCTTCGGCATCTATTCGCTGGCATCACTTACCTGTGAGCAGCGCCGTAAGGAGATTGCTATCCGAAAGATCAATGGAGCAACGATGAAAGAGATCCTGAATCTCTTCTTCAAAGAGTTCTTTATCCTGTTGGGCATTGCACTGGTCATAGCATTCCCAATCGGATACTATGTGATGCGCCTCTGGCTGGAGCAATATAGCCGTCAAGTACCAATGGGGCCCCTACTCTTTTTGGGTATTGCTCTTGCACTGGCACTCGTCATCGTTCTGACAATCATCTTCCGGGTATGGCGCGCAGCTTCTGCCAACCCAGCTCAAGTAATCAAAGAAAACAATTAACGCTATGTTCATCCACAATCTGACTGTTGCACTTCGCAACCTGACAAAATACAAGACACAAAGTATTGTCTCCATATTGGGTCTGTCGGCAGGCTTCGCCTGCTTCTCCCTTACAGCTGTATGGATGAAGTATGAAAATAGCTTTGATCGTTGTCAGCCTAAAGGAAACCGCATCTACCGAATTGTAATCGAAGACAAGGAACGAGAAGAGGGCTTTTACGAGTTCGTTCCTGGAGCCATGGCTGACTATCTGAAGAAGAACTTTCCTGAAGTAGAAGAAGTGTCATTAGAAAAAAGAGAATGGATCACTTTTGCTAATGGAGAAAAAAAATCCTCACATGCAGTATCATCAGTGGACAAATCCTTTATTGACATGTTCGACTTACCTCAAGATCTGATTAAACAATTGCATCCATTAGAATCAGGCAGAATTCCGGTCGCTCTAAATCAAGAGTCTGTTGCATGGTACATAAGGAATAGCATAGAACCAATCGGATTACATAGTGAACCAGAGGAAAAGCAATTTGAGATACGTGCTATTTTCCCTACCTGGAAAAGTGATAGCGAGGTAATGATTTCTGGATTGATGTTCGATAATCAACCGGGCGATATAACTTGGAATTCAAATATGCATGTCTATGTATTGTTGAAAGAGGGGGCTAGTAAGAAGGCTTTCAAAAATAGAATCAAGAATTTAAGAATCAAGCAGATGTCTTCCATTCAGAGAGGACCTTTAACGGCAGTACCTCTCCATGACATACATAAAGTATTTAATAAAAGTATTTGGGGATGCAAGTATGAACACATCCTCATCTTTTTGTTTGCCAGTGGTATCGCTATTCTATGCGCAATATTCAATTATCTGGTACTGTTTATTACCCGCCTGAAGATGCGCGGTCGTGAATTGGCACTCCGAAAAGTTCAAGGTGCTTCCAGTAAATCATTAATGGGAACACTTCTCTGGGAATTCGGTCTGGTTCTGACACTAGCACTGCTTGTTGGTGAATATCTAGTGAAAGTCTCCCTTCCTTTTTTTCACGAGGTTTCGTACACCTTCATAGATTCTAAAGATATTTATTTGGAAACACTATTATTTGGAGCCATTCTTTTTATCGTTACAATGCTACTTTGCGCTTTCCCTATTTATTATTTCCGTCACAAAACATTACACGAGCATCTTAAGGGAAAGCATCAAGGAGGTATTCGTAATTTCTTTCAGAAATTTATGTTGGTGGCACAGCTGTTAATGAGCACATTGATGATTTTTGCTACAACCGTACTCAATATGCAGGTAGGTTTCCTCAAAAATCAGGGCATGGGATTTAGTACTCACAACATATATAGTCTTTGTTCTTATTCAAATAAAGTAGAAGACATGTCTCCATTAGCAAAGACCATTAATCAATTGCCTTATATTGAGAAGGTAATCCCTGTTTGGGGTTCAATTTTTCCAGAAACATCATATGCAGGATCATCAAAAGTTGAACAAGAAGGTTTTACTACTAAACAAAGTGATTCTATCAAACATTATTTCGTTGACTCCCGCTTCTTTGATATGTTTGATATTAAATTGCTTGAAGGTCGTATTTTCAATCCAGAAGAAATTCAAGAAGTGGTACTCAATGAATCTGCCAAAAAACTCTTTGGTAAAAGAAATATTATAGGAACTCTAACTGATGGTCATCCTATTGTTGGAGTAGTTAGCGATACTTATTTTCGGTCCCCTCTTTTACCTTCGGTACCCACAATGTTTAGAAATATAAATGACAAGAACGGTCTCCCAGGTATTGTTTTAAATGGTTCAAAAGACAATGTAGTCTTTAAGATTAAAGATAATTTCATTGCCGACTCTGTAATAAAAAATATATGGCAGATTACCAAGAACAAATTTCCGGAGGAGGAGCATATGGGATTCAGAGGATGGGAACGATGGTATAACGGCACTTGCATCTCATCCGAAAGAAAATTAACCAAGCTCTTCAGCATCGTCTCCATCATCTGCCTGCTGATCTCCATCTTCGGCATCTATTCATTGGCGTCACTTACCTGTGAGCAGCGCCGCAAGGAGATTGCCATCCGCAAGATCAATGGAGCAACGATGAAAGATATCCTGAACCTCTTCTTCAAAGAGTTCTTTATCCTGTTGGGCATTGCCATCGTCATAGCTTTCCCAATCGGATACTATGTGATGCACCTCTGGCTGGAGCAATATAGCCGTCAGGTGCCAATGGGGCCACTACTCTTTCTGGGTATTGCACTGGCACTGGCACTTGTCATCGTTCTGACAATCATCTTCCGGGTATGGCGCGCAGCTTCTGCCAACCCTGCCCAAGTAATCAAAGAAAACAACTAACGCTATGTTCATCCACAATCTGACTGTTGCACTTCGCAACCTGACAAAATACAAGACACAAAGTGTTGTCTCCATACTCGGTCTGGCGGCAGGCTTCGCCTGCTTCTCCCTCACCGCTATGTGGATCCGCTATGAGAATAGCTTTGATAACTTCCATAAGAATGGGGATAGGATCTATAAGATTATGTTTGAAGATAAAACTATTCCGGGCGGCTATTATCCATTCGTTCCGACGCCGTTGGCCGACTACCTAAAAACGAACCTGCCGGAAGTGGAAGAAACGGCTCTGCATTATAATTCAGGCGAAAGATTTATGTCACCCTCATCACAAAAAACGTCTTTTAATATCAATGCTATAGACAGTGGATTTATAAAGATATTTGACCTTCCTAGAGAGCTTTTCAAAGAATTAAAGTCATCGCAGCCTGGCATAATCCCTTGTATTATATTGCAATCAACAGCAAATAAGCTCCTTTGTGACACCATTCAGAATATTATTGGTATGCACTTTGAAAACATTGACTCTAAAAACAAACGATTTGAAATTAAAAGGATTTTGCCCGGTTGGGAACGCTCAGAAACGATATATGACGGTTTTATGTTTAAAGATGATACTCATAAGAACGATTGGAATTGGAACTATATTGATGTATATGTTTTGCTAAAAGAGGGAGTTGATAAAGATACTTTCATCCAAAAATTAAACGATCTGAAAATTGAACAACTTAAGAATTCTGTTAGACAGAATCTGACAGCTATACCACTACATAATCTGCACAAAGTGATTCCAGGTAATCGTACGGCTTCAAATACAAAATACCAACACATTCTTGTCTTTGCATGTGCCGGAGCATTGGTTATCCTCTGTGCATTGTTCAACTTTCTCGTGTTATTTATCACCCGACTTAAAATGCGTGGAAGAGAACTGGCGCTTCGAAAAGTGAACGGCGCAACCAATAGCTCGCTCATGATAACTTTACTCACGGAGTTCGGTCTGGTACTGTTCATCTCTCTTCTTGCCGGCGAATATATAATAAAAATGTCTCTACCTTTCTTTCAGAAGATGTCCGGAACGAATATGGAGCAAATTGATATTTATCGTGAAACGCTCTTATTTGCTGCTATTCTCTACATAGGAACAATATTGCTCTGTGCTCTTCCTATTTACTATTTCCGCAAGAAAACACTAAACAGGTATCTACATGGAAAGTTTCAGGGAGGTATCAAAAATCTCTTTCAGAAAGTCGTGATGGTGTCACAGTTTCTGATGAGTGCACTTATTATTATTGCAACACTTGTCATCTATCTGCAAGTAAGTTATCTTCAAAGTCGAAGTATGGGATGTAACCTGCATAATATTTACAGTTTTCAAGCAGGACTATCTCGTGCCAACAATGATTTAACACCGATATCAAATGTAATAAATAAGTTTCCGTTTGTGGAAAAAACAATCTTTTCCTATGAAACTATTTTTCCTGTTACTCCTTTCAATGAAAGATATGTATCAGTCAATGTTGAACAAGAAGATGGAAAAGGAGAAACTGAGGCAAAGATCAGAGAGTTTTATCTTAATCCAGAAATGTTTGATCTGCTTGAGATACAGTTACTGGATGGGCGCATTTTCAACAAGGAAGAAAGCAAAGTAACAATAATCAATGAATCTGCGAGTAGGCTTCTAGGCAAAAACGGGAAACCCGGCTCTCTTTTAAACGGTCAGACAATAGTGGGGATAATATCAGATTTTTACATGGAATCACCACTCACAAATGTTCAACCAACCATGTACAACAACATGTATGACAATGCTAGTCTAGCCGGGAAGATTCTCTTTTTTAATGGAATTATTATTAAAGTTAAAGAGGGTACGAATGATTCTATTATGAATGAGATGAGAATCAAAACATCTCAAATGGGAGAAGAAATGTTTCCCGGATGGTATTCAGGATGGAATCGAAATTGGGAAGATGCTTATGTCCTTCAGTTCCTCACCTCTGAAAAGAACCTGGCCAAGCTATTCAGTATCGTATCCATCGTCTGCCTGCTAATCTCCATCTTTGGTATCTATTCGCTGGCGTCACTTACCTGTGAGCAGCGTCGCAAGGAGATAGCCATCCGAAAGATCAATGGAGCAACGATGAAAGATATCCTGAATCTCTTCTTCAAAGAGTTCTTTATCCTGTTGGGGATAGCCATCGTTATTGCTTTCCCAATCGGATATTATGTGATGAGCCTCTGGCTCGAGCAATATAGCCGTCAGGTGCCAATGGGGCCCCTACTCTTTCTGGGTATTGCACTTGCCTTGGCACTTGTCATTATTCTAACAATCATCTTCCGGGTATGGCGGGCAGCTTCTGCCAACCCTGCTCAAGTAATCAAAGAAAACAATTAACGCTATGTTCATCCACAACCTGACTGTTGCACTTTGCAACCGAAAAGAGATTATAAATAAACACACCACTGGTATCGGTGGAAAACATTAATTTGAAGAATATGAAAAACGTTCTGTTTGCATTTATCTTTGTTGCTATCGCTTTCAATAGCTCTGCAATAAACAGTGTTTCTGAGAAAGCATCCCAAAAAGTACCTTCGGGTGTATCCAAATGGATAAAGAAAGAGCTTTCGAAGGCAAAGACCAAGAAACTAATTGATCTGAACTCTTCGGCTTTCTTTTGCAGAGACTCTGCCAGATTGGTCGGGTATATCATCGGATATGATTCTCTCAGGAAGGAGAAGACGGGAATGCTTTATGCAAGAAATGTACTGACAAAAGAAGAGAATGCCATTGTTATGCCAATCTATTCGGATGGTCGCTTTGAGATAACTTTTCCAATGAGTCATCCTCAGCAACCATTTTTGTTATTACTTGGTAACAGTACTTCTTTTTACATAGAACCCGGACAAACGCTGGGCATGATATTAGGTGATGAGACTGAGTTTGTGGGTCCTACCGCTCAGATCAATAAGGATCTTAATAGCTATACACTAAAAAGTATGGACTATGAGAGTATATTGGAAAAGGTAAAGGCTAAGATGTCTCCTGAACAGTTTAAAGCGGAAAATGACGCTTTCCTGAAGGAATGTAATGCGGATCTAGATAAACAGCTTCAGGGAAAAAAGATTACACCTCAGGCAGAAACATTATTAAGAAATAACGTAATGCTCGCTTATGGTTCGTATATGATTGGCTATGAAAACTATTACTATAATTTGCCAAGATATTTGGACCCCAAAATCAAAGATTATAGACTTCCTGCTCTACTCCCATCCGATTTCTACAACTTTCTCGGCAAGATGCCTTTAAATGATCAGAAGCTACTGGCATCCAGTTATTTTGGTGGATTTATCAATCAATTGGAATTTTGCAATTCTCTTTATTCTTTAATTGTGAATAATAGGGCAGGCTATCAGGCACCAATGAAAAGCTTTGAGGAATATATTTTCGACGAACTGAAAGCTACTCTTACTGTGGAAGATCTGGCTTATAAAGTTTTTGCAGATTCTGCTAAAACGATAAATTTCAAAGAACTTTTCAAACAGGATAGCGTTCGTGCTATATCTTTACAAAAAAGGTATCAAGATATAACTCGATCATTTTACAAAAGATACGAAGAGCATCTGCCTGCCTACCAAAAGAAATATATGGAAAGCATTACACTACTGAGTCAGCCGAAACAAATACTGGAAACAAATCGTTTGAAAGATTCACTCATGAACAAGTTCTCAGGAATCAATCCAAATCTGGTTCGTGAGGTTATATTGACGCGATCTCTGATGTATGACTTGAAGAGTATGAAAGAGAAAGATATAGCGCGTAATTGCCTGTCTCAACTCGAAAAAGGTATTACTAATCCTTTTCTTATGGAGGAAAGCGAGCGTGTATTTCATATCGTGTACCCATCGGATGAGAAGGTTGCCGCCTATGAATTACCAGCAGGAAAAGGAACAGATATCCTTCGCAAGATTCTTGAACCTTTCAAGGGGAAGACAATCATCATTGATTTCTGGTCGACATACTGTGGCCCGTGCATTGGTGCAATCAAGCAGCACAAGCCTATTATTGATGAACTGAATGCCAGCAAAGAGTTTGCCTATGTTCTTATCACAAATGATGAGGAGTCTCCCGAAGATGCATATAATAAGTTGGTACAAGAAGTGAGTCTTAAGAATACATATCGAATATCTGGTGATGACTACCGATATTTACGTCAGCTATTTAATTTCAATGCGATTCCTCGCTATGTGCTGATTAACAAAGATGGAAAGGTGGCTAATGCTGACTTTGACGTTTCCGATTTTAGGCATAAATTAAACGAACTGAAATAGAAATGAAAAACACACTCGTTGCTTTCCTATCTGTTGCATTCGCCTTTTGCGGCACTGCAATGAACAATGTATTTGATGATGATTACTCGATGGGGAGTTTAAGAACGGATATAAAGAAACTTCAGGCTCAGTAGAATAAGCGCAAAGACTACAGTTCGTGTGGAGTTCGTAAAAGAAAGCAATTGAAAAGTGTGCGGTTTAGCAACAAGAACGTGCGGAGTCGCACATCTTTTCAAATGAAGAAATATTGTTTATCTATTAATATTCAATCGATTATGAGTTTGGCAAGCAGTTTGTATAAGATGTAGCGTAAAGTAATACAAAACAGATGCTTTCACCAAACAAATAAATATGATGTTTATACACAATCTGACAGTTGCACTTCGCAACCTGAGCAAGTACAAGACGCAAAGTGTTGTCTCTATTCTCGGTCTGGCAGCGGGCTTCGCCTGCTTCTCCCTCACCGCTATGTGGATACGTTATGAGAATAGTTATGATCGGTTTCAGCCCAAAGGCGAAAGGATCTATCGGATTGTGATGGAAGACAAAGAAGAAGACACGGGCTATTACGAATTTATGCCTGATCCTATGGGCGACTATATGAAGTCTCACTTTCCGGAAGTAGAAGAGGTATCACTGGTGCGTGATATGAATCCTTCTGCTTTATTCGCATTTAAAGATGCGGAAGGAGAAAGAAAAGGCTCGATTAATATCACAGGGGTTGACAGTGGATTTATCAAGATGTTTGACCTTCCAAGAGAGTTGATTACTCAGCTGCAACCTTCTCAATCAGGCAAACAACCGATTGCAATAGTGCAAAGCATGGCTGATATGATCGCAGGTAAGGGAAAGAGTCCGATAAACATGCTCAGCGAACCGCTGCCCAAACAATTTGAGATCCGGGGAGTATTGCCTCAATGGGAACGAACTGAAATCAGATTTCAGGCCTTGGCTCTCAACTACGAGAAGATTAACTTCTGGAATACTCCTTATCTATATGTCTATGTGCTTCTGAAAGAAGGAGCCGATGGAAAGGCTTTTATGCAAAAGGTGAAAGAGGCGAAAGTGGATGCGATGCCAATGCACGGAAACAGTTTCATGGCCGTTCCGCTACATGATATGCACAGGGTGATGCCTTCCGACCGTTCCAACATGCGCACGAAATATGAACATATCCGCATCTTTGCACTCGCCGGCGCTATGGTGATCCTCTGCGCTTTGTTCAACTACCTGGTACTTTTTATCACACGACTCAAGATGCGCGGTCGCGAACTCGCACTTCGCAAGGTAAATGGTGCTTCTGATAGCTCTTTGATGGGGACTCTCCTCCTTGAGTTCGGTCTGGTACTGTTGATGGCTCTTTTTATTGGCGAATGTATGGTTGAACTTTCCCTCTCCTTCTTTAAGGAGGTATCACGTGCCAACATGCAACCCATGGATATCTACAAGGAGACATTATTCTTTGCCTTCCTCCTTTATGTGATCACCTTGCTTCTCTGTGCTTTGCCAATTTACTATTTCAGACGGAAGACATTGTATGCACATCTGCACGGCAAGATTGAAAATGGTGTCCGCAATATTTTTCAAAAGGTCGTATTGGTCTCGCAGATACTGATGAGTGCGATTATGATCGTTGCAACCACTGTCATCTTTTTACAGGTACGATACCTTCAAAATCAGTCACTGGGCTTGAATCCGCACAATATCTACACGATCAGATCATGGGGTGGCCAGTCATCCGACCTGAGTCCACTCGCTGAGAAGCTTAAGCAGTTACCTTTTGTGGCGGATATTGCCATTACTCATGATGATTTCTTTCCCAATTGCACCTACGATGGATTTACGGAGGTAAAGCAGGAAGGAGCTATTGATCCTACGCCTGTCTATATTATGCATTGCTTCACTGACGCTCATCTGTTTGAGATGGCAGAAATATGGTTGCTCGAAGGAAGATATTACCGTCCGGATGAGATGCATGAAGTGGTCATCAATGAATCGGCTAAAAAACTATTAGGGGAAAAAGGAACAACCGGCAATCAGGTGGGTGGTCACACGATTGTAGGTATTGTAGCAGACTGTTATACCGAGTCTCCACTCCTGCCTGCCAAACCAACGATCTATCGCAACATCATGGATAGAGATGGTTTCTCGGACTATGCCAGAGATTATGGCAGGAAAACTGCTACCATAAAATTGAAGGAAGGTGCGATTCAGAAGAGCGAAGATGTTGAAAAGTTCTATAAAGAAATCAATGATCTGGTAAAGAAGAATATGCAGGATCAGAGTCCTTCTATATCCGGTTGGGAACAGAGTTATGAAGTTCTCTTCCTAAACTCCGAAAAGAACCTGGCAAAGCTCTTCTCCATCGTCAGCATCATCTGCCTGCTGATCTCCATCTTTGGCATCTATTCGCTGGCTTCCCTCACCTGTGAGCAGCGTCGCAAGGAGATTGCCATACGAAAGATCAATGGAGCAACGATGAAAGATATTCTGAATCTCTTCTTCAAAGAGTTCTTTATCCTGCTGGGTATCGCATTGGTCATTGCTTTCCCTATCGGGTATTATGTGATGAGCCTTTGGCTGGAACAATATACAAGACGGGTACCGATGGGTCTCCCACTCTTTCTGGGGGTGGCTTTGAGTCTGGCACTGGTCATCGTGGCAACCATCTTCTTACGGGTATGGCGCGCAGCGTCGGCCAACCCGGCTGATGTAGTAAAAGAAAACAACTAAAGTATGAATCAAAACATTTAAAAACTTAATAAACAAAGTAATCATGATTAAGACAGTAGAATTGCAAAAGATCTTCCGTACGGAAGAAGTTGAGACTTGGGCGTTAAACAATGTCTCTCTGGATGTAAAAGAGGGTGAGTTTGTTGCCGTAATGGGCCCTTCAGGTTGTGGTAAATCTACCCTTCTGAATATCCTCGGTCTGCTCGACAACCCTACAGGTGGCGAATATTACCTGAACGGCATTGAAGTGGGTAAGTACAGCGAATCGGAACGTACGAATCTGCGGAAAGGTATTATCGGTTTCGTCTTTCAGAGCTTTAACCTTATCGAAGAGCTTTCTGTATTCGAAAACATCGAACTGCCGCTGCTATACATGGGTGTGTCAAAGACTGAACGGAAGAAACGTGTGGAGGCTGCCATGGAACGGATGAATATAGCACACAGAGCAAAGCATTTTCCACAACAGCTCTCCGGAGGTCAGCAACAACGTGTGGCTATTGCCAGAGCGGTGATCGCTAACCCGAAGGTGATTCTTGCGGATGAGCCGACCGGTAACCTCGATTCAAAGAATGGTATGGAAGTGATGAACCTCCTCACCGAACTGAATAAAGAGGGTACTACCATCATCATGGTGACACACAGTCAGCACGACTCGGGTTTTGCTTCCAGAGTAATTAACTTATTTGACGGACAGGTAGTCGCAGAGACACAGTTATAATTGCTACCGTCAGCCAGGAGATTGCGGGTCAAGCCCGCAATGACAATCCATCCACCCGTCATGGCGGGAAACATCAGGAGATTGCGGGTCAAGCCCGCAATGACGATCCATCCACCCGTCATTGCAGAGCCACACCGTCATTGCAGAGCCACACCGTCATTGCAGAGCCACACCGTCATTGCGGGCTTGACCCGCAATCTCCACCGTTATATTTCATATTGAAAAAACAGAAAACTATGAACAAGTTTGCTCTCTTCTCTCTCGCGTCTCTGTTGCTCTTTCAGCCGCTGAAGGCCGAAGTTACTCCGCGCACATTCACGTTGCAGGAGGTTATTGATCTGGCACGCAAACAGTCGCCCGACGCAATGAAAGCGAGACATAGTTTTCAGTCGAGCTACTGGCAATACCGTTCCTACAAAGCAAACTTCCTTCCTTCTGTGTCACTTACTTCGTCTCCCAATCTCACACATAGTGAAAACCGGATTACTCTGGAAAGTGGGAAGTCGAAGTTTGTGATGCAGGACCAGATGTATGTGGACGCGACATTGACAGTCAACCAGAGTCTCCCACTGACCGGTGGTAGTTTGTTTATCAAATCTAAACTGCAACGTGCCGACGAATTTAGCGACAATACTCATTCGTATAATTCCACGCCGATATCGATCGGTTTCTCACAAGAAGTCTTCGGCTATAACTATCTGAAATGGGAAATGAAAACCCAACCTCTCTATTTTGAAATGGCTAAGAAGAGTTATGTAGAGACAATGGAACTGGTGGCTTCACGTGCCTGCAGTTACTTCTTCAACCTGGCTGGTGCATTGTCTGATCTGAACACGGCTCATAAGAACCAGGCAAATGCGGATACACTCTATCGCTTTGCACAAGGGCGCTATAATATCGGCACTATTGCTGATAATGAGTTGCTCCAGCTGGAGATCAATAAATTGCAGAGCGAGACGGATGTTATCCAATCGGAGGCAAATGTAAACTATTATCAGCAACAGCTCCGCTCCTTCCTTGGACTTCAAGAGGATCGTGAACTCAAACTGGTAGTGGATTCCACGGTGCCTGCCATGCAGATTGAAGAACAAAAAGTAATGGCACTTACCCTAAGTAACAGTCCGGACATAGCTAGCTTGCGTCTCAATGAACTACAGAGTGAAAGTAATGTGGCTTCTCGAAAGGCGAATAACGGATTGAAGATGGACGTGTATGCTCAGTTTGGTTTAACGCGAACATCTGAGGATATCAATACCTCCTACAGTGATCTGGCTCAGCAACAGTATGTGCAGGTTGGTATCTCCATACCTCTTCTCGACTGGGGTCTGGGACGGGGAAAGGTCAAGGTGGCGCAGTCTCAACTGGATCTGACAAGGGTGGAAAATGAACAGCAGAAAAATAACATCGAACAGACTGTGCAACGATTGGTATGGCAGTTTAATTTGCAGGCAAACATGATTCGCATTGCTGCAAAGACGGCAGAAACTGCTCAGAGACATCATGAGGTGACACAAAGGCTCTATCTGCTGGGAAAGTCGACTATACTTGACCTCAATGCGGCTATTGCCAGCAAAGATTCCAAACAGAAAGCCTATACGAATGCTATTGCATCCTACTGGGGATTGTATTACATGCTCCGAAGCATGACTTTACATGACTTTGAGAGCGACACTCCTCTCACGGATGAATGGCTCATCTTACTCAATAAACAGTAATTATAAAAACTCTATCAGACATGGATATACAAATTCCGAAAAAGAAGTTTTACGTGAAATATAAGTTTCACATCGCAGGAGCCTCCTTGTTGGTAGCGCTGCTTGTGTACATGATCGTCGCATCTCTGGGTCCCGCCAAGCTCCGTATCGACAGTGAGGAAGTGACGATCGGGGTAGCAAAGAGTGACAAGTTTATGGAGTATGTGGATGTGGAGGGTATCATCCAACCAATACTTACCATACGGGTAAATGCCCGGGAAAGAGGTAATGTGAAACAAATTATTGCGGATGAGGGAGCGATGCTTAAGACAGGCGATACAATCCTGGTATTGGACAATCCGGATCTTCTCAGAGAGATTGAAGACCAGCAGGATGAGTGGCACAAGACTCTTATGAGCTACAAGGAAAAGGAACTGGAGATGGAACAGAAGAGTCTGAACCTGAAGCAACAGACGATGAAAGCAAGCTACGATCTGAGCCGTCTACGCAAAAGTTTTGAACTCGATAAAGAGGAGTTTAAGATGGGTGTGAAGAGCAAGGCGCAACTGGAAGTTTCACAGGATGATTATGAATACAACCTGAAGAGTACGGCTCTTCAGTTGGAGAGTCTGCGCCATGACTCGGCCATGACTATCATCAACAAACAGCTCTTGAAGGATGACCAGGTGCGGGAGGAAAAGAAGTATCTTCGTTCCAATGAGCGTATCGGCGAACTGGTAATCAGAGCTCCTTATAGTGGTCAGTTGAGCTTTGTAAATGTGGTGCCCGGACAGCAAATCAATACTGGTGAGAGTATTGGAGAGATTAAAGTGTTGGATCAGTTTAAGATACGTACTTCATTGAGTGAGTTTTATATAGATAGGTTTACAAATGGACTTCCCGGCTCCATCACCTATCAGGAAAAGAAGTTTGCGGTGCATGTTACGAAAGTAGTGCCGGAAGTAAAAGACAGGATGTTTGACATCGATCTGGTGTTCAACGACAGCATGCCGGACAACGTCCGCATTGGCAAAAACTACCGGGTACAGGTGGAGCTGGGACAACCCGAACAGGTGCTGGTTATTCCGAAAGGAAATTTCTTTCAGGCAACAAGTGGAGAATGGATCTTTAAGCTGACACCGTCCGGTGATAAAGCAGTAAGACAAAAGATTGTGATCGGTCGTCAGAATCCTTTGCAATACGAAATACTCGAAGGATTAAAACCCGGCGACAAAGTTATCGTCACAGGATATGACAAGTTTGGTGATGTACAGGAATTAGTATTGTGATAGTAGTGTTGTGACAATGGGTGGGATTTCCGTCATTGCGGACTTGATCCGCAATCTCGTATTGTGACAATCATGTTGTGTTAAAGGGGGCGTTGCTTGCGATATGACTTGTTGTGTGACTCGTCGTATTACTTGTAACGTCCCTCCCACAGCTTATTCATGATCTCTTTTATCTTCGCTTCAGAAGCATTCTCCTGCGGATTCCACAAGACCTTTCCTTTGAGCGCATCAGGAAGAAATTGCTGTTTGATAAAGTGATTGGGAAAATCATGGGAATACTTGTAGCCGGCACCATACTTCAGTTCTTTCATCAGTTGGGTCGGCGCATTGCGCAAGTGCAACGGCACCGGTTGATTACCAGTCTGCTCTACAAGTGACAACGCATCATTGATCGCCCTATAAGCGGAATTACTCTTCGCACAAGTAGCCAGGTAGATGGTAGTCTCAGCCAGGATAATACGTCCCTCAGGCCATCCTATCTTCTGCAACGAATCAAAACAAGTATTGGCTATCAGCAGCGCATTGGGATTGGCAAGACCAATATCTTCCGCAGCAGAGATCAGCAGACGACGGGCAATGAAAGTGGGATCCTCACCACCAGCAACCATACGTGCCAGCCAATAGATCGCCGCATCGGGATCGCTCCCACGGATACTTTTAATGAAAGCAGAAATGATGTCGTAATGTATCTCTCCATCTTTATCGTATGCCATCGGATTGGCTTGCAATCGTTCAATTACAATATCATCGGTGATTACCACATCATTGCTCTCTTCCGCACTGACCACCAGATCAATGATATTGAGTAATTTGCGGGCATCACCACCGGAATAGCGGAGCATCGCTTCATGTTCCTTCACTTCAATATTCTTCTGTTTCAAGACTATATCCGTAGTCAGCGCATGTTGCATCAGTTCAAGCAGCTCTTCACTACCGAGCGATTTCAACACATATACCTGACAACGGGAAAGCAACGGACGGATTACCTCAAAGGAAGGGTTTTCTGTTGTCGCACCGATCAGCGTAACAATACCGCTTTCTACAGCACCCAATAAGGAGTCTTGTTGTGCTTTGCTGAAACGATGAATCTCATCAATGAAAAGAATCGGGCTGGCAGACTGGAAGAACTGCTGTTTGCGGGCAGTGTCGATAACTTCCCGCACATCTTTCACCCCAGAATTAATTGCACTCAGACTGAAGAAAGTAGTTTGCAATGTGTTAGCTATGATGCGCGCCAGCGTGGTTTTGCCCACACCCGGAGGGCCCCAGAGGATGAAGGAAGAGAGTCGCCCACCTTCTATCATTTTGCGAAGTACGGCACCCTCTCCTACAAGGTGCTTTTGTCCGATATAATCGTTCAGAGATGTGGGGCGTATCCTTTCAGCAAGTGGTTGCATATGTTTGTTTCTACACCGGCTAACCGGCAATAATTCATTGATTCAGCAAATATACCGATTATTCCAGTATCACAAAACGGGTAGCCTGATTAATTGATAAGAAATAAGATCAATGCATCTTCTTTTTTGATACATCATTCTCATAATTCAATTCCTTTTACGTATTTTTGAACCTAATTTAAAATAGGACTACTATGGAAGGAAAGAATTCTAAGATATTGATGCAACAAGTCTTGTTTTTACTCTTGCTAATAGGACTGGCATCTCTGTTTATCAGCGAATTATCTTTTTTCGTCAGTTCTTTTCTCGGGGCAATCACCTGCAACGTACTCTTGAAAAGACCTTTCAATTTTATGGTAAACCGATCGAAATGGTCCAAGAGTCTTACTGCAATAACATTGATGGTTGTTATTGCAGTCGTACTGGCTGGCATATTGTGGTTGCTTTTTAATCAGGTTGTCATAAAACTATCAGAGATTGAAAGTTTTCAGATAACAGAAGGTCTCGACGTTATACGACAGAAAAGCAAGGAGATAACAGGCTTCAATCTCATACCGGAAGATATCATAATCAAGACGGGATCTTACCTGTCAAGCATAGTCTCCGATGTCTTTAATATGACCTACAGTGTAGTAGCAAATCTATTCATGATGTTCTTTCTGCTCTATTTTTTAATGACAGCAGATGCGTCGTACAAGAATACCTTTATGGACTTTCTTCCTCTTTCCGATTCCAATAAGACGATGCTTGCTAACGAATCATTCAATATGATTTATGCAAACTCAATCGGCATTCCTTTGATGATGACAGTTCAAGGTTGTTTCGCATTCATTGGTTATCTCCTCTTTGGTGTTGGAGATCCCTTGTTTTGGGGTATTTTGACAGGCTTTCTTAGTATTATTCCAATCGTTGGGACTACTGCGATCTGGTTGCCACTATCTATTTATATCATTGCAACAGGCCATACATGGATGGGGATTGGGCTACTTGGATATGGAGCATTGGTAGTCAGCAATATGGACAATGTCTTCCGGTTTGTTCTGATGAAAAAAATAGCAGATGTTCATCCACTTATTACAGTACTTGGTGTCATCTTCGGTCTATCTTTATTTGGTTTCTGGGGTATTATCTTTGGGCCATCACTCCTATCGGTCTTTCTTTTGCTCGTCAAGACATATCGTAGTGAATACCTTGACAGCGACCTTCAGTTTTCCAAATCTCTAATACAGGAGGAGATACAGGACGATGAGGAGGAAGGAAATGAGTTAAAGTGAAAAAAACACAGACTGTCTCAAAAGTCATGCACATCCTTGGGAATTGGCTGTTTGAGTGTGTTTCAGAATAAAGGTGTACGAATACAAAGAGGGTGACTCAAACTGTTGAGACACCCTCTTTGTACTGGAATTAATATTTCTTATTGCGCAGCAACCTCAGCTACCACTTCTTTATTGATTTTCTTTACCAATCCCTGAAGCACGGCACCGGGGCCAACTTCAATGAAAGTATCACAACCATCGGCAATCATATTCTGAACAGTCTGTGTCCATCGTACCGGTGAGGTAAGTTGCTTCAACAGATTTGCCTTTATCACAGCTGGATCAGTTTGAGGTTTGGCATCTACATTCTGATATACCGGACAGACAGGGGCATGAAACTCTGTCGCTTCAATAGCTTCTGCCAGTTCGACACGCGCAGGCTCCATAAGTGGTGAGTGAAATGCTCCGCCTACAGGTAGTTTCAATGCACGTTTGGCTCCTGCTGCAAGCATTTGCTCACAAGCAGCTTCCACGGATGGGATATCGCCGGAGATTACCAATTGTCCGGGACAGTTATAATTGGCAGGCACTACGACACCATCAATGGCAGCACAGATCTCTTCTACCTTCACATCATCCAATGCTAATACGGCAGCCATTGTGGAAGGTTGGATCTCACACGCTTTTTGCATGGCCATCGCACGTTTGGATACAAGTACCAGACCATCCTCAAAACTGAGTGCTCCGGCTGCTACCAACGCTGAAAACTCACCCAACGAGTGACCTGCTACCATGTTTGGCTGAAAAGACTCACCGAGTGTCTTGGCTAGAATGACTGAATGAAGGAAAACGGCCGGCTGTGTTACTTTGGTCTGACGAAGGTCTTCTATCGTTCCTTCAAACATCAAGTCGGTAATACGGAAACCGAGAATCTGATTTGCTTTTTCAAAGAGGTCTTTGGCCACCGGAGAGTTCTCATACAGGTTCTTTCCCATACCCACAAACTGCGATCCCTGACCGGGAAATACATATGCTTTCATTTCTAATAAATTTAAATGAATAATAATTATCCGCCGCAAAAGTAGTATATTATCAGCAAATTGTCTTAGTTTTGTCGTATAAAATAACAGCTCTATCGATAAACACTCCTGCACAAATGAAGCATAAGCTACTGATATATCAAGTCTTACCCCGTCTATTTGGCAATTTAAAAAAGGAAAACAACTTCAACGGCACTTTGAAAGACAATGGCTGTGGCAAGTTTGAGGCATTTACGCCAAAAGCACTTAAAGAGATTAAAGGACTGGGCATTACGCATATATGGTACACGGGAGTACTAGAGCATGCGACAAAAACGGACTATTCCAACATAGGCATTCGCCCTGACCATCCTGCCGTAGTCAAAGGAAATGCAGGTTCACCCTACGCGATCAAAGACTATTACGATGTGGATCCAGACCTGGCTGCCAAACCAAAGAATAAACTAAAAGAGTTTGAGGCACTGATTGATCGTACGCATGAAGCCGGACTGAAAGTCATCATTGACTTTGTGCCCAACCATCTGGCTCGTCAGTATCACTCGGATGCCAAACCGGAAGGCATCCGGGACTTCGGAGAAGATGACGACACTGGCAAGTGTTTCTCTCCGCAAAACAACTTCTATTACCTCGGCAATCAGGTGTTTGCCGGACAGTTTAATCTCTACAGTGGTGCTCCCGAACCATACACTGAGAGTCCCGCCAAAGCAACGGGAAACGATTGTTTTAATGCCTATCCCGGCATGAATGATTGGTACGAAACCGTCAAACTCAACTACGGTGTTGACTACATGAATTACCGTGCGGCTCATTTTAAAGAGATACCTGATACATGGAAGAAGATGTTGGATGTGCTCCTTTACTGGGCAAGTAAGAATGTGGATGGTTTTCGATGTGACATGGCAGAGATGGTACCAGTAGCATTCTGGGAATGGGTCATTACCCATGTGAAGAAGAAATATCCGAAAGTGATTTTTATTGCTGAGGTGTATAACCCTAACGAGTATCACAACTACATTTTCAATGGAAAGTTTGATTATCTTTATGATAAGGAAGGGCTCTACAACACCTTGCGTGCGGTAACCACCAGCCAGACCCCGGCAAGTAACATCTCCAACTGCTGGAAGCAGACTGATGGATATCAAGAACGGATGCTCTCGTTCTTAGAAAATCACGACGAACAAAGGATTGCCTCTGATTTCTTTGCGGGAGATGCACGCCGCGGCATACCGGGCATGATTGTTTGTGCTACAATGAACACCAATCCGGTAATGATCTATAGCGGACAGGAATTAGGTGAGCGTGGCATGGATCGGGAAGGTTTTAGCGGACTGGATGGTCGCACAACAATATTCGATTATTGGAATGTTGAAAGTATCTCCCGATGGATTAACAAAGGCACTTTTGATGGATCGCAACTCTCTGAAGATCAGAAGGAGATCCGCAATTTCTATCAGAAATTACTTTTAGTCACTAAGAAAGAAGCCTGTCTGAAAGAAGGCTCATTCTTTGATCTGATGTATGTCAATGAGAATAACATGTCGATGAACGGGAAGCAATATGTGTTCCTGCGTAAGAAAGAGAACACATTGATACTGGTAGTGACCAATTTTAGTGATGCCTCACTCTCTCTTGATATCCGCATCCCGCTCCATGCGTTTGAGTTTTACGCTATTCCCATAGCTGGTTTTGTAGATGTAACAGAGTTACTTAGTGGCGAAAAGAACAAGCAACTTCTCTCCGCCTCCGTTCCATTCCGTGTAGAAATAGGTGGATGGTCAGGCAAAATATTGAAGATGAAAATTAGCTGATGAGTTAATTACTCCCGCAACAGTGTTTGTATTTCTTTCCACTTCCACAAGGGCAAGGATCGTTGCGCCCAACCTTCGACGTAAATTGAGCAGCATGATCATTCCAGAGATTGTTAAACTGTTCCTGAGGAATGTTGATACCAGCTTTCTTCATGCCAGGACCCATTACTAACTTCGGAGGTTGCTTCTGCATTTTCGGACGTTCGTATTTTTCTTGCACTATATCCGGAGTATTGCCTTTAAGAATCCAGTGAGGGAAATTATTCATCAATTCAATTAGAACTCCCATTATTGACTGGATCTCGTTCATTGAGCCATTCAACACCTCGTCGAAAAGAAGTTTGATAATATCACCAATCTGTTTATCCTGATTAGAAGACATCCACATATAGCTGAGCCACTTATCGGATTCTTCTTTAGATAGTCCTAATTGTTTGAAAGCCTTATAGATCTTCTCTTTGTCGGATATCGGAGGCACTGGAAACTCAGATATCCCGGCTGCAATCACTTCTTCTTTAGTGAAAGTTGCCTGCCGAATAGACTTTCTTTTTTGTATAAGAAAATGATTCATATAAGCCAGTTCTTCCAGATCACACTCGAAATCTTCGAGAAAAGGAGAAGCAAGAACAAGAAAATGTTCACCACTAAGTCTGGTCAGCAGATAAGATCCTGATAGTATCTCAAGGAGTTCAACTATTGTCTCATTGGGGTAATGCTTATAATATAGTTTTTCCAATTCACCAATAGTCAGTACGCCATACAGATTGAGTAATCCAAGTATAAACTGTTCACGTTCATACTTTTCATTCTTTTCATTAGCAACTACATACTCATCAATGACAGGAGAGAAGGCAGCAATCACATCAGGATAAATGACTTCCAATCCCGAATAGAGGCTATCCTCAACAAAAAGATGATCAGTAATTCCTATCAGAGATAAAGTGTCCAACTGCATGGCGAGTTTATGAATCAGAACACCATGATTGTCCGCATGAACCATCGTTTGCAATCGAAGCACATCACACCAAGGTAATCTATCCAACAGTTTTGTGGGTGTTTGCAAGATAGTATTTGTCAAGATCTCCACAATTTGAGCTTTGCGCAGTGTTGACTTCACTTTGATATTCAATTGTTTGGCCGTTCTTAATAATTCCGACTTTACCTCCATGTCAAAAAATTCCACCAATGTATATACTTCGTTGCTCATGATCTAAACAATTAAGGGTTAACTTTACGAAATGCAAAGTTAGTGATTACCAGAAAATAAATACAACTCTTTCTGGTAAAAAATAAGACATGCTACCGGACTACAAGCTTATCAGTATAGGATTAGCTCTTAAGTTCCAGAAGATCATTAAACTGAATGGCATATTCAGTGCCCAACAAGTTCTTGTATTCACGTGCGAATGAATCATACGCATTCTTGGCAACTCCTTTTTTTCCAAGCCGATAAAGAATGGAACATTTTATGGCAATGGCATCTTCATTTATTGAATCATGTTTCAGGATACAGTCGGCTATATAAAGAATCAATGGATCATTTTTCTTTACATCCTCTCTTCCAATAAAACTGTTCAGAGTATCTAAAACTGAATTCGTGAAATAGGCTTTAAACTCATCGATCCAGTCGGTTTGCACATCAGGTAATATCTCTCCAGAGTAAGCAAGGTGTACATATCTGAGGATATCTGACTCGGACGGGTATGTCGCCGGCACTCTAAATAGTTCACTCAAAGAAGATAATTCGACCAGATCAGAATACACACCTTCCATTCTAACTCTCCAGTAGGTACTCTCCTGTTCAAAATCAATAGTACTAATTCTATCCAGTAAACCTCTTAATTTACTGATGCTCACATTTCGATTGTTTCTGGCACTGGCTTCCGATTTGTCAAACCAGAATATCTCATTCAATTTTGAGGTAGATATCCCCCTACCCGTTTTGACTGTGTATAAGAATACGATAATGAAGATTTGCTTTAATGTAGGAGTAAACAATGCAGTAATATCCTCTCCTTCTTTATCAAAGACCTGGAAACCGTCCAAAAAGTAGATGGACGACTTTGATTTTCGCTGCGGGATCTCAAAGTTCTCAACACTCAGGCTTTCAACACCAGAAACAGATGGCATATCTGAGTGTTGCATCTTCTTCTCCGATTTCTTTCGGTAGAAACTTCTCAAAAGGTAAGAAATGATGCCAATAAATATAACAACACCTATCAACATCCAGATAATCCACCTTCTATCTCCACTTTCCGTTTGAATCACATCACTCATTAACAACGGAGGATAAGCTAATGAATAAATCTCTACGTCAGCTTTATGAACAGTAACTGCAACCAATTGGGAGCTCTTCTGATGCAAATAGAAGGTACAAAAGGATTCAACATCGGAAAAGTTGTAAGGGATCGAGTCAGGAAAAACAGTGTACTCAGCGTTGCTAATATCAAACTCTGCAAGCCTTAATGAGGAGGCGAACTTGCCATTATTGTAAATCAGTGTATAAAAGGATTCTGAACCAGGCTTCTTTATAAGTGTCTCGCAGGGAACAAATGGCACTTTCGGATCCTTAAAAGCACACAGCTTCCTGACACTGAGATTCTTTAAATCAACCGAATACAAGTCATAGAAATATTCGGCAGATACTTCTTGTCGTCCACTTATGCTGCCATATCCACCAAAGATGAGCCATCTGTTATTTTCATCCAGACCAGAAGCACTCAGATATCGTGGAGCAATATACTTAGAGGTATCTAAGGTTGACCAACTCCTTTGCAAACTGTCATAACAATGAAACTGCGATTTATACGTATAATGGCCATAACCGCCGAAAGTTACAATATCCCCATTTATCGGAGATATTACTTTGGTATGATGGGAATAGTCCGGCTCCTTATAGACTGAGTCAGATTGACTCCATGCACGTGATTCAAAATTAAATCTATTAATCGTATTAGTGGAGAAATCATATGACCAGATTTCCCGACTGGAATGATCATATACAAAGAAGTCGTAATAATTTGAATAGGGACAACCATTACTATATGCAATTGTATCCAATAGATTTGTTGAGACTGAAGAGGCAACAATAAACTTTTTACCGATCAAATAAAACACTCCATCCAGTTCATTTTTTGCAACTCCCAGTAAGTCCGGCATCTTTATGGAACGTTGCTTTTCCCACTTCAAGTGTTTATCTGTAAGCCATACACCATTATTTACCGTTGCTTTCATCTTGGAAACATCATC
>CAXXFJ010000025.1:0-60669 GCA_963677415.2 Bacteroidales bacterium | reverse complement strand
TTGGGCAGGTGATTGTGGCTTCTACCTCGCTTGGCGTTTGTTTTCTTGGCTTCTTTGATCAACTGGGGAATGCGTTGGATGAACTGAGATTGCGTTTTCCAAAGAGCTCTTTTGTGGAAGGTTCTGACGATTTTCAGTTGGCTGCACTTTCACTCATGCAACCTGATATGCAGGAGAGAGCGGAAGCCAGACTGCATCTGATTGGAACAACCTTTCAATTGAAAGTGTGGAAGGCTTTGCTCTCCATACCTCAGGGATCTGTTACTACATACGGCAAAATAGCACAGCTTGCAGGTAGTCCGACGGCTGTGCGCGCAGTAGGGAATGCTGTTGGCAATAATCCGGTTTCACTGCTGATACCTTGTCATCGGGTGATCCGTTCGGATGGATCCATCGGAGGTTATCATTGGGGAATAGACCGGAAAAAGAGAATACTGGAATGGGAGGGGATACACCAAGAGGAACAGGCATGTTGTTGGTGACCTAAAGATCCAGTGACATGATATAGTCATTCATGTAATAACCATTTCCGATGTCAAAATCACCTTCCCGTGCGATCTTCATCCCCATCTTCTCATAAAAATGAACGGATTTATTGCCCCGGTTCACATTGAGCTCCATCGTGCAAGGGGCAGGATGTCTTTCTTTTATAAACTGAATGGCTTTCTCGAAGAGAATCTTTCCTGCACCGGTACCTTGATAATCAGGTAACACATAAATCTTTTGCAGGTGAAACAAGTCTTCTCCTTCTTCTTCCACAGATAGATAGCCGCAGGGTGTCTCTTCTTTCAACAGAATGAAAAAGGTATGTTTGCCGTTCATCTGAGCTGTCAGGCTTTCAATCGAATACATCCAGTTCATCATGTATTCACTTTGTTCCGGAGTGTGCATATACTGATAGGTAGGGATAAATATTTTCTCTGCCAGTTCGTGTATCAGTTTGCAATCGTCAGTGGTTGCCTTTCTTATTGTATACATACGTCTGAATGCTGTTTGATGGTTTATGAATGTTTCCGGATAAAAACGGAATGCCCGATAGAGGGCATTTCGGTTTTATTCGTATGTAGGATACCCTATTTACAGGTTGGCTAGTTCCAGAACTTTGTCTATTGCGGCAGTGATGCCTTCGGCATCTTTACCACCGGCAGTTGCAAAGTGTGCCTGACCTCCGCCACCACCCTGAATTAGTTTAGCTGCTTCACGTACAAGGTTTGAAGCATTTAGTCCGTCAGTTACCAGGTCGTCGCTCAACATCACCGTCAGAGAAGGTTTATTGTCCACGACGGTTCCTGCAACGAAGAAGAGTTTCTCGTGAACTTCTCCGCGTATCTGGAATGCAATGTCCTTCACCATATTGGGATCAATCTCAGCTTTGAATTTATACACTTGGATGCCATTCATTACGACCGCTTTGTCTAATAAACGATGTTTGAGTTCCAGCGCTTTTTCCTTCACATAATCGTCTATTTGCTTTTTCAGATCCCCATTCTCTTCGATAGATTTGCGAATCGCATGTTGCAGGTTTGGTACGTTGTTGAACAAAGCTTTGAGTTCTTTGATCGAGTCATACATGTCGTAAACACTATCTTCCATTGCTTGTCCGGTGATAGCCTCTATACGACGAATACCTGCTGCAATCGAACTCTCACCAACAATCTTGAACATTCCGATTTGTCCGGTAGCATGAATATGAACTCCACCACACAACTCAACGGATGAACCGAAGCGCACCAAACGCACCTTATCACCATATTTCTCACTGAAAAGAGCCATGGCGCCCATCGCTTTTGCTTCTTCGATTGGCATATCACGGTGTTCGTCCAGCACTATGTTTTCGCGGATCTTCTTGTTGACTATCTTCTCCACCAGACGGATCTCTTCATCGGTCATCTTCTGAAAATGTGAGAAGTCAAAACGAAGTACCTGAGGGGTAACTAATGATCCTTTTTGTTCTACGTGTGTACCCAGTACCTCGCGCAAAGCCTCGTGGAGCAAGTGTGTCGCAGAGTGATTGCTTGCCGAATTGGCACGGTCTTCTTTGTTGATGATAGCACGAAACTCACCGGTAATATCTGCCGAAGTTCTCTGTGATATGTACAGCCAGATTATTTTCCCTTTTTGTGAGCAGGTTGATGATCTGAGTCTTCTCATCTCCATTAATCAACCAGCCGCTATCTCCGGATTGTCCACCCATCTCTCCGTAGAAAGGGGTAGTATCCAGTACGATCTGGAAGAGTTCTTTGTTCTTTTGTTTGATCTTGCGGTATCGGAGAATCTGAGCATCGCTCTCTTCAAAGTCATAACCGACAAATGCCGGGTCACCTTCTTTGATCACTACCCAGTCGCCGGTTTCTACAGCAGCTGCGTTGCGTGCGCGCTCTTTCTGTTTCAGCATCTCAGCATTGAATCCTTTAATATCAACTGTGAGGTTATTCTCTTTCAAGATTAATTCAGTTAAGTCCAAAGGGAATCCGAAAGTATCGTATAATTCAAAAGCATTTGTTCCGGATATTTCTGTCTTACCGCCAGCTTTTGTCTCGGTCATAGCTTTGTCCAGTAAGCGAATGCCTGTGTCCAATGTGCGGAGAAAAGATTCTTCCTCTTCTTTGATTACTTTCAAAATCAAGTTCTTCTGAGACTCAAGTTCAGGATAAGCATCACCCATTGTCTCGATCAGCACAGGGACAAGTTTATATAAGAAAGCACGGTGCTGTCCGAGGAAAGTGTATCCGTAGCGCACAGCGCGACGAAGTATGCGGCGGATCACATAACCGGCTTTTGCGTTGGATGGCAATTGTCCGTCAGTGATAGCGAAAGAGATCGTACGGATATGGTCAGCGATAACTCGCATTGCCACGTCAGTTTCTGTTTTTTCTCCATATGTAAATCCGGCTATCCTTGCGATCTCCTGAATGATTGGTTGGAACACGTCGGTGTCATAGTTTGAAGTCTTTCCTTGCAGAGCCATGCAGAGACGTTCAAATCCCATTCCGGTATCGATTACTTTTGCCGGAAGCTCTTCCAGCGAACTATCAGCTTTACGGTTGAACTGCATGAACACGAGGTTCCAAATCTCAACAACCTGCGGGTGGCTTTGATTCACTAATGTCAGACCATCAACAGCTTTCCGTTCTTCCTCACTACGAAGGTCGATGTGTATTTCTGAACAGGGGCCACAAGGGCCGGTGTCACCCATTTCCCAGAAGTTGTCATGCTTGTTGCCATTGATGATCCGTGCTTTAGGAAGGCGCTCTTCCCAATATCCGGCAGCTTCGTTATCCCTCTCTAAGTTGTCTTCCGGACTGCCTTCAAAGACGGTTGCATAAAGACGTTCCGGATCTAGTTTGAGTTCTTCCACCAGGTATCCCCAGGCGAAATCGATAGCTTCTTTCTTGAAATAATCACCAAAGGACCAGTTGCCAAGCATCTCGAACATCGTATGGTGGTAAGTATCATGTCCTACCTCCTCAAGATCATTGTGTTTACCGCTGACGCGAAGACATTTTTGTGAGTCCGCAATGCGTGGATATTGAATGGGAACATTACCTAGAATAATATCTTTAAACTGATTCATTCCGGCATTTGTAAACATAAGAGTAGGGTCATCTTTTACGACCATCGGAGCGGACGCTACGATGCGATGTCCTTTGGATGCGAAGTACGTTTTGAACGATTCGCGGGTTTCTTTGGCTGTTAGCATATCGATTTTAGATCTGTCGCGTTAATTTACTAAAAAACAATTTGCAAAGGTAGTCCATTTTATTACATTTGTGCCTAATAACTATTTAAAAATGGCAAAAAAGCGCATCCACTATTTCTGGAATCCTGAGACTCTGAGCTTTGAGCGTATATATAGTACGTTGCGCGATCGCATTCTTTTCGGATTGAGACATCTGTTTGTTGCTCTCATGGGAGGCTTGGTTGTGTTGGCCTTAATCAATATGTTTTTCGATTCTCCACGTATAAAAAGATTGAAAACGGAGAACGATCGCCTTCAGACTCAGTATGAGTTTCTCTCCAGCCGGGTACAGCAAGCCTATAAAGTGTTGGATGATATTCAGGAACGCGATAATAACTTTTACAGAGCATTATTACACGCCGAACCAATCTCTCCTTCCATACGAAAAGCTTCTTTTGCCGGTACAGAACGATATGATTCACTGCAAGATTTGTCGAGTGCCAAACTGGTAATTGGGGCTTCTCAACGAGTGGATGTATTAAGAAAGCAATTGTATGTGCAGTCTCAGTCTTTTGATGAATTGGTTGGAATATTGAAGGATAATGCCTCCTTTCTAAAATGTGTCCCTGCCATTCAGCCACTGAAAAATAAAGATTTGAAACAGACGGCATCAGGATATGGATATCGCCTTGATCCAATATATGGAACACCTCGTTTCCATTCAGGGATGGATTTTACTGCCAAACGGGGCACTGAAGTCTTTGCAACCGGAGACGGTGTAGTTGTTCAGGCTACACGCGAACAAGGATATGGCAATTGTATTATTGTAGATCATGGTTTTGGCTACCGCACAAAGTATGCTCACCTGGAAGGATATAATGTTAAGAAAGGAGCCAGGGTGACCCGCGGACAAGTTATAGGATTTGTAGGAGATACAGGAAAAGCAACCGGAGTCCATTTGCATTATGAAGTTCACTATAAAGGGAAACCCGTTAATCCTGCTAATTACTATTATATGGATCTTACTCCGGAAGAGTATGATATAATGGTTGAGATGGCAGCTAATTCAGGACATGTATATGACTAAAAAATTGTTTTATTCAATTGGAGAGGTTGCACGCAAGTTTGACGTCAACGAATCCTTGCTTCGTTTCTGGGAAAAAGAGTTTGATAGTATCAAACCGAAGAAGAGTCTGAAAGGCACGCGGTTATATCAGGATGAAGATATCAAGAATATAGAGCTTGTGTATCACCTGGTAAAAGAGAAAGGCATGACCATTGAAGGTGCGAGAAACAGACTGAAAGGGAATAAAGAGACTACAGCTCAGACCTATGACGTTGTTTCAAGACTGCAGGCTATTCGTGAAGAACTGTTGTTGATTAAAACGGAATTTGATCAGTTGCCGGAAGAGGAGTCCGCAATTACTCAACCCGAATAACAGACTGTACCGCTTCCAATTGCTGTAACTTATTGCAGAGTGTACTTATATCATCTGCGTTCTGGATGACTAGTCTTAGTTTTCCATTAAACATACCATCATTGCTTTCAAACATTACTTTAAGAATGTTTACTGAGTGGTCTTCAGAGATTACTTGTGTAATCTGATGAAGCACTCCCACACCACTGTCAAATCCTTTAATTTCTATGTTAGCTGTATAACTGCTTGAGGTCGTATTTGACCACTCCACAGAGAGCAGACGGTCGCCAAAACTACTTTTAAGTTTTAAGGCCTCCGGACAATCCCTTCGATGAACGATGACTTGTCCGTTGGGATCAATAATACCTAAAACTTCATCGCCGGGAATAGGATTACAGCATGGAGCCAACATATAATTCTTATTGATACTGTCATCAATAAGCACGTAGGTTTTCTTTGGATCAATTTTTCTATCCAAGAGCTGAGTCTGCGGTTCATCCGGCATTCTTTCGCTCTTGTTTCCGATAGTAAATCTCTTCAGATAGCGCGAAAACCGATTCTTTCCTTGTTCCTTCAGAAGACTTTCCATCTTAATATCAAGATGGATCTCACCCTCTCCAATCTTGTAGAAGAGTTCTTCTTTGTTTTCTAGTTTAAAATTCTGAATAACGCTATTGATATTCTCATCTGCTTTTATGATGTTGTGCTCTTCCATGAATTCATAAAGCATCTTTTCTCCTGCATTAATGGCAGAGCGTCTCTCTTTGCGAAGAAAGAGTCTGACCTTAGCCCGAGCCCTGGCAGTAGTGACAAAGTTTAGCCATTCTGGTTGAGGAGATTGAACTTTGGAGGTGATAATCTCGACTTGGTCTCCACCTTCCAGTTTATGACTCAGAGGTACAAGTTTGTGATTGACCTTGGCACCAATGCAATGAGTGCCCAGATCTTCATGCAAAGAGAAGGCAAAGTCGAGAGCTGTGGCTCCATGGGGCAATGTTTTTATCTCACCTTTTGGAGTGAACACAAAGATCTCAGAAGCAAATAAATTAAGTTTAATCGTATCTAGGAAATCAATGGCATTTGGTTCAGGACTTTCCAATATCTCGCGAATGGTTTCAATCCATTTATCCAGCTCATGTTCTTTTTTAGTTTCAATCTCATTGGACGAGTCCACATATCTATCTTTGTATTTCCAATGTGCGGCAACCCCCTTCTCAGCAACATCATCCATTTGCTTACTGCGGATTTGAACTTCAATCCACTGTCCTTTTGGTCCCATGACAGTGATGTGCAAAGCCTGATATCCATTTGCTTTAGGAGTGCTGACCCAGTCCCTTGTGCGATCCGGGTGTACCTGATAAATATCTGTGATCAGAGAATAAATATTCCAGCAGACATCTTTGTCGGATGAATAACCTTCAGAGTTAAACGTGATGCGAACGGCCAATATGTCAAAGATCTCCTCAAAAGGCACTTTCTTATTTTGCATCTTGTCCCAGATGGAGTAAACAGACTTGACACGGGCATCAATTTTGAAATCCAGAGTAGTCTTCTTGAGCTTTTCTTCAATCGGAGTGATAAAGTTTTTATATAGCTCATTACGGTTTTGTTCGGTCTGAGTGAGTTTTTGTTGAATCTCTGCATAGATGGCTGGGTGTTCATACTTGAAACTCAGATCCTCCAGCTCTGTCTTAATTGCATAGAGGCCGAGACGATGCGATAATGGTGCGTAAATATAGAGCGTTTCACCCGCGATTTTGTATTGCTTATTGGGTAACATGGACCCCAGAGTTCTCATGTTGTGCAGACGATCGGCAATCTTGATCAGGATGACCCGGATATCTTCAGACATTGTAAGAAGCAAATGTTTGAAGTTTTCAGCTTGTTTGGATGCCTGATCGCCAAAGATACCTCCCGAGATCTTGGTTAGTCCATCTACTAAAGAAGCAATCTTATCTCCAAATTCATTGCGGATATCCTCAACCGTATAGTCGGTGTCTTCGACAACATCATGAAGAAGAGCAGCACAAATAGATGTTGACCCCAAGCCAATCTCTTTCGAAACAACACGAGCAACACAAAGCGGGTGCATGATATACGGTTCGCCGGAACGACGTTTCACTCCTTTATGCGCATTATTAGCGAAGTTGAAAGCTTTTGTAATTTTGTCAACTTTCTTTCGGTGATTCGAGTTAAGATAATCATTGAGGAGTCCTTCAAACTCCTGCTGGATCATCTCCTCATCATGCATTGCCAATTCTTCCGCAGTCTTGTCCATTGTAAGATACCTTCTTAACCTTTATATAAAACAAGGCGTTGTCCAATATTGATGAGGGTACTTCTCAGATCGTTCCAACTCTTTAGCTGTTTCACCGTGACTTTGTACTTTTCTGCGATTTGTGAGAGTGTTTCTCCAGAACGCACTTTGTGGAAGGTCTTAATGCCCGAACTAATGCTTGCGCTGTAATTTGCAGGCTCTACTCTTGTTCGGTTGGCCAACAATTCTGATTGATGGTAATTGCTGATTGAGTCTTGCATTTCAATAAAGTTATACGCACATGTAATAGGCAGACGCAGCATACAACTGAAGTTTTCACCACCAGGTATTATATCTTTTTTGTATTGAGGGTTTAACGTGCGTAACTCATCTATTGGAATATCCAAAACATCAGCTACCTGCTGGAGATGAATTCGGGTATTTACCTCAATAGTGTCTGACGAATAGGAGAGGTCAGCAATTGCCGGACAGATATTATGATCCGAATAATAATTCATCACATAGTTTACTGCAATAAAAGCAGGAAGATATCCACGCGTCTCCTTGGGGAGATAATTGTAAATCTCCCAGAAATCTTTCTTACCGCCAGATCGTTTGATAGCTTTATTTACATTACCTGGTCCGCAGTTGTAGGCAGAGAGTGCCAGATTCCAATCCTGATAGATCTCATGCAAGTCTTTCAGATACCTTACAGCAGCATGAGTCGATTTTACCGGATCTCTACGTTCATCAATCAGACTGTTGCTTTGCAAACCATATGTTTTTCCGGTAGCCAGCATAAATTGCCAGAGACCTGTAGCTCCTGCACGTGACACTGCAATAGGATTCAGAGCCGATTCGATAATGGGAAGATATTTTAATTCCAATGGCATGTTATTGGCATCCAATTCTTGTTCGAAGAGTTGGAAATAAAAATCACCCATCCCCAACATACACTGTACCAAATTTCGGCGACGAGTCGTATATATATCAATAAAAGAACGCACTATCTGATTGTAGGGCATCTCAATGATAGTGGGCAGCTGTGAGAGCCTTTGTATATAATCCTCCTCGGAAAAGACGGGATTATTTTCACTTGATAAACAATCCTGGTTGAGAATAACCTGCTGTCTGATTGTCCAACTGCAAAGAAGACTGTCTATGTTCGAATCACTGAGACTTTCAGGAAGAACGACAGATTCGTCCCGAATGGTGTCTTTGGCTTTCAATATCTTATCTTCTTTGTCTGGATTCTCTGCCTGCAAGGAAGAGAGACAAATAAGAAGATAAAATAGAATCAGATAAATCCGTGATTTGTTCATATATAGCATGTTTTTTCTCATTAATACGTAAAGCTGCATCGAAATCCAATCATATTCTCATATCGTGATACCGGCTCAATCGTCGGTTCCACTCTTAGAGAGAGGTCCGGAGAAATATCAAAGTCATACAATTGGGCATCCACGTATGCATCAAGGATACTGAGTAAATATATTCCTACCATTCCAATGACACTTAAATCGCGCGAGCGACGGAAATAATCATTTTTTCTTTTAAAGGTACTTTTCAACCAAGTAGCATCATAATCCGACTCCTTTTTTCCGGGGGGCAGGAAGTTTAAGTAGCTTTTCGTCGCAGGATTGTCATCCATTATATCCCGATAGGCAGTAGAATAATCCTTATAATATTTATTATTCCAGGTGATTGCATACGTTAACGCCATAAACCCACCATAAAACAGTGGTAGTTTCCAGTATTTCCTATTGTACATCTGACCAAGGCCAGGAAAAATGACTGCCCTCCATGCGGCAGTAGACGGATCTGGATTGAAACTATCAAAATAGAGACTGTCCTTTGGCAAAGTTAATATAGAATCTGGTTTATATGTCAAAATTGCCGACTCATTTTTGTTCCCTAAATCTTTAGTTAACATTATTTCCTGATAAACAGAACCTGAAGTCGCAGAATCAAGGGAGGCGGAATCTTTCAAAATGGACACGATAGAACTTGAGTCTTTCTGCATACTCTTATTTAAAGTATCTGCAGACTGACCCTGTGATGGTACTGCTATCAGGAATAGAAAGCAAATTATCCACCCAAAGAGTCCCAAAGAGTTCGTATGTAAAATGATTCTATTCAAACAGTTCTACGTTATTTTAAAGTGTCCATTATCTTCAGGATTCTTTCCAGTTCTTTCTCCGACTTGAAAGCGATTGAGATGCTACCTATTCCTTTGTCACTGCATTTAAGTTTGACATTACTATTAAAGAAGTTGGAAAGATGTTCGCTCAGGATTTTGAATTCTTCCGGACTTCTCTTAGAAGAACCAGACCGTGAGAGTCCATCCCCTTTCTCAAGTGAGCGAACCAACTCTTCCACTTTGCGAACAGAGAGACCTTCTTTTTCAATCCTTTCATACAGAGAGAGCTGTACCTTGGGGTCGTCAATGGTTATTAAAGCCCGGGCATGTCCCATGTCAATAAGTTTGTTTTTCAGTCCCAACTGGATCTCAGCCGGCAACTTCAGCAGTCGTACAAAGTTGGCAATGGTAGTGCGTTTCTTTCCCAGACGGTCACTTAGAGACTCTTGGGTCATTTTATATTGATCCATTAGCCTTTGATAAGCTAAAGCAATTTCAATCGCATTTAAATCTTCACGCTGAATGTTTTCTATCAGAGCCATTTCCATGACACTGTCATCATCGGCTGTCTTTATATAAGCAGGAATAGTCTTTTTACCGGCAAGCAGGGATGCACGATAACGTCGTTCACCAACGATGATCTGGTATTTGTCATCCGCCAGTTTACGCAATGTTATTGGCTGAATAATCCCTAATTGCCGTATTGAAACAGCTAATTCGTTAAGTGCAACATCGTCAAAATCGGTCCGTGGCTGATGAGGATTGGGTTGAATCTTTGAGATGTCCACGTCATTAAACGAAGATGATCCCTCTGTGATAACAGGATTTGCATCAAGAAGAGCATCCAGCCCTCTACCTAATACCATTTTCTTTTCTGCCATGTTATTTGTTTCTTTCTATCAATTCTTTCGCCAGTTGCATGTGATTCAGTGAACCGCGAGAATCTGCATCATATAGCAATACCGGCTTTCCATATCCTGGAGCCTCACTTAATTTAATGTTACGTTGAATCACCGTGTTGAATACCAACTCGCGAAAATGTTTTTTCACCTCTTCATAGACCTGATTTGCCAATCGGAGACGTGAATCATACATTGTAAGCAAGAATCCTTCAATTTCCAGTTCAGGATTCAACTTTGTCTTGATAATCTTTATCGTGTTCAGTAGTTTACTGATTCCCTCCAAAGCAAAGTATTCGCATTGAACAGGAATGATAACAGAATCGGCAGCTGTCAGTGCATTCAAAGTGATAAGTCCCAAAGAAGGCGAACAATCAATCAGTATGAAATCATATTTATCTTTCAACGGAGCGAGTATCTGTTTGAGAATTGTCTCCCTGTTTGTTACCTGAAGCATCTCTATTTCAGCACCTACCAGATCGATATGGGAAGGGATGATATCCAAACCTTCAATTTCCGTATGCATCACAGCACTTTCAGCCGGAAGCTGATTGATGAGACATTCATAAATCGTATTCTCCAGTTTGCGGATATCAATGCCTAACCCCGAAGAAGCATTAGCCTGTGGGTCAGCGTCAATAACCAATACCCTCTTTCCAAATGCAGATAAGGAAGCGGCCATGTTAATTGTGGTGGTGGTTTTACCCACTCCTCCTTTTTGATTCGACAAAGAAATTATTTTTCCCATGAGGTAAAACTGAATTATAGAGCAAAATAAGCAATAATCTTTCAAGCCACAAACAAAAAATTCAAAACAATGCCTCGATTGTTCATAAGTCGCCAATTTGGTTAAAATATCAAAACGTTAAATCCTTACTAATAAATGGAGTGGAATTTATTAAGAGACCTTCCAGACAATAAAAGTGAACTGTATAAACCATTCTTTTGAAATCATTCTTTATATTTGCATACTCTATTAAAGAAATACGATGAATGCAAAGAAATGCAAGTCCGAAAAGTGTAAGCCGACCTTTCTGCATGGGATAAAAAGAAGAAGTGTAGTAGGTGCTGTTCTCTTTGTTTTCGCAAGTTATCTTTTCTTGTTGCTGTTTCGCTCAAGTTATCTTCAGATGACAGCCAAACTCTCTCTATTTCTCAATGAGAGTTCCTTTTTTAATTATTATCTGCAGCGTCCGGGTGGTTTACTTCATTATTTCGGACAGTTTTTCTCTCAGTTTCTTCTGATTCCATGGCTTGGTGGAGCACTTTGTGTCTTGCAGCTTTTGAGTTTTCGCCAATTCGTGCGGTCGATGCATCTATTTAATGGAAAGAATGAAGCGCTTTCTTATATTCCCTCTCTGTTGTTGCTCCTGTCAATATGCAATATGGGTGAGATGTTGTATGTAAATGTGTACGGAGGCTATTTCTTTTCAACACTACTCGGATGGATATTTGTAACAGCTTTGTACAGTACTACCTCCCGGTTGAAAATGAAAGGCATCTATCGGGACTTTCTCTCTGCGATAGGAGCCGGAGTGTTACTTTGGGTCGGAGGGTTTTACGGTGTGATAGCCTTTCTGCTTCTGATGCTTCGTGCCCTTCTTAAAGGAGATGCCATTGACCGCATCTATTCCCTGATTGTCTATCTGCTTGCCTTCGCATCTTTTCTGTTTTTGGGCTATGCTTTTGTATATTCCTCTTATCCGTTTTCATCCATCTGGATGGCTCATCTTAAGGACTATCCATTTGTCTTAGGGAAGGTGCCATTGCTCGGCGAATGGGCGCTGACTGGTTTTATGATTCTTGCAGTCCTATTCTCTTCAAGACTTTCCCGTATTATTCTTCCACGATGGTTGGAATATGGGCTCTTGACTGTTATTGTCATTGTTGCCGGGATACTAAGCGGACAAGGTCAATCGGAGAATACCCGTTGTCGGATGATCCAGTCTGCTGAAAAGGAAAAGTGGAAAGAGGTGCTTTCTGATGCTGATCGTGCCGGTGCTCCAATACCTTTGCTCGCAATAGCATTGGCCAAAGAAAATAGATTGTTGGATGAAATATTTAAATATGTTGATCCGAAGTCAAACAATATTCTTTTTGAAACCCCTAATGAGCAACTGAGTATTGTCAATATCCAGGTGTTGCGTAGTCTTGGACTCTATTATTATGCCTATCAGCTGGCGTATGAAAACATGGTTTTCAGGTCTCCTTCAATTATTAGCTTTCATCAATTGAGCGAACTGTCATTGATCAATAACGAAACTGAGCTTGCAAAGAAGTATCTGACCACTTTGTCGCATTCATGGCTGTGGAACGAGGAGGCTGAATCATGGTTTAGCATGCTTGAAAATCCCGAACTCCTGGATAGTACACTTTCGAAGATCAGACAATTACAACCCAGCTACGACTATCTGGGTAGTTCCTATTCTGGATTTGAAGCCATGCTTGTGTATAACTATGCAGCGTCTCAGCGTAATGTGATGAGTTTGCAGTATGCCGTAGCGGCACTATTGATACAGAAACGTATCAAAGAGTTACCTACCTGGGTTCCGGTGTTAAAAGAGACATTCAAACAATCCTTACCTCTCCATGTACAGGAAGCACTTGCCTTGAGAGCCGGGCTGGACCCTACTTTTGTCTTGCCGGACGGATGGGTGGATGAAAATATCAATAAGCAACAGAAAGAGTTTCTACGACTTTATACTTCTGCAAAGGATCCTGAAGCAGCGATGAAACTGACGAAACTATTCCAAAAGACCTATTGGTATTATTATATGTTTGCTTCTGCCTACATTGGTGCAGATGAAGATGCTAATTACGATCAACGATGAAGATTAAAATAAAATACATCCTGTGGGCTCAGGTACTCTTCTGCTTTCTTCTCTCTTCTTGTGAAGTAAAAGAGATCAAAGAGTATACCGCATTGAAGGATCCGGTGAAGATCTTTCCGGACTATACATCCATAACATTGCCACCCAATATAGCCCCCATGAACTTTGATATTAAAGAGGAGGGAGAGCAATTTCAGGTTAAAATAAGCGCTTCTAAAGGTGATCCAATTCTTTTGAAGACAGACAAGGAGGTGCAAATCCCGATGAAGAAATGGAAAGCGTTGCTCAGTCAGAATATTGGCGACACCTTGCATATTGAGGTGTTTGTTTGCAGGGAAGATAAATGGTTTCGCTATCCGGTCATTTCAAACTACATCGCACCAGATTCGATAGACCCTTTTTTGACCTACCGTCTGATCGAACCGGGTTATCGTTTCTGGCATGAGATGGGCATCATCCAACGTGATCTGGAGACTTTTGAAGAACGGCCGATATTAACTAATCGTTTATCTCCTGATGAATATAAGAGCACGCAGTGCATGAACTGTCACTCGTTTCAGAATTATGGTACCGACCGCTTTCTTTTCCATCTTCGTACAGGCAAAGGAGGAACGGTCTTCTACGACAAAGGCACCTATACAAAAATGAATATGCGGCAGGATTCAGCACTATCGGCCGCTGTATATCCGGCATGGCATCCTTCGCTCAATCTTGTTGCTTTCTCGACAAACAAGACCAGCCAATCTTTTCATATGAATAATCCTCAAAAGGTAGAAGTGTTGGACACCTATTCGGATCTGGTCCTTTATGATGTGGAAAAGAAGAAGCTGACCAACATTTTCCGGACAGACTCCATTCTGGAGACTTTCCCAACCTGGTCTCCTGATGGCAAGTGGTTGTATTATTGTGCAGCTTCAAACCTGCCGTCTTATACCGATAAGGCAGCTCATACAGCCGAAATGTATAAGAATTACACAGAAGTCCGCTACCATCTATTGCGCATACCTTTTGATCAGGATACTCACACCTTTGGTGCTCCCGATACAGTGGTTCGTATTCACAATACAAAGGCAAGCATCAGTTTCCCCAGAATCTCACCTGGTGGACGTTATGTCTTGTTTACTGCGGCAGCGTATGGCACTTTTTCAATCTGGCACAAGAGCAGTGATTTGTATGTTGTTGATCTGCAAAGTATGCGGATGAACTCTTTGAAAGCGGCTAACAGTCCGGAGTCGGACAGCTATCATTCCTGGTCTTCCAATGGGCGCTGGATCGCTTTTAGTAGCCGGCGTCTGGATGGTCAGTACACGCGTACCTTTATAACATACTTCAATAAGAATGGAGAAGCATCCAAAGCATTCCTACTTCCACAAAAGTCGCCATCGATCAATCAGACTCTGTACAAAGCGTTTAATGTGCCCGAACTTTCACGCGAGGCAGTGAAGACGACTTATCGCGAACTGGAGCGTGTTGCAGCTCAGGAAGCGGAACCTCTGAAGAAGTAAACCTATTGCACGATAAATGGCCGAGGTTAGCCAGTTATAATGCAATCTTCTTCACCTGATTACCCACCTTTACAAAGTAAATTCCTCCGGAGGGAAGAGCGATCCGTTGCTTATCACCAGTGGCAGGAAGTGTGAGCAACTTCGTTCCGGTAACTGTATAGACAGTGATCGAAACACCCGGCTCAGCTCCTGTTATTGTAATTCCGTCATCATAAATCAAAACATCAAAAGGAATTTTTTCGTCGGTTTGTACGGATGCAAAGTCAATCTCTTCAATATTTTGAAAATCTTTCCATCCATCAGCAGTCGCATATCTCTCTTTGAAGCCAATAGGAACATACAATGTACAACTACTGTATCTCATTACTATGATTGTTGACAAATCTTCTATCGCAGGAGGATTGGGATTCCTAACATATATTTTTTTTAAACTATCACATTCAAAGAATGCAATCTCTCCAATCAAAGTTACACTTTCCGGGATTTCTATTGATGCCAAACTAATACAATCATAAAAAGCATATTTATTTATCGACTCAACTCCTGAAGGAACAATGTACTGTTTGACTTGTCCGGAAGGAAAAGATAATAGCCTTCTTTTGTCTTTTGTAAACAAAGCCAATCCTTCCGTTGCATAAAGCGGATTACTTTCTGAAACGACAAATTGCGACAATATGCAAGATCCACTAAAAGCACTTACTGCGATCGAAGTTACACTTGAAGGAAGTGTTACTGATGCCAATTGTTTACAGGCGGCAAAAGCTCCTGCACCAATCGAAGTAACTCCTTCAGGAATATGTATCGAAGCAAGATTATCACAACAATAAAAAGCTTGCACTCCAATAGAATCAAGTCCTTGAGAAAAAAAGACTGAAGTCAAACCTGTACAGTTTAAAAAAGTATAATCGTTGATCAACTTGACACTTGATGGAATGGTAATTGAAGTAATGGCTGTACATCCGGCAAATGCCCACTTTCCAATTGAAGTAAGCCCTTCAGAAAAAGTGACAGAAGAAAGACTTTTACAAGAGTTAAAAGCTTCCTGTCCAATGGATGTAACATTCGAAGGAATTTTGATAGAAGCAAGGCTGGTACATTCCATAAAAGCTTCTTTTTCAATGGAAGTAATACTCTCAGGAAGTACGATCGAAACAAGGCTACTACATCCGTAAAATGTGCGCGGTTCTATCGACTTGATACCTTCAGGAATTGTGATTGAGGCAAGACTCATGCAATCATTAAAAGCACCTGCTCTAATCGAAATGACACTCTCAGGAACTGTAATAGAAGTAATACTGATACAATAATCGAAAGCGCCAAATCCGATCGAAGTGACAGTATACTCCTTCCCATTATACGTCACATCTGAAGGGATCACAAGCTCACCGACAGGCTTAACTACCGGATTCTTTACAGTCACTGAAGTGCTATCTGCATTTGTGATGTACTTCAAATTGTCGACAGTAAATTCCAATGCTTGCGCTGACAACGCAAACAACAGAGCGATGGAAAAAATCGTAAATTTAAGATATTTCATAGCATTAATGATTACTGATTAGCTTTGACTTCAAACTTTCCACCAAGATCAACTGTAAATCCCACATCAAGAGTTACTTCTCCAATTGGTTCTAAAGTAACATCAGCACTCGAAGTAATAACAAAATTTCCGAACTGTTTGTTCGTAGTAACGTTACTACCCATATGAACATCGTTTGTGTGAATATAATGTGTGCCTGATACACTCTCGTTTTGCAGATATAAAGGAGCTATGTAAGGTATGTAATTATGTTTTGTAACAGCGATAGTATAATTTTTACAATTAGATGGTAAGCTAAAAGAATACTGATTTGAGTCAACAGAAGAATGATAACTTGTGCCCCCGAACAATCCATTCACACAGATTTTAGGTTGTGAAATACTGGGAGGAACCCAAACATAATCAGTAGATATAGTTATATTACTCATTATTTGTGGATTACCTGTCCATATTTCTATCTCTGGGCAACCGAGTAAATTATGTGATAAACAAGTAAAATGCTTAAAAGAAGAAGTATTATTAAAATAAGATTTTGACATAGCTTCAGATACTCCTAAATTATATTCTCCATTAATTCTTATTCTGGATAGAAACCCCGCAAAGAGATTCATACCACCGAAAAATGTTCCATCACGAGTATTGCCTAAATAAACTGGTCCTCCAAATTTGCCTGCTATAGTAAATGCCTGCCCCAAGTTGTAATCATAATTCATATTGTTTACAATTACTTTATCATATGGCATGTTGTAACAAGACATTGAATAAAAAATAGATGGTTTTGTATAATTTGTAAGATTAACAAAAGCATTTGCCGATTCTGCAATAGTTCCATTTGGAAGCGAATCATTGTTAGTAGCGATGACTAGACGTCGCTTAGTTTTGTTTGAGTCTCTAGATGCAACAACTATATTGCTCGGTAATCCATGTCCACACAAACTGACAAAACCATAACCTTTATTCATTTCAGCAATTACAGTATCACCTGTTGGAAAAGATGGCACACTATCCGTATAAGCACCTCCAAGTTCTTCAAAAATCACCTTATCTTGAAAAAAAATCGGCAATCTAGCAGCCATATAACGGGCTAAACTTGTTGGAATTCCAAGAAATAAAGAATCTATGAATTGATCGGCTTGAGTGAAAAATGCTTTATGAAGATAACTAGTATCTCCATTTCCGGGATTTCGTTCATATTTCATGAGCTTATGCGTATAATTATCTATTTCTTCTGCATTTTCACATAAAAGTCTTCCCACAAATAACTCCGGCCCAAAAGAAACAGCATCTCCTGTAGGTCTGGGAGGATAAGAAACAGGTTCTCCTAAATACGGATCATTATCCTTATTCCAATCACCATTCAGCTCGCTAAAATAAAGATCTGTTGGTACTTTCCCACCAATTTGATTATTATCAAGAGTCCAGTTATCTGCAAATGCTGTACCGTAACGAAAAGGAACAATTAATTCAGTTCCTCCTAAAAGAACATAATTTGTTCCCCATATCTCAGCATAAGTTAAATATTGACGTAATTTTCCGGCATTATCATTCAAAGCGTATGTTGAAGCCGGATCTCCAGTAATACCGTTATCATTCAAAATTTCTTCCATAGTAACAACTCCTGCATTGTATCCTTTGGTTCGTTTCCAAGAGATCAGTCTATTAAAATAGGGTTTCAATGCCTCATTAGTAATGACTACATATTCATAAACAGGTAAAGATATTGAAGAGATACTTCTAGAAGAAACAGAATTACCCGTATTAATGAAAGGCTCTTTAAAATCAGGATTGACAACCAGATTGTTCAAATCTATATCTACGTTCTTTCCTGATTTTCTGTTGATAATAAGCATTCCATCATTCTTTGAAGCCATTTCCGAAACAGAATAATCTATTCTGAAAGATATTTCGGAGTTGAGTTCCATTCGATTCTCTTTTGGGTAATAAACAACCGGACTAATTGCTAAATCTATGATATGAATATTGCCGAGCAAATAGCCGTTATCTACTATGGAGACTATTTCTTTTGGGAAACCTTTATCAGAATTGTAAACAGCAGGTTCACGGTCAACAAACGCTTTGGGTTGTAAAGAAGACATAAGTATATCCGGCTGAGCAGGGTATACCCCTGTAGTTAGTGGTATATTCTGCTTACTTATCTTTTCAATGGTTATTGAAATATTGTTGGCCATCACGGGCACTCTGACTTTTATGTATTTTATTGGCAACTCGGGAGTGCCTTCTATTCCTTGACTGGAAAGTCCGGAATAATTTACTTTCATATATTCCTGCTTATTTTCACCCAAGATCTTTTCGAAAGTTAGTTCTTTCTCTGTAAAACTAACTTTATGCGATATTTGAGATTTGAGGCTTGAACTGACTATCAGGAATACCAATATAAGATAGATATGTGATTTCATCTTTTTGTCGTTCTATTCCGTTAAGATCATACGTTTCAAGTCAATCTGTTTGCCATCGGCAATCAGCCCGTAGAGATAGATTCCTGCTGCAAATTCCGAGCCCAGAATTGTCTGTGCACCTTCTTCACCCCGTTCCGCAAGAGGTATTTGTTTTAATTGCTTCCCCTGTAAGTCATAAATGCATAAAAGAGCGGTCTTTATGTTTGCAGGAATATAATACTTAATCTCGGTTTGTTGCGAAAAAGGGTTGGGGGTATTTTGATACAAGGCAGGGGTGAGATTCTCTGTTAGTGTGTTGCTTTGTATTGTTTCACTCTCTTCATTAGCTATACTACGTGAGGCATCAGAAGATTTCAAACCATCAATTTCAGCTTTCATCTCTTTTATGGATTGAATTAAAACCGGTATCAAACCTACATAATCCACACTTAAATAACCGTTATCCTGTTCATAGACTAATTCGGGATACACTTTTTGCAGTTCTTGCGCAATCAACCCAAAGTGTGTTTTTTGAAACTGTTGTGACTTTTCGTCATAAAGGGGAGTGGAGCTTTTTGCGGAGTCACCCTTTGACTCTTTATACATTTGTTTTAAATTATATTGAACAGGATTCAGCAACAACACCTTATTTAAAACTCCTGTTTCTTTAGCGGATTCTGCAAGTGAACTAATATTTGTTTTTAGCCTACTGTCGGAACTTGATACATTTTGTGCTGTTACAATACCGGTAATTGCAACGTCACCTACGAAATATCCGGCATACTTTCCGGAAATATTCACATCGGTACTCCCATTAGTGGTTCCAACTATGCCGGCGCCATCGTTAGATCCTTCTATGGTGCCAAACACTCCATAATTATATCCGGAAGTAGCGTTTGATGCCAGACCAAAGACACCAAATGCTCTACCAAAATCGTTTGCTGAAGAGGATCCGGAACTTCCCCAAACGCCGACATGATATAATGCGGACAAAACCGTATTTTGTCCTAAGTAAGGGACTGCCCAACTGGTATAAACTTTCCCGGCAATTTTTGAACGCATATAGTGAACATTAGGAGATTCATTTAAGAAGTAACCTTTGGCATTCGAATCCCCTGCTCCCCCTATTGTCAAGGGAGATAATGGCGTGACAGTTGCGTCAACATTAATTGCGGTATTACCGTTGCTTGCAACTCTTAACTGAGCAAATGATGTGCTGCTGCAAAGCAGTACAATAACAATAAAAGAAATAAATTTTCTCATGATGGTAAGATTTGATAGTTTGTTTTATTTGTTAATATTCAGGATTATTGCAAACATAGTCATTTCTTGCAATGTTCTTTATGATCATCCCTATTTTATAAAATATTTAACTTTATTTAAACTCATGACTTAGCAATCAACTTTACTGGAAGAAATGGAGCCTCTTTTTATTTGCATTAAAGGCTATTTCATACTATTGTTGTTTTCTATGCTACTAATCTTGTATGTGTCATTACCCTGTTTTGATCCGCTCCATCCCATTCATTGAATAGACCCCATGAGTGGGAAGAAATGTATGCTATATCAGGTTGCAAAGTATATCGTTTCCCAACACATAACTCGTCCTAAACTTTAGAATGATCGTTTTAGACTTTAGAATGATCATTCTAAACTTCAAAACGATCATTCTAAAGTTCAAAACGAAGAAGTCATCCTTGCTGCTGAGTTTTATCTTCAGGTTTGGGTGATTTATGTTCCTGTATGAAGAAAACTTTCTTCCTTGGTTGGTTCACAAATTCCAATAGGTTATTTCTGAAAAGTGATGTTGTATAGCGCAATTGTATTCAAAAGACCCTCCGAGCAAGTAAAGATGGTTGCAATTATCAACCGAGCAAGTAAAAAGTTGAAAGGGTGAACTGCCTTAGAGTATGCTGTATGGCAGACCTTGGTGCATCTAGTGTATTAAAAACAAGGTAATGGCCCACTTGCAGAATGAAAAAAAAATAAATATTCCAAGAGGAGTTCTTGTCCATTGTCTTTTAGTATTTGGATAGTGGTTCTTATGGAAATAGTAATAAAAAAATGAACTTCCCCGCGTCTTCACAGACCCGGGGAAGCAACCAATTTAACCTAAACCTTAACTATGATTCTACTAATGGAATCGTGGCAAAGGTAAAAAGAATAAACTCTATCTCCAAATTTCATTGTTTATTTTGAAGGAAAAAATGGGGGATATTATTCCCCTTGAGCACCAAGAGGGTCTTTGAGGCACAAAAAGAAGAGAAGCTCTTTGCACTGATGCAAAGAGCTTCTCTTATTAATAGACAGGATTACTTGTCTGGTGTTATCTTGTTCCGTACACCAAGGTCTTATTTCCCAGCCAATCGATGGCCTCAATACGGGTAGATCCTGTAGGGTAATCCACATCGGTAATGCTGAAATCTTTGCAACCTCTTCCACTCATCGTGATACGAAGCAACTCATTGTCTTTGTATGTTTCATAGGCAACTACGTTTTTCCAGATGGATTGGTTTACTCGTATGAGTGCTCCATTAATAGTGATTCCTTGCCCGAAAGTGCCTTCCAGAGGGAGTTGGTTCTTGTAGATCTGCCAGTTGTTGCCGGAGATATAATAGATGACCGGACTCGCTGGTTTCGGGTATTTTTGTGCATAGGTTATTAACTCATCACATTGTGCTTGTGTAATAGTCATCGTTCCATAACTATAATCTTCCAAGACTCTATCGATTGGTTTTAGCATACCTGCCTTTACGAAGAAGTCAGTAACATCCTGACCGGTAGAATCAATAAGAGTGCGCATGAAGTTTAACTGTAGTTGTCCGTTTGAGTAACTGCTGAGATCCATGTTGCGCATTCTCTCCGAAACCTTCGCATAAATGTCAGGACTAAATCCTGCCTGATGGAAGTACAGCTGTATTTGCCACAGTGGAACAAGCTTAACAAAGTGGTCATAGTTACGTCTGGCGGGAGTTCCAAATAACGCTTGTCCGTAGTAGTCAGGTCCTTCCTGGCACAGCCAGTTGTTGCCCATGCGGACTCCAAAGTTCAGATAGCAGTTGAACCGTCCACCAATACCGTTCATGAAGTCATTCGCCCATCCTGATCCGGGGTTTTCGTGTTCCAGACGAAGGTCTTGTCTGTTACCCAAAGAGAATTGTACCCATGCGGAGTAGATGTTATTTGTTACCTCAGTTGTTGATACCCATTTGAGTCCCGGACGAATCTGATTGACGTGTCCCAGTTCGTGTCCGATACCCCAATATTGGAATCCATTTAATCGTATAATATCTTCTTCTGCTCCTGATCCAATTCCTGCTCCAATGCCGTCAGCAAAATATCCACTTGGAACAACACGTGCGAACTGTCTGTTTTTAGGCACGATGTTGTATTTGTTTAGTCCCATGATTTCATGTTCGCGATATACTATACTGTCATATCTGGCTGCTAGTTCCTCGCCATTTGCCGGACAAGCATTTCTGAAACTTTGTACCGGGTAAGCAATCTGGCAAAGATATCCTCTCATGTCCATGATATCTGAACAAGCATTTGCAAGAAGCCGTTTCCAATCTTCATTTGTATGTCTGCCACGGTCAAAATATCCGTTTTCTTTACCCATCACAAAATGGATCTTCACTTTCGGAGCCGTTTTGTAGTTGGATGTATAATATGAAATATAACCATTTCCTCTGTTACTGGTTGTAATCTTATTAATACCGTTTTTCAGTGTATAAGTAGAACCGGCTGGGTCTGCTGTTCCGAAGTTCTGAACCTTTAGTTGTATCGCTTCCTCACCCGGATTATCAACAATAATAACCATGCTTTCGCCTTTGTCAAAATAGATACCTGTTGGGTTCTCAAAGCTATTATAACTGCTGGTCTTCATCCAGGAAGATGTCTCTGACAGAGTAGGGTATGCCTCATATTCGGCAACACGGAATTCTGTAGAGTAGGTACCCTTATAGATTTCCAAAGCGAGTCTCTTTACAAACAGATTGGATAACGCCTGGATCTGTTCCAGGGTTACTTCCGGTTTCAGAGCTGTCATCTCATTGTTTGCAAAGACAGCATAATCTCCGCTCGTGTTACTCACAGTCTTGAAGAATTCCATCTCTGCACAACTTGCAAATCCTTGTCCGTCGCCAGCTCCTGATTTAACGACAAGTTGGATTCTTGTCGGATGGATAATGCTTGGGGTGAAGTTGATTTGGGTTGCTGTAGAACTCCCCTTCATGTCAATGTCGGTATATTTCACCAAGTTGGTATTTTCAGTGGTAGAGTACCAGACCTCCACTTCTTTAAAAAGTCCGTTCGTGCTGGATTGACGAGGATTGTAAACCATGTAATCAATTTGTTCCTCATTCGTGAAGTTATACGTCAACGTAATAGGAAAATAGTCAATCGCACTATTACTCCAGCTAGAGTGGTAAATAGTAGACATATTTCCATCGAACGAATTTTCAATACCTTCACCTGACTGAAAGGAAGAAGCGGTGCCACTGGTTACCTTTACTTTTGTGTCACCTTTAACAAACTCAGCGGATCTGTCGCCACTTTGAATGACAGTCAGGTTTCTGCTGGTTTTCTGATCCGGATCTGTCAATGTAACAGTAGCTGTTCTTGGGCTGCTGTACATGTTCCACGGAGCAGAGAGATAAATTGTATTTGAGTTCTTCTCAGCTTTAACAGTTGTCAGCCATTCATCAGAAGTCGTGATCGTATAATCTACATTGCTCATCACGTCAATGGAGAAGGTGGTGTCTTTGTAATCGACATTGAGTTCCTTCGCTGACGCTACAATGTGAGGAGACATTACTGTCGGAAGCATCTTTTGAGCGTGGGATGGAACTTGACTAATCATTGCAAGAGTAATTGCAGCGACTCTTAGGGTTTTATTTATATTCTTCATATTGATTTATTCTATCTTTATATTATTGGGTGGGTTGTTTTTAGAGAATAATTTTCTCTCCATTCAGTATATATACACCTTTTTTGAGTTGGTATTCATAAGTACCGGGTTCCAAAGATTCGGTGCGAACCGTCTGTCCGACAATGTTCGTGATTGTTATCTTCATCGGTTCGGTCACCTCAACGACCAAAGTTCCGTTTTGAACGTACCAGCTCAGGGAACTAATCATGTCAGCAGGAGTAGAAAGCGGACCCGGTGCCACACTGAAAGGTTTGCTCACAATGACCGGAAGACTGTCAAAACGAGTTGTCTTGATTTCAATATAGATATTGCTCTGAGGTTTCAGGAACTGAAACTTGCTGCTTGCACCCATCAGGTTATAATCTTCCCCTCTGACCAATGTTGCACCACCGGCATTTCTTACATAATATTTGGGGCTCACATTGTATCCGTCTGCAGTCAATGTTTCTTTTGTAAGATCCAGGATATCATCTGTGGTGACGCCGTCGCCAATAAGGAAGGAGTCCTGCGGACTATAACTGTAGTTCGCCACTTTCGTCTGATAATACAACGAGGAGTAGCGCAGGGCGTTGTTGGCACAGTAGAATGCCTTTGGGGCATACGGAGGAAGCGCGATACTGTCGAGCAGGTTGTGCTCACAGCTGAGGGTCTCCATCAGACTATCTGTCTTCACATTCAGATAGGTCAGACTGTTGTTGCCGCAGAAGATATCTGTCAGATACTGTGTTTTCTCTGTCTTGAGTGAGGTCAGGTTGTTGTTGTAGCAGAGCAGACTGATCAGTTTGGTATTCTTGGTCAGGTCCAGCGATTCAATCTGATTATCCTGACACCAGAGTGTCTCGAGCTTCAGGTTGTACGTTGTCGACAGTTTGCTCAGTTGATTATAGGAGCAGATCAGAGTGGTCAGGGATGTGTTACGGTTAATCATCGACAGTGAGGTCAGTTGATTGTCATAGCAGATCAGCTCTTTCAGAGCCGAGTTATACGTAGTGATAAGGCTTGTCAACTGATTTTCCGAACAACGGAGTTTCACCAGCTGTCTGTTGGAATTGATGTTCAGTTCGGTGAGTTCGTTCTGATGACAGATGAGTGACTGCAACAGGGTGGCTTTGGACACATCCAGTGCAGAAAGACCATTGTTGGCACAATTCAACAGGGTGATACCTGTTCCTGTGATGGTAAGGGTATCGCCCTTGACCTCTCCGGTGACAAACTCTCCTGTTGAGGAATAAGATACGGGGGTGCCATCGCCCCAGTTCACAGCAACGGAAACGCCATTGTTCACAGCGATTGTGATGGAGTCACCGACGGCTTTGGTCGTGACCATAGTAATCGTCTGTTCCTGTGCAAATGACACAGAGCTAAAGAAAAGCAATGCGATAGTCAGTGCGGGAATGATTGATGTAATTTTCTTCACAGCAAAATCGGTTTTAGTTATAAAAAGTATTGGCTGCAAATATACTACTTGTTTTCTAAATACCTACGTATGGTTGCACAAAAAACCGAATCAATTGATTAAGTGTTGATTGTTCCTTTAATGAGAAAAGGGAAGACGTTATTTTACTTTTATTCTGAGTGCGCGAAAGATCAGATATACCCCCCATATTACAAAAGGAATACTGAGTAATTGTCCCATATTGAGGATCATAAATTGCTCAAAAGCTTCTTGAGGTTCTTTGATAAACTCAACAAAGAAACGTGAACCAAATATACCAATCAAAAAGATTCCGAATATCAAACCTTCCCGTTTGATTGCATCTTTCCAATAATAAAGATACAGGATCACCGCAAGTGTGATGAGACAATATAGCATCTCGTAAATCTGAGTAGGATGAGATGGAGCGGTGAAGACTGGGTCTGCACCTCTCATCCAGGCAGAAAGGTTTTCTACAAACCGGAATCCCCAAGGTAAATCCGTTGGGTTGCCATAAATCTCATGATTGAACAGATTGCCCAAACGGATGAACGCGCCACCGACGCAGACTCCCGGCATGAAATGATCGAAAGTCCACAACATACTTTTGTGAACAGAATATTTCGAATAGATATAAACAGCAATAATAATGCCAATGGCTCCTCCATGACTGGCTAAGCCTCCCTGCCACACATACAACATCTCAATCAGATGTTTGGAGTAGTAGCTCCAATCATAAAAGATACAGTGACCAATGCGTGAACCAATTATTGATCCGGCAAGCACATAAATAAAAAGCTTGTCTGCCCATTCTTCAGGTAGCCTTTCTTTCTTGAATATTTTTTGTACCAGAGTGTATCCTAGCAGAAATCCCACTGCCCAGCAAAGTCCGTACCACCGGATCTCTCTTGAGCCAATTTCAATCAATGTCGGATTGAATGTCCAAGTAATGTATGATAGCATTGCAGATGTTTTATGTCAAATGTTTGATTAACTTTTACAAAAGAACAAAAAGGGATTGGATGAAGAAGCATATCCTTTCTCTTTTTAAGAATAAAAAACAATTGATAGTTTGCGAGCCCATATACGCTTTTGCATTAAATGCCGTTATTGTTGTGTGTGAATCCTTTTAACTCGTGTTAAAATAGGAATTTATGATTACTTTTGTCGTTTAATTGAGTACATTCTTATAAATGAATCTATTATGTTGGAATATATAAAGGGAGAAATTACTGAATTGACACCTGCTTCTGTTGTTGTTGATTGCAACGGTTTGGGCTATCTTATGAATATTTCATTGAATACATTCACTACTCTTCAAGGAAAGGATCGGTGTAAGTTGTATGTGTATGAAGCAATTCGTGAAGATGCATACATTCTCTTTGGGTTTACAACCAAACAGGAACGGGAACTATTCTTACAATTAATAACCGTGTCCGGTGTAGGAGCCAACACTGCAAGGATGATACTCTCTTCATTAGGAGTGCAGGAGGTGGAACAAGCGATAGTCGATGGCAATGCCTCTCTCTTGAAATCAGTAAAGGGGATTGGTTTAAAAACGGCGCAACGAATCATTGTGGATCTAAAAGATAAAATGAAGTCGGCCATGCCCTCTTCGGCATCCATGCTTCTTTCCAATCAAGAAGTCAGGGAAGAAGCAATCAGTGCTCTGGTCACATTGGGATTTTCTCAGTCCGCCTCACAGAAGGCGATTGATACTATATTACATGACAATCCTGAAAGTACGGTTCAGCAAATTATTAAAGCAGCATTAAGAATTTTGTAATTATCATTTGAATGAGGTTGAAGTATAAACAAAAGGGGAAAGTTGCAACTTTGCTGATAATTCTTTTGACAGGATTATTTTCATCGCTTGCCAGAGGTATGTATTTTCCCTCCTTTGCTTCATCTCCCCAGATAAGTATCCCTCAAGATTCAATCAAACTCCGCTATCCGATCAAAAAGGATATCCCGTCAGACTATGCGGACCTGAAACAGCAATCCGCTCTTGATTTAAAATCTCCGGCCAACTTGAAATCGACGATTGAGTATGACTCGAAAACGGGTACATATGTCTTTATTACACGTGTCGGCGATATGGTAGTTGGAACTCCTCTGATGATGTCTATGCAGGAATATGGTGATTACGAACTGAAACAATCTTTCGCTTCTTACTGGAAGCTAAAGAATGCGGATGCATTGAAGAAGTCCGGTGATGATTTCTCTTTGACAGACGTCAAGATTAATATTGGTCCGGCAGATAAGATTTTTGGTCCCGGGGGAGTACAGTTGAAAACATCCGGATCTGCTGAGCTGAAGTTCGGATTCAAAACAAACAATGTGGAGAACCCTTCTCTACCGGAGAAGCAACGTAAAAAGACCTATTTTGATTTTGATGAGAAAATAGATCTCAATATGACCGGAAAGGTCGGTGATAAGATGTCAATGTCTATGACATATAATACAGAAGCCAGCTTTCAGATGGATAGTAAGAAACTCAAGTTGCAGTATCAGGGAAAAGAAGACGAAATCATAAAGAATCTTGAAGCAGGTAATGTGAGCATGACCACCGGAAGTTCTTTGATCAAAGGAGGTACTGCCTTGTTTGGTGTCAAGGCGGACATGCAATTTGGAAAGTTAAAGGTCACGACGTTAGTCTCTCAACAACAATCGCAGACGAAGAGCGTTAGCTCTTCAGGTAGTGTGCAAACGACTGAGTTTGAAATACCAGTGGATGAGTATGATGAAAACAGGCATTTCTTCTTGTCTCATTATTTTAGAGGGATGTATGATCAGTGGATGAGCAAGCTGCCTTACATTTCTTCAGGGATTACAATTAATCGTGTGGAGGTTTGGGTTACCAACAAACGAAGCAAGTATGATGAAGCACGAAATATTGTTGCATTTGTGGATCTGGGTGAAAATAATGCCATATACAATGATCACTGGACACCGCAAGGAAATATAACTTATCCCTACAATAATGCCAATACCCTGTATCAGGAGATTGTTCAGGATTATCCGAATGCGCGGACCATCAGTCAAGTGAATACCGTTTTAGAGCCGTTATCTGCTTTTGGCATTGAAGGTGGCGATGATTTTGAAAAGATTGAGAGTGCCCGCAAACTGACACCTTCTGAATATACAATCAACAAACAACTGGGTTATATATCCCTGAATTCTGCGTTGCAGGCCGATGAGGTTTTGGCTGTATCTTTTGAATATACCCGAGGCGGACAGATCTATCAGGTCGGTGAATTTGCCTCTGACAATAGCTCTTCTTCAAACAATGCGCTGTATCTTAAACTTTTGAAAGGAACGACCTTATCTCCGAGAAGCGGATGTTGGGATCTGATGATGAAAAATGTGTATTCTTTGGGTGCGGGCGTCTCAAATATTCAGAGGGATAAATTCAGATTCAATATCAAATACCTGAGTGACTCGACCGGTGTGTACGTAAACTATCTTCCTGAAGGTAATGTTAAGAATAAGTTGTTGATCAAGGTCATGAATCTGGATCGTCTTGATAACAGTAACGAAATTAATCCCGACGGACAGTTTGACTTTGTGGAAGGATATACCATTGTAGCAAGCAAAGGCCGTATTATTTTCCCAGTTACAGAGCCCTTTGGAAGTTACCTTCGCAAGCAAATAGGCAATAACACTATTGCAGACAAATATGTGTATGAAGAGTTGTACGATTCAACGCTGACAATTGCTCGCCAGATTGCCGAAAAGAATAAGTTTCTCATACAAGGTGAGTATAAAGGGAAATCAGGGGCGGTTATATCTTTGGGTGCGATGAATGTGCCTCGTGGATCCGTCACAGTTACGGCAGGAGGACAGGTGCTTACTGAGGGTTCTGACTATTCGGTTGATTATGCGATGGGTGAAGTAACGATACTTAATCAGAGTATTGCTGAGTCAGGTAAGCAGGTAAGTGTTTCGTTAGAAGATCAGACAATGTTCAGCATGCAACGCAAGACCATGTTGGGCGTGGATATGAACTATACTTTTAACGAAAACTTCTCATTAGGAGTCACTGCGATTAATTTGAGCGAGAAACCTCTGACCACAAAAGTATCGATGGGTGATGAATCCATTTCCAATACAATATGGGGTATGAATACATCCTATAAGAAGAAATCTCAGTGGCTGACCAATATGGTTGACAAACTTCCATTCCTCAATTTGACTGAACCTTCCCTGATTACCTTCAATGGCGAGTTTGCCAATCTCATTCCCGGCAATTCTATCAACGGCAAGTCTTATATTGATGATTTCGAAACCGCAAAGAATGGTATTAATATATTGCAGCCTTATGCATGGATGTTGGCCAGTGTTCCTTTTGATAATACAGCAAGTGCTTTGTTTCCTGAAGCACAATACTCCAATGATACACGCTATGGAATGAACCGTGCGTTGCTGGCATGGTATACGATTGATCCATTATTTACACGTAAACGCTCCAGCTTGACACCCAGTCATATCAAGAATGACCTGGATCAGCTCTCCAATCACTATATTCGCGAAGTCAATGAACGGGAGATTTATCCAAATAAAGATCAGATCAGCGGACAAACCACTACACTCTCGACTTTAAATCTTGCCTTCTATCCTCAAATACGCGGGCCATACAACCTTGATGTGGATGGGATGGGAACTGATGGCAATTTGATTAATCCTCAAAAACGGTGGGGTGGTATTACCCGTAAGTTAGATAATACGGATTTTGAATCAGCTAACGTAGAATATATTGAGTTTTGGCTGATGGACCCTTTTGCTTATGACACAGCAAGCAATGCCTCTGGAGGAGATCTGTATTTTAACTTGGGTGAGATATCGGAAGATGTGTTGAAAGACGGTAAGAAATACTTTGAGAACGGATTGCCCAGTGATCGTGATCCGGCTTTGATGTCGAAAACTGTATGGGGGTATGTTCCAACCCGACAATCAACAGTGTATGCTTTTGATAATTCTACTGGTGGACGTTCCATGCAGGATGTCGGTTTGAACGGCTTAAGCACAAAAGAAGAACTTGCTTTTCCTACCTATTCTGAGTATGTCAACAAACTGCGCGCCAAACTATCGCCAGCTACTCTTGAGAAATTTGCATTGGATGAGTTTTCGCCGCTCAATGATCCTGCAGGTGATAAATATCACTACTACCGGGGCTCTGATTATGACCGCGACAAGGTAGATGTACTGAGTAGGTATAAAAGATACAATGGAACGGAGGGAAATTCCATTGTCAGCACTGAGTCTCCGGAAAGTTATGATGTCTCGGCTAGAACGACCCCCGATGTAGAAGATATCAATCAGGATAATACACTCAATGAATATGAGAAATATTATCAGTACCATGTGCAGATCAAACCCGATAAGATGGATGTTGGAGAGAATTATATTGAAAATAAACGTACTGCCACTATTCAGCTTCGTAATGGAAAGACCTCTTCCATCACCTGGTATCAGTTTAAGATACCTATCACCGATTTTGAAAAGAAGGTTGGGTCTATCAACGATTTTAAGACGATTCGTTTTATCCGTATGTTCCTTACGAACTTCAAACAGGAGGTTGTGCTTCGTTTCGGAACGCTGGAACTTGTACGAGGTGACTGGAGACGGTATGAACAATCCATGTTGCCGCCCAACGTGACATCAATCAGTAATGGTACCATGGATGTGGCTACGGTCAATATAGAAGAGAATGGAACAAAAACCCCTGTCAACTATGTGCTTCCTCCCTATGTCAGTCGCTCTATAGATCCTGATCAATCGCAGATCCGTCAACAAAATGAGCAGGCTCTCTCGATTAAAGTGTCCGATCTTTCTCCAAATGATGCGCGTGCAGTCTATAAGAAAACAAACATGGACTTACGTCAATACAGACGTCTTCAGATGTATGTCCATGGTGAAAAGTTTATCAATGACAATACCAATCTGAAAGATGGAGAGATGACAGCTTTCATTCGTATTGGTACCGACTATAAGAATAACTATTACGAATATGAAGTGCCTCTGACACTGACGCCAGAAGGGGTTTACAACAGGGATCGCCTCTCAGATCAACTTCTGGTATGGCCGGACGCGAATATGATTGATTTCCCATTCGAACTGCTTACCCAATTGAAGTTGGAACGTAACAGAGAACAACGTTCCGGCTCTTCCATCAATTACATGAAAGCGTATTCCGGATATGATCCTGAAAAACCGATGAACAGGGTGACAGTAATGGGTAATCCGAGTATATCAGAAGTCAAGACTATTATGATCGGTGTGCGCAATAATGGACGACAGGTTAAGTCTGCCGAAGTGTGGTTTAACGAGCTCCGTCTTACAGACTTTAATGAGGATGGAGGATGGGCAGCCCGTGGAAATCTGAGTGTGCAGGTCTCTGATTTCGGTACTGTGAGCGTAGGTGCTCATACAGAGACAGCCGGTTTCGGCAGTGTTGATCAGAGTGTCTCGGAGCGCAGACTGGATGATTATTTTCAATATGATATCGCGACAAGTTTTGAGTTGGGTAAGTTCTTTCCAGAGAAAGCAAAGGTTTCTGTTCCATTTAACTATTCAGTATCCAACCAGACTATTACGCCGAAATACAACCCACTTGATCAGGACGTACTCCTAAAAGATGCGTTGGATAAAGCATCCAATCAGTCTGAAAAAGATTCTATTCAGAATATTGCAGTAGAAGAGAGTAAAACAACCAGCTTTAGTCTCTCCAATATACGCGTGAACGTGTCAGGTAAAACACCGAAACCCTGGGATCCATCAAACTTCTCTGCCGGTTATTTCTTTAGTGAGACCCAAAAGAAAGAGGCGACTGTCTCCTGGGAGACATCCAAAGATTACAGGGGTAATCTGGGTTATTCCTATGCACCCTATTTCAAACCATTAACACCATTCTCGAAGGTGAAGCCTAAGTCATTAGGTTTGCTGAAAGATATGAGTATCTCATACTTGCCTACCTCCCTAATGGTCTCTACAGATATGAGCCGTCATTATTATGAAATGCAGCTACGTGATGTGGAAAACAATTCAGGTGCGCAGATCCCACTCTCTTTCTCAAAGGATTTCTTGTGGAACAGGGATTATACAATCAACTGGGACCTTACAAAAAATATATCGATGACGTTCAAGTCTGGTATACAAGCCAAGATCGACGAACCGAACGTACCCGTCAACAAGAAACTGTATCCCGATGAATATGAGGTTTGGAAAGATAGTATACGTTACAGTCTGCTACATTTCGGACGACCGATGACTTTTGATCAGAGCTTTGACTTGACCTATAACATACCTATCAATAAAATACCCCTTTTCGACTGGGTTACCTCCTCTTCTCTGACTTATAAGTCATTTTATGCATGGGACAGAGGCTCGTATGTGGATGATACGACCAATCTTGGGAATACGATTCAAAACGAAGGTGACTTGCAGTTGAAAGCCGGCATCTCATTTGAGAAGATTTATGATAAGATACCTTTTCTGGCTGAGGCCAATAAACGTTTCAGTGTAAAACCACAAACGCTGGATCGTCGGGCTGATGCAAAGAAAAAGGAAGAGGCTAAAGTCAAGCAGAAAAAGAGCACCTTTGAAAAAATCATTACTCTGAATGATTCCACACCGGTACGAATCAGTCACATGTTAGATAAGAAAGATGTGATCGCTTCGGCCAAGACGATGAACGGAAAGAAGTATGATCTGAAATTTAAAAAGGTGGATCATGTGAGTTTGGATATTGAAAATCTGGATACGATACAGATAAAAGTAACAGTCATTATTCCGGGTGAAGAGAAGGAAAGCTCCTGGAAGAAATTCGCTTATGGAGCAGCTCGCGCCTTGATGTCACTGCGTAGTAGCGATATCAATTATGGTGAAACAAACGGTACTGTATTGCCGGGATTTATGCCTGAAACCGGAGAATTTACAGGTCAGGATAACAGCTATTCTTCATCAGCTCCGGGATATGGATTTACATTCGGATTGTATGATCCTGATTTTGTCAAGAAAGCGGCCCGGAATGGATGGTTGATAGGAGACTCTTCTATTTCGAGTCTTGCAACAGTGACCTCGCGTAAAAACCTGCAATACACCATTAAGATTGAACCGATAAGATCGCTCAAGATTGATCTCACAAGCCGTTGGCAGAAGAGTAATACCTCTCAGATAGATTATATGTATGCGGGGATGCCCGAAACTTTTACAGGAACATTTCAGATGACCACCATCGCAATTTCTTCTGCATTTGAAAATACCAATGCCAATAATAACTACGAATCTAAGGCATTTACCAAGTTTCAGACAAACCGTCAAAAGATTGCGGATCGGATTCAACAGAAATACGTCGGAACGAAATATCCAACTACTGGCTTTATGAGTGGAAATACAATGGCGGGACAACTATTTGATCCTTCTGTGGCAGGTGTTAATAGTAACTCTACCGATGTTCTGGTTGCTGCATTCCTTTCCGCGTATACAGGGAAGGATGCGAATAGTTCGTCTTTAAATCCCTTCCCGGCTATGCTGAGTGCGTTGCCCAATTGGAAAGTGACCTATGACGGCCTTAGCAGCATGCCTGTATTACGTTCATGGCTAAAGGTGTTAACGCTGAGTCATGCGTATACTTGTTCTTACAATGTCTCTTCATACAGTTCTTACTCCAGTTGGATTGGATCTGGCACAGGAAGTGATCTTGGTTATGTAAGCGATGTTGCCACCGGTCTTCCTGTTCCTTCATCACCGTATGACATCACCTCTGTTTCCCTCAACGAAAGCTTTTCTCCTTTGTTTGGAGTCAGCACCACCTGGCAAAACAATATAACGGCTGGTTTTGATGTGAATCGTACGCGCAATATGTCTCTGAATATTTCGGCCTATCAGATCGTGGAGTCACGAAGCAATGATTATAAAATTACGTTGGGATATAAGTTCACAAACTTCAGCAAAGTACTTGGACTATCTACATCAGGTGCAGGGGCCAATAATGACTTGAAAGTGGATGCAAGCTTCACTTTACGCAATCAGTCTGCTTTGCTTCGAAAGATTGAAGATAATTATACGCAGGCAACAAATGGTAACCAAAATGTAGTATTAGGTATTTCTGCTGACTATATATTTAGCAGGACACTAACCATCAGAGCATATTATGACAGACAGATGAATCGTCCACTAATCTCATCCTCTGCTTATCCGGTGACAAGTTCGGCCTTTGGTGTCAGCCTTCAATTCTCTTTAAACAGATAATCAGTGTTGATCAACTGATTATCTGTTTTTTAGAAAAAACATTTGTATCTGCTCTTGTAATAATAAGAGAAGTGTTAACTTTGTCAGAATTAATAGAGAGGTGAAATGAAAAAAGCAACAGTCTTTATATTGTTTTTCTTTGCGTTTGTGGTAATATCACAAGCTCAGGTAAAAGAAGACAAGGTGATATTGGCTGAGTCTGCTCAGTCGTCAATGACTGTGTCAATTGATAGTAACAAGATTTCTGTCCAGAATGCCCCGGCAAATTTAAAGTTGGAAGTTTTCAGTATTGTCGGTGTTCAAGTCGTTTCTCGTAAGATTAATAGTTCCAATCAAGAGTTTTACCTTCACCTACCCAAAGGATATTATATTATAAAGGTAGGGGACATAGTGCGTAAAACAGCCTTAAAATAAGGATTCATGGAGGAAAATCAGGAAAAAGAATTAGTCCATCAGTTTGATGATCCACAGACTCGCCGAAAGGCATTTGAGATCGTGGTTAATTCCTTTTCAGAACAATTGTATTGGCAGATCAGGCGCATGGTGCTTTCTCATGAAGATTCCAATGATTTGTTGCAAAATACTTTTATTAAAGCATGGATCAATCTTGATAGTTTTCGTGGTGAAGCCCGTATTTCAACCTGGTTGTATAGGATTGCTGTAAATGAGTGTATCACATTTCTAAACAAGCAAAAACAGATGACTGGTATTCCTCTTGATGATGTGGATGTCACTTTACTCCGGAAACTTGAGGCTCCGGAAGAATTTTCAGGTGATGATATCCAGAGGAAACTGCAAGAAGCGATACTTCGGCTGCCCGATAAACAGCGGCTTGTATTTAATATGAAATATTATCAGGAGATGAAATATGAGGAAATTTCTGAGGTTCTGGGTACCTCCGTTGGGGCTTTGAAGGCATCATATCATTATGCGGTTAAGAAAATAGAAGATTTCTTTGCAGACAATGATTAAACCTTCACTCTTAAAAGTAGTCAAAAGAATAAGTTAAATATAAACAGTATGGAAAAAGAGAGAGACATACTCAAAGTAGCGGGAAAGGAAAACCCTTTCAAAGTGCCTGATGGCTATTTTGAAAGTGTTACTTCGTCTATTATGGATCGGCTGGAAGAGCCCGTAGTAGTGAAGACTCCTGTCGTAACAATGTGGCTGCGTGTAAGACCTTATGTGTACCTTGCTGCGATGTTTATCGGAATTACATGCATGATTCGGGTCTATACCGGACTTACGTCTGGTGTCAATAACAAGAACTCTATTGTAGAGCAAACTACAGATGAATATTTACTATCATCAGTAGATACTTATACCTTCTATGAGTATTTGGAATCTGCAGAATAAAACAATTTTAAAATGAAAAGATACATTTTGTGTTTCCTAATTTCCATTTTGTCCATTCCGGTTTTTGCACAGCCTAGAGATGATGCGCAGCGAAAGGCCGGAAGAGAGGCTTTTGAAGCTCAGCGAAAGGAATTTATTACGAAAGCTGTGGGACTGACGAAAGAGGAGTCTAAGCGTTTTTGGCCTTTATACGATGAATTAAGTATGCTGAGATGGAATTTGCATATGGAGCAACGAAATGCATTCCATAATTTGAAGAAAAAAGAGAATGATCATACTGCCACATCTCAGGATTATAAGAAGGCTAATGATGCGCTGATAGAAGTCGAGATAAAGAAAGCTCAGACCGAGAAGAACTATTATAATAAGCTCGAGAAGATCTTATCTCCTGAGAAAATATTCAAACTTTATGAAGCTGAGAATAACTTTCAGAATGAACTGTTGAAGCAAGTTGAGAACAGAGGCAGGGAAGATCGACAAAGAAGAGACTAATTACTTCAAGAAGGGACTGCAAAGCCCCTTTTTTTATTCCTTCTTTTTAGCTTCTTGCCACAAAGCTTCCATCTCATTAAGCGACATCTCTTTCAGGTTGCGTCCTTGCTCCATGCACTTTGCTTCAAGAAAGTTGAAACGAGAGATAAACTTCTGATTGGTCAGTTCCAGGGCGGTGTCAGGATTAATCTTGTAGAGTCGGGCTGTGTTGATAATGCTGAATAGCAGATCGCCAAACTCCCCTTCCATTTTCTTTTGATTCATGGAAGCGATTTCTGCCTTTACTTCGTTGATTTCCTCCTGTACTTTTTCCCATACCTGTTCGCGTACTTCCCAATCAAACCCTGCATTGCGTGCTTTCTCCTGAATACGCTGTGCCTTGATCATTGCCGGAAGAGAGGTCGGGACTCCCGAAAGAACGGTCTTGTTTCCCCCTTTTTCTTTTAGTTTCAGAGCTTCCCAATTTTGCTCTACCTGCTTGGATCCATTCACTTGTGTTGAACCAAATACGTGTGGATGTCGGAAAATAAGTTTGTCGCAGAGCTTCTCGCAAACAGATTTTATGTCAAACTCATTCTTCTCATCGCCGATCTTGGCATAAAAGATGATATGCAGTAATACGTCGCCAAGTTCTTTTACCAACTCGTCTTTTTCATTCTTTAATATAGCCTCTGAAAGTTCATATACCTCCTCTATGGTGTTTGGTCGCAAACTCTCATTTGTTTGTTTGGCATCCCAGGGGCATTTTACCCGCAATTCGTCCAATACATCCAGCAACTTCCCAAATGCCTCCAGCTTCTCTTCCCGTGTACTCATTGATTTATCTTATTCATCTGTTCTCACCTCATTTTCTGTACACAAAGGTAAGCAATGGAAAGAATTATTTATACATTTGCATGGATTAAAGATTACTTCGATTAATATAGATGGAAATGGAAGAAACGAATAAGGAGTATTTTGATGTGGAGACTCCCGATCCTATAAAGAAAAAAAGAGGATGTCTGAGATTTTTTATCATGCTATTCATTCTTCTTTTGATAGGAGGTGGAGGCTATGGCTATTATAAATATTACTTTGTTTTTGGAGAGGGAGTAAAGGCAGGTGCTCTAAACTATGTTGTCTACAAAGGTTATCTTTTCAAAACCTATGAAGGCAAAATGATTCAAAGTGGATACAGCAGTACCGAAGCTGCGCCGGGTATTCAGTCCAACGAATTTCTTTTCTCTGTGGAACGCAAAGATCTCGCCGAACAATTAATGCGTAGTGGTGGTAAGCAGGTTGAATTACATTACAAAGAATACAATGGAGTCCTTCCGTGGCGCGGATACAGCAAATACGTGGTTGATAGTATTATTGCTATCACAGAAACTCCCAATCCTGCAACACTTCCTCTCTGATAATCGAACGATAAAGCTCCTTCATTGAAGTTTGCCATCAGAGAATCAGATAGACCTGTACAAGGGGAAATAACTCGCGAGAGTCGGACTTTCGTCTCCAAACTTCTCTTTCACAAGTTTGGAATATTCATCTTCATTTGTACTATATTGCCACACTCTAAACTCTTTGCGTTGAGGAGAAAATCGGGATTTGAATTCCAGTAAAGAGCTCTCCTTGCCTCCATATCCTCCTCCGAGATGAAAAATCGTCATTCCCCGGGCACTTCCTTTTCGCCGTGCCTCATCCAGTAATTGTTTGAGCGGCGATACCGATATATAGTCGCTTTTGACTGCTCCGAGGTGATATTGCATCGTTCCATTACACAAAGTAAACAAACCGCCGGCGATCACTTCATCCTTGTAGCGGCTTAGTAGCAGCAAGGGCTGGAATGAACGCGCATTCCTGAAGTCCATAAAATAAGAATCAGGAAAGAAATAATGAGCAGCTGCCTTTCTTCGCCTCATCGATTCATTGTAAATTGCACCGAAGGTCTGCCACTCTTTCACTGATGAGGCTTCTGTTACTTCCATTCCATGATCTCCCATTCGCCTTATTTGCCGTCTCAGCGACTCACTGTATTGGCTCCACTGAACCTCTTCGGTTTGCTGTAGATCAATAGCAACGGTATGATTTGTAAAAAGAGTAGTACCCAGTCCTTTCAGCAACTCGACTTGTCCCTCTTTGAGTGGATTCAACCGTGAAAAGACGGAAATAATCACCTCTTGGCGAAAGAAAAGAGCCAGGCTTTTCTGAAACCCCGGACCGACAACAGAAGCCATCTCAGGATTACTTATCAATGGTCCGGCATATCCGTACACAGATGTCGCATCCTTGTAGCAACTGCCTGATATCTCCCGGACAAGAAGTGGCAAACAAACAGTAGTCCCCTGTTCCTCATAGACAAACAGCACTGCCTTGCCACTGGTATCCATGCGGTGATATTCCGGAGTATAATAAAAATCATATTCCGGCATCCGTTGGATGACCTGCAGCCATTCATCTGATTGGCAAAGCGAGTAAAGTGTGTACATAACAAAACAAGAGGTTATAAAAAAAGAGAAGTTCCAAAAGTATAACCTTTGGAACTTCTTGGTTTATTGTGAAATCTAATTAGAATTCTGCGTTCTTTGGAGTTCGCGGGAAAGGAATCACATCACGGATATTTGACATACCTGTCACGAACAATAACAGACGTTCAAATCCGAGTCCGAATCCTGCATGTGGAGCTGTACCAAAGCGTCGGGTATCCAGATACCACCACATATCTTTCATTGGGATCTCCATCTCTTCAATACGGGTCGTCAGCTTATTAAGATCAGATTCACGTTCCGATCCTCCGATGATCTCACCGATTTTAGGAAACAATACATCCATAGCACGCACTGTCTTCCCATCTTCATTCTGCTTCATATAGAAAGCCTTGATCTCTTTTGGATAGTCTGTAAGAATAACCGGTTTCTTGAAGTGGTTTTCCACCAGGAAGCGTTCATGCTCAGAAGCAAGATCCGTACCCCATCCCACCGGAAACTCAAATTTATGTCCATTAGCAACAGCCTCTTCCAGGATGCGGACACCCTCTGTATAAGGCAGACGCATGAATTCGCACTCAATAACAGATTGCAGTCTGGTGATCAGTTCCTTGTCAAAATGCTCAGCGAGAAACGCCAGATCATCCGTGCAATTATCCAGTGCCCATTTCACACAATATTTGATGAAGTCCTCAGCAAGCTGCATGTTGTCGAATATGTCGTTGAAAGCAACTTCCGGTTCGATCATCCAAAATTCAGCAAGGTGGCGCGGAGTATTAGAATTCTCCGCACGGAAAGTCGGTCCAAATGTATAAACTGATCCAAGAGCCATCGCAGCGAGTTCACCTTCCAGCTGTCCGGAAACAGTCAGACTAGCTTGTTTGCCAAAAAAATCATTCGTGTAGTCAATAGAACCACTCTCATCTTTCTTCAAGTCATACATATTCAATGTAGTCACCTGAAACATCTGTCCCGCACCTTCACAGTCAGAAGCAGTGATGATAGGCGTATGGAAATAAAAGAATCCTCTTTCATGAAAGAAAGAGTGGATAGCCATAGCCATGTTGTGACGGATACGAAAAATAGCACCAAAAGTATTTGTTCGTGGACGAAGATGAGCAATCTCCCGAAGATATTCGAGCGAATGGCCTTTTTTCTGCAGCGGATAGGTCAGCGGATCAGCGGTACCCAGCACTTCAATCTCTTTTGCCTGGATTTCCACATGTTGACCCTGACCGAATGATTCTACCACAACACCATTTACACTTATACAGGCACCGGTTGTAATCTGTTTCATCACCTCCTCGTCAAAGTTGGCCAGTTCGGTTACGATCTGCAGATTATATATTGTCGTTCCATCATTTACTGCGATGAAGCTAACCGTTTTGCTACCCCTTTTTGTACGGACCCAACCCTTTATATTGATGGTTTCTCCGAACGAACTCATTTTCAGTACGTCAACAATTCTGACTCTGTTCAATTTCTCCATAGTTTATTATTCTATTTAATCAAAAGCACCCATGAGTAACATGTTTACTTCTCTTTCATTCAAGTGACGGAATTTGCCACGTGGAATTCCCTTTTTGGTCAGACCGGCAAAATATACACGGTCAAGTTTGTACACCTTATAGTCTAATTGTTCAAAGATGCGGCGTACGATACGGTTGCGCCCTGAGTGTATTTCGATTCCGACTTCTGTCTTCTTCTCATCTTTTACATAGTGAATATCATCTGCATGAATCTCACCATCTTCCAGTTCGATACCCTCTCTGATTTTCTCCATATCAGCAGCAGTCAGCGGTTTGTCCAAAGTAACCTGATAGATCTTCTTCTTTACAAACTTCGGATGAGTCAGTTTGGAAGCCAGTTCGCCATCATTGGTAAGCAGAAGTACACCGGTTGTATTACGGTCAAGGCGACCAACAGGATATATACGTTCGTTGCACGCACTGCGCACCAAATGCATCACCGTTAATCTGGCTTGTGGATCATCAGTCGTAGTCACACAATCTTTCGGCTTATTAAGCAGTACATACACTTTATGCTCAAGATTTACCAGTTGATCATGAAACAGAACTTTGTCTTCACGTTTCACTTTAGTGCCCAGCTCAGTTACAATAGCACCATTGACAGCAACAACACCTGCCTGAATAAACTCATCAGCCTCTCTTCTGGAACATAGTCCGGCATTTGCCAGGTATTTGTTCAGACGGATCGGTTCGTTCGGGTCAATGTTTTTTTCTTTGAACTCGAACTGTTTTTTTTTACTATACTTCGCATTTGGGTCATAACCACCCTCGCGATTGCCATAGCTTGGACGACCCTGATAGCCACCTTCGCGGCTTCCGCCTTCTCGATTGCCATAGCTTGGGCGACCCTGATAGCCACCTTCACGGCTTCCGCCTTCGCGATTGCCAAAGCTTGGACGACCCTGATAGCCACCTTCACGACTTCCACCTTCACGATTGCCAAAGCTAGGACGACCCTGATAGCCACCTTCACGACTTTCACCTTCACGATTGCCAAAGCTAGGACGAGACTGATAGCCACCTTCACGACTGCCACCTTCACGATTGCCAAAGCTAGGACGACCCTGATAGCCACCTTCACGGCTGCCACCTTCACGATTGCCAAAGCTTGGGCGACCCTGATAGCCACCTTCACGGCTGCCACCTTCACGATTGCCAAAGCTTGGGCGACCCTGATAGCCACCACTTCTTTGTTCCCCGCTGTTGCTTCTTGGGGTGAAGCTATTGCTTTCGCCTCCCTCTTGTGGACCATCTCCTACACGGAAGCGTGGTCTGCGAGGTTTTGATGGATCATCGTTATTGAAGCTGTTAAAGTTGCTACCTTCCTGGTTGTCCGGACGGTTGTACGGTTTTCTTGAAGTATCTGAGTCACCGGAAGGTTTGTTTGCATTCCATGCCGGTTTATCATTATCGTTGCGAGTGAAGTTACGGTTGAAACCGCCGCTTCGGTCCTGGTTGAATGATGGACGCGCAGGTCTGTCAGAGTTGTATGCCGGGCGATCCGATCTATCCGAGTTGTAAGCCGGGCGATCTGATCTTTCTGAATTATATGATGGACGCGCGGGTCTGTCTGTGTTATAGGACGGACGCGCAGGTCTGTCTGAGTTGTAAGGACGACTGCTACCACCTTCGCGGTTGTAACTGCTTGTGCGAGGACGTTCCGAATTGTAAGCCGGACGTTCTCTGTTGTAATCATTCGTTCTTTCTGGTCTGGGATTGTTTCCACTTTCACGATTAGAATCATTGTTCTTTTTTTCGTCAGAATTCCAATTGCTCTCTTCTGGTCTCATTGTTTTGTATAATATTGAATGAATAAAATGCCAACCTCACGGTCAGCCGGATTAAATACCTGTATAATTATGTGGAGACAGCGTGCGTAAAGTTTCCTTTACCTTCTCATCCACGTTTAATGTTTCGATAAATGCTTTGATAGACTCTTCTGTAATCGATGTATTTGTACGAGTCAGTTCTTTCAGAGCTTCATAAGGTTTTGGATACCCTTCTCTGCGAAGGATCGTCTGTATCCCTTCAGCGACTACACTCCAGCAATTGTCCAGATCCCGGTAGAGTATATCCTCATTCAGGATCAGTTTGCGCAGACCTTTCAGCGAACTTTGAATAGCGATGTCAATATGCGCCAATGGCACACCTACATTTCTCAAAACCGTTGAATCGGTAAGATCTCTTTGCAAACGGGAAATAGGCAGTTTCCCGGAAAGATGTTCCAGTATTGCATTTGCAATCCCAAGGTTACCTTCCGCATTTTCAAAGTCAATGGGATTGACCTTGTGAGGCATAGCTGATGAACCTATTTCTCCTGCTTTTATCTTTTGTTTGAAGTATTCCATGGAAATATACTGCCAGAAATCGCGGTTCATGTCAATCATGATGACATTGATTCGCTTCAAACCATCAAACAGAGCAGCGAGGTTGTCATAGTTTGATATTTGAGTCGTCCACTGTTCTCTGACCAGTCCGAGTTTCTCTTCAACAAATTTATCACCGAAAGCTTTCCAGTCCGTTTCAGGATAAGCTACAAAATGTGCATTATAGTTGCCGGTAGCTCCACCAAACTTGGCAGATACAGGAACCTGTTTCAATAAAAGAAGTTGTTGATTCAGACGGCTTACGAATACCATGATCTCTTTACCCAAACGAGTAGGAGAGGCTGGTTGTCCATGTGTCTTTGCCAGCATCGGGATATTCATCCACAGTTCAGCATACGTATTAAGTTGTGCAATGATCTCTTCCAGCAAAGGAAAATAGTTTTCATCAAGCGCATCTTTGATGGACAAAGGGATAGACGTATTGTTGATATCCTGCGATGTGAGTCCGAAATGGATAAATTCTTTGTAATCCTGTAGTGCGAGGAGGTCGAACTTTTCTTTAAGAAAATATTCCACGGCCTTCACGTCATGGTTGGTTACGCTCTCAATATCTTTGATACGTTGCGCATCTTCAATAGAGAAGTCACGGTAGATAGTGCGGAGTTGCTCAAATAAGGCAGAGTCAACGTTTTTTAATTGAGGAATTGGAAGTTCGCACAAAGCAATGAAGTATTCCACTTCAACGCGAACCCTGTATTTGATCAAAGCCCATTCAGAAAAATAGTTAGCCAATGACTCCGTCTTTCCACGATACCGCCCGTCAACAGGTGATATAGCAGTCAATAAATTCAAATCCATAATGATTACATGTAATATAGGTCGCAAAATTACTCATAAATTGCGAATTGGCAGCAAGAAAGGAGAGAATATTTTGAAAGCAGTCATATGAAAGAGTGTTAAGATGGATCTGCGGAAAAAATATTGTTGCTGATACTCTTTTTTTTTTGAAACATTTGGAGATACCGAAAAAAGCTGTACCTTTGCATCGCTTTTGAAACGGAAGTGTACGGGCGTTTAGCTCAGCTGGTTCAGAGCATCTGCCTTACAAGCAGAGGGTCGGGGGTTCGAATCCCTCAACGCCCACACAAAAGAACGAACACTTCCAAATCAAAAACAATCGGGCGTTTAGCTCAGCTGGTTCAGAGCATCTGCCTTACAAGCAGAGGGTCGGGGGTTCGAATCCCTCAACGCCCACACAAAAAGAGGCTGTTTTCCGAAAGGAAGACAGCCTTCTTCAATTTTAGGAATCCTAAGAATCGATATCTTTTGTCCTCTGATAGGAAGCAAAATATTCTTCATCAGGGTGTAAAAGTCATCGCTCCCTGACTCATTCTTCGTTCTAAATCACGAGATAGCTATCTTGAACCGCAATACAGCTATCTCGTGCTTCAAGATAGCTATATTGCGGTTCAAGATAACTAATGCATCTTTGTCGATTGACTTTTACTTCTGGTTTGGGCTATTTATGTTTCCTGATCAAAAGACTTTATTCTCTGGTTGATTCAAAGATTGCGGGTCAAGCCCGCTATGACGGCAAAGAGGTGCGCCATTTGACGGCAAAGGGGCAGCTCAGCAATGAAAGATGTATACAAAAGGGCCTTTTTGCAAATAAAACTGTATGCAATTATTGCGGAGCAATGTTTTTTTTGCGTTATTGACATGCCATGCAGTGTACTGAGAGGCACTCTTCGGTGTAGCTGGTGTAGATAAATAGTGCTTTTTTGCTGAATGTAAATTCGAAATTCGAAAAAACAACAGACGAGGCAAAACATTCTCTCTCTGAAGTCTCAGTATTGCAGGATAAGGAACAAAAAAAACTCCTGCCAGACTTCAAATATACAGAGATTTCTTGCGTCTTCTTTTCTAAATAGTCAAATATGAAAGTAATTAAGTCACTTTTGTAAGCATTATTGGATGGCCTCACACTAATTTTGTTGCTCAGATTCAAAGAGGAGGTGATCCTTTTATGTCTGTTAGTACTAATCCTTAGAAACGAATCTCAATGAAAAATCAAACTAAATTGCTTTTACTTTTCTTCTCCTGCATCTTTATCCTGCAAGTGCCAGGCGTAGAAGGCAGAACATCTCTTATTCCAACTCCGCAACAGGTGAAATATGAAACAGGATATTTCAATCTCAAACCCAAGATGACGATAGGAATATCCAATAACCCGGCTTTGATGAATGCCGCGAGTTATCTCGTGGAGAAGCTGGAGCAGGGCACCGGTTATACCTATTCCATCAGGAAGAAGGGGAACGCAGATATAATTCTTGAAATAAAGACGCTTCAGGATACGACAGGCGGAGCTTATCAGTTGAGTGTGACACCCAAAAGAGTTGTTATCACGGCGAACAATTACAACGGGATAATCTCCGGAATATCAACGTTGCGTCAGCTATTACCGGAAGAAATAGAGCGCGACTATACCTTCAATAAAGAGGTGGAATGGAAGGTTCCTTCTGTTACTATTGCAGACGCTCCCCGATTTCAATATCGGGGACTCATGCTGGATGTGGCAAGACATTATTTTGATAAGGAAGAAATCAAGATTCTTCTGGACAGGATGGCTCTTTATAAGCTGAATAAGTTTCACTGGCATCTGACGGACAATGAGGGTTGGAGAATAGAAATTAAGAAATATCCGAAACTCACTGAAGAGTCGGGGTGGAGATTGTTTAATGGCTTGGATCAGTATTGTGAGAATAAAGCGCAGGGAGATAACAATCCGGAATTTAATCTGACAAAGAAGCATTTAAAGACAATCGATGGAAAGGTCTATTACGGGGGCTTTTACACCCAGGAAGAGATTAAGGAAGTTGTTGCCTATGCTTCAAAACTAGGCATCGACGTTATTCCGGAGATAGATATGCCCGGTCATTTTAATGCGGCGTCCGGTGTCTATCCGGAGATAATTTGTCCGAAAGCAAACATGTCTTCCTCTCCGGTATGTGTCGGAAATGACTCCGCCATTGAGTTCTGCAAAAATGTCTATTCAGAGGTCTTTGCGCTTTTCCCTAATCAAGATGTGCATATTGGTGCTGATGAAGTCGGCAAAGAGAACTGGAAGGATTGTCCTTCCTGCCAGAAGAGAATAAAAGACGAAGGGTTGAAAGACGAGAAGGAGCTACAATCCTGGTTTGTTCATACGATGGAAAAGTTCTTCATAGAGCATGGCAAACGATTGATCGGCTGGGATGAAATAACAGAAGGAGGATTATCCAATACCTCCACAGTTATGTGGTGGACCGGTAGTGAGGAAACATTGAACAAGACGCTTTCGCACGGCAATAAAATCATCATGACACCTAATCAATGGCTCTATTTTGATCATGGCCAGAATAATGGCAGCGCCAAACATGTCTTTGAGTACGAACCGATTCCGCAATCCATTCAGCGCAAAGAGTTGATCGCCGGAGTTCAGGCCAATATCTGGGGTGAATATATTCCCTCGATGCTTCGTGTTGACTATATGTCTATGCCCAAAATGTTGTGTCTGAGTGAAGTCGCATGGGTGCTTCCGACGTTAAAGAACTGGGATACCTTTGCAACACAGATTGAGAATCAGATCCCCCGACTGGATATGATGGGGATCAATTACCGGGTTCCGGAGTTGGAATCCGATCTTTTCATCAGTAAACGTAAAGTGGTTTATCTGAATGTTCCTCCGCAAGAATGGCTATGCGATACTATCACACTCGTTCAAGGAAAGAAAGTGGTTGATTTAAAAGCGCCCTATCCCGGTATTGAGATCAGATATACGACAGACGGAACAATCCCAACACTGCATTCATCAACCTATTCTACTCCTTTTACGGTGACAGCTCCGTGTGAATATATGTTTGCCACTTTCCGTCCGAATGGTACGAGAGGAGAATTCAGAAAAGTTGTTTTCGTGGAAGAATAATAGAAAACCCTCCAACATAGTATATTCTGAAAAGAAGAAGGTGCGCCATTTGACGCACCTTTTTCCCATTAGTAAAGGAGAGAAGTTTTATTGCGGTGAAACAATCATTGCAAATCCACCTCCGGATGCCATTTGCATCTTCATCTTTGTATCCTTCGTTACCGTTATTGTCTCCAGTTTGTAGTCGGTTGCATTCTTATTTGCATTCGCACCATCTTTCATGATGGTAGCCGTATACGAACCGTTGTCCAAGAATGAGAAATCCACCTCGATATCACGGGCGGTCCAGTTGGTCAATCCACCCACATACCACGTGCCTTTATTCATTCGGGCAGAAACGATGTATTGACCTATTTCACCGGATAATATCTTGGTATCTTCTGTCACCGTCGGAAGCATAGAGATAAATTTCGTACATTCTTTCTCTTTCTCATAGGCGGTAGGAGCATCACAAAGCATGGTGAAAGGCGAGTCATAGACTATGTAGAGAGCTATCTGATGACAGCGGGTACCCATACTCATCGGGTTGTAATAGATGGCCTGGAAATCTCTTTTCGTTGCATTGCGCATTGCACCCGGAGTAAAATCCACCGGACCGGCCATCATGCGTATGAAAGGCATCGTTACATCATATTGCGGCATATCATTTTCGATCTTGCCCCACTTCACCTCCTCCATTCCAAAGACAGACTCGAAGTTTATGACGTTTGGATAGGTGCGGTTCAGACCGGTTGGTTTGTACATCCCATGATAATCGATCATCATTTTGTATTCCGCAGTCTTTTGAGCCGAGCGATAGACCATCTCTACAGCTTTCTGATCATCTCTATCCAGAAAGTCCACTTTAAAACCTGCAATACCCATGGCAGAATAATGCTTACAAGCCTCTTCCAATTTCTCATCCAACGAGTTCAACACTGCCCAGAGAACCAGTTTTACATTCTTCTGTTTGGCATAACGAACCAATTCAGGCAAGTTCAGTTCCGGAATTACAGTCATCACATCCCCACTCTTTGGAAGATACCAACCTTCATCCAGTACCACATATTCCAGCTTGTTTTTAGAAGCGAAGTTTATGTAGAATTTGTATGTTTCCATATTGATGCCCGCCTTGAAATCAACCCCGGTCAATCCCCAATCATTCCACCAATCCCATGCAACCTTGCCCGGTTTAACCCATGAATAGTCACCAATACAATTTGCCGGAGCCAATGCATAGACCAGGTTGTTGACAGGCATCTCAGTGTCTTTTTCTGTCACAGCAAAAGCTCTCCAGGGAAATGTGCGGGTTCCTTTTACTTTTGCAATGATGTTCGCGCGATCAGTCACCACCTCCTGGCAGCGATACGGAGAAATCTTTGTTTTCAAAGGAAGGCGTGCAAATGAACCGGAGAAGGATGTCTTACCGGCTTGTGGACGAATAAACATGCCTGGGTATGCCTCTAAGTCTGCTTCGGTAATGGTCATTTTCTTCCCTCCGTCATAGGCGATAGTTATAGGAAGGAAGCTTAAGTTGGACGCATCTCCTTCCGATATTTTGGCAACCGTATACAGGTTTTGAAAAGCCATTGCTTCAGGCTCAGTCTTGCCGGTGGAGTAGGCCATATACGTAGTATAGTCTTTCTCGAAATTAAAATCCGCCTGTTCGTTCACAATCTCAATCTCTCCCTTCATGGTGGATACAAAGCGATAAGCCGCGCCTTCATTATATGCACGGAAAGTAACGCCATATTTGCCACTGAAGGTCAGAGCCAACTCATTATACTCCGTTTCAAAACTCTTTACACGGTAGAAAGGAGAGGTGATCATCTCTTTCTCAGTTCTCTTCTTGCTCTTTACTCCTTTGGGATTCTGCCCAAAAACCTTCCCGTCAGAAAGCGTCATGGAGATCGGTGATTTACTCAGCAAAAGAGTCCCTTCGTGAGAGATTGAATACTTGATTTTCTCACCAACTGTTACCTCAACGGATAGTTTCCCATTGGGCGATTTCACGGTAAAAACTTTTTCTCCCGCATGCATTGTATTCTGAACGAACAACAAGCAAAAGGAGACAATAACTGCTCTTAATAATTTATGCATCTCTTTGTCTATTTCTAATTTGATGCAAATATAGTTTGTGCAAACTATTGATTCTAGTAAAATCGTATATTAAATTACAAATATCATGCATCTTTGCCTTGACATTGTATCTTTTCCGGGGCAATATCTATAGTTCGCAACCATTTATTTTCTACTTTTGTCTGTTCTCAACACAACAACCCTATGAATACACAAAAAGGTATTATCCTTTCATCTTTGCTATTTCTTGTCGTATGCCTAGCATCGAAGGCCGAAATTATTCAGCCGCCACTTCCCGGATTTGTTGAGGGAGTGCATACGCAACAACTGCTATTAAATGGTACCTGGCAGTTTGATTTTCAACCTCAAAAAGACAGTGAAAACACAAACTATACCCCGAAGAGTGGCTGGACTACGATTCAAGTACCGGGAGAATGTGCTATGCAGGGCTATGCAATACAACATGAAACCCCTTTCCTGTACAGGAAATTATGTACCATCCCGGCTGATTTTGCCGGCAAGAAGATTATCCTCCGATTCGATGGCGTGTACTCTCAAGCACGTCTCTTCGTCAATGGAGTCTTTGTCAGAGAACATCAAGGTGGCTTTACCCGCTGGGAAAGTGATATTACTTCCTATGTCAAACCGGGAAAAAGCAATGAGATCAAGCTGGAGGTTACCGATCGTTTAGATGATATTTCTTATGCAAGTGGCTATGCGCATCATCCTATCGGGGGTATCCTAAGGGATGTGCTGATGTATGTGCTTCCTCAAAATCACATTGAACACTTTCAGGTTGAAACAGTATTAGATAAGGAGTATACAAATGCATCGCTGGACATCTCGCTTTCTTTGAAACATACCAAAGCAATGCAAATCAAGTTCTCTTTGCTGGATCCTCGTGGCAAAGTAGTTTCCGTTTCTAATTCTGATGTGCAGATTCCTACAGGAATGGATACGCTGACTCATCGGATGAAGATCGTTCGTCCGGATAAATGGGATGCAGAACATCCGAATCTATATACCCTTCGCACGTCATGTATTGAAAACGGGAAAGAGACCTATTCGTTTTCCCGTCAGATTGGATTCAGAGAGATTCGGATAAAAGGTAATCAGATGTTTGTAAACGGTCTGCCGGTCAAACTCCGGGGTGCCTGCCGTCATGATATGCATCCCACATTAGGGCGAACTACCACCGCCGAATACGACCGTCTGGATGTTGTGTTGTTCAAGAAATCAAACATGAACTTTGTTCGCACCTCCCATTACCCTCCCACAGAGCGTTTTTTGGACTATTGCGATAAGATGGGTCTTTATGTCGAATGTGAAACGGCGCTCTGTTTCGTGGATACCTATCGTCAGAAAAACTATGCTCCCGCTAATTCTCAAAACGACTCATCCTTTACCGATAGATATATTTCCCAACTTCAGGAAATGGTAACTAGTCTGCGAAATCATCCATCCATCCTGTTTTGGTCCATAGGCAATGAATCAGTGTACGGCACTAATTTCCAGTTGTCCTACGACTGGATGAAAGCGACTGACCCGACCCGCCCTGTGATCTTCAGTTATCCGGGCACAGTACCGGCACAAAAGAAAGCCTATGATATCATCAGCATGCACTATCCCGGAGTAGATGGAACTATGAATCAGAATGGTGTTCAGGTACAGAACTTCCAGCTGGCCAATTATCCCACCATTTTTGATGAATGGGCCCACGTACCTTGTTATACCTATTCAACCCTGCAAGACGATCCCGCTATCCGTGAGTTTTGGGGGATGTCGCTGGATAAGATGTGGAGTAACCTGTTTGAAAGTCCCGGAGGGCTGGGTGGAGCAATCTGGGGATACATAGACGAAACCTTTATGCTCCCAACACCAACAGTGGGGACTCCCTGGTGGATTGAGTTTAGTAAGACAGCCAAACCGGCTGCTTATGCGGGCAACTGCGTTGGATATGGAGAGTGGGGGATCGTGGATGTATGGAGACGCGAAAAGCCGGAGTTCTGGAGTACCAAGAAAGCTTATTCGCCCATCCGTATTACGCAGACCCACTTTCCTACATTCACATCCGGCGAACAATTGATGGTCCCGGTTTACAATCGCTTCGATCATACTGACCTCCGTGAAGTAACTATCAGCTATGCCTATAAAGGAAAGAAAGGCTCTGTCAGCTCTCCGCAACTTGCTCCTCATGAGAAAGGTATGCTGCTCATTCCTGCAAACGGATGGAAGAATGGAGATGAAATCCTTATTGAGTTCTTTACCAAAAAGAAGGATTTGATTGATGCTTATTCCCTCTCACTTGGCACTACCGAAAGGGTAACAAAGAGATCGAACGGCAATTCGATAGTAGTGGAGGAGACTCCAGACCGGATACTCATAAAGGGAGATTACTTCAGCATTCCTTTCATGAAAGAAAGTGGATTGATACACAATGCGACCTCAAAAGGAGAAATAATGCTCGCCAAAGGTCCGTTCCTGAATCTGGATATGAACTTCAATCAAAAGACAGGAGCGGAAGTTCGTGAGAAAGGGAGTAACTACATCGCAAAAGAGGCAAACTGGAAAATGAGTTCCCTGTCTTACGAGAGGTTGGACAAGCAGGTAAATGTTCTCTTATCCGGAACCTATCAGAATATATCAGTCAGCTATCGTATTCAGATCCATGCTTCCGGAGAGATGGTCATTCATTACGAGACTCAACACGAACCTAACGGATCGCTGCGCGAATCGGGCATTAAGTTTCAGTTGCCATCTTCAATAACCCGCTTGAATTGGGATCGGAAATCGTATTGGAGTTATTACCCGAAGGGTCATCCGGGAGCATCTAATGGGAATGTTCCTTTGTATAATAATAAGGTGGTCAAGTATGGGGAAGAGCCTCTTCAGGAATGGTGCAATGATACGCATAATTACTATTATTTCTCTGATGCAGGTTCGGATTGTACGAAACCGCTCACACAAGTAGCCAAGGGAATGAAAGAAAATATCTATTCTTATTCTCTTTCCAATAAACAGAATAAAGGTCAGGTGCAGGTCTTATCTCCTTCCGGTGAATTGGCCTGCCGTTTAAACAAACTAAAAGACGATCAACTGATTCTGTATATCAATAATCGTTGGGATTATCCCGAAATTGCCTGGGGTAATTACTTCAAGGCAATAGACGCTACGCCATGTAATGGAGAGATAACAATCCGTTTGTAAGAAGTCTTTATGGATTAAGATTGATCTCCTGTCTTTGCGTGCCGATATGTCCGTTCAGGTCAGTACCTTCTATCTCCAGTTGCAGGTTTCCTTTCATGTAGGCGCCTACCGGGAATGTCACTTCCACTTCGCGTTCACCGTTTGTCAGCAAAGAAGGATTCCAGTAATACACCTGTTTGCCGTCGTAGTTGATCTGATCGATTGGATCTTTCGGATAGTACTTTGGCACATAGAAGCTTTTGGGGATGGAGCCGCCTAGCAATTCGGTGTAATAGGTGCTTGATGCAATTCTATCACGTGGACCTCTTCCTGATTTCGTCGTGATGATAATGACCGATGAGATTGGACGATAGTCATTGTCAAACACAGTTAATATAACAGGGTCATAATATGAGTGACTTCTTTTATCATAATTGGCAAGGTTTTCTTTAGTTGTCATAACTTCAATACCTCTGACTTCTTTTCCGGCTATATTTCTCAAGATATTTTCAATTCGCATGAGTCTGCCGTATTCTCTGTTTTCTCCAGTGTTTATTTCTCCTGTAAATTCACTTTTCGGTTCAGGAGAAAGTTCTTTTAAGCTTGCCAACATGTCTATTTTGAGACCTGTTGTTGTTGGTGAAGGTTGTGATCCCTCAGGAACAAACTCCGATGATCCTGGAGCAAGAACAAGGCTATTGTCTGGGTTAAGTATCTCTGCATCAACCAGAAAATAGACGGGCATACCGTCAATATTATAGTAATCATATTGATGGAATACGGATTTCCCCTCTTCGTCTTTTGAAGAAGTGGCATCTTTTCTAAACCCCGGAATCTCCGCTTTGAGAATATCGATGACATTGGCATAGGCATCGTATCGTCCAATTTGAACAGAGTCAACCACAATGTCTCCTACGCCACTGCCATTTCTGTTGTATGAGTTCTTTATTTTCTTCTTTTCCGTTACGGTGACTTCTCCAAGCAGATGAATGCCTTTTTGTTTGCGAAGACTGTCCAGATAAGCCTTGTTTTCTTCCTTCTTCTCTTTGTATCCGAACATCAGCGTATCAATCTCTTCCGATTCATACAGGTAGTCTTCAATTGAGACAATAGGGAAAGAGGGTTTTTCGTATATAGTATCCAGCTTTAATCCGAGTCCCAAATTCCTTTTATTCTTGGTTTTCTCAATATTGATTCGTGCCATGGATGTTTCCCTTATATCCAGATTCTCGAATGCAAACCGTCCGTTCTTATCCGTCTTGATATCTTTGGCAATTGTCTTTCCTCCCTGCACAAATAAGGAGACTCTTCTTCCTTCTATTGGTTTTAAGAGGAGGTTTACAATCTTTCCGGAAACCGTAAAGGCGGTATCAGGAAGATGAGTGAAACTCTTTCTTGTGACATCATCCCATCCGTATCCTCGCCATCCGTGGGTAAGCATAAGGAGATCCAGCTCTTTGCAGATACTGTCATAGGGATTGTTGAAGTAATATCCCGGTGTTTCGATGAAGCCTTTCAGATCCGAAGAGAGCAACATCTCCGATCGGAACGTCTTCTGGATGGAATCTATTGGCACCCGGTTCTTGTTGGTGATGCTTACTGCAAAGGAGCCTGCGACAGACTCTCCGTTGAGCTGAGGACGAATCTTCAGTGTCATCCTCTGAGCCGTGTCGGACTTGACCTCCCAGTTTGCCTTGACGTCAAACTCCAGTTCGTCTTTCCGGTCGATGTACACCAGCCGTTCGCAGAGCGGCTGTCCGTCAGTACTAAAGAGTGTGAGTCGGTTGATGCCCGACTTTAGGTTCTCTTTCGGAATGCGGAGTAGGACGCGCGACTTGTTCATCACAATGTTGAATGCCTCTTTGGTAGGTAGTCCGCGAGATTCTGCCAGTAGCGTAAACTGCGATTGGTTGCTTACGACACCTAGAGAGGCATTGACTGCCACTACCAGTGTGTCTGAAGTCGGTTTGGAGACGACCATGAGAGTGACTCCTTCCTTTTCCACAGCCGGCAGAGCGATAAGCTGGTCGTTAAACAGACGGGCAGAGTACTGCTTGCTGGTATCAGGTACCAATAGGAAGGCACCCATTCCTTTGTGCTCCGAGGCAAAAGAAACAACCTCATTGCCATCCTGATCTACAATGGTTCCTTCGACGGCTACACTTCTTCCATCAGGGAACAGTGCTTTATATGCCACCCGATTAGCGACTCCTGCAATCAGTTTGCCCCCTTCGGGGAGGAACTGCACATCCAGATCAAACTCCCGGTTGACTTTCTTCTGTGCCTGAATCAGCTTTTCTTCCTCCGCTTTCTGTTTGCGCTTCTGAAATTGCCCTTGTGTGATAAAGAGCTCTCTGTTGGCTGCGTTGGTTATAGAAACGAATTTTTTGTTTTCCTGTTCCTTGTCTTTGTCACCCCAGATAGGGATTATCTTTTCGAAGCAGGCGGAATCACCAAAGTTCTTCTGCCAGCGTGTATAAGCACGAATGCGGTAGATACCTTTGTCCTGAATAGCTTTAGTAAGCACAAACTGTCCGTTGGCACTTCCTCCACTGAGGGTGTATTGTGCAGTTTGGGTTACCCTGTTTGTTTCATTGATCAAATCAATATAGACCAATTGGCTCTTTCCGGTGGGTAGGAGCGTACCTGCCTGCATGACCCACACCTTGTACCAGATGGTATCATAGAGGTTATAGATAGGACGATCGGTCTGAATGTAAATCTTCTCGGGATAGTTATCCCTCATCAGAGTTGCCATACCCGTGATCCGCTGACCCAGAGAGACCGGGTCTTTGTCCGTAATCAGAATCTCTTTAGGCATACTGTTACTTCTGATTGTAAGGCTTGTCAGTACTAATGTTGCCAACATCAGTGTGAAGAGTAACTTTTTACCAATTAAATCTTTCATGATAGTTTGATTTTATATGCATCATTACTTACCGATCCTTTGAATTCAGATAGATATCCTGTCTTTGCGTGCCGATATGTCCGTTCAGGTCTGTGCCTTCTATCTCCAGTTGCAGGTTGCCTTTCATGAGTGCACCTACCGGGAAGGAGACTTCCACTTCCTGCTCGCCGTTTGTCAGCAAAGAGGGATTCCAGTAGAAGATCTGTTTGCTGTCGTAATCGATCTGATCAATCGGATCTTTCGGATAGTATTTCGGCACGTAAAAGTTCTTGGGTATCGAGCCGCCGAGTATTTCTGAATAATAGACGGTCGATGGTATTCTGGTACGTGGTCCTTTTCCCGCTTTGGTGGTGATTACAATAACAGTTTTGTTTGGCAGCCCATTGTCGCTGAGCGTTGGGAAATATCCTTCGTAACTAGCAAGATTATCTTTTGTTTCCAAGACTTCAATACCTCTGATGTCATGCCCCGCAATGCTAGATAGTATTTCATCCAAATAGATACTCTGACTGTATTCTGTCGGATAGAATATTATATCCGGAATAAGACATTCTGCATCTACCTGAAATATCACACTTCTTCCGTTAATGTTATAGTAATCAAATTGGTGGAACTCATTGAATCCCGCAGAGTCTCTTGATGTATTGCTGTTTTTTGCAAATCCGGGAACTTCGGCTACAAGGATGTCTATCACATTGGTATAGGCATCGTATCTACCTATTTGAATACTGTCAATCACAATGTCAGTCTACTCCATTTCCGCTTTTATTCCAGGAATTTAGGATTTTCTTTCGTTCACTCACTGTGACATTTCCGAGCAGATAAAGACCTTTTTGTTTGCGGAGACTATCCAGATATGATTTGTCTTCTTCTAAGTTGTCTTTGTATCCAAGCATCAGAGAGTCTACTTCTTCTGATTCATAGAGATAATCTTTTAGTGTAACTATACGGAAATCAGGTTTTTCAAATGTTGTATCGAGCTTTATGCCGAGTCCGAGGGTTCTTTTGTTTTTCTCGTTCTCAATCTTAAGACGTATCATCGAGGTTTCCCTTACATCCAGGTTTGTGAAAACGAAACGTCCTTTAGGATCTGTTCGGGGACATCTGCACAATAATTTTTCCTCCCTGTACTATCAAACTGATATTTCTTCCTTGAATAGGTTTCCCCAGGAGGTTGGTTACTGTTCCGGAGATAGTAAAGTTAGTATCAGGCAGATAACTGAAATTCTTTCTTGTGACATCATCCCAACTGTATCCGCTCCATCCATGGGTAAGCATGAGCAGATCAAGCTGTTTGCAGATGCTGTCATACGGATTATTGAAGTAATAAGCGGGCTCTTCAATGAATCCCTTTAGATCTGAAGCGAGCAACATCTCTGAACGGAAAGTCTTCTGGGATGAGTCAACCGGTACCCGGTTTTTGTCGGTGATGCTTACTGCAAAGGAGCCAGCTACATGCTCTTCGTTAAGTTGCGGACGAATCTTCAGCGTCATCATCTGATCCGTGTCGGACTTGACCTCACCAGTTTGCCTTTACATCAAACTTCAGTTCGTCTTTCCGGTCGATATAGACCAACCGTTCACTGAGCGGTTGTCCGTCAGTGCTGGAAGAGTGTGAGGTCGGTTGATGCCTGACTTCAGGTTCTCTTTGGGGATGCGGAGAAGGACGCGCGACTTGTTCATCTGAATATTGTATGCCTCTTTGGTAGGTAGCCCGCGAGACTCGGCCAAGAGAGTAAACTGCGATTGGTTGCTGACGACACTAAGAGAGGCATTCACTGCAACTACCAGTGTGTCTGATGTCGGTTTGGAGAGAACCATCAGTCCTACCCCCTCCTTTTCGACAGCCGGTAGAGCAATCAGCTGGTCGTTAAACAGACGGGCAGAATACTGTTTGCCGCTGTCTGGCACCAAAAGGAAGGATCCCATTCCTTTGTGCTCCGAGGCAAAAGTCGTCGCCTCATTGCCATCCTGATCCACAATTGTTCCTTCAACGGCTACACTTCTTCCATCGGGAAACAGTGCTTTGAAAGCCACTCGGTTGGCTACACCTTCAATCAGTTTGCCTCCTTCAGGGAGGAACTGCACATCCAGTTCGAACTCCCGGTTGACTTTCTTCTGTGCCTCCATCAGTTTTTCTTCCTCTGCTTTCTGTAAGCGTTTCTGAAATTGCCCTTGAGAGACAAATCTATTGCCTATGTATACGAATTGTTTACTTTCCAATTCCTTTGGCTTGTCACCCCAGATTGGGATTATCTTTTCGAAGCAGGCGAATCGCCAAAGTTCTTCTGCCACCTTGTATAAGCACGGATGCGGTAGACCCCTTTGTCCTGAATAGCTTTAGTCAGCACAAACTGTCCGTTGGCACTTCCTCCACTGAGGGTGTATTGTGCCGTTTGGGTCACCCTGTTTGCTTCATTGATCAGATCAACATAGACCAGTTGGCTCTTTCCGGTGGGTAGGAGCGTACCTGCCTGCATGACCCACACCTTGTACCAGATAGTGTCATACAGATTATAGATAGGACGATCGGTCTGGATATAGATCTTTTCTTGATAGTTATCCCTCATCAGAGTTGCCATACCGGTGATCCGCTGACCCAGAGATATTTGCTTGTTTCCTGTTTCAGTATTGTCCTGTGAGGTATGGCTCCATCCATTCATACTTGTAATGAACAAGACAATAATGACGTACAGGAAAGAAATCCTTATGTATAATCGTGCTTTCATGGAATAATAGCAACATTATGTAAAACATAGATTTAAAATCATGTAAAAATATATATTGTATTCTAATGATCAAAGTAATATTACTTGAAATTGTTTGTTAATAATGGAGATTGTGGTTGCAATAAATCTTTTTGTCTCTTGGATAGCATGCAATTGCAGAGACTGGACTATTCCATATGTACTTCTTTACTGTTTCTTTTAACGTCATGAGATTAGGGGTAGCTTCTGATCTCTACGATCTTATTCATATACTGTATACTATAGAATAGAAGAATGATCACCGGATGCTTATTGTACAGATTACTATAAGAGAGGTTTCATTCTTCTAAATAATTAACAATGAAATTTAAGGTAACGTGCTTTTTGTTGCTTTTAAAATCATATTTTTGTGGGCTGTTCGGCTTGTTTCGGGCGGATTATTCAAGTATTTAAACAAATAACTAAATCTATTGCAGATGAAAAACGAATCCAGTAAATCTTTTGCCTTTGGAATAACGATCATTGCGACCCTCGGAGGTTTGCTTTTCGGTTATGATACAGCTGTTATTTCCGGGTACTGTCGAATCATTAAGGCATACATTCATAGAATCCAATGGGTCTGTCTCCTGATCTTGCAAGTGCGATGGAAGCTTTGTGGTTAGTAGTGCCTTGATTGTTGCGTGCTGGGAGCTTCTGTTGCCGGATGGATCAGTCAGAAGTTTGGTCGCAAGAAAGCTCTTTTCTGTGCGGCAATTCTATTTTTCTTATCAGCACTTGGTTCAGCATGCCTGAAATAGGCTTTGGAATGCCGGGATCAGGTGATGCTTCATTTGTTTACATTTTTGTTGCTTATCGTGTACTGGGTGGTATAGGAGTTGGTATTGCATCTATGGTTTCACCAATGTATATCGCTGAGATTGCCCCTCCTTCAAAGCGTGGAAGTCTGGTGTCACTGAATCAGTTTGCGATTATCTTTGGTATGCTGGTCGTTTACTTTGTGAACTATTATATCTCGCAACAAGGTGACCCTACATGGTTGAATAAAATTGGTTGGAGATGGATGTTTGGCTCTGAATGTATTCCTGCCGGAGTTTTCTTCCTGTTGTTGTTCTTTGTGCCGGAAACCCCGAGGTGGCTGGTTATGAAAGGACATACAGAGAAAGCGGAGGCTATTCTGATCAAACTGGTCGGAACTGATCTTGCCAATCAAGAGATGATTGAGATCCGGGAGAGTTTTAAAAAGGAAGAGAATGTATCTCTGAAACCCTATTATCAATTCATGGTAACTTGGTTGGCCTTATTTCTGATCGCATTCATTACGTTGAAATATGCACTGTTTTCCAATGCCTTTGAGTTGTCAATGATTGGAAGTTTCTTTGTTGCTCTGTTGCTTCCGATCAAGTCCTATGGTTTCAAGATTATCATTGTTGGTGTTTTGCTCTCAGCATTCAACAGTTTGTGGGCATCAATGTGGTGTTGTATTATGCTCCTGAGATATTTAAGAGCATGGGTAACTCTACTGATAATTCCCTGTTGCAGACAATCATAGTCGGCATCGTCAATCTTACTTTTACTGTCCTCGCTATCCTTACAGTGGATAAGTTTGGTCGCAAACCATTACTGATCATCGGAGCTTTGGTGATGGCTGCCTCGATGATTGTGCTGGGTACTGCATTCTCAGAAAGGCATGTCGGGCACAGTTAAACTGATCTGTATGCTTGCCTATACAGGCCGGTTTTGCTATGTCTTGGGGACCTGTATGCTGGGTAATGCTATCTGAGATATTCCCCAACAGTGTCCGTTCCAGTGTGATGTCTATCGCAGTGGCAGCTCAGTGGGTATCCAACTTCCTGATTTCTTCTACTTTCCCGATTATGGATAAGAATAGTTATCTGGTTGAATCCTTCAATCATGGTTTCTCTTATTGGGTATATGGAGTGTTGTCCATCCTGGCTGCTGTGTTTGTGTGGAGATGGTACCGGAAACCAAAGGAAAGACATTGGAAACAATGGAGAAACTCTGGGAAAAGAAATAACGTTGTCTGCTATTTAGAACTGTTATTATACAAAAAGGGCTGCCTCAATTGATGAAGGCAGCCCTTTTTAGTTGAGGTCATTTAGAACTTAGAACTTGAAATAGTTCTTTGCATTGTTGTAACTGATATCCTCTACCATCTGTCCGAGGAAAGGCAGTTCGGAAGCCCGGCAGTTCGCCATTTTCCACATCGTTGCCGATCAGGTTACAGAGTGTGCGACGGAAATACTCGTGACGCGGATAGGAGAGGAAACTGCGGGAGTCGGTCAGCATGCCGACAAAGCGACTCAGCAGTCCGAGCATTGAGAGTGCGTTCATCTGATTTTCCATCCCTATCTTTTGATCGAGAAACCACCAGCCGCTGCCCCATTGGATCTTACCGGGTGTTGAGCCGTCCTGGAAGTTGCCGATCATGGTAGCAATCATCTCGTTATCGCAAGGATTGAGGTTGTAGAGGATCGTCTTCGTCAATTTGTCTTGTGAAGCAAGTGTGTCCAGAAAACGTGACAGTTCCTGTGCTGTTTGCGAAGAAGCAATAGAATCATATCCGGTGTCCGGTCCCTAGCTTATGAAACATCTTGCTGTTGTTGTTGCGCATAGCTCCATAATGAAACTGTTGTGTCCATCCTTTTTCCCAGTCCATGATCGCAAACTCGGTCATCATAGCAGACTTGAACTTCAGCACTTCTTCAGGAGTCAGCATCCTGCCACCATACACTTTGTTGAAGATCGTCGTGATCTCGGCGGGGGTAAAAGGGAGTTGCAAAGAAAGTTTCGATGCCATGGTCCGAGAGCTTGCAACCGTTAGCCGCAAAGAAATCTTGCCGTTTGCGCAGTGCGGTAAGCAGATCGGTAAAAGAAGATATTGAACAATCGGAAGCTGCTCCCAGCTTCTCCATATAACTGCGAAAAGCTTCCGGGTTTTCTACAGCCATAGCTTTGTCGGGGCGCCAAGTAGGAAGCATCTTGATCTCAAAACCATCTTTGCTGACTGCCTGGTGATATTCCAGAGAGTCGGCAGGATCATCAGTTGTGGCAGACTGTTTCGACATGATATTTGCGCATCAGTCCGCGGGCACTAAACGCCGGAGTTTGCAGTTTGTCGTTTACATTCCTCATAGATCTCCCGGGCAGTAGCCGGAGAGAGAATCTTGTCGATGCCGAAAGCCGTTCGCAGTTCGAGGTGTGTCCATTGTAAAGAGGGTTTCGCATCGTGTAGGGCACAGTCTCCGCCCATTTCTCAAACTTCTCCCAATCGTGGACTCTTCTCCCGTGATGTATTTCTCGTTGATGCCGTTGGTGCGCATAGCCCTCCATTTATAATGATCGCCACCCAGCCACGCTTCAGTGATTGTTTTGAACGTGTGGTCTTCAGCAACCATCG
>CAXXFJ010000024.1:0-48241 GCA_963677415.2 Bacteroidales bacterium | reverse complement strand
TACATTGGTAGTCAGCACACTTGGTGATGAGTAACGGATCAGGATGCGATATTTGCCGGCTCTTGGCACAAATACGGTATCACGGATGCTGGCCGACGAACTGGTGCCAAAGTCCATATAACCCTGACCTGTATAGTTCCACACGCCTGTGTTATACCCGATATTCTTGCAGGAACCTATATTCTTATAATCGAAACATTCTGCCTCATACTGATGTGCTCCCGTATATACTGGTGGAGCAGCCGGGTAATGATTACTGCTTCGGCGTACTCTGTCAGGCGATCGGTGCCCAAACCGCACAGTTGGCCACTTCAATGTCCAACGGACCATTGTGCTTCACGGTAATTGTAAATACTCCATCTGCCAGTGTGCTTGTCACCTTGCTGGGCCGTATGTTTTGCTCTGTCTTTCCAGGTAAGTACGGGCTCTGTTTGACAGCCATACACCCGGATCGTATCTGTCTTGAGAAAGGTAACATCTGTACGGTAATTGGTGAGATAGAATGTCAGCTTATCGGAAAATTCCCGGATCACTCCCATCGTATATTGAGAATAGTACAAATCAACATGATCGCAGGTATTGTATTTAAATGGAATGGAACCGTGGCAATTTTGTTGTCATCCATATAGGGGTTGTAGGTCATCCATGTATTATCTCTGCGCTCAGCAAAGATATCTCCTGTGTATTCTTCCGGAAGAGCGTGTTAAACTCATTCACCTTGGCATCAACCGTTTTCCAGCGAGTGCATATTGTGTCTTCTTTACCTGAAGCTGAAAGGTATTTGCCAGACTATCGGCCAGATTAAAGACAGTCGGGATAGTCGGATAGCGTCCGGTCTTCTTAAACCAGGTAATATTGTTTTGCATCTGGTTTCCATCCATATTGTACAAGCCGTCAAACAGATCACCGGGCGTTGCATACTTGCCCCAATCGTTGCCGGAAAGCACATTGTTGACAATGACAACTTTCGTACGGTCAATGACCTCTTTACGGCTGGGGATGCGTACTGTCTTGTCCAAAATCTTGCGAAAGACATCTATACTGACGTTGTAAACTGCGGAAAATAGCCCCAATTACGCATCGTATAACCATCTGAAGTCGTAGTGGTGCCAAGCTCTCGTACGTCCTGCTGCCAGGTTAGTTCAGGGCCATCGGTCACTGTTTTGCCCCGACAACATCATGTGGCTCAGCACTGGTATCGCACCTGCTGCTTCAGGGAATTTGGAAGAACGGTTTTCATTCTCCCATCCACATTGGTCAAACGTATTCCATAGGTACCGGCATATCCGGATAAAAAGGAACCAAGGCATACACTCTCGTTGTCGTAAAAACAGTTGGTTGATGTGAACTTTTCGCATATCATGAGATGTTCGGAATTCTTCTTACAGACTGCCGCAAAATCAGGGAATCGTTTCATCATGGCAAGAGGATTGAGGCTCGCACCATACCATTCGCCACAAAAACTGACAATCAGATAACCGCCATATTTATCGGAGAGCTTCATCATATCAACGAAATGTGCAATTCGTTCGGGATATGTACAGGAAAAACGGTCGTCAAAACCCCAAAACTGTTCGGCGTAGTTCCATCCAATGAAGTTGGGATAGTCTTGGTAAAACTCTTCGTAAACGCTTAAATCTGTTTCTGAGAAATGAGAAAAACCACCGCTGGCACATTGAACTGTTGCCCACATACCATTTTCGGCACAGGCTCTCAGCCATGAACGGGCTGTTTCGTAACCGTAAGTCACGATATTAAACTGTCCCGTATTGCTGTCATGTGAAATTGACAAGGAGATATTCATCACCACGTAAGGCCGGATATCTTCCGGTATGAGATCAATCACTTTTTGCGGATCGGGCCAGTTCCATGTGTCAATATGCATCAGCCACATAGGTTGCTCCGGTGAAATGGGACGACGCATCGGCGCCTTTACTTCAGAAAAAGCATTGATTTGAAAGATTGATAAAAAGAGTATTAGCAAACCTAATCTTGCCACATCTTTATAAACACCAAGAGAATCGTTCATGATAGAAATTTGTTAGTATAGTTGAACAGTGATAGAAGCAGTATGGATTAACTGATTCTATTAAAAGTGCAAAAATATCTAATTTTTCCCGAAGAGGATGTTTATGAATGATACAGATACTTTTGTTCACGTTACATCATGATATTCTCTGAACCCTTCTTTCTGGTGGTTATGGGTTGCCAATAGTCATTCTATCAGTGGACAAAACACAGATCGTGATGAATAGAACGTCGGTGTTGAAGGAAATCTACTCTTCCACTATGCGACTATATCTGTTCCACGAACCGGCATTCTTATACGCTGAACCACTGCCTTTGGGAACATACAAAACATAAGTGACTTCTGTAGAGGGCACAAATGCGGTAAATCGCTGTGGGACTTCTGCTTTGTAATGTACTTCAACTAACTTTTCACAACCAGAAAAAGCATTTCTTTCAATGGAAGTAACATCTTCTGGAATCGTGATGGATGTGAGGCCTGTGCAATCTTCAAAGGCAGAGTATCTAATGGTAGTGACGCTGGCAGGAATTGCGACAGATTGCAAACTAATACAATTGGAGAAGGTATACTCTTCAATGGATGTGATGCTCTTGGGAATGCGGATGGATTGCAAACTGACACACTCGGAGAAGGCGTATGAGCCAATGGAAGTGACATGACCGGAATGGTGACAGAGGTTAATCCTGTGCAACCTGAAAAGGCATGCGCTCTAATGGAAGTCACAAACTCAGGGAAGTTGACTGATCGCAAGCTGCTACAACCGGAGAAGGCATAATCATCAATGTGGATGAGATTTTTAGGAAATTTGATCGATCTCAAGCCGCTACATCCGGAGAAAGTACAATAATCAATGGATGTAAGACCCTGTGGGAGAATGACGGATCTTAGTGTGGCACAATCTTGAAAGGCACAATCACTGATGGAGAAGACTTTTTTAGGAACGCGATAACGGGTATCGGATTTGGCACAGGGATAGGCCATCAAGATTGTTTTACTGTAATCAAACAACACTCCTTCTACCTGACTATAGGTTGTATTCTCAGCTGAAACCTGAAATTCTTTCAATCCGCGACAACTTCTGAATGCGTACTGACCAATAGATGTGACGCTGGCCGGAATGAGAATGGAAGTTAACCCGGCACAACCGCCAAAAGCTCCACTGCCAATAGACGTGACACTTTGAGGGAGGATGAAAGAAGTTAAGCCTGAGCAATTTTTAAAGGCATAAAAACCGATAGATGTTAGGGACTCTGGTAATCGGATAGATGTGAGGCCACTGCAACCGGAGAACGTATTATTGTCAATGTATGTGACGCCGTCTGGTATCGAGACGGATGTGAGTCCGGCACTGCCGTAAAAAGCTCCTTCAGCAATAGACGTGACACTTTCCGGGATGATTAAAGGGCCTGTTTTTCTATCGGGATAGGTGATCAAAGTCGTTTTATCAGCATTGTACAACACTCCTTCTGCCTGGCTGTATGCTCTGTTTGCCTCTGATACTTGAAACTCTTTTATTCCGCAAGTACTCCTTAAGAAATTCTCATGAATGGAAGTGACTCCTTCTGATAGGATAACGGATAAACTATTACAGCCAAAGAAAGTAGTGGGAGAAATGGAAGTGACATTTCCTGAAAAGGTGACGGATGTGAGGCCAGTGCAATCTTTAAAGGCTCCGGAACGAATAGTTGTAACACTGGCGGGAATCGTGATGGAAGATAAGCTCGTACACCTGGAGAAGGCATCGAAGCCAATGGAAACAAGTTTATCAGGGAGGACGACAGACGTTAATCCTGAACAATCGGTAAAGGCAGAATTTTCAATGGAGGTAACACTGACGGGCAAAGATACAGTTGTCAGATTATTACAGTTATAAAAGAAGCAGAATCCTATGGTATCATTGGATGTGTATAGATTCGGAGTTTCATCATGAATACTCGTTGAACCATAATAATGATCACCACCTTCCACAATGGTGGCGCCGGACATATCAAGGATTGCAAGCTTGCCCGGCGTTATCTGATCGTAGATAGTACGACCTGCCATTTCACGGATATAGCAAATGTCTGTTCCATTCAGATCGCCGGTGAGGGTGAGATCTGTGATCAGATTCTTCTCTGCCTCTGTAATAAGTGTCGGTAAAGTGCCGGCTGTGTCAACCTGAATTGTCTTGCTGACTTTTGCCGGCAGACTGCTTGCCACTAGCAGCAATGCCAGTAGCAGCATTGATTTGAAAGAATCTAAGCGTTTCATGGTCTGACTTTTATCAGAACACCGGTCTGATAGCTTCCGACGAAGGGGCGCTTCCTTCTACATAGGGCCAGTCGTTTATCCACTGTACTTTGTCTAACATCAAGACCCGACCGTTGTAATTCTTCACTGAATAACCATGATATATGATCCAGTCCTGTCCTTCATTGTCTGATACAAACTCTGCATTGTGGCCTACTCCTTTAAAGAATTCATTTCCTTGAATAAGAACATCATACTGATTGTCCATCATTGACCCGCCCTGCTTATTCACGTAAGGCCCCAGCAAACTGGTAGAACGTCCATATACAGTTTTATACGTACTTTTCAAGCCTTCGCAACAGCTGCCCCAAGATCCAAAGTAGTAATAATAGCCGTTGCGTTTGTGAATGTATGACGCCTCAAAGGCTGTACCGGCAATTTGTTGTTTGACGGCTCCTGTTTGAATGGAAAGACCGTCAGCGGATAGTTCGATCGCATAGATACCATTGAAACTTCCCCAAACGAGATAATTCTTACCATTATCGGCTATGAAGAAGGGATCAATGGAGTTATGCACACCAATCTCATTGCTGCGAAAGAGTTTCCCCCGATCCAGGAATAGGCCTTGGGGACTATTGGAAGTAGCCACACCAATGCCGCACGTCTCTCCGCCACCCCACACAGACATCGAATAATACAACACATATTTCCCTTGAATATAATTAATATCAGGTGCCCACAACCCACCATTCGGTTCAAAAGTAGGACGGGTAGCATCCGTAAACGCAGTGCCGACAAAATCCCATTTTATCAGGTCTTTGGAACGGTAGATCGGTGTATTACGAATGTCTTCTGTCGCATAGAGGTAGAAATAATCATCATTGGCTTTGATGATTGAAGGATCAGGCAAGCTGCGATCAATGATGGGGTTATAATAGACCAGGTCAGGATTGGCAGTCTGCTTTACTGTTACTTTTTTAGCGATTGTATTCTCCTTATCCTGTAATGTGATGACTGCAGAACGACTAGGTTCAGTCTTTGTCGGATTGCCTGCTACTGCGAAATAAAGAGCATTGGAATTCTCTTCTACATTTTGAGAAACCGCATTTATCCAGCTCTCTGAAGTTGATACTGTATAATCGACATTGCTCATCACATCAATACTGATCACGGTGTCGGTATAGTTTGGTGCGAGAGCTTTTACAGATGTCAGGATGTGAGACGCCTTGACTGTCGGCAGCTTCTTCTGAGCTGAAACCGGTAACAGAGTGAATAACAACAGCCCACAAAGAGCACTTTCCTTTTTCATGAATTTTATATTTGAATTTTTACTATTATAACGCTACTTTGAAGCTCCTGTCAGCTATCCTGATCAGATAGGTATGACCGGCAGGTACATTGATTCTGATCGCATCGTCAGTAGCTTTTGTTGTTGAGATCAAAGTGCCGGATTCGGTATAGACTAATATCTGTTCACCGGGCTCGGCTCCTTCCATGACAATGGCATCGCCTTCCATGTAAACCTTGATCGTACTTGCCTGCGACTGAGATACGGAAGCTATTACTTCCTCTATTATTGTGAATTCGCTCCATCCGGAAGCTGCTTTGTAGGCAGTTGATGAACCGATGGGTACATAGAGCGTACATACTGATTTATCTATGCCGTTCAACGAGCTATAATAAGTCAGCGGAGGAGTTGGATTATTCGAATGGATTTCATTCAAATCCAGGCAATTGGCAAAGGCATTATCTTCGATGGAAGTGACATTCTCAGGAAGGGTGATAGAGGTTATCCCACTACCATAAAAGGCTGAAGAGCCAATGACTGTGACTTTATCCGGGATGACGATGGATGTTAAGGCTTTGCAATTTTCAAAAGAATAACCACCAACCGAAGATATATTTTCTGGAAGAGTGACGGATGTTAAGTTGATACAATCGGTAAAGATACCCCCACCAACCGAAGTCACACTATTAGGAATAATGATGGATGTTATGCTGCTGCAACCAGCAAAAGCCGAGATGTCAATAGATGTAAGACTTTCAGGAAGAATGATGCTTGTTAAATAATTGCAACTTTTAAATGTTTGTTCGCCAATGTAAGAGACATTTTTTCCTAAAGTGACAGATGTCAAAGCACTACAACCGGAAAAAGCGCTGTTTCTAATAGTCGTGACTTTATCAGGTATGACGATGGATGTTAAACTGCTACAATTTTCAAATGCTTCATCAGATAATACAGAAAGGTCATCTGAGAGAATAATCGATGTCAAACCGGTACAACCATAAAAAGCACTTGATTCAAGTAAAGTAACACTATTGGGAAGCGTGATCGTTGTTAATCCACTGCAATTGCGGAAAGCTGACCCACCGATAGAAGTGAGACTATCCGGAAAAGTGAGGGATGTTATTCCACTGCAATTCTCAAAGGCACACCCTCCTATAGATCTGACACTTTCTGGCAGGATAACGGAGGTCAATCCACTACAACCAGAAAAGAGATATTGAGCAAGACCAGAGACACTTTCAGGAATCACGAAGGATGTTAGACCGGTACATCCGGAAAATGCCGCTTCCCCAATCGAAGTCACATTATTGGGAATTGCGAGAGATGTGAAGCCGGTGCATCCTGCAAATGCGGCATCACCTATCGAAGTAACACTATTGGGGATTGTGAGAGAAGTGAAGCCGGTACAGTCAATAAAAGCTTTTGGACCGATCGAAGTAACACTATTGGGGATTGTGAGAGATGTGAAACCTGAACAGCGGGAAAATGCCGCATCGCCAATAGAAGTCACACTATTGGGTATAGTGATGGATGTTAAGCCTTTACAGTCAATAAAAGCTTTTGGACCGATGGAAGTAACACTGCCCGGAATGTCGTAATGAGTGGATTTGGCGTAGGGGAAGGCTATTAAAATCGTTTTATCATAATTAAACAACACGCCGTCTGATTGACTGAATCTGGTATTTCCTTCGGATACTTGAAATTCCGTTAATCCTGTGCAACTTGAAAAGGCTGAAGCATCAATAGAAGTGACTCCCTCTGGAATTGCAACGGATGTTAATCCTGTACAGCCGGAGAATGCCTCACTTCCTATCGAAGTCACACTATTTGGAATTGTGACAGACGTTAATCCTGTGCAATCTAAAAATGCACTTTCACTGATAGTAGTGACACTGGTTGGTAATGTTATAGATGTCAATCGTGAACATCTAAAAAACATGTATGTGCCTATTGTATCATTGGATGTATATTTAGATTCAAAAATCCATGTAGTAAAATAATATCCACCACCACTAACAATATTTGCACCTGACAGATCAAGGACTGATAGATTACCAGGTAATACCTCTTGATTCATCGTAGGAGAGCCTGCTATCCTGCGAATAAGTCTAATATCTGCTCCATTCAGATTACCCGTCAAAGTGAGATCCGTAATAGTTTGATCCTCACCCCATGCAAAAAAAGTAGATAATGTACCTGCTGTTGCAACATGAATTGTCTTGCTGACTTTTGCCTGCAGACTGCCTGCCAATAAAAGAACCATCAATAGCAGGATCGATTTTAAGGAGATTGAGTGTTTCATTGCTTTATGTTTTTCGTTGTTTAATCAGATGGGTGTAGAAGCTGTATGAGACAGGTTACTTTTGTCAGTGTGTTCTTTCGCATCAAATGTTCATCCAAAGATAATGATATATATATTATTAACAAAACATTAAAACAATTATTTACTCTTTAGGTAGTTTCTTTGATCAGATAGCGACCGACTGCGGATAGGACGCCAAGCATACAGGTAGCGATAAACAGTATCTGAAAAGGTTCGGATGTCTTTAAAGCAAACCCAAAGCCGGTATCCCTCAGGAAATATATTATCGCCAACAAGCTGACAATAAGCGGTATCCTTTTTATTGGTTTATAAATAGCTTTTTGGAGCTGATCTTTGTCGAACATTCTGGTTTAAGTACTTATGTGGGCATAAATGTAGTCACTTTTTTCTTGTATTTAGAAAGTTATATTGTATTTTTGACGTTCTGTTGATCAATAGCATTTTCTGACCATACAACAATACAATTTCTTACACATGAAACAGTATGAAAACAACACTTTGTAAATCTTTGCTTTTCCTTTCTCTTTTCCTTGTCACACTCTCCAACGCCTGGTGCCAGGGCAATGAATTGTTTCGCGATGAAAAGGCCAGTCACCACGACCGCATCCTGGACTTACTCTCCAGACTCACTGTGGAAGAGAAAGTCAGTCTGCTACGCGCTACCTCTCCGGGTATCCCCCGACTGGGCATTGAAAAATATTATCACGGCAATGAGGCGTTACATGGTGTAGTGCGCCCGGGAAAGTTTACCGTTTTCCCTCAGGCCATCGGACTGGCTGCCATGTGGAATCCTGAACTTCAATACAAGATTGCAACGTCTATCTCTGATGAAGCTCGTGCACGCTGGAACGAACTGGAACAGGGTAAGAAGCAGGAAGCGCAATTCAGTGACCTGCTTGCTTTCTGGTCTCCGACAGTAAATATGGCGCGTGATCCTCGTTGGGGAAGAACGCCTGAAACGTATGGTGAGGATCCTTTCCTATCCGGCGTACTCGGTACTCAGTTTGTAAAAGGATTGCAGGGCAATGACCCCAAATACTTGAAAGTCGTGTCCACTCCCAAACATTTTGCAGCAAACAATGAGGAGCACAACCGCTTTGAGTGCAATGCTGTGATACCGGACAGATCGCTCATGGAGTATTATCTTCCTGCTTTCGAAGCGTGTATCAAAGAGGGCAAAGCGGCATCCATCATGACTGCCTATAACGCCATCAACGGTGTGCCATGCACGGCAAACCCCTGGCTCCTGAAGAAAATACTCCGTGAAGACTGGGGGTTCAAGGGCTACGTGGTGTCCGATTGCGGGGCTCCTAACCTGCTGGTGGAAGGTCATAAGTATATCAAGACCAAAGAAGTGGCTGCCACTCTGGCCCTCCAATCCGGACTGGATCTGGAATGTGGGGATGATGTGTTTATGCAGCCTTTACTGAATGCCTATGCCTCGAAGATGGTGTCGGATGCGGATATTGATTCGGCAGCCTACCACGTGCTTCGGGCAAGGATGCAGCTGGGCTTGTTTGACAACCCTGATCACAATCCTTATACAAAGATCTCCCCGGCTGTGATCGGTTCGCCGGAGCATAAAGCGCTTGCCTTGGAAGCTGCCAGAGAGTGTATCGTGTTATTGAAAAATGAGAAAAAGATGCTGCCTGTCAATCTCAAAAAGGTAAAATCGATTGCTGTTGTTGGCTTTAACGCGGAGAATGCGGAGTTTGGCGATTATAGCGGGATTCCTGTAGGCGAACCGGTTTCTGTGCTTCAGGGGATAAGAAACAGAGTCGGCAATCAGGCGAAGATCGTTTTTGTGCCTTGGGTAGCGACTCAAGATGGCTATGAGTTGATCACCCGCTCTTATTTCCCGGAGGGACTGAAGGGTGAATATTTTACAGATAGAGAGTTGAAAGGTCAGCCTAAAGTGCGCACTGATGAATGGATCAACTTCGAACCGGCCAATCAGGCTCCGGATCCTTTCTTGCCCAAATCACCGATGTCCATCCGCTGGACAGGCAAACTCTGTCCGACGGTGACCGGGACATACACCTTGGCGTTTACTTCTGATGATGGTTGCCGCTTATTTATTGATGGGAAGAAAGTCATTGACTCCTGGAAGATAAGATCGAAAGAAACGGATGCAGTGAGTGTCGAACTGGTTGCCGGCAAGACCTATTCCCTGCAAGCGGAGTACTTTGACAACGCCGGTGTTTCTGTCGCCAAGCTGGCTTGGAAAGTCCCTGCAACAAACACTCAGGATGCGCTGAAACTATTGGGTGCTGCCGGAGAGGCTGCGCGAACCTGTGATATGACGATTGCTGTATTGGGCATCAACAAAACCATTGAGCGGGAAGGTCAGGACAGAAATGACATTCAATTGCCAAGGGATCAGCGCGATTTCATCCAGCAACTGTACAAAGTCAATCCTAAAACTATTGTTGTACTTGTAGCAGGTAGCTCTTTGGCAATCAACTGGATAGACGAAAACATTCCGGCGATACTTGATGCCTGGTATCCGGGCGAACAGGGAGGTACAGCGGTTGCCGAGGTGTTGTTTGGCGACTATAATCCGGCAGGAAGATTGCCCCTCACCTTTTATAATACGCTCGACGAACTGCCTCCGTTTGACAGTTATGATGTAACGAAAGGTCGTACGTATCAGTATTTTGAAGGGAGTCCGCTCTATCCGTTTGGATATGGACTGAGTTACACGTCATTCGGCTACAAGAACCTGCAGATAGAGGATCAGGGAACGAGCGTGAAGGTCACCTTCGACCTCAAAAACAAAGGTGGAAAAGACGGGGACGAAGTGGCACAGTTGTACGTCAAACTACCGGAACTGGACATCCCCACTCCCATCAAACAGTTGAAAGGTTTCAAGCGTGTGACCCTCCAAAAAGGGAAAACCGAACAGGTGGAAATCACTGTTGCCAAAGAGCAACTTCGGTACTGGGATGTAGCACAAGGGGCATTTGTCACACCAAAGGGCACCTATCTGTTTATGGTGGGAGCATCGTCCAGCGACATCCGGTTGACGAAAGCGGTCGAGCTTTAATCCTAGACAGTCCGAAGAAATTCGATGACATATACATGCGGCAAACTGAGCTGAACTGCTCCAGTTTGCCGCATCTGCTAATCGGTGATTTAGGACAATGGGGCTTACAAAGAAGAAAAGGCTGATCCTTGCATATTTGAAGTCAAAATGCAAATCGTTGTCTCTTTATAGGAATTTTCGTTTTTCTATACCACTGATAAGTAGCGAGTTATCCTTTTGAAAAAAGGAACCGTAAACCTGACAAATTTCAACCTGATGAAATGTTTATTTCATCAGGTTCCGATGACAAAGCAAACCTGATGTTTTTACCAAAACTATTAGAAGATTTTTCAGCCCTTTTCAGGTCGTTACTTACGAGCATACGACTCTTCAAAATCGGTGATTTAGAACAATGAGAGTTAGCTCCCTGCATCACTTCCCGGTTTGATCCGGCAATCTCTTTCAGACGATACTCAAAGGAAAACAGGAATATCAAGATAGCTCCAACTGATTTCGCAGGGTACAATGGAGAGTGTATTGCAAGTCCTGAAAATAAAATAAACAATAAATTCAAATAATTATAATATATGTAATATTTCTATTATCTTTGGTGCAGTAAATGAATTCGAATCCAGAATATCACTCAACCAAATCTATTATGAAGACAATTAATCAATACTCATTTAAGTCAATCTTACTACTGACAGGCCTATTCGTTAGTTTTAATTTGCAAGCTGCTGATCTCCCTGTGACTGTTCATGTGGAGACTGCGGGTACATTAAGTCAAAAGATTTCGGATTCGAAGAAATTCTTGATTACTGATCTGACAGTAACAGGCAATTTAAATGATGTGGATATCAATTACCTGAGCAGTTTGGCAAAAAACTCAAGTGCAATGCTGACGGTGCTCAACCTGGCTGATGTGCAACTGGCCAAGCATCAACTCAAAACGGATGCATTCTACTGGTGTACCCGACTTACCTCTATCATCCTGCCAAAGAGTACTTATTACATTGGAATGAGAGCTTTCAGCCAATGCGACAAACTGACGACAATAGTTATTCCGGACAGTGTGTTGACTATCGGATACTCAGCGTTTGGTCAATGCGATAACTTAGATTCTATCTACATTCCTGATAACGTGAAATCAATCGATGGATCTCTTTTTTATCAATCTCCTAAACTTTCTTTTGTCTCTTTTGGAGAGAATCTGACACAACTCCCCACATATCTCTTTTATGAATGTACAGGACTTAAAACAGTGTTAACAGGTAATCGCCTTAAGAGTATTGGCGACAGAGCCTTTTCGGGATGTACTTCTCTTTCTTCGTTTGTAGTTCCGGATAGTGTCACAACGATTGATGAATATGCTTTTCGAGGATGTTCAAGTCTGAAATCAATCACTTTTGGTAAGAGCGTCAAAACTATCGGTGATTACGCCTTTTTCTTCTGCGTTGGTTTACAATCGGTGAGCTTTCCTGATAGTGTCAAGCAAATTGGGTACAATGCTTTCAACTCCTGTATTAGCTTACAGTCAGTGATATTTCCTGATGGTGACACACAAATTGGAGCATATGCTTTTCAGGGTTGTACTAGCTTAACTTCATTGGTTTTAGGAAGTGGCATGAGCTCAATATCAACTGGAGCTTTTGAGGGTTGCTCAGGATTGACTACATTGAACTTAAGCAGCTCTCTGCGTTACATCCAACCCTTAGCCTTCGGAAGATGTACCGGATTGACATCTGTAACAATTCCTGATCAGATACTTCAAATTTACAATGGAGCTTTCTATCGGTGCACAGAAATGACTCATTTTACAGTAAGTGAAAACAATACTGCTTTTTCCGTTTTAGATGGAGTGTTGTTCAATAAAGATAAGACGAGACTTGTAGCTTATCCGAATATGAAAGCATCAGACAGTTATGTTATCCCTGTTGGTGTGGAAGATATTTCTTATGCATTCAGCGGCTGCGAAAATCTGACATCAGTTACTATCCCGGAGGGAATAACATCCATAGGCACGAATGCCTTTGACAACTGCAAAGGATTGACCTCTATGTCACTTCCAAATAGTGTGACAACAGTGGGTAGTAATGCATTTCTGGATTGTAAGAGTTTAAAGAATATAACTTTTGGGAACGCAGTAACATCATTGGGAAATGCTGTTCTAAGTGGATGTTCTGCTCTTGAAGAAATCTATAGTCTCAATTCCAATGCTCCATTAAACTCTTCCAATACATTTGATTCTATAAATAAAACAACATGTAAACTCTATGTTCCGGAAGGAGCTTATTCGGCATACTGGGTGGCTGAAGGATGGGGAGACTTTGCAAATATACTGACCGTTGACACGCATGTGACTAATCCGCAACAAACCGGAGTGAAGGTTACAACTGAAGAAAATGAGATTGTCATCAGCGATACAGAAGCCGGCATAAATATCACGATCTATTCGACCACAGGAGCACTACTCGCGACACTGACTGCCACCAGAAAGGAGCAACGGATCTCTCTGCCAGCCGGAACACTTTACTTTGTGAAGGTGGGTAATAAGACCTTCAAAGTAGCTTTGTAAGAATCTGAATATTTACTGAAACTATAGAAACGAATCAACATGAAAAAGCACCTCTCCCATTACTCTGTATGGATCATAGCATGCCTGCTACTCGGAGTAAATCTGCATGCGCAGGAAGTGAAACCGGTTATCGTTCATGTGGAGAAAGCAGGAACATTGTCCTCGCTTATTGACCCTGAAATGAAGTATAAGATCACCAATCTGACTGTGACGGGCGAACTCAATGGCACGGATATTCGCTATATCCGTCTGATGGCGGGAAGTGCGGATACTGTTACTCATGATTGGACTGCTTGGACTTCCATTCATAGTATGAACGGAGATAGAATTGGGGTTGATCCTGAAGCCACCAAAAAGTTTAATAAAGAGAAAGCCGAACAACGGGCTGCCAGTTTTCAGAGAGGTGATACCATTGAAGGAAAACTATCCATCCTGGATCTGTCCGGCGCGACGATTGTCAGTGGTGGAGAGGACTATTTAGACAGCAATAAGGGATCTGACAACAAAGGATTCAGGGCTTCCGATGGAGATTTAGGCAATTATATGTTTAGTCAGTGTGAGTCGTTGACTTCTGTTGTACTACCCAATAACATGACAGAATTACCAAACAATATATTCTACTACTGTAAAAGACTAACCTCTGTTACACTACCCGAAGACCTCACAATCATTAGATCTAATGCGTTTGATTTGTGCTACAGTCTGGCATCTATTACTTTTCCGGAGAGTCTTGAAAGAATAGAATCCGCGGCTTTTAGTTACTGCAAAGGATTGACTTCTTTAGTTTTACCTACTAGTGTTACCGCCATTTTTATTTGTGCATTCAGAGGTTGTACGGGGTTGACCTCCTTAGTAATACCTAATAATGTTACTCGGATTGATCCTGAAGCATTTAGCGGCTGTACGGGATTAGCATCGGTCACTATGCCGGACGAGAGCCAGGGAATTAGTGAAGGCTATACTCCTTATTTATATATCTTTAAAGAATGCGTAGGAATGAAAGAGATTCATGTCTATCCTACAAATCCCAAATATACCTCTGTGGATGGCATCTTATTCAGTAAGGATGGCAAGACTTTGATCGCTTATCCCATGGGCAGGTCTGGCGAATACACTATTCCTGAATGGGTAACATCCATTGGTAAGAAGGCTTTCGAGAATTGTGCCGGACTCACATCCATCGTCATCCCCAACAGCGTGACAGAGATTGGTGAAAATGCTTTTAGTAAGTGTAGCGGATTAACTTCTGTGTCTCTTTCTGAAAACATTGCTGAGATTCCCTATTATGCTTTTTCAGACTGCTCATCACTCTCTGCTATCACAATTCCGGAAGGAGTGACCTCGATAGCTACTATGGCTTTTATGAATTGCAGATCACTCACATCGATTCATATACCGGAGAGCGTGACTCAAATAGGAATCGGTGCATTTTTGAATTGCGAGAAACTAACATCCGTCACACTACCCAACGCTGCCATAGTAGCAGACAATTCGTTTAGTGCATGTGCCCTTCTGAAAGAGTATATTGTATCAGAAGATAATCTCTCATACTGTACTGTTGATGGTGTCTTGTATAGCAAAGACAAAAAGACATTGCGTGCCTATCCGGCAGGAAAATCGAAGAGTTACATGATTCCGGATGGAGTCACAACGATTGGCACCTATGCATTTTCGGGGTGTAAAGAGCTGACTTCCGTCACACTACCGAAAAGTATCACTACAATAGGAGGTGATGCTTTTTTCAGATGCACAGGTCTGACTTCCCTTATTCTTCCGAAAAGTGTCACAACGATTGGAACGGAGGCTTTTTACGACTGTTCAGGATTAACATCCCTCACTCTACCGAAAGGTCTCACCACATTTGGTTACAGAGCGATATATGGCTGCAATAGTTTGAAAAAAATCTATTGCAAATCCTTTGTGCCTCCGGTCATTGATAAAATACCAAGTCACACAGTTGAAACGTTTGGCGAAGACCTTGAATTGGCTTATAGAAAGAGTTGCGTACTATATGTGCCAGACAGAGCTGTAAAGGCATATTCACTTGCGAATGAGTGGAGCAGCTTTGTGCATATCAGTGGCGAGTAGAAAACTGCAATGAGAAGAGGGAACATTACTTACGGGTATCTCTTTTCATCGAATATTTTCAGAGATGTGTTTGGTAATTATTAATTATCAAGTACATTTACAACCTATAATCTTGAAAATCACTTTGACATGAAAACACAAAGGGTACTCTTATTCATGGTGTTCGTGAGTTGTGTAACAGGTATGCAGGCACAAATCGGAACTCGCTTCCCTTCTGAGAAGAAGACGGTCATTGACTCTGTGACTGGCACCGAACTGGTATTTCTGACCAGCAAGAGCGGCACGGGTGATTCGAAAATCTATCAGACACATAATCAATGGACAGCAGACGGCAAATGGGTCATCTTCCGGTCTGACCGGGTACGTGGTGAGGCCATGGCTGTCAATGAGGAAACGGGGACGATCGTACAAGTGTCCGAAGGCGGATTTATGGGGATGCTGAATGTGGGTAGAAAGAACATGAAGCTCTGTTTCATGCGATATGTGGCGCCTGAAGGTGAGAAAGATTTTAGAAAATGGAAGATGTCTGTGGTTGAGGTAGATCTTGAGAAGCTATTCAAAGACAGTGAAGCGGGTACTTTGAAGGGAAAAGAGGCATATGAACGAATCTGTGGCACACCACCTGACAGCATCGGTGCTGGTGGCGATATGGCTTTGGATGCGGATGAGACGCGGGTATATTTCAGAGAAGGCAAGGAAGAAGCTGCCAGGCATTTGCCAGTCGGAACGAAGTTGGAAGAGAATTTTGGGCCGAGAAACATGGGTGCGGGTCCATCGGGCATCGGCTGCATGGACTTGAGAACTGGCAAAATCTCGCACGTAATTTCTGTACCTTTCCAGATTGGACATATTCAGACAAATCCCTGGGTTGCGGGAGAGATAGTTTTTTGCTGGGAGACGGGTGGAAAAGCACCGCAGCGTACCTGGACAGTTCAGGCAGATGGTAGCGGACTGCGCCCTGTATATGCCGAGGCTGATTATGACTGGGTGACGCATGAGGCTGTGATTACGAAAGATGAAGTGGCTATTGCCGTGTTGGGGCACCGTCCGATTGCGACTGACGGGAATTATGGAAGTGAAGTAAAGGATCCTCTCAACCCCGGACAAGAACCGGGTTGGGGCAAATCGGGCACGAGAGAACATGCCACCGGACTGGGCATCGTGAATCTGCGTACGCGAGAATTTACGATGGCCGGACAGATTCCAACCGGCAGTGGCTTCTGGCATGTAAATGGTTCGGGGGACGGGAAATGGGCTGTTGGCGACAACTTCGCACGGGAGATCTACCTGATTGACCGCCGCAACAGCGAAATTATATTACTGTCGGCAGGTCATAAGACGACGGCAAGAGACCACCCACATCCTACCTTCAGTCCGGACAATACCAAGATTGAGATCCAGTCGGCCATGCTCTCCGAGGATGGGAAGAGCTTGAATATCTGCATCATTCATATCCCCGATGCTTTGCTGAAACGATAGAGACTGAATATCTCTTATTTGTCCGTAATCAGAATAGTATTGATAGTGAGATCGTTAGAAATGTGGCGTGCAATTGACGGGTAAAGTACAATAGAAAAACCAAAACAAATTGAAATTACTACCTAACATTGTTGAAAATTTAAATTCAACAATCATGAAACAACCGGAATTAGGCAGAAAGATCTCTGAGCTTCGAAAAGCGAAGGGATTAACACAAGAGGAGCTTGTAGAGAAATGCAACATTGGCGTACGGACTATTCAACGGATAGAAGCCGGCGAAGTAACTCCCAGGTCCTACACGATTAAAGCAATACTTGCTGCTTTGGAATGTGATCTGAGATTTATATCCGTGGAGGATGAAGAAGGAATAGCAGATAAACTTATCAATGGATTAAAACGTCTTTTCTTCATTGACGTTGATATGAACGAATCTTCTGCTTATCTCATTAAACAATTAAATATCGCATGGGGACTTGGGTTGGTTAATTTCATCTTAGGCTTTTTCGAGTTCATTGGAGATTATTATCTGGTTCGTGAGGATCGGTTTGTATTTACTATAGCATTCTATTTATTCATCAAAGTAGCGGTATTGATTACCTCTATTTTCTTTCAACGAGGTTTTATCCTGATTGGCAGTCTGTTTAAAAACTATTTACTGAAAATAATCTCTATCATTTTTATTGCTTGTACAATTCTTATTACCGTGTATGATCTTGCCTCCTTGTATGACAAATCAATTTCCTCTGAATATGTTATGGGAGGTTTTGGTTTTATTTTTGGAACACTTTATGTTGTATATGGGGCGGCCTTGATACGGATGAAGTATTTAACCGGAAAAATAGCAAAATACGCCGGTGTCTTTTCAATCATAACAGGATGCTGCTTTCTCACCCTTATTGGCTCCTTTTTAGGGTTCATCTTTTTAGTGCCACTGGCATTGTTGGAAATCATCATGCTTTTCAAAGTGGCTGAAATCATTCAGTCCAAACAAAAAGAATCCGGCGAAGCTCTTCCTCCACTTCCTTATTCCTTACTCTCACGATAATTCCAGCTTTTGGGCACTTCATCCCCGCATCCTGAATAGTTCCTTGCATGCAGAAGATGTTTTCATTTTTAATAGAGGCTGCTTTTGATAAGCAACCTCTATTGTCGTTCTTAGACTATTAATTATCTTTCAGTCTGAAAGTAATCGGCATCATAAACCGTACTTTTACTTTCAGGTTATTCTGCATTCCAGGCTCCCAATTTGGCATGATACTAATGATGCGTAGTGCCTCTTCATCCAATTCGGCAGATACACCTTTTTCAATCCTTCCATTGATTACCTTGCCGGTCTTGTCGATTACAAAAGAGATGACAATACGACCTTTATCACCCTTTTGCTTTGCAACGGCAGGATATCTGATATTCTTCTTGACCCATGCCAGCAATGCGGCTTCACCACCCGGAAATTTAGGAGGGAACTGTATTTCTGCCCATGGAATCTCTTCATCCACATATTCGCCATCTCCGTAGGTTGCACCCTTGTCATAGACACGAATATCAGGAGCAGTTTCTTCAGTCGCTTCAGTTTCCTGAATCTCAACTTCTTCGATACTTACATCAGTATCGACAAGGTTTAGTATATCCCGAACGATTGGTGGAGGTGGCGGAGGTGGTGGTAGATTTTGTAGTGAATAAGGAATCACATCCCCTTCATCTTTACTGACACCACCTTTATTTATCGTCTTCTGACTCACGGTCTTTTGGGACCATTCCAAAGAGACAAAAACCAAGGCTAGTGCCAAGATATAACCTATCAGAAAAAAAGTAAATCTCTTGTTATCAAGATCAGCGATCTTTGTCTTTTTTGAGTTCAAGGTTCTTTCGGTTTATTTGAATTGAATGGTTCGGGATCTCTCCTATTCGTACTTCACAACAACACTGTCAAATACGGCTCCAAACTCTTTGGCTGCATCTTCAGGCTGGAAGGTAATGGTTGCCTTCACTTCCTGTTTCTTTCTTCCCATAGTGATTTCGGCTTTTGCAAACATCATCCTTGCATCCTGAATATTTCCTTGCATACAGATAATATATTTGCCTTTAGCTACAGCTTTTCCGTTCTTGTCTTTGCCGTCCCAGGTCAGCGTTACGGGTCCTGCCTTCTGAGTGGCTCCACTTATTGCATCAACATCTTCCGGTTTGGCGTTCTCGAGGTCCGCTTTTCTGGTCCATTCGTTGAGGGAGAGAGGACGTTTTCTGAAGCCACCTTCAGCAGTGAATTTCGAAGCATAGAGGGTGCGAATGAGCTGGGCTGAATCATTTTCTATCCATACAGCAATTTGATTACTTCCGTTGATGCGGATACGTTGTACATTGTAGGAAATGGTCACTTGTTTGTCTTTTGCAACAGCATCCGTCAAACTAAAGCCTGCACCCAAAAGGCAGAGGATCAAAAGTGTCAGAAGTTTCTTCATTTTAATTAATTTATGGTAAAACGGATGGAAAAAGCAACCGGGAACTGACAGTCGTACAAATGTAAAGAAATATGTTTGAGTAAGACACCTCTGAACAAAAATTTATTAATATTTCACAACAAGAAAGCAGGAATGATTGCCGGGGAGTTGCATCTTTACTTTGGTCAACTCCTCTCCTCCTTCTGAAAGATGGATATATTGAGCCTTGCTGACTTTCCCTGTATGTGGATCCCATAGTTCAGGTTCGATCTTGCCACGCAAAATAACGGTATCCTCTATGTTGTCCAAGGTGATGTTAGCAAAATAATAGATGTCCGAAGTGTCTGTAATCTTGTGGATGTAGCGCAACTTGCTGCCTTTTTCCATTTTTACATCACGTACCGGTATCATCTTATCGATGCATTGGCGGATCTTTGCCGCATCGGGCGTGGTAAGAAAGACGGCTTCTCCCCCTTTTGCATTCGCGTGGATAATGACTGAATCGGATACGATGTATTTCCACTGATTATCCATTTGTACTCCAAATATATCACATATGGTGGCTTGAACGTCTTTATTGAACTCAGCAGACCGGGTGGGCAATGTGCCAATAGCGATGACTTTGCCTCCGTTGTCATAAAACTGCTTGATCTTCTTCAGATTGCTCCAGCGGATGGTCTGATGTGCAGGTATGACAATCACTTTGTATTTCTCATAGTTGACTTTGTTCGTGAGTTTCAATGTATTTCCTGCTACCTTACAGCGTTCATCAAGTACGTCGGGATGAAGCCAGGTGAAGTCGCAACAGATATCAGTAGAAAACAGTTCTCCCAGATCAGCATAGTTATCTTCTGGTATGGCTACTCCTCCTGCATAATAGCCAAGTGGACCGTCAAGATAATGACTGCCTTGTAAGGAGGCAATCGGATAGAGCATCGCGACATCAGCTACATGGCGACCTTTGGTTTGCAACATGACATTGAGACGTCCGATAAAGGTGGAGTAGTCCGCCAGACCGTCTGCATAGAGGGGGTTGCGATAGGATAATTCGGGAAGGAAGGTTACTTTCTGGTTATCGTACCAGGCGGCATGAGGGATCAGGTAGTTGATCCCTTTGGTATATTGCTCCATGGCAATGGCATAGATATCTTTCCAGCTGAGGTTGCCCATATCGCCATAGGTCTCAGACATGACGAGTTGCTTGTCCCAGTTATAGGCCACCGAACTGATCAGTTTATAGTATTTCTCTGCGGGACGGCTAGCTCCTCCTCCGATCCGATCTATGCCGGGGATATCCTGATACTGATGGCATTTCATGAGATCGCCGGAGATGCTGACCGGGTTTTTCATATCTTCATTATCCTGATGCCCGGTGGCTGTGATGCCTCCGTGGGTATCGCACCAGTCCTGAGATCGTTTCATAAAGCCCTTTGCATAAAGCTCGGTTCGGAAGCCAAACAGGTAGTTTCGGGCTGCCTGTGTCTTGGCACCAATATCATACCAGAGTGCGGGATAGTAGATTGTGGGACTAAATCCATACTTATCTTCAAACTTTTCATTGAAGCGGGGTGTCCACATGCGTCCGGCAGCGCGATACATCGTTGGCTCATCATAGAATATGCCGTCAATCGTTGTGCCGAAGTACTCTTTAAAACGGTCATAGTATTGCTGATGGACCATGCCTATAAACTTGTCGACGGCATCGGGATCGAGATAATCGACGTTGGGATCCCCATCGATGACGCAGACAAAGATCATTATTTTCCAAGTGCCGGGTTGTACTTTCCATGCAATACGACCTTCAGATACTTTATTTGTAAGGTCTATCTGCCTGTTTGTGAGTGAATCCATCGCGACAATACTCATCAACGTTCCTTCGGGCAATGCTCTGGAATAATTCATGGGACCGACGACAGTTTCTTCCAGTTTATCGAGGCGGTGGATTGTGGCATCAGGAAATGCATTCTTAAATCTTGGAATCTCATCACCGTTGATAGCACCTGCACTGCCACTGGGGAAACCGTATTCATCGTACAGGCAAAGTTTCATCCCAAGCTTTTTGGCATTCTCCAGAGCGACTCCATACACCTTAAAGTAATCCTCTTCGAGATACTTTGGTTTGAAGTTTGCGCCAAACGGCAGGATACCCAGTCCACCGTAACCACATTTGTCGCGCAGGTTTAGCATCTGTTCGGAAATACCTTCCGGGGTTACAGTGACGTTGTTCCAAAACCACAAAGGTCTGGGTTTATACTGAAGTGGCGGAGTATCAAAATCCCGTGCACTTTGTGAATAGATATCATGAGGTGCAAGTGCAAAACAAACAAGACAGAACAGAAGCTTGAAATAGTGACAACCGAAGATCTTTCTGGTTTTTCTTGTCCTAATAGGAATAATCATGATAGATGATGTAAAGTTGTGTATGTAGTAATACTATTAATCCATTTGTTATTTAGTTGCGTAAGATTATATCTACTTTCCTATTTCTAACGAACCTTCACTGTCTTGCCTCCAAGGGATATCAGATAGGTCTGACCTGCAGGAAGAGGAATTCGAACTATATTGTCAGACACTAAGACCGTTTGCAACAAGATGCCGTTTTCTGCATAGACTGCAATCAGTGCCCCTGCTTCCACTCCTTCCAGGAGAAGAACATCGCCTTTCCTATAGATCTTTGGACCTTCAGTCATTGCTTGTGGCACCGATGTTACCTCTTCCAGTATGTTTACAAAGTCGCCCCACTGATCAGCAACTGTATAAGCGGAAGTGGCACCGATTGGTACATAGAGCGTGCAAAAATCCGTGTAAACTCCACAAAAGACCGCACTATCAAGAGCGGGAGGAGTTGATCCGTTAGAATGGATCGAGGTTAATCTATTACAACCATAAAATGCATCTCTACCAATGTAGGTAATATCTTCCGGAATCGTGACTGATGTAAGATTCAGACAGGAATCGAAAGCGCTTTCAGCTATTGAATGAACACCATCCGGAAGGATATAAGTGGATGACTTTGAATTGGGAAAGACAAGAAGCTTCTGTTTGTCTTTACTTAACAGGACACCATCTACCGAAGAATAAATAGTATTATCTTCTGATACGATGATTTCTGTCAAGGCTTTACAACACTTAAATGCCAAAGAGTCAATGGAGGTTACATTGGCAGGGATAGCAACCGATGTAAATGCTCTGCAATGTCTAAAGGCTGACTTTCCTATAGATGTAAGAGTGCCCGGGAGAGTGAAAGAAGATAGTCTTGTACAATTCTGAAAGGCCCTCTCTCCTATTGAAGTAACACTTTCTGGAATTGTAAGAGTAGTCAGGTTATTACAAAAATAAAAGGCATAATCACCTATCGAATCTACTCCGGCAGGAATGTCGTACACTGCTGACCTTGCTGCCGCATAAGCGATCAGAGTCCGTTTGTCTTTGGTGAACAAAACACCATCCTCTGAACAGAAGGTGTTATTATCTTCGGAAACATCAAAGGCTTTCACCGAGGAACACTGACCAAACACATTGGATCCGAGCGTCGTGAGTCTGCTGCCCATCGTCACGGAGGTGACATCCCAACAAAGACCAAAAGCGAGATCGCCTATCGAAACCACACTGTCGGGAAGAGCGACGGACTTTAATTGCAGACAAGAATAAAATGCGCCACTGCCAATGGAGGTTAGTCCCGTACCAAAAGTGACGGACTTCATAGCGATACAGGTTCTGAAAGCATCTATGCCGATCGTTTTGACACTGTTGGGTATCTGTATGGAAGGGAGCATCTGACAGTAAAAGAAGGCATAGTCGCCAATGGATCTCACACCGCTGCCCATATCTACACTACGCAAAGCCCAGCAAGAGTGAAATGCGTGAGCACCGATAGTAGTCACACTGTCTGATATCTTCAAAGTGAGTAATCCGGTGCAGTAATAAAAGGCACTATCAGCTATTGAGGTCACTCGAGCAGGAAGAACCATAGAGGTCAGTCGGGTGCAACTCTGAAAGGCGCCTTTGTCAATACAGGTAATACTGTCGGGGAGAATGACGGACTGCAAACTGCTAAGTCCGGCAAATGCATCTTCAGGAATCACGCCAGATGGATAAACAATCTCTTCAGTGCCTGCCGTACCTTCTGATCCTGTATAAGCCACAATCTCCGCTCCGCTCAAATCAAGTTCAGAAAGCGCAGGAAAACTGTCGCGCAAGGATTTAAAGTCACGTGCATCAAGTGTGCCGCTCAAGATCAGAGACCCTGTGGCACTTTTCTCAGCACTGGTGAACTGGTCATTCAATGTTCCTGCAACCATCACTTTCGCATTGCTCTCTTTGCTTATTGGCAATGTGATCTCTTTCACAATAGTACCACCTATAAATTCGATCTTTATCAGTAAAGTCACCGCTTTATCGGGACAGTCAGAAGAAATGCTGAACCAGAAGCGGGATGAAGCTGTTGAATTAGGTTCCACTTCACCCAGTCCCGCCGAATCATTCTCCAATATTACATCTGGATCATCGCACAATAAAACGGCGGTCACATCAGAAGCAATAGCATCTCCTGAATTATTCAACCTAAACCGAAGAGAAATTGATTCTCCGCTATTGGCAATTCCATCTCCATTGCCTGTTCCTCCTCCTGATTCATCCAGGAGTTGATAGTTACTACAAGCAAGTTGAGGTATGGCAACGGGTGAAATACCTATGATAGCCTGATGCTCATCAGTAAAGCTATAATAACCATCCGGGGATAAAGCATCCATATAGAAATAGCCATCACCATAGCCACCCCATCCCCAGTTGAAATGTAAATAATCTTCAGTCTGATACCCGTCACAAACGAAAGCATGTCCGCCTAATCCATCGTATCCTGCATAATAGACAGGCCTGTTGTGATTCAGTTCATTTAGGATCAACTGCTTCCATTCCGTTTCTTTGTACTCGTTTTTCATAACAAACCGAGCGGAAGACGAATAGTGGAAGTTCTTAATGAACGCTTCTGTCGCATCATCTAAGAATGCCTCTGATCCATCATTGCCATAATTCGTTCCGACTGAAGCGCCACAATGGTAAAGCAGTGTGCCTACAGCATCTACTTGTTGTTGTGTGCTCGATTTGCTCAGCTTGTTCGTCATATCTGACCAGTTGTAGGTCGTGGGGGGAATGGCGGCTATCTCTCCGTAATTTTTGCAATAGTAGGCAGCAATATCAGCACTAACTTCGGGGTATTTGTGATAATACATTACTTGTCCCATAGCTGTAGCTACACATCCTGTTATTGCCCGTCCACCATAATCTGAGTATGCATCCTCCGGACATTGACTGTCATAATACCGTCCCTGATTCCAGGTGCATGTTACCATCGGGGCAACTTCTTTGAGTGCTGTTGCAGATTGGATGGTGTTGGCAGAAGTACTTCCGAGCTCACTGTTATCCTCTGCTTCGGAAGGAGTATTGCGTATATACGCAATCTGTTTCTTGTAGTTGTTCATCCATGCGGTATATGCGGGCGACTCTATACTCGGATCGTAGTTCCCTTCAAAGGAATAGCCCAGTACCGGAGTGACAGCATCATCGCCTGAAACAATGACAAAACCATGATTTCCTGTTACGTTATAAATGTAAAAGCAAGGAGAAGTATTAGCCGGAGTAACGGAGTCATCAAACTCCTGATGGACCAGCTCGAGTTGGAGCTCTTGAGCCGACAAACCGATGGAACGAGCCTGACTGCTTTGCGACACTCTGGATGTAAAGAAAGCGGTTGCTACGGATTTAGCCGTGGCTGGATCGACAGTTCGACTGTATGCGGCACTCATAAAGAATAGTCCGGACAGAAAGAAGAAGAATAGTTTTTTCATAGTAAACATTGATTTATCAGTCAAACAATACCTACAACATGCATTTCATCTCGAAAGACGCAAATATAATAAATAAATCATTTGAATACATGGGGTTATCTGAGTATTCTTGACTCGATGATATTTCTTTTAAGACTTGCTTACTCGAATCAGGAAAGCATTTGTGTGTCTGAGTACAACCAGACACCTTATTCTGTATAACAACTAGAAATAGTATATAGAACAACTAGCAATAACGATCCACTTCTACACAAAAATGACAGAGAGTTAAGATTCTTATTCTTAACTCTCTGTCTATGTTAATATCCTCGCCTTAGCGAAACTAGCAAACAAAAGGACTACAATTAGTTGTTGGGATCGTATTCCTTGACTTTAATTACTGGTCCCTTATCACTTTTGGAATTAGTACTGCAACTTCCCCCCGGACAAGTAATATTAAACAGGGCTTGTAAGGCAAATATCATTCCGAGGAATAAAAATATATTTTCGTGATTGAAGTAATATAAAATGCCCAATACACCTGCCAGCACAATGCGAATGATTCGCGCAATTCCCCATCCCTTAAAGTAATTCTTAATTTGTTCCATGTTCTTTCTTTTTAAAAAGGTCAAAGACAAAATAACCCATTAATGCTCCGTAAGCGACACTCATATAAGGATTTGAAGTAATTGGACAAGAGCCACTTGCACATCCTACAAAATGATAATACATATATCCTGCAATAGCTCCTGTCAGTACTCCTATTATCTTTAAGTAATGTTTCTTGAAAGTTTCTTTCATATTTTCTGTTTGTTTTTACATTCTATCCTTCCAATCTGGAAAGTTCGTTACCAATTACTTTTTAATTGGCAACTTATTACTAACCCAACCATTGAAACCATCATTCATATCGTAAATCATTTTGAATTCACTTTTCACCATATGTTTAACAGCGATTCCACTTCTATGACCTGAACGGCAATAAACAACATAGGTGGCATCATGCTTGAGCGAGTCAATCTTGCTGTATGCGTTGGATTTTAGAATATCAATGTTTAATGCTCCTTTAATGTGGCCCGCTTTAAATTCATCGGCAGTACGAACATCCAGCACGACAAGACTCGTGTCTTTTTTAAGCATCATGGATACTTGTTTGGAATCTACCGAATCTTTATTTAGAGCCTGAACGGATCCGAACGATGAAAATAGCAATAAAAATGCTGACAAAAACTTTCCCACAACTCTTTACTTATTGATTATTTAGTTGATTTCTTCTTATTACTCTTACAGGTTTTTATACCGAAAGGCACATACAATGGACAAAATCCTACAATTGCTGTCAGAATAAATATGACAGCTAAAACGAGCAGCACAATAGACAATGTTCCTGTGATGACTTGAGCAGAGTACAACCAAATAATTACCAAAGCGATCAGTATCCTGACTGCTTTATCTACAGTTCCAACGTTTGCTTTCATAACTTGAGATATTTAAGTTGTTAGTTTATGCGGCAAAGATAAACGAATTATTTTGAATTATAATAGTATCACCCTTAAATTATTATAATATCACTACTTATTATTTTAGTATCACTGATTATATGCTTATCTTTGCACAAGAATAAAGACTCAAACAGAACTAACAGTACTGATATTATGGTGTGTAAAGAAGATATGTCCCCTGAACTGGCCCAAGAGTTATGTAACGACAGCGAAAAGACGTTTAAATTTATAGCTGATGTTAAATGGGAAGATGGTTTTGTATGCCGAAAATGTGGCCATACGAGATATTGCGAAGGGAAATCGCCCTCATCGCGTCGCTGTACACGTTGTAAAACAGAGGAATCAGCCATTGCTCACACCTTATTTCACAATATCAAGTTTCCAATAAATAAGGCTTTTTGTATTGCCTATAGTGTGTGTGTAGAAGGTAAAGAGTATTCATCATATACCTATTCTGATAAACTGGGATTAAACCAAATGACTTGTTGGAAATTTCGCAAACGAATTAATGATTGCATCAAGATGCGAAATACCAACAACGAAAAGATTACTATTCAAACGATTTTATTATCAGATTGAGGTATTACTCTGTCACCCTCTTTTGCTTATTTCTTTCAGTCCGGAATAATCCAGGAGCTCAATATCCTTATTGGTAAGTTTGATGAGGTTATCCTTTTCGAAACTTTTTAGAATCTTCACCGTACTTTCAGTTGTGATACCGGCAAAATTGGCAATATCTTTTCTTCCGAGTAGCTCAAAGATCTCAGGAAAACCATTTTTAAAGCTATCCAGATACAAGAGCACTTCCGCTATCCTTCCGTTCATTTGTTTGTAGAGCACCATCCTGAACGAATCAAACATACCGGAATTTTGTTCGCAATATCGTTTGATGATGCCCAATCCAAATGTTCCATTTTGTTTAATTAGCTCAATGATAGCCGGCTTTTCAATCAGAAAAGCCTGACAATCGGTAAGTGCGACAGTGGAATAGGAAAAGGTGAGTGAAGAGAATGCGGATGAAAGTCCGATAAACTCACCCGGTTGAACGATTGAGAGGTTAAAACTCTTATTGGTATCGCTTTCTATATATTGCAGGGACAATCCATTGATCACAAAGAGTACGAAGGAAGCAAAGGTGCCCTGTTTAGTCAGGTTATCACCTTTCCGAAATTGAACTTGTGTCTTACTAGCACATACCAACTCAAGTTCTTCATTTGTGAGGATTTGAAAACAAGGGGTTTGAATGTTGCAAATATATTCAGCGTCTGTTTCTGCTATGGTTTTCATATGTTTCTTTTTACAGAAAGCAAAGTTACTATTTTTATTTCTAAAAAAGATGTTCTAAATCAATCAAAGAGTTGTTGTACATCAATCCGTAAAATTAGAATAGCATTTCATCTTGCCGTACCTTTGCACCAGAATACTAACAATAATAAATTATATCAAAATGGAAGGAAATTTCAATTCATTGATCAAAGAGAATCGACCAGTTATTGTCGACTTTCATGCAGTATGGTGTGGCCCTTGCAAAGCACAATCTCCTATATTAAAACAGATAGCTGAAGAGCTGGGTGAACGGGTCCGGGTGGTAAAGATTGACGTGGACCAAAATAACGGTTTGGCTGCAAGATACCAGATTCAAAGTGTGCCCACATTAATGATCTTCAAAAACGGTGAGTTAAAATACAAGCAGCCCGGAGTTCACTCCAAAGCTCAACTCATGAGTCTTATTTCTAAAACTATATAAATTAAAATATTATGGCTCTTACAATCAGTGCTCGACAGTGCCCACAAAATCATAGATGTCCACTGCTTCATGTATGTCCCGTGGATGCTATATCACAAAACGGTTATGGTTTGCCGGTAATTGATGAAACCAAATGTATAGAATGTGGAAAATGCGTCAAATACTGCGGTATGCGTGCTGTGTATAAGGCATAGCAGATGATCATACTTTCCTGATCATACATATATTCTGATGGCATCGGCATCTTCTGAAAAGAAGAAACCGATGCCATCAGAATATATACGCCAATAATGCTACTCTATTTCAGAATATCCGCATCAGCCAAAGGTGTATATGGTCCATCTTTAACTTCAAAGATCACAGTGCCAGACTCCATTACTTCCAGTGAATGCCACTGATGTACAGGAATCTGCACGCCATACTTCCCCCCTACTAAATCCAGTGTCGTGGATGCAATCTCGTTCTTCGCATCATCATAAAACATAACCCGCAACTTTCCCCTAACCAGAAGATAGGTCTCCGCTGTATGATGATGCCGGTGAATTGGCATTTCTGTACCCGGTTCCAATGCATTAAACAGTCGCTGAGCTTTCGCTTCCAGCGAGTCATGCAAGTTATAATTCATCCGCAGCCGCGGACTCTGCTTCGCCTGTTCGGACAGGTTATCCAGCAGTTCGGTATCTAATGTCAACATACTATCTCTCTTTTCGTATTAAGTTAAACTAAATTCGTAGCACAAAAGTAATAAATTATTCCCAATGCGATCTCCTTGCCGAGATCATCTGTATGAAATAGATTTTCGACCTGATGAAATGTATAAAGCATCTGTATGAAATGAAACTTTCATCTGTATGTTCTGACTGGTAGAGAAATGATATTTTGCTCATTCTTAACCAATTCTAAGAACGATCTGTTTCTTTGAGATAATATACAGATGGACTTTTTGAAGAAGGTGCTTGAAAAAGTATCAAACCGAATGTTTTTTGTATTATATTTGCGGTTACATAGAGATTTAGAAGTACATTTTATCCCGATTAATAGATGAAACTTATTCCCCATCATAAGGTTGTTATATTATTTGCCACACACTATGCAGACAATCTTATACTGCAACAGTTTTACAAGTTGAGAGATGAGGTATCTGAGTATGCCGATGTTGTCTTCCTCGTACATGCCGACATGCTGGAGAAGGATATGCTTATTCCAGATGATATTGTTCAATATCCCTTTACGCTGGAATCTCTTAATCTTCTCGGGTATGAATCGATTGAAGATACGATCCTTCCCGGGAGCAATCACTTTGCTGTGCTTCAATTCTTCAAGGATTATCCCGGGTATGACTATTATTGGAATGTGGAATACGATGTAGCATTCTCAGGAAACTGGCAGACTTTCTTTGGGGCATTTACTTCACTAAATACAGATTTCATCTCTTCGCATATCCAGCACTATGTTGAGTTTAGTAGTTGGCTCTGGTGGGATTGGTTTTATTTAGTAACTATGTCTATCCTTAAAATGAATTATATCAAATCATTTAATCCGATCTATAGAATCTCCAACAAAGGGCTCACACTATTGGATCGCGATTTAACAGCAGGCAACAGAGGTCATCATGAGGTACTGATTCCTACCATTCTTAGTCATCATCTTTGTTCCATTGGAGATATGGGTGGAAGAGGAAGTTTTGTGATGCCCGGCTTCCGTGATCTTTTTTATACCTTTAGTAAAAACACAGATAAGTGGTATGACCATAGTACAATGAGATATCGTCCTATATATGACGATGCGCAAGAGATGGTCATCCCTGATAAATTATATCATCCGATCAAGTGGTAAGGTCGTAAGGTTGTAAGGTGCTCATTTTCTGAGGCTACGATGGGAAGCCACGACACTTCAGTTTGCAGATAGTGTGACTGAAAGTGGGAAGCGCAATTTCTCATACCAAAGAGAGGTACGATTGACAGTAACATGAAAACAGGGGATATTCTTTTCTTTGATGAAGAGAATACGATTCTTGGTCTGATAATCCAGAAGGATATCTTCGAGTATCTTTTCTTGCTTACGGTTGCGCCCTCTCTGCCCATTGAAGCGCACATAAGATATATCAAAAGAGCAGCCGTAGCTGTGCGAACTTTCACTAACCGCATTAACATTGGTACGCATCAGTGCTTTTTGTCTTTTGACCATCCGGGTCAGCGATGTGACAGTAAAAGTGTTTCCAATGCCTGCATGAAGGGCATATACTTCGCCTAATTCTTGCAAAAACCGATTGGCTTCATCTGTCAGATAGTAAGCACTGTGGCTCATATTTGTTGCTAGTGTGAAGCCTTTTCTTTCAGTCACTTCGACAAGTTTTCGTTCACTAATCAGTTGTTGGAGTTGTGTGGTGCTTTCGATGGGCGACCATCCGTAAGATGCTGCTGCTTCGAGGTGTTTCATATAGGAACTTTTCTCTTCAGTCTTTGGGATTATAAGACGATTGAGAATGCTATACGTGGAGAGGTTGGCATTGGGTGTTACTATTCGTTGTCTGAGGGGATGTGTCCTAATACAAAGCATGCTGATGAGAACAATGACTGACAGGAACAGTGAGAAGAGGATAATTTTCTTTTTCTTTGCCATGTTATATCGGGAAACATATTTCATGCTTACAAATGTAATTACTTGCTCTTTTGAAAGCAACAAACGATGTAAACCTTTGTGTAATTATAACTCTTGTTCGGCTTGTTTTACGAAAAATAGCAATATTTGAAACCGGATTACCATATACCATCAAAAGTCTGGTGGAAAAGAATGAAAGATGAATAATATCTTGTTTTTTCAATGGTTTTTCCTTATGTTTGTGGGTAGACTCTCATAAACAAAGAGACTCATACATTTCAAACTACCTTTTTATGGCAAAATCTAAGAAATTCGGGATCTTTGGTGGCGTATTCACACCGTCGATATTAACTCTGTTGGGCGTTATCATGTATATGAGGTTGCCCTGGATCGTCGGGCAAGCGGGACTGCTGGCTACTTTGGGCATTATCCTGGTAGCGCATATCATATCGGGCAGCACCGGACTGAGTGTCTCTTCCATTGCCACAGACAAGCGGGTGGAGACAGGTGGCACGTATTATATCATATCACGCAGTCTGGGGTTACCTATCGGAGGCACACTCGGCTGGGCTCTGTATATAGGACTTTCATTTAGTGTGAGTCTGTATCTGATCGGTTTCGCAGAGGTCTTTTTGGGGGTAATCGGCATGGATGTCAATCTGAATACAATTCGTATTGCCGGGTCTGCCATCTTGTTGCTTGTAACTATTCTTACATTCTTCAGCACTTCGCTTACTATTAAGACGCAGTACATTATCTTGTGCGCGATGATCCTTTCTTTACTATCCGTGTTTTTTGGCAATCATGCTTTTACTCCGGTGATGCCGGGTATTGATACGCTTCCTGATTCGCTACCCTGGATTACGCTTTTTGCAATTTTCTTTCCTGCTGTGACGGGCTTTGAAGCAGGAGTTTCAATGTCGGGCGACTTGAAAGATCCACGCAGAGCAATACCTGTCGGCACAATCACAGCTATTCTTGTGGGACTGGCAATCTACGTAGGTCTCGCTTTCTTTTTTGCATATACGGTAGATCGCAATCTGCTGGTGAATGATCCAAATGTGCTTCTGTCTATTTCACTTGTGCCACAACTTGTGACGATAGGAATTCTCGGAGCCACCTTGTCATCAGCACTGGGCAGTATTCTTGGTGCTCCGCGTATCTTGCAGGCTGTCGCTAAAGATAGGATCGCTCCGGGTTTATTCGGAAAGGGTTTCGGAGCTTCTAATGAACCACGCAATGCGGTACTACTCACCTTTCTGATTGCAGAGTCGGGGATTCTTATTGGCGATCTGAATGTAATCGCACGAATCGTAACAATTTTCTTCATTATCACGTACGGAGTTCTGAACATAACTTATGCAGTAGAGAGCTGGGCAAACAGTGATTTCCGGCCAACATTCAAGATTCCTCGGTTTGTGAGTATTATGGGGGCAATAGCTTGTGTGGTTGTGATGATCCTGCTGGATATAGCAGCTTTGGGTGGTGCAACTGTTATTCTACTGGCTCTCTTCTTTTTTCTGAAAAACAAGGAACTCACGTTACGTAATGGTGATACACGCTCTAGTATCTGGCTTTCTCTTGTGAAGATGGGATTGCTTCGACTGAATAAAAGTCAGCTGAACAACCGCTTTTGGAGGCCAAACATTATCCTTTTTAGTGGTGGGGCGAAGCAAAGACCCTATCTGATTGAGATCGGTAAGGCAATTATCGGCAAACAGGGAATCTTCACGAACTTTGAATTGGAAGAACAGCCGGATAAGTCGCATTTATTTGATAAAGTGGCTCAGGTTACGGTCGAGTCGATTGGTGATGAACGGGATATTATCACACGTAGACATCTGTGCAGTAATATTTACGAGGGGATCGAAATGATAAGCAGGGTATATGGCTTCTCCGGATTCGAACCAAACACGCTACTGATGGGATGGCCTAAAAATGCAAAGGACCCGGAGAAATTTGAAGGACTTCTAAGTAACATGGATCATCTGGATTATAATCAGGTCTTCCTTAATTTTGACAAAGAGGCAGGATTTGGGAAATATAAAACCATTGATTGTTGGTGGTCCGGTGAGGGTAGAAATCTCGCTCTGACTTTGCATCTTATCCGGTTTATCACCTCAAATGTGAAGTGGAGAAACGCAGAGATACGCATTCTGGCTGTTGCAGAGAGCAGCAATATAGAGAAGTATTATGCTGTGATGGACCGTACGCTGGAATATTATCGCGTCAAGGCAACTGTGAAGATGCTGAACAATCTGGAAGGGATATCACTTAAAGAGTTGATTCACATACACTCATCAGAGGCTGATCTAACGATTTTAGGAATTCCTGATTTTACGGTGAAGAATGTAAGTGAGACTGTGAGTCAGGTCAATGATATGATCTACGGATTGAGTTCTACTCTTCTGATCCGGGCTTCTTCAGGATTTGATGAGATCAATGTGTCGCCTGTTCCGCTTGCTTCGCAAAAAGTCACTCCTAAAAGTAGTGCTCTAAATGAGCAAGTGCATGCAATAATAGATAAACTGGATGTATCGGAGAGTTTGCCTATTAGTAAAGATGTAACTAAACTCGCGGGAGAGTTGAATGAGTTCACTCGTCAGCTTGATAACAAAGTATTTCAGGCTATTTATGCAAACCGTAACAGCTTTCTCGAACAGTTGGGTAATCTGGCCGATAAAGCTTTGAACAGGCTGGAAACTATAAGTAAAGGGAAAAACCTGCCCGAGAGAAATTCCGAATATCTCAAGACATTGAATGATTATGATTTTCATGCGCGTAACCAACTGGACAAACTTAGGACAGACTATCTGAGTTATGAACGTGAGATTCTTCTGCATGGTATTCAGAAGTATTTATCTCAGACCAACGGAGCACTTGAGGCACTTCCTGAAAAGGTAGCTCTCACGTTTACAAAAGAAGAATTCAAGTATCTCATAGATACTGGTAAAGGAAGCAAACTGTATAAAAAACTAGCATTGTTCCGACATTCGTTGTTCAGAAAGAAAGTACAGATCGTTGTCAAATCGACACCGTCAGCAAGATATTATCTGTATGTGAGACGACTCGAAGACTTAATGCGTTTCCAGGAGAGTTACGCCACTCAGAGTCTGACGGCCTTTGCCGGAATACGCGATCTCTTATTAACCAATCACGACACAATAGAGAGAGCACGAACAACTCAATTGGCAGCGGTTGATTTCCTTAAGGAGAAAGAGAAAATATCAGCTTCAATCAAGACACTCAGTGTTGCAAACCTCTCCTATTTCTCGGATAGAAGAAGGGAATTTATTGAAAGGGTCAGAGAGGATTTGGAAGGTTTTTGCGCACATGTGGCAAGTCCGCAGGCAAACTTACTAAATAGCCAACTTATGCTTTTGAACAAGAGAAGTGTTATACTGGAAAGCAAGTTGCCGGAATATACGGAGGTATGGTTTCCTTTTATGGCAAATCACATGAACAGAAACTTTCTGGATTTTACTTACCTCTTCTTAAAGAACCGTCTGGCCGCAAAGATTGGAAAGACAGAACAAGAGACGGAATCACGTATCGACACAGAGATCGTCAGGAAATTGCAGGACATAGAGGCTCAGATAAGATCTCTTCTCGGGTCAGAATCTCCGGTTAACAATCATGAGGTTCTTTCCATTAAGGATCTTTTCCTCCCGCAGCTGGATAGTCTATTTAACGCTTTAATCAAAGAGATACATGAAGCGGTGGAAGAACTCCCGGAAAGTCTTGTGATCAGCGGAAGTCAGCTACTGGAAAACATCAGACTAAGAGGTCTCGAAAATGCGGAAGCATTTAATATCTCTGTACGCAAGACGGCAGACTATTATATCAGCAATCTGCTGAGTGATCAGATCAGGAAACAATTGGTAATCATAGCACAACAACTCTCACAGACAAAAGTCGCTCTGAAAGAAATAATCAGTGTGGCAAACTTTAATCTTTCATCCGGCGAGAGCGATATTTCCGATGCAACGGATATGTCTTTGCTCCAGAAACAACGGAAGATTATATCCGATAAACTAATACAAGCTATTAATAGTGAGATATATAAAATATCAGAGTTAAACAAGAACTTTCGCATCATTCTAAACAAAGCACTGGATGATTCTTTCGAACCTCTCTCCGCTGCAGCGATTGTAAAAAGTTCGGTTGGATTGAAAAAACTCTCGCTAAAATCGGATCAGCGCAAATTATTTAACCGGGTGTCTCTTCTGAGGGAGAGATTCAATAAAGGTATAGTAAGCATGATGGTTAAGCTATTTTACAGAAAAAGTGAAGGATTACTGTGGGCAAACAGACTGGAAATCCAAAACGAAAGAGCTTCACTTTATCCATACGAACCTGTCAAGAAGATGCTTGAATCTTATTCGCCAAACAAGGCTATACTTGAAAAACTGCCCTTTTACTATTACAACCTGTTTTCTGAAAGTACAGGTCTGGGCACTGATTTCTGGGTGGGCATGAAACCTGAGCTTGAAAAGGGTAGTCAGGCTATCAAACGGTTCTATGCCGGCACCACGGGATTGCTTATTGTAAGTGGTGAAAGGAGTTCAGGGAAATCGAGTCTGAGCAGACATTTGGCAGAGCTTCACTTTGCAAAACAAAATATATACTCAGTGAGAGCTCCCAAAGAGTGTACTGCAGATGTGGATCTTTTTGATAAAATGCTTTTGAAAAAGATGAATGGAAACGGTCTGCTCACCACGTATCTGGAAGAGATGAATGGCAGGAAGGTCATAATCATCAATGACCTCGAACTCTGGTGGGAGCGAAAATCTGGTGGCACCGCTGTTATAGAAAGGATTATATTCCTTATGCGTGAATATGGAAATAAGTTACTCTTCATCGTCAATGTAAATAAATATGCTCTCAGGGTAATCAACCAACTCACCTCAATCAGTATCTGGGCACTGGACCTTCTATATTGCCGACCTTTTGATGCACGCGAACTGAAGGATCTTATCCTGATACGTCATCAGGCTGGGGGAATGAAGCTGATGTTGAACAAAAAGAGTGATAATGAGATTACTAACTGGGAATATGCAAGCCTGTTCAATCGGTTTTTCAACCTCTCACTCGGCAATCCGGGGTATGCCATCAACCTATGGCTCACAGGTATAAAAAGTATTTCAGGCAATACCTTATACTTTAGCAAACCTGCGGATAAACGTATCTCTTTTCCAGATGAAATGCAGCAGGAGGAGATTATTGTCATCTTGCAGTTTATACTGCATAGAAGGTTTTCTATCGGCAGACTTTCCACTATGCTCGACAGCGAACCGGAAAACACGGAAAGGATAATCCAAACACTCTTCCAGAAGGGTATTCTCATTGAGAAGTTTACAGGTATCTATGCCATTCATCCGGCAATAGAGATTCATCTTGTTAAGAAACTTATAAACATAGAATTGTTATGATAACGCTGTATATTATAGCCCTTGCAATAGTGCTCTTTCTTGGGCTGAGTAGTTTCTCAACCTATTTCTTCATCCTTGTGACCAATGGTAGAGCGAGATCTCTCTTTCGTAAACTATTTCCACTTATAGAACTTATCGTCTGGGTCTGGTTTGCTTTATGGATTGTCTATAGAGAGACAGCAGAAACACCACTTAACGCAGTTGTCCCGGGAAGTGTGGTTATCGTACTCCTGCTTCTCTTCGTATGGTACTTTGGACGCGACTTGGTCAGTGGGGTGATTCTTAAAGCTGAAAATGGTTTCGAAGCCGGTCAGATGATACAGACTGTTGAGGGATATTGCACGATCAAAAAAGCGGGCTATCGCTCGCTTGAGGTTATCACAAAGGAAGGGATGATAATCAGGATTCCTTACAGTGTGATCAGCAGAAAGCCTATTGTATTACCTGTCAGTAACGTGAAAGGAGCTGAACATCGCATCACACTCAAGGTATTCTCTACCTTCCCACCTGAAAAGATCAATAGTATGCTGAAGGGCAAACTTTTGGAAATGCCGTGGGGTCGTGTCAGGTGAGAATATAAAGATGGAGATTACCAGAGAAGATGCGGACAGCTACAAGGTAGTGCTGGATTTTCATGCACTCAGTCCGGATATGGCGCTGAAGGCAGAAGATTATCTGATACGGTTTGTCAAGGAATGGGAATCAAAATAATCTCTGTATGACAGCCGTTTTTTATATCTTTGCGGGATAAACTTAGCAACAAACAGACGATGGAGTTATTTCACTCAATGATCTCTTCGGCACTTAATATTGCCGTCAAACAGGTAAGCAGCACATTATCATTACTTAATGACGGTGCAACCATCCCATTTATCAGCCGGTATCGGAAGGAAGCCACCGGCGGTCTGGATGAAGTGCAGATCGGAAATATCAAGGAACAATATGATAAGCTTTGCGAACTCAAGAAACGCAAGGAGACGATTCTCAGCGCGATCGAGGAACAGGGAAAGTTATCTCCTGAACTGAAGAAGAGAATTGAAGAGAGTTGGAATGGCACCGAACTGGAGGATATCTATCTCCCCTACAAACAGAAGCGGAAGACGCGAGCGGAGGTGGCGCGGCAAAAGGGTCTCGAACCTTTGGCTAAGCTGCTCCTGCTGCAACAGGAAAATAATCTGACGGCAAAGGCAAAGGCTTTTGTGAAAGGGGATGTGAAAGATGTGGAGGATGCGCTCAAGGGAGCACGTGACATCATAGCCGAACAGGTCAATGAGGATGAACGGGCGCGCAATCAGATTCGTAACTTCTTTAACCGACAAGCTGTGATCACGGCAAAAGTGGTGAAAGGGAAAGAAGAGGAAGCGGTTAAATATCAGGATTACTTTGATTTCTCCGAACCACTGAAACGGTGTTCTTCTCACCGCCTCCTGGCTATCCGCCGTGGAGAAGCGGAAGGGGTCTTGAGGGTGAGTATTTCTCCTGTGGATCAGGAGTGCATGGAGCATCTCGAGCGATTGTATGTGCACAGTAATAATGTGTGCGGATTGCTGGTGGCAGAAGCTGTGAATGATGGGTACAAGCGGTTGTTGAAACCTTCTATTGAGACGGAATTTTCTGCTCTCTCCAAAGAGAGAGCTGATCAGGAAGCAATACGGGTCTTTGCGGAGAACTTGCGGCAATTGTTACTGGCTCCTCCTCTGGGACAGAAAAGGGTGCTGGGACTCGATCCCGGATATCGCACCGGCTGTAAACTGGTATGTCTGGATGCGCAGGGCAATTTGGTTCATAATGAGGCCATCTACCCTCACCCACCTCAGAATGAGAAATTAATGGCAGGAAGGAAGGTCACTCAGTTGGTCGAAGTCTATGATATACAGGCTATCGCTATTGGCAATGGCACTGCCAGCAGGGAGACGGAGGCATTTGTCACCTCCCTGCGTTTTGACCGCAAGGTACAGGTGTTTGTGGTGAGTGAAAACGGGGCTTCGATCTATTCAGCTTCTAAGATTGCACGCGATGAGTTTCCGGAATATGATGTGACGGTGCGCGGGGCTATCTCTATTGGACGACGGCTGATGGATCCCCTCGCCGAACTGGTAAAGATCGATGCGAAATCTATTGGTGTCGGACAGTATCAGCATGATGTGGATCAGGGCAAACTGAAGTCATCTCTGGATCAGACGGTAGAGAATTGCGTGAATCTGGTTGGGGTGAATCTGAATACGGCAAGTACGCACTTGCTGACCTATATATCGGGACTGGGGCCACAGCTGGCCCAGAATATTGTAAACTACCGGACAGAGAACGGCGCGTTTAATTCGCGTAAACAGTTGATGAAGGTGCCTCGCATGGGGGCTAAAGCCTACGAACAGTGTGCGGGTTTCTTACGTATCCCGCAGGCTACCAATCTGCTGGATAATACGGCGGTACACCCGGAGAGTTATCATATCGTCGAACAAATGGCGAAGGACTTGCACAGCACCGTTGAGAAACTACTTGCCAACAAAGATCTTCGTGCGCAAATCCAGGTGGAGCGTTACGTGACTCCGACTGTAGGAATGCCCACACTGCATGATATCATGCAGGAGTTGGAGAAACCGGGAAGGGATCCGCGATCCACGATTCAGGTGTGGGAGTTTGATAAGAATGTGAAGACGATCAATGACTTGCAGGAAGGGATGGTCCTCCCGGGGATTGTAACCAACATCACTAACTTTGGCTGTTTTGTGGATGTGGGTATCAAGGAGAATGGGTTGGTGCATATCTCTCAACTCGCAGATAAGTTTGTGAGTGATCCGACACAGGTTGTATCCATCCATCAGCATGTTATGGTGCGGGTGGAAAGTGTGGATCAGGGAAGGAAACGGGTACAGCTTAGTATGAAAGGACTTGATCAACCTAAAGGGAGTTGAATTTAAAGTTTTGATAACGAAAGAGATAAATGGATTACTATTTTGTATATATTTGCATAATATAACGCATAAACCTCCTCTTTTGATCAGGTACTTTTGCGAACAGAAAGAAACCGATATATACCACTTAAATATCAAAAACATGAAAAAGCTTTTATCCTCCTTCTTATTGATCTTAGCTTCAATATTGGTTCTTTCTTCTTGTTCGAAGTTGAGCGAAGAGCAAAAAGGAAAGTTAGAAGGTATTGTAAGCCGCACCGTTGTGAAGTATCAGATTACCGATGCTATCAATGAGATCTTTATCATCAATAACGGCGACTCCGCACAGATCGCGCGCATCTTGAATTGTAGCCCATCCACTTTAAAGAGACTGGCTAGTGGGGCAACATCTCCAACGCCGACGTTTAGCAAAGAGATCCGCGAAGTACTCAGAATCGCTAAGTTTGAAGGAGCCTCCAAACTGCAAAGTCTGGACCCAACAGATTGCTGGTACAAGCAGCTCAGGAGATATCTGTTGGATAATATTGTTTTACTGCTTATTATAAGCGTATGTATTGGCTTCTTTGGCGGATGGATAACGAGCAGGACCAATAATGGAAAAGGAGGCTGTTTGCTCTTTGCAACTAATTTTATTCCGGCGTTTCTGATACTCTATATCTACCCCATTTACGCTTTTATTGAATGGATATATAGCTGGTCTTCCTCCGAAGTCGCGACAGATGCTTTCACAAATGTGATTAACCCTGCTCTGGAGATAGTTACCAGGTAATGATGATTTGTAAACAACAATTTATACGTACAACCCATGAAAAAGAGAAACTTTGAATTAGCAAAAGTTGTTTGCTTCTTGCTGGCCATATCTTTTACATCGTGTGGTAAAAAAGGAAACAACGATTCAATCAGCCAGATACAAACAGATAGTGGCACCTGGTCTTTGGTCTGGGACGAAGAATTTGACTATTCCGGATTACCGGATACTGCCAAATGGAGTTATGATACACAAGGAAATGCATCAGGATGGGGAAATAATGAGGCACAGTATTACACAGCAGCAGACAGCTCAAATGCATGGGTGGAAAACGGACTTTTGACCATTACGGCTCATACCGATACAATTGGAAATAAGAAATACACCTCCGCCAGACTAATTACCAAAGGGAAAGGAGACTGGCTCTATGGAAGGTTTGAGATACGCGCCAAACTTCCCACCGGTCGGGGCACCTGGCCCGCTATATGGATGTTGCCTACAGATTGGGCGTATGGAGGCTGGCCTGCCAGCGGTGAGATTGATATTATGGAGAATGTAGGATTTATGCCTGATTCCATCTTTGGCTCTGCGCATACAAAAACATATAATCACATACTTAAAACGCAAAAAACAAAAGGTATCTATTGTCCGACCTGCTATTCAGACTTTCATGTCTACGCTTTGGAATGGGAACCGGATGAATATCGGTTGTACGTAGATAATCAGCATTATTTTACCTTTCAGAATGAAAAGACCGGACCAAACGAGTACCCTTTTGATAAGCGTTTCCATCTGTTGCTAAACTTAGCCGTAGGTGGTAATTGGGGTGGCAAGTTCGGCGTGGATGAAAGCATTCTCCCGCTTCACTTTTATATCGATTATGTGCGTGTGTATGAAAAAAAGCATTCTGTTGAATAGTAAAATCAGTGCCTGTTACTTTATAAGACATTTCTTAGTCATCACATTATCGCCTGCCGAGAGTTGGTAAAAATAGATGCCCGGTTTGATACCTGTGGCGTTAAACTGAACAGAATGAGACCCGGCTTCTTGCATGGAATGGATTAGTGTTGCCACATTTCTGCCATAAATATCATAAACGGTAAGCTTTACAAACATTTCGTCAGGCAATTCATAGGATATGGATGTATATATACTAAAAGGATTGGGGTAATTTTGTTCCAGTATAACATTATTATTTCCAATAAAGTTAGTTTCAATCCCAGTGATTGAATGAAGCATTTCTAAGGCATAATTGAGTTCCACATCCATACTATCAATATAAAGCAGATCAATTACTACATCATTGAGAGGTACCCTGATATCCGGGCTCACCCCTCCTATCATCGCGGAGTCACTATCTAGTTGGATGGAATGATTCTGATCGTACGATACTCCATATGGATATCTCAGATATAAATCATCCGGGGATGGAAAGAAATAATGGGTTCTTTCAACCATAGCAAATGAGCCATTGGTGGAATGAAAACCAACACTCTTACAATTCGGCAATTTCTGAAGCATCATCGGAATCCCTTCGCCCGAACTGATATTGCGCGGACCGACGAGAACCATCACCGGTTTGGAAAAAAGAACACCCTGTGGCTCCGTATAAAGAGTACCGACAGGATAGTTGGGATTGATCTGGAATTGGAGAGTTTGAGGGTTCCAGTGTTCAAGCGGAAGTGGCCACATTTGAAGAGAGTCACAATCCGGATTGTACCAGGATTGTGATTCATAGAAAGTTGTATCGCTGTAAAAGAATCCTGCAAGAGCAGCAGCAAGGGCATCATAGCCACCTGTATTTATCCTCATATCCAGAATCAATCCCGGGGCATCGTTCTCATTAAAACCAATGATAGCATCCCTGAAATCGGTATAAATCATTTTTATCCCGGCAGAGTCTCCGTAGACTGTATTTAGTTTGATATATCCATATCCTCCCGCAAGCACATCGGTAGTAATACCCTCAATTGATTCAGCAGGAGATTGAGTTGTCTGGTCGTATGTTGCGTAGTTGTCATCAACAGCGGTGAGCGTAGCAGTAACAGGAAGAGAAGCACCCCTGTTTAAAAACTTCACTTTTAGGGTATTGCCAACCGGTGCACGTCCGAGAAACCTGTATTGATTGAGTCTTTTAAATTCCTGAGTAGCAGGAATCAGTTCAGCCCAATGTACAGATATAGTATCCAGCACAGCGTGAACAGGGTTATCGTTTACTTCCAGAATCTCAGCTCCGAATTTCATCCCGGCAAGAGCTGCGGGTGATCCCTCGTTTACAAGTCTTGCTACAATCCGGTCATCATCCAGTCCGGCGACAACGAAACCATAGCTTCCCCCGATCTGCCGATATCTAGCTTCAGACCGTATATTTGCCCAACCATGACGTATATTGACATGTCCGTCGTGAATGGAAGAAGCATATTCCTGCAAGGCAATATAAAATGCTATAGAATCATTGGCGATCTCGGCATTGACAATTTTAGGTCTGATAGTATTATTGAGAGCCTCCCAGTCAATACCCTTCCATTTTCCCATCGGATAATTGACGGAGAAGGTCTGGTGCATAGAATCAAATGCCTGAACAAAATCATTTGATTGAGCATGAAGCAATCCTATCTCAATCATTAAAACTATCACAATTCCTATCAGCTTTTTCATTGTCTTCGCTTTATTGGTTGTATCACTCATTAGATTGTATATACAAAATGGCAGCAAAATGCTATAAGGTAGTGAAAGGAAGAAAGATATTATTCCATCTTTCTGATGCGTACATCAATAGAAGTTCCTTTTAATTCGGTTTTCAACTCTTCAATGGCTGTATTGGCATAATGATAGGGATATAATACCTTTGGGGAAAACATCTTTGCTGCCTTTGCAGCCTGAGGCACGGTCATCGTGTAAGGTTGATTGACCGGAAGAAAGGCGATATCAATATCCTTCAGTTGTTTCATTTCGGGAATATCTTCCGTATCGCCGGCAATATAGATCCGCAATCCATCTATAGTAAGCACATAGCCATTGCCACTGTAATGTGGATGATTATTTTCTCTTCCCGGGGAGTTATTGTAGGCAGGCACTGCTTCAATGGTTATCTGATCAAGAATAGTCTTCTTTTCTCCGTTTTTCATCACCGTACCCTTCCCAAGTTTCTGTCCGCTTGCTTCATTTACGATGAGCAGTGTCTCCTTTTTGGTCAATGCGTCAATAGCTTTGGAATCCAGATGATCGCCATGCTCGTGAGTGATTAAGATCGCATCTGCTTTGGGGAATGTCGAATAATCAGCATACCTGGTAACAGGGTCTATCTGAATCACCTGCTTATTATAGGTGAGCATCAAACTGCCATGTTTGATAAAGGTAATGATCACGCTCTCTTTCTTTTGTGTTTGAAAAGTATCCGCGTCAAAGGTGGCAGCCGATACAATACCGGAGGAAAGAACTCCTAATACAAAGAACAATTGCTTAAGGTTCATTTTTATACGATGATTAGTTATTATTTTCTGAGATGTTTGACTATTTCGGGCATATTTATAGACGGCACGTTTGATTCATCATGCAAATGCTACGTACTTATTTGTGCTTTCTATTGTTTTTAAACAACTATATCAGGGCTTCTCAAACAAAATAAACCACTCTGTCGGATCAACACTCTTCCAGTTTTCAATTCCAAACAGAGCGACTTTCCTTGTTCTTTTACTGATAACAACTTGTTCGCCAGATAGCATATCTTGTTTTATCAAAAGTTCAACCTGTTCTAGTTCTTCTTTGGAAAGTTCGAACCCATAAGGATGAATCTTCTTCACAGCAGGCTGTTTCTCTTCAACAACCGGAGTCTCTACGATTCCAGCTTCCTCTTTTACTGCATTCTTTTTTGCTACTTTCGGTGAGGCTTTCTTTACAGATACCACAGGCTTTGGTTTTGTGGGAACAGGCTCCGGTTTTGCAGTAACAGGCTCCGGCATTATGGGAGCTACCTCCGGCTTAATGGTTTCTTTTACTTTGGATAAGTCCTGAATGGATTGAGTCATTTTACTCATTTCCATCAGGACACTCTTGAGCAAAACATTTTGCTCTTTCATCAATTCAACACGTTTGTTGATCTTTAGATACCAACATACAATTTCCCTGATAACAAAGATAATTAAAATCGGTATAACGATCAAAATCAAAAGTTCAGGAGTTCCAAGAGCTATTGCCATACTCATACGATTAAGAGGTTTATACTATACAATCGGCAAATGAAAAGAATACTCAACTCACTGCGTCAATTACTTTTCGCAGCGTGAAAGTTAATAATTCTGGTTCTCAATCCATCTCTATTCGAATGAATTAATTGTTTCATTTGCAAATATATGCATCTTGATTACAATAATGAAATTAAATAATAAAATTATATCTTGATGCACTTATGTCACAGAGTCAGAGACTCCAAGGAGCTGCTTGATAAAACATCTTCTGCCCATAGTATTTCCTTCCCAAGTATTTGTGCAACAAAATATTTCATACATTTGTAAGATTATGTGCACTAAGCAATGAAAAACATCACATGCTTCCGGTTTCTTTCTCTCATCCTGTTTCTGTGTATCACTCTGCTTGGTAATGCCGGAAATATAGTGATTACTGATAATCCACAAGATAAAGTAATCATCTTTAGTAACAGTAAGATCAGGATTACACTAGACTATAATGGGAAATGTGCGGTTACAGAAATGTCTGTTAACAATCAATCTGTCATCTCCGGGCAAGCAGGAATCTTCTCTGAGATACGAACTTCTACCGCTACATTCTCCACGCTGAAACTCACATCAGTGCCAACAATAAAGGTTGGTAAGAATAGCGTTAGGATCAGTAATATACAATATGGTGCTAAAGATGAATCTGTTATTGAAAACTGGAATTTCTTAATCACAGAGAATGACATCAAGTTTGAAATAGAAAGATCTTTCCCAAAAGCTTTTTCTATACAAGAAGCAGCATTCCCTTCTTTCAAGTTCAACAGTATACAAACATGGGACGGTGCTTTTCTCGGATATGGAGGATTAGCCTGGTTTTATCTCTTTAACGAGAGACTTTGCACCTACGGAGTTCATTCTGACAGTTCTATCTTTTGGAATAGTACCACAGGCAATGGATTAAAAGTTGCAGTTACAGTTCCGGGGAAACAGGTGGCAATGAAGTATAGCCGTTCAAATGATGATCAGTTGATTTATAACATTGCGGTTTCTGATAATGAAATGCCTTTTCGCTACGAGAGTGAGAAAAGAAGCCGGTTCGTCAGAGGTAAAATGGATGTCTGGGATAGTTATACTGTTGATGCCGATACATATACTCAATCAATTACGTTATCTTATCTGAACTACAATGAGGCATATAACCGAGGTAACTTTGTAGGGGTAAATGGCAAACAAGTGACTAATGCACTAAATACGATTGCCCGGATCGGGGTTATTGATGAAAAGCTTTTCGGAGGCAATAGCTGGCACACACCGTATGGTCCGATTTGTTTGCATGAACAATATATCGCCCAGTTTGCTATTGGCATCAATGATGAGACCTATATTCAGGGGTACAAACGCTGTCTGGACTTCTATCGTGATAATGCCATCAAACCCGATGGAAGAGTAATGTCGCGCTGGGCGTATCTCAACTCTGATGCAATGCAGGGAACCCCGACAAAGCTGGGCTTTTATGAGGCTCAATGGGGTTATCTGATGGACTCAAATCCTGATTTTGTAGCCAATGTGGCTCAAGTATATGACCTAACCGGAGATCTTAATTGGGTCGGAAAGCATAAAACAACCTGCGAGAAGGCATTGGATTACATGCTAAAGAGAGACTCAAACGGCAATCATCTTGTGGAAGTGATGACCAATTATCATTCCGACAGGAAAGGTAGTGATTGGATTGATGTCGTATGGGCGTCTTTCGAAAATGCTTTTGTAAATGCCAAAGTGTATTATGCACTTACTTTATGGGCGGATGTTGAAAGGCAATTAGGGGATCAGGTAAAGGCAGACTATTATTCAAGCTATGCTGTCGAACTGAAAAAGAGTTTCAATAAAACAACAGATGAGGGTGGTTTCTGGGATGCTCAAAACAGATGGTTCATCTACTGGCGCGATAAAGATAATTCTATTCACGGGGATAATCTTGTGGTGCCTGTCAACTTTATGGCAATAGTTTATGGAATATGTGATAACCCAAACAGACAGGCGGCTATTCTGGATAAGATTGAGATGCAGACGAGCAAAGAGAATCTTTTCTTTTGGCCATTATGCCTGTTTCCGTATGCTGTAGGTGAGGCGAATGACTCCCAATACCCCTACCCAACGTATGAAAATGGCGATATGTTCCTTTCCTGGGGTAGCGTTGGCGTGGAAGCGTATGCTAACTACAAGCCCGAACTAGCATTGAAGTATGTAGAGAATGTGTTGAGTCGGTACGAAAAGGATGGTTTAGCATTTCAGCGTTATGGTCGGATGAACCAGGATGGTTTAGGCGATGATATTCTCTCCGGAAATAGTCTTGCGTTAGTGGGTCTGTATAAAGCGATCTATGGGATTAACCCTCTTCATAACAGACTCTATTTGAACCCTCGTCTTCCTGCAAAGCTATCAGGAACCGACCTGTTGTATAATTTCAGAGAGGATAAACTCAAGATCGGACTTACGACAAACCGCTATTCAATCTCCAATACTCAGTTTAAGGTAACTTCAGATAGTGACTTTGGCTTCTTCTGTCAAAAGAATGAGTTGGTCTATTTTAAGGGAAAAGAGGATTCATTCTCGCTCAAAGCAAATGCTTCACGCGATCTTTCAATTGAAATATTAAAGTGGGAAGCAGGTGAATATAATTGGCTTCAATCTTCTGTCAGTGGCCAGAGTAAGGTTACTTACAGCATAAACAAGATGAAAGCAAACTGCCTATACACTATTGATGATGGCCTCAAAAGCAGGAATGGCAAGAGCGATAAGTTTGGAGTCTTAGTCTTTGAAGTGAAAGCAAGTAAAGAACCGCTAACCATTAAAGTAACACCCTCAAAATAAGTAACGTCAGATCCAAATTGAAATGAATTGCGGCAAACCGGAGTAATGATGCTCCTGTTTGCCGCAATTCATTTCAACTTAAGGAAGAAGGTAAAATTGATGTCGGGAGTATATCTCCGATTGTTCTAAAACACCGATTTTTGAAAGTCCGTGATCATCAAAAATGACGACCTGAAAAGTGTCAATTTTCTTCTAATAGTTTTGGGAAATTCATCAGGTTGTTTTTGTTCGCCGATGCCTATGCGTGAAACATTTCATCAGGTCGAAATTTGTCACGCATACGAACGCATTTTTCAAAAGTGTAACTCACTATTTATCAGCAATATAGAAAAGACAAAAAACCTTCTAAAGTGATTGCTTTTTGTCTTTCAACTCCAAATCCGGGCGAATCAGTCCCTCCTACTTAAAAACTCAAATTGTTCTAAAACACCGATTTCTGTCTTTTAACACTCCTCTCTTTGAAGCAGAAGGAAGAAGATCCTTTCATCTCTTGGTGAAACTGTATCAAAATCAATGCTCAATTGCTTGCACAAATGTATGCAAGATGAGAGCGAGCAAGTTCACTTCGATTAGCCCATCATACTCTAAAATTTACTGAGAGGCAATGCGTAGTGGATGTGGTGCATTAAAAACGGACATAGCAATTATTGGAAAGTAAAAATAAAAAAACAATTTTCTGTTACAGCATATTAAGAGACACTTTAACTCCCGACGCAACAGTGCGAAGAATAAATAGTCTAATCTCCGCAAATTATGCGGCGAATAATCTGGAGATGTAGATAAAAAAATTGCTTTTGAATCTTAGATTCGCTACATATTTAGATTCACTTATTTACTTCTTATCCAATTCTTTAATAACAAAAAAATTACAGACTGACTGACTATTGCAATAATCTTTAAACAAATAATGCAATAGTCAGTTTCCATTTCTATTTCTGTAATTGATACTAAAATCAA
>CAXXFJ010000023.1:0-33189 GCA_963677415.2 Bacteroidales bacterium | reverse complement strand
AGTTCCACACTTCTGCTGCTTCATAAGCGGCCTTTGAACCCATTGGAACATACAATGTACAGGAATCATAATTCAGATTGCCAAACATATATTCATCCACTGTCACCGGTTCCGTTCTTTTCATATGAACCTCCTTCAAAGCCAGGCAATCATAGAAAGCTGCATGTTCAATGCTGTCCACACTCGCAGGAATAACAAGAGAAGTAAGACCATTGCATTCATAAAATGCTCCAAATCCAATGATTGAGACTCCCTCCTGAATCTCTAGTGATGTAAGAGAACTACATCCGTAAAAAGATAATTCACCGATCAAAGTGACAGTCGAAGGAATCGTCATCTCCGTCAGACCGGTACAGTCAAAAAACGTGGCGAGTGGCAAAGAAGTAACTCCCGAAGGTATATTTACAGCTACCAGCGATTTGCTATAAGAAAAAGCCCCCTCTCCAATCCACACCACACTAGAAGGAATATGTACGCTTACAAGCGTATTTGCTTCACTAAAGGCACCAAGACCTATAGCAGTCGTTCCCTCCGGAATATCATAGTTCGTTGCTTTGGCATTCGGATAAGTCAATAATGTATCCTTATTCTTTGAGTATAACACACCATCCACCGTTGAAAAGAACGTGTTTTCATCCGCTACTACAAATTGACTCAACGCATCACAACCACAAAAAACAAAGTTTCCCATAGAAGATACACTTGCGGGAAAAGTCACCACGGCAAGAGAGACACATCGTAAAAACGCCTCACTCTTTAATGTTGTTGTTCCTTCAGGTATCTCATAAGCTGTTGCTTTGGCATTCGGATAGGCCAGCAGTGTGTCTTTATCCTTTGAAAACAGGACACCATCCACAGCCGAAAAGAGCGCGTTATCATCAGCCACGGCAAACTGTATCAAAGCGTCACACGAAGAGAAAGCACTTTCCCCGATTGAAGTAACTAAAGGTGGAATCACTATTGAAGCCAGGCTTTTGCATTCATAAAAAGCACAGTACCCTATTGACCTCAGACTATCCGGCAGAACAATCGAAGTAAGCGCACTACAACCACTGAAAGCATACGTCCCAATTGAAGTAACACTATCCGAAATCGACACCGATGTCAGCCCTGAGCATTCATAAAAGAGATCATCCGCAATATTCACCACCCCGGAAGGAATACTCATCGAAACCAGTCCGGTGCAATATGCAAAAGCTTCATTTGAGATAGAAGTCACACTCTGAGGGATAGTCAGTGCAGTCAGTCCGGTGCAACTCAGGAAGGCATATGACCCGATTGACGTCACACCCTCCGGAATCACAAGCGAAGTCAGCGATTCGCATTCATAAAACACAGATTGTTGTATCTCAGTGACCCCTGAAGGTATATTAACTGAAGCCAGTTTGATACACGAATAAAAAGCACCTTTCGTCAGTGTAGTCACACTCTCTGGGATTGTCACCGAAGTGATGAGCGAGTCATATCCAAAAGCACCCCTCCCTATCGTAGTCACACCATCAGGAATAGCAAAACTCGTTCCTTTGGCACTGGGATAAGACAAGAGGGTATTCTGATCTTTGGAATACAATACTCCATCGATTGTTGAGAAAGATGGATTCTCCTCCGACACATCAAAGAAAGCCAGCGAGGGACAATCAGCAAAAGCAATAAATCCCGATAGAAAATTACCCCTGCCGGAATCGAAACGGAAGAAACATTGTTTTCATAAAATGCCCAGTCTTTAATCGCGGTGACAGCATACTTCTTTCCTCTAATCGTCACACTGTCAGGAATCACTGTTGCACCGGACTTGTTATTTTGACAGATAGACAAAGTTGCCGATACACTATCCTCATTCAGTGTATAATAGATGCTGTCAATAGGGGTTTCCAAAGCCTGTGCAGCCATAGCAAGCAGCAGACTAAAACACAGAGAGATTAGTTTTTTCATTTCCGTATAAGTTTGAAGGTGAGTACTCGTATACAGCAAACATAAACTTGGATAGATTCATTATTCTAAGGCACAGCACAAATATAATCATTTATTGGGATTAGAAACAATTGTTGTTTGTCCTTTTATATACCAAAGACCAGATATTGCAAGGTAGGGAAGAAAACTCTATCTTTGCAACCAATAAAAGCGGAAGAAGATGGAAAAGAAAAGCTACGAGTCACAGATATTGCATACTGCTTACACCAAAGAAGATGCCTATCACTCACTCTCTATGCCTGTGTACAACACGGCAGCCTACGAATTTGCCACGGCAGCAGAGATGGAAGCAGCCTTTTGCGGACGCACGCCCGAGCATGCCTATTCGCGTATCTCCAACCCCACTGTGCAATATCTCGAAAAGAGAGTACTGGAGGTGACAGGAGCGATGAGCGTGACCGCTCTCAACAGTGGCATGGCAGCTGTCAGCAACGCCTTGCTGAATGTAGCCGGTGTGGGACTAAACATTGTTACTTCCCCTCACCTCTTTGGCAACACCTATTCTTTCATGGTCAACACCTTGAGAGGACTTGGTGTGGAGATCCGTTTTACCGACCTTACCAAGCCTGAAGAAGTAGCCCGTCAGATAGAATGACAAGACCTGCGCCCTCTTTTCTGGAGATCATCACCAATCCGCAGATGGAAGTAGCCGACCTCAAAGCACTCTCTGTTGTCTGCCGCGAAGCCGGAGTGCCACTCATTGCTGACACGACCATCATACCTTTCACAGCCTTTAGTGCCCAAAGCACCATGGCGTAGATATCGAACTCATCTCCAGTACCAAATACATCTCCGGTGGAGCTACCGGACTCGGCGGACTGATACTCGACTATGGCACCTTTGACTGGAGCCGCTCGCCCCGACTGGCAGAGAAAGCAGCTATTACAGGCAAGCAGCTGGCCTTCCACTGCCCGTCTCAAAGCAGAGATCAGCCGCAACCTCGGTGCCTATATGACCCCGCAAGCCGCCTACATGGAGAACGCTCGGACTCGAGACTCTCGACCTCCGTTACCGCCGTCAGGCAGCCACCACGCTCGAAGTAGCTCAACGCCTTCATGAGATCCCTCAGGTCGTGAGTGTCAACTATACCGGACTCAAAGACAACCCTTACTATGCACTTAGCTGTGCACAGTTTGGAGACACCCCCGGAGCCATGTTTACCATTGAGCTTGCCTCACGTGCAGCTTGTATCAATTTTCTGGATCGTCTCAAGCTCATCCGCCGTGCCACCAACCTCTTCGACAATAAGAGTCTGGCACTCCATCCCGCCAGCACTATCTTTGGCACCTTCACCCCCGAGCAGCGACAATTGATGGACATCAGTCAGCACTCCATCCGCTTCTCTATCGGACTGGAGTCGGCCGATGATTTGATAGTTGACATCACACAAGCGCTAATCTAAAGAAATAAAAAGTATCTTTGTTCGCATATACTAATCTGACACTCCATGAAACACCTTACCAAGATACTCTCTTTACTACTGATCTCCCTCACCACGTTTCCCGCAATGGCACAACGGACAGAGAAAGTACTCGAACAACTTTACCAGCAAGAACGTCAGACCTACATTGCCAAAAGTCTCTTTGTGGAAAATGAGTCAGCAGCAGACTGGGACCTCACCTATAACCGGCTTGAATTCTTTGTGGACCCCAATGTAAACTACATTGAAGGAAACGTCTCTTTTAGATTTACTTCCCTCAAAGACAATCTCAATACCCTGGACATCGATCTGCATGACAGTCTGACCGTCACCTCTATCGTTGCAGGCACCACCCCATGCAGCTATACACTTACCGAAGGATTCATTCACCTCACCCTGCCCTCCACCCTGCAAAACAAGGACACCGGCAGCTTTACCATCAGTTACAAAGGCAGCCCGACCATCACCGGCATCGAAGCCTTCACGCAAGGTACACAAGGCGATCCTGACAGTATTCCGGTCATCTATACCCTCTCCGAGCCCTATGGTGCCAAAGAGTGGTGGCCCTGCAAAGAAAGTCTATCCGACAAGATAGACTCCATCGACATCATCGTACATACCCCGGCACTTTACCGCACAGCCTCCAACGGCATTCTTGTCAGCGACACCATCATCGATGAGCAACGCACCTGTCACTGGCAGCACCGCCATCCCATCGCCACTTATCTCGTCTTCATCTCCTCCACGATCTATGAGGTCTATTCCGACTGGGCGACCCTTACTGACAGCACCAAAGTAGAGATACTCAATTACGTCTATCCTGCCAGTCTCGACACAGCCCGCAAGTCCACCCCCTATACCGCAGAATACCTCGAGTATTTCAGCAGCCGCTTCATGGATTATCCCTTCAAAGATGAGAAATACGGCCATGCTCAGTTTGGTTGGAACGGAGGCATGGAACACCAAACCATGAGTTCGATGGGAAGCTTTGAGAAAGACCTCATTGCCCACGAACTCTCCCATCAATGGTTTGGCGATTACATCACCTGTGGCAACTGGCACGAACTGTGGCTCAATGAAGGCTTCGCCACCTTTATGGAAATGCTGATACTCGAAACCTACGATCCCGCAGATTTTACTGCATTAAAAGAATATGTAGTCAAGTATGTCACTGCATACCCGGGTGGCAGCGTCTATATCAATGATATCTCCGACGTGGATCGTCTCTTCAATGCCCGTCTCACCTATTATAAAGCATCGTATATACTTCAGATGCTCCGTGTGCTTCTGGGCGACGACACCTTCTTTGCCGGCATGAACAGATACCTCCGCGACCCACGCGTCATCGACGGATTTACCACCACCGATCTCTTTCGTGAAAACATGGAACAAGCAGCCGACACCACCCTCACCGAATACTTTGACAACTGGGTCTATGGCAAAGGCCATCCCATCTATGACATCCGGAGCAACCGTGTCGGTTCAGACTTACACATCACCATCTCCCAGAAAGCATCCGACCCTGCCGGACCCTTCTTCAAGATGAAATTGCCCATCACTCTCTATATCAACGGCACAGAAGAGACCTACTGGCTCACCAACACCGAGCAAGATCAGCAATTCACCCTCCATGCACCCGTTGCACCCGACTCAATCAAGTTCAACAAAGACAACAGGATCCTCTGCGCCTATGAGGAAACCTATACCTCCCTGTCCGACACACGCACACAAGAGCTGACCGTCACCAACGATCCCTCCGGTCACAGTCTCACCGTAGCGATTGCCGAAGCCGAAGCAGCCGACTATGTGATCTTCGATCAGCAAGGCCGCCGGGTACAAACAGGAAAATGGGAAGCAAACAATCCTGTAATCACTACAGAGCTGTTGCCTCCCGGTATCTTTAACCTCTTACTGACAACGTCACAGAAGTGCTATACGATAAAAATAAGTTGTAGGTAATCTCTTTTTCATGCTCAATTATTTCCTTTGGTAGTACCTCACCCAGTCAATCTCCATCTCCGCAGGATAATCCTTCGGATCAATAGCACCTACCCATCCACCACCGATCTGCGTGTCCAGCAACAGATAAAACGGTTTGCCAAACGGGTATTGCATCGGTCCCTCAGCCTCCACACGCGGATACGAATAGGTCAGTTTGTCATTGATATAATACGCCAGGCTATCCGGTGTAATATCCACCGCATACACATTATAGTCATCCGGCTTAATCGGAGCCGTGCTCCCCTGCTTCGGATTTGTCTTCTTGCCCAACGTCTGTGTATAGTAACTATGCGTCGTCTGATAGGCAAAAGTGTCATGATTCAGGCGCTCCATGATATCAATCTCACCCCCATCCGGCCAAGGAGCATTCCCGTCAGGAAGCATCCATATAGCAGGCCATGCACCACTGGCACCATGCAGACGCGCCCTCACCGCCACCTTGCCGTAAGTAAAAGTCACCTTATGTCTCGAGCAGATCCCTCCGGTAATATAAGGAGCCGTATCATTCTTCTGCGAGTAATTGGGCAATATCCGAAGGATCAGGTTGCCATGCCGCATGTCGTAGCACGAGTCAAAGTCAGACATATGACTATCCCACGGACTCCTTCCCCGTCCGATCTTCGACCATCGCGTCTCATCAAAATGTTTTTTCTGATTAAATTCCTCCCTCCACACCAGCTTCCATTTCACGGGAGCAGCCTTTTTAGTTTTCACACCAACTTTATTCCCATCGGTTTGCCCAATAGAAGGAGTCTGACCCCGGAGACCAATACTTGCCAGAAGGCAAGCACACAACAGCAGATTCTTTAGCAGTGATTCTTTCATGACATTCAGATTATTAGGAACGATTAAAGCGCTAAAAGTACACACATTTCGCACATTTGCAAAACGCAAAGAAGGTTTTCATTTGAAATGAGAATTATTCTCCCTTTCCAATGAAAACCTTCTAATCAATATCTTATCAGCAGTGTAATTACATCAGCTGTGCGATTACATCTTTATAAGCTCGCTTCCGAAAACGTCTGAAAGCTCTCCAGGTTCATCATATAAACCTTTGCATCAAGCGGAGTCACATCACCCAGCTTGCCCTCTTCGGTGGCCGCTTTATCCTTCTCCTGTTCGTCAAACGTAAGCAGATCCTTTACATTCACCCACATAAACACCCCACCCTCATCCAGGAGAAGTTTCTTATGAATAAGCTGAAGGCGGCTATACGTAACACCAATGGCATTTGAAATATTCAGCATAAATTCCGTAGAAAAGAAAGAGCGACAGATAATTGCATCCTCATCCTTTCGCAGAGAAGGATCCATATTAAAAAAACACTTGAGTCTATCGTTGGATTTGAAAATACAAGAAGCATAATTAGCTTTAGTCAGTTCGTCAGTAACCTTTGTCATTCCAGTAAAGTTTAAATTAAAAGCAGATATCCATGAAGTATGAAGCGTCAAAAGTAAGCAAAAAAATGCTAATATCCTAGCTAAACAGCGAGTTTCTCTAACCTTTTTTGATATAAAAAAGAAATCCTCAAATACTTTGGCTATCCGCACTATCGATCCACAACTATTGAGCTGAAAGAAACTTATACCCCGGCACCACATGAACAGTCAAGCCATCCATTTCAAACTTATCATCCTGAGATAAGGTAACAATAGTACCCTCCGTAAGATTATATGTTTTAAGAGCATCAATCATGCCGGCAAGTTCCCTATCCCTGTTATCCGCATTTAGTTGAAGACAAACCTGTATTGCCTGAGACACAGCACCTTTATCCACCGTTACAAAATCGCATTCGCCAGATCCTTTGTGGTAATAAATCTCCTTATGAACAGTGCGCAAAGCATTGAAAACCATATTTTCAAGCTTATGCCCTTCATCCCCTTTTATTTTACTCACATTGACAGCCACCAAGCCCATATCAATAGCATATATTTTCTTAGGATTCACAGACTGCTTCTTCAACGAATAATCAAACATAGGCACAAAGCTAATGAGATAACACAGCTCCAGATGAGAGATATATTCCAGTACGGTCGTTGTCGAACTGATGCCCGATGGTTCCCGCAACTTATTCGCTGAAGTGAGGTTGCCAATATTAGACAATAGATAGATAGCCAACCGTTTTAATCCCCTGGTATCCTTAATCCCATATCTTACCGCAATATCACGAACAAGAATATCATCAAGAAGAGAAGTCAGTACCTCATCTGCTCCTGTTTTAAGAAACTCAGGAAACCCTCCGTCACGCATATATTCAGACAGTGACATCTCATTTGCGTCATACCCTCTAAAACGACAAAATTCATCATAAGAAAAAGGAAAAAGTTCAGTCGTGATATGTCTGCCCGTCAGACTCGTACCCAGTTCCCTGCTCAAAAGAGAAGCATTAGACCCAGTCACAAAGACCTTAAAGTTCTCATCAAGTTTCTGGCGCACATAACGCTCCCAACCCTTTACAATTTGTATCTCGTCAAACATCAGCACTTTATATCCGGAATCATCTATCAGACCATCAAGCTTATCAAAGTCAGATATTTCGAAATCATACAAACGAGGATCATCAAAATTGACATACAAAGCCTCCGTATGTTTTTTCTTTAGCAATTGATACAACAAAGTGCTCTTACCACACCTACGCACTCCAGATACAATCAACGCATAATTATCCAGATCAGGTAATGAATCCAGGCTATTTCGCAGCATCCCGGTATCCCTTGCAGCCAAAGCATCCTTTTGCTGCAAGATGATTTTTTGTAAGAAGTCTTTCTGTATCATAGCTTTACTATTTAAACTAAGCGCAAAGATAATAGTTTCCATTTGAAATGCAAACTATTGTCCATTACAAATGGAAACTATCAAACAAAGATCAAAAAGAACAACAATGTATCTCTATTCCTATCAGTATAAGAAGATCATCCTAGTTCACCATAATCGTCGTGACCGTCTTAGTCGTCGTGACAGAGTGCTTACCAAATTTGACAGGAGCAGGCAAGCTACCCGACTTCAGCAAGATAGACAATTTAGCCGCCTCCTCAGGAGTAAAGTTCCCCGAGATCTGCGCATGCCCACCGGTAATCTCAGCATTCACACGCGGAGCAGAATACACCCTGTTGTCAAGCACCATAGCGATACACCTACCTATATTCTTCTTCGTCATAAGTGCCCAGTCCTTCGCACCCTGATCACTCATATCTATGAAAACAGAAACCCCGAAAGCATCTTTATTCAATTCAGCATCCTTGATCACATTCCCATCCATAATCAGATTACCCGCGCCATTCTTCACGGCATACAACTCCAGCAAGCCACCCTTATCGATCTTCTTCCCACCCCATTTCAAAGAAAGATTCTTTGGCAGCAGCACCTTCACCGTCGGTTCATTCAAACAGTTCATTACATTCATCGTATCCCTTGCGCGCGCATATCCTATCACAGCACCACGCCCCCCGTCATCCTTCGTACGATCCACAGGCAGCAACGCACTGCACGAGTCCCCATCATTCAGACGAGCGATCTCCGCCCTGGCCACCATCAGCAAAGGAAACAACTCATTCAGCTGATACGTCTCCATACACTCAAGGTATCCCCTCTTCTGAAGCAGATCCCCCGGATACCAAGCATATTCCAAATTATCCTTCTGCGGCATCATCAGTTCCATAGTGCCAGGTGCCGTTCCATCCTTCACAAAAGCATCTTTATAACCAAGCCCCTTTGCACGAGCAAGCAACACAGTCTTAGTATCCTCAATCACCCTGGCCTGATCCGAATTCATTGCGCCCAGCACCATCACTTCCACGCTCGTACCTTTCCAGCGATTTTTAGAGTCAACCCTATGCTGACTAAACTGCTTTAGATTCTCCATATTTAAGCTATTCCATTGCCTTCTCGATTGAGCCTTGTTCAATATCTGTTTAGCGACAAAATAAGAACCGGCAAAAATGACGAGAAGCACCAACACGATGGCGACCACTCTCAAGATGATCGTCAAAGGACTACATTTGTCTGAGCAAGAATTCATATTTTCAGGTATAAAGTTTATAAATCAACAAAAAAGGAGCAGCATCAGGCAGTAAATACAAATAATTTCCAAATGTATGTAAATTCCATTTAATAGTATCCAACAAACGAACAAAATTCAATACATTTGTCATTTACACCTACTACTTATGAAATACACAACCCTCCTCCTGCTCTCATTGCTAAGCCTTTCGCTCTTTGCGCAAACAGAGCCCGTCAGCATCTCCGTTGACCTCGCCCGTGAGAAAGGCCCCATGAAACCTATCTGGGCATGGTTTGGCTGCGACGAACCCAACTATGCCTACATGAAAGACGGCAAGAAATTGCTCACAGAATTATCAGCACTCAGTCCCGTACCGGTCTATTTTCGTTCACACAACCTCATGAACACAGGCGATGGCACCGCAGCACTCAAGTGGGGCTCCACCAATATGTACACCGAAGACGCAGCCGGCAATCCCATCTACAGCTGGACCCTCATCGACTCCATCTTCGACACCTATATAGCACGCAACATCAAACCGTTGGCACAGATAGGCTTCATGCCCGAAGCCCTCTCCACCCATCCCCAACCCTACAAGCACAACTGGTCGCCCGGCATGCCCTATTCCGTCATCGAAACAGGCTGGGGCTATCCCCCCAAGGATTACAACAAGTGGGCCGAACTCATTTACCAATGGGTGCGCCATTCCGTCGATCGCTACGGTCAGGCCGAAGTAGAAAGCTGGTACTGGGAGCTCTGGAACGAGTTTGACGGATCCTACCTCAAAGCCCCCGACAGATTCAAAGAATACTGTAAGATGTACGATTACGCCACCGATGCCGTCAAGCGCGCCCTACCCACCGCACGCATGGGAGGACCACATACCACCGGAGGAGCGTCCAAGATCCTGAGTCGATTCATCACACACTGTTTGAAAGACACCAATGCCGTGACCGGAAAGATTGGCACCCCATTAGACTTCGTAGCCTTTCACGCCAAGGGATCCCCCCGCGTAGTCAATGGCGTCGTGCGCATGGGCATGTCCAGTCAGCTTCGCAACATGAACGACAACTTCAAGGTCATCGCCTCCTTTCCCGAAACCAAAGACCTACCCATTATCATTGGCGAATCCGATCCCGAAGGATGCGCGGCCTGTGGCATGCAAACCAATCCGGAGAATGCCTATCGCAACGGCACCATGTATTCCAGTTATACAGCCGCCTCTATCGCCCGCGAATACGATCTGGCCGACTATTACGGAGTCAACCTCCTGGGAGCCGTCAACTGGTCGTTCGAGTTTGAAGACCAACCCTGGTACTTCGGTTTTCGCGACCTCGCCACCAATGGCGTCGACAAACCCGTGCTCAATGTCTTCCGCATGCTAGGAAAGATGCGAGGCAACCGGGTAGCAGTATCCGGCGATCTGGCCTATGATTTCAAAGCCATACGCGACTCCAGTGTACGCCGCCTACAAACAGACATCAATGCCCTTGCCGCCCGTGACAAAGACACCATCACCGTCCTACTCTGGAACTACCACGATGATGACATTCAAGGCGTCGGATCACCCGTAGAGTTGACCATACAAGGCATCCATCAGAAGAAAGTCACTGTCACACATTACCGCATTGACCAACACCACAGCAACTCCTATGAAGTATGGAAGAAGATGGGCTCGCCCGAAAACCCTACACCGGAGCAATACAAAACGTTAGAAAAGTCCGGACAACTGGAACTTCTTTCAGAGCCCGTGACAATGGAAACCACTGACGGGCAACTAAAAATAACTATGCAACTGCCACGACAAGCCGTTTCGTTCATTCAGATAAACTAGTAAACAGTTGCACGAAGTGATTTTTATCAATCCATGAAGATAACTATCCACAGAGGTATTAATCAGATTGGCGGCTGCATCACAGAAATAGCAACCGACGAAGAACGCATACTGATAGATTTGGGACACAATCTACCCGAAGGCGATTTGATTGCTTATGACGAACTCGCCAATGTGGAAAGCATTACTAAACTTACCGATGGTTGTGATGCCATCCTCTTCACCCATACCCATGGCGACCATATTGATCTCTATTCATACGTACCATCCCGGATTAAACAATACGTAGGCAAGACAGCCAGAGAAGTCATGCTTTGCAAGAACAAGCAGCTCAACAAGCTCAGTGAAAAGACTGGAGTCACCAAAGAGATGCTTTCAAAGATAAAGAACATGATTCCCTACGAAGAAAAGCAGCAACTGCACTTTGGCGATATCACCGTTACCCCCTACTTCGTCTCCCATTCCATCTACGACTCCTATATGTTTCTGATAGAAGCACAAGGCAAACGCATACTACATACCGGAGACTTTCGCGAACACAGTTACCTCGGCAAAGGACTAGTGCCAACCATTCAGAAACTCATCCTCAGCAAAGGCCCCATTGACCTGCTGATTACCGAAGGCACGATGATAAACAGAAGAGAAGAAAATGTCATGCCTGAACGTGAATTGCAAATAGAGATTATCCGCCTGATGCGACACAATAAGTACCTCTTTGTTCTCTGTTCCTCCACCGATATGGAACGTCTTTCCACTATCCGTGCCGCTGCCAAGACCTTCAAAGAAAGGCCATTCATCACCGACAAATATCAAGCCGGCATATTGGACATCTATACCCGGTCCGCAGGAGAAAAGAGTCATTTTTTCCGCTTTGATCCTCTCAATTACTACGAGCCAAGAAGTAAGAAGTTCATCAGACTAATGCAATCCAAAGGATTCGTCATGCTGGTCCGTAGCGGAGAATATTACAGAGAAAAAACCTGTCAGCTACTCTCTCAACTGGACAACAAAGACACCCTCCTCATCTATTCCATGTGGCCCAATTACATCAACGAGGGAAGCATACATAAGAAACAGGAGACCATTGATTTTGTCCACCTCTTCCCCAACATTAAGATCGTGGAGACAACAGGTCATGCTTCACCAAAGACACTGGCCAAAGTAGCAAACCTTGTTAATCCCACCATGGGAATCATTCCAATACATTGCGAATGCTCCAGTGAGTTTTGCGAGCTGAATATTAGCGAGGAGCTGAAGAGGAAGATTATCACAGAGTCAGTGACGAGAGGTGGAATTGAGGTTGTGGTTAAGAATGGGAACAAGATTAATAAAGATACGATACATTCCTAAAAACTACTATTTTGACAGATTTTAAACGTGGCATCACAGACAAAAGATTCATTGAATCATTGAACAAATTGTATCTGGACGAAAACAGTTTTTGGCACAAAATGGTTAGTGACAAAGAACTATTTATCGCTATCCGTAATGAGTATATCAATGTCTACTTCAAGGGACAAAGTCTATGTAAATTAACCTTCGCACGTAATGGTGTAATTAAAGGGAAGACCCATAAAAAGTATATTGTCAACAATACAACAGATAATACATACATTCTTTCAGAGAATGGGGTGATTAAAGCAGATGTGCCGTATCCGATTATGTCACTATCGCAGGTAAACGAGTTAAAGGATAATGTTAAACGATTCGTTGGAAATGAAAAGGAATCGTCCTATAATCTGGTATTATCCAAAGAAGAAGAGAAAATTGATGTTGAGATAACATTCAGCGAAACAAATAACCTAAAAAGATCCAGCATTGATTACTCTATTATTGAGAAAGAAAAAGATGTGGTGAGGCTCGTCTTTTATGAAGCTAAGTACTATACAAATCCGGAATTAGTTTCGACAACACGACCAAGAGTATTGGATCAGATCAAACGATATGAAGCATATATTTCTAGTCAGAAAGACATTATTACCGATTCATACGAACTGATATGTAAGAATATGAAATCCTTAGGCCTTGCAACAAGTGATTCAATTGTCTCAAATATTGCTGATGGAATATTGAAGTTAGAAGTCGATGAGTTGCCAATTCTCATCATATTTGGGATGGAAGAAGCAATGATAAACAGCAATATATGGAAAGGTAATCTGAACAAGCTTGAACAAGAATTAAAACCCGGAAGAATAATTATTAAAACACAAAGTAAAGTATTATGAACTACAATGACAAATTTCTAGAAGCATTACTAGAATGTAAAAATAGAAATCTATATTTAGGTACAGGGAATCCAAATGCAAAGATTCTTATTATTGGAAAAGAATGCGCTCTAAATAAAACAGTGCAATTGCCAGATTATCAAACTAAAATTGAAGATGAAAGAAAGCTAGTTGAAGAAAACTTACAAGGTTGGCAAAAGTTGATTAATAATGAGCCTCTTCAATATTGTATTGATCAATCATATCCTTACAAAGGTCAAGAAAATAAAATTAACAAGAAACTGAAGAACAAGCAGTATAATGGTGGAACAAGTAGCACCTGGACAAAATACCAAAAGTTATATGAAACGATTTACTGTAATGGAGTGAAAAATGAAAAAGTAACTTTTCATGAAAACATATTCATCACTGAACTCAATCAAATACCATCCGCAAATAGCAACGAACAAGATTCTCATCTAAGAAAAGAATCAATAAAAAAGAGAGAAGAGCATTTCTTCCCATTAAAATTTATTCAAAGTTTTCCTGTTGTAGTACTCGCTTGTGGCCACTATTCAAGGGACTTCAATATTAATATTTGCAATTTATTCGGTGTAGAGTTTGATGGGAAAACGAAAGAGGTGAATGGAAACAAACTACAGTGGTATAACCTTCATCATGAAATATCAGGTAAGAATCCTAAGCTTCTTATTCATACTAAACAGTTAAGTGGAAGCATCACGAATGACTTAATTAACGAAATCGGAGTAACGATAAAAGATTTCCTCGAGAAGCTGTAAGAATATAATTTCTAAGAGTTAGTATGTCAAGTTAATAGGGCTCTTTGTGAATAATAAACGAAGAATCCTATTAGCTTGATTACTGAAATTAAGAGTCCGCTAACAGGAGGAAAAGAGAGCCTATGACAGACATGTATTAAAGATAATTCTTCCAAATATTTAATTGTATTAATAAGAGTTGAATGGAAAAATATATCTTTGTCCTATCATTATTTATAAAGTTCATACATATACCATGATACCTCCCGGACTATACGAACAACTGGTCAACAAAGGCCTAAAAGAAGAATTAGAGAGCTTGGAAAGCGCTCTTGTCAAGGTCGTGACCAACGACATTGACAATTCAGAGGCACCAAAGGTCCTTGCGAAATACATCGCAGATATCTTCGAACAGCAGCTTGAAACTATACAAAAAGATGACAGAGCGGATATCTCCGAACTAATCCAACTGGCTAATAAGGTTATTGATAGCATCTTTCTGAAGACAGAAAGTAGCAATTTCAACATACCATCTAGTGATGGCAATGCTAAACAGCTCATGGCACTTATTGACCGAAAGAATAGCATTTATGCTGTAGATGACAATGCACCTATCGATCGACCTGAAACATCTCTCTGCCAAAGTTCACTCTTTACCGGTGCTAAGCATGAGCCCTGTTTGTTTTCCGAACTTAAGAAAGAGATTGTATCATGCAACCATATCGATATGCTCGTTTCATTCATCAAATGGAGCGGACTAGTCATGATCATTGACAATCTGAAAGCCTTTACCCAGAGAGGTGGAAAATTACGAGTCATCACTACTTCTTACATGGGAGTAACTGATATAAAGGCCATTGAAGAACTTTATAAGCTACCCAATACCATCATTAAAGTCTCCTATGATACCAAGCGTACTCGCTTGCATGCCAAAAGCTATGTATTCTATCGCAATACAGGATTCTCCACGGCGTATGTTGGTTCGTCCAACCTTTCACATGCAGCAATGTCTAGCGGACTGGAATGGAATGTCAAACTGACTGCCAAGGATCAGCCCGAGACTATCAGGAAGATTAATGCTACCTTTGAGAGTTATTGGAACTCCACTGATTTTGAACAATATTCAGATACAGAAAATGAACGATTGTGCAGAGCATTAAAATCAGAAAAGAATGTCGGTAACGGTAAAAATCTTTTCTATACCTTTTCCATTACTCCCTTCAAGTATCAAGAGCAAATATTAGACAAACTAGATGCCGAGCGTAAGATACATGGCCAATATAGAAATCTTATCGTAGCAGCTACAGGAACAGGCAAAACAGTTATCTCGGCTTTTGACTACAAAAGATTCTGTCAAGAGAATCCAAAGAAGTCTTGCAATCTGCTTTTTGTTGCTCATCGAGAAGAGATTCTCACACAAAGCATTGCTTGCTTCCGTGGAATCCTAAAGGATCAGAACTTTGGATCTCTCTTTGTAGGGAGCTATCGACCAGATAATATCAACCACCTCTTCATGTCCGTGCAAACATTCAATTCACAAGATTGGCACACAAAGACAACCCCCGATTTCTACGATTACATTATCATTGACGAGTTTCATCATGCTGCAGCACCCTCCTATCAGAAGATTCTCATGCACTATCAGCCGAAGATTCTTCTTGGTCTTACCGCAACTCCAGAGCGTATGGATGGTCAAGATATCTTGATCTACTTCAATAATCGTATCGCTGCTGAAATCCGGTTACCTGAAGCTATTGACCGCAAGCTACTCTGTCCATTCCAATATTTTGGAATTAGTGATACCATTGATTTGAAGGACCTACGATGGTCACGAGGCGGTTATGACAAAACGGAGCTCTCCAATGCATACACGATGAATAACATTGTTGCCGAGAAGCGTTGTAATATGATTATCGAATCCATCTACAAATATGTATCGGATATAGACGAAGTCAAAGGCTTAGGTTTTTGCGTTTCAGTCGCTCATGCCGAATACATGTCCAACTACTTTATTGAAAAAGGTATACCTTCCATGTGTCTTACAGGATCCTCGCCGGATGAAGAAAGGAAAACCGCCCAATCCAAACTTGTACGCGGAGATGTAAGATTCATCTTCGTTGTTGATATTTATAATGAAGGAGTCGATATTCCTGAAGTCAATACAGTCTTGTTTTTAAGGCCCACTGAAAGTTTGACAATATTCCTGCAGCAATTAGGCCGTGGCTTGCGTCTTTCAGAACATGATAAAAAAGAATGCTTAACCGTGCTAGACTATATCGGACAAGCAAACAAGAAATATAACTTTGAAGACAAGTTTAGAGCCATCCTCTCCGATTCAGCCAAAGGAGTACAAAGTGAAATTAAGAACGGCTTCATGTCCGTACCCAAAGGCTGTTTCATCCAATTAGAGAAGAAAGCCAAAGAGTATATCCTAGAGAATATTAATGCATCTTTCGGAGCAAGAAACGGATTGATTACCCGAATTGCAACATTTGAAGAAGACAGCGGTCTTCCACTAAGTCTTGCAAACTTTGTACGCTATTACCACCTTGATATTCGCGCCATCTATGTCAAAGATAACTTCTCTCGATTATCTGCATTAGCAGAAATCAGAGAGGACTTCAATGAGCCTTTAGAAGAACTTTTGACAAAGGCATTCTCTCGAATCTGTGCCATAGACTCTCGCAGATGGTTGAAGTTCCTGCTTGACACCTTTGACAAGTTAGAGTCAGTACACATGAGCCAGTTGACAGTATTGGAAAAGCGTATGCTCCAAATGTTTCAGTTTACAGTATGGCAGAAACCGCATGAAGAGTGTGGATTCACAACACTGTTAAGTGGCCTGAAGTTGATCAAGCGAAGCACTGTGTTGTACCAAGAACTAATTGATTTGCTCAATTACAATTTCGATCAAATAGACATTGTGGATGAGACGATGCATCTTCATGCCGATTACCCTCTCGATGTTCATTGTACCTATACACGCGATCAGATCCTCGTTGCTTTAGATTACATGCAACCTTCAACAATACGGGAAGGATCCAAATTCTTAGCTGATAAGAATATTGACATCCATTTTGTAACACTCAATAAGTCAGAGAAAGACTATTCTCCAACTACGATGTACAATGATTACTCAATTAACGAAACCCTATTTCATTGGCAAAGCAAAAGTACCACATCACTCAGCTCACCAACAGGACAGCGCTATATCAATCACCAACGGTTAAATATAATACAATTGTTATTTGTTCGTGAATTCAAAAAGGATATATTCGGAACCTCACCTTATACGTTCTTGGGGATAACCAATTTTGTTTCTAACGAAGGCTCTAATCCGATGAATATTACATGGCGGTTAGAAAAAGGTATCCCGGCCAAGTTCTTGAAGAAAACTAATAAGTTGATGGTTGGATAAGAACGAAATTAAAAAACTATCTTTGTACCAGAGTTCATTCCTCATTTGAGAAAAGGAAATCGAAGGACGCAAGCCTTGAAGCTCTGCGTTCTTTGCTTTTTAATACACCTTTCTATATCAGGTTGAAACTATAACCAATTTGAATTATTATCATGGTACAAATGAGAAGAGTGCTTTCAGAAGAAAGCAGTGAGTTTAATGCTTGGCAAGAAGTCATAATTCCAGAAAATGGAGAACGTGGTTTTGAATCTTACGATCACCATTTCGTAGAAGAGTTTTATCACAGATATTATACATGTTATAGAATTATGCAATCAAACGATTTAGCTCTGTGGGACGAAGGAAATTATTCTCTGAAAGATTTCAACGAAGATTTCAAATTCTCATTCAAGAATGTAGAAGAGCTAAAAATATTTCAGGTAGAACTAGAACGAGGGTTAATGGAGAGTTCATTCGTAGACTTATTAAGTGATGTTATATCCGGAGTACTACAATTCAGAAAATCAGGAAAAGATTAAGATGTATGTTATAATATTGTGCAGAGCTTAGTCAATTGGCAGTAGCAAACTATTATGATGACATGGGAACGAATACAAAATCAGTCCTTACTCCTCTATTATAACCAAGCCCATAAAACAGCGAAGTGCGCCCATCCTCACAGACAAGCGCACTTCTATCCTAAATATCTAATGAACAAAACCCATTTGCTCATCAAATCATCGAGACAAAGGTACTCTTTAAATCTATTTTCTCCTCTTCTTGGGATACTTTCTTTTTTTATTCATGTCCACAAGGGCGCTTTCACGTTGCATTACCCGTGTCACCGGCATGACCGGTATTGCTTGCGCGTTGAGGTAATACTCGGTCTTCAGCGCTCCGTTGCGGAAGGAGGTGACGAGCTGGACGATCTCTTCGTCTGCCGATGGGTTGGTGCAAAAGAAATCTTCGGTATGCAGGTCGAGTTGGAAGAGCCCGGTTTTGAAGAAGCTTTCCAGCTCTTCGATGGTGGGATTTTCCAGGACCGTGACCGAATCTATCTTCATGTCGCTCAGGGTGTCGTAGACCGTGATGTGAAGGATAAAGAAGTTTTTCTCATCTTCATGTGGGCTTGTCATGCTCTCAATGATCGTGAGTACATCGTTGCAGCACGGGTCTTTTTCTCTGCCTATACGGTGGCCAATCTCCTGGCACAGCTGACCGGTCCTGACACCTAAGAAATAGATGACGAGCGTAGCGCTGCATGGCATTGTGGCGTTCGTGAAATAATTGTTCCTGTCGGTGCGCAACAGTACGCCGAGTTGTTGGTACAGGCTATCCTTTTGATCATCCAACTCCTTGGAGCTGCACACAAGGTAACTGGTGCCAATGGGGGTCGGAATCGGTTCAAATTGGCTTCCATGTAGGGTTTTATACCTTTTCTTTTCTAAGGAAAAGATATTTATGTGGTAGTAAAGAGTGCTCTCACCGTCTCCCTGATCAACCAGCTCTGCTCCAATTATTCTGGCGATGGGCTTCACGCGCGGATCCTCACTTCCGGAGATGACTAAGAGTCCCGCATTGAAAAATACAAGCATCTTTTGTAGCTCAGTGATGGGGAGTTTTCTGCTTCCATTGATGCCATTGGTGGTTGCTGCGATTTGTTTTATGTTTTTCATCTGTCAATCGTGATTTTTGGATTTTTCTCTCATCATGTTCATTGTCTTGTAAAAGTCCTTGAGGTATCTTATCTCAATCGAATGGAAGATTAAAACACTATTTGCCGTACCGGAACAGGGTAATGAAGGGTCTTGATCGGTGAGCCAAAGTTTACCCCCTTTGCCTATGACTATGCTGAAAAATACTATTGAATCCTCTAGCTCAAATTTAAGATTGAATAGCTCAAACAGACTTCTGTAGAATAGGATCAAGCCTGTTACTGTGCCAAAATTACCCTCAAATGCTTCTGAGCTACTGGTTATCGGATGTGGAAGTAAGTTTTTTATCACATTGGGATGTATGTGATGAAGGGTGACAAATGCCTCAGTCAATGCTCTATAGCATTCTTGGAATTCCTCTTGAATTTCATAGTGTTTCATTCTACTTGCCTTTCTTGCTGTCAATTCACAAACTTTATTCTTCGCCTTTTTCTCTTCCAGACTCATCTTACTGATGTCTTTTTTATTCTCCATCTTAATTTATTAAGAACGTTTCATGTCAACTAACCGGCAGTTATTCTGCGTAGGGTTTGCTTACTCGGTGAAGGTAGATTAATATTTATTTAAATTAAATTGGATTCCCGACGAGAGGGGTCAGGTATTTGGCGTTATTTTGCAGTGTAAAGCAAACTAGCTCATACAGAGCGATTAAAAGATTTAATAGAAAAATGTTAATACAGAAAGATTATATGAATGAACCGCTGATTCTCGCAGATATTCTGCTGATGATGCTTGGTGAGGGTACTATTCCTTGCGAACTGATGCCGGAAAAACATCTGTATGAAATGGAAATTTCGCCCTGATGAAAGGAAAGTTTCGTCTGTATGAAAGGTAACTTTCATCTGTATGTTTTTTGAGCGAGTTTTTAATGTCCGGTGTGTTACTATAAAAAAGAAGTTTCTGATGAAAGATAATTATTATTTCCCACATGATGCCGAGTCGATGAATGATCCCAGAATCATCAAGTTGCTTGATCGCTATAAGATGAGTGGGTATGGTGTGTTTTATGCCTTAAATGAGTTGTTGAGGGTGCAGGATAACTATCGTTGTCACCTGTCGTTGTTGAAGATGTTTGCACGCAAAATAAATGTAAATTATAGCTTCATCCTCTCTATCGTAAATGATTTTGAGTTGTTTGTCGTCGATGATGAATGGTTCTTTTCGGAGGATATGGTGCGAAGAATGAAGAAGTTCGACATTAAAAAATGTAAAATTGATGAGAGAAGGGCGAATAAGGATGCGGCTAATGAGTTGAAGGCCAGGTTTGAAGTATTGAAAGAAACGGCAAAAATCAAGCTTAAAGAAAAAGAAATGGAAAAGGAATTGGAATTGGAATTAGAAAGGGAATTAGAAAGGGAATTAGAAACAGAAAGGGAATTGAAATTAGAAAAAGAAAGGAATAAAGAAAAAGAACTTGAAGAGAAATTGGAATTGGAAAAGAATGAGAAAACAAAATCAGAATCACCTGAGGTGAAGGAAGAAATTGCAAAGACTGATGATGATGATAATAATAATTGTCTTGTAGAATGTTTGAATTTTACCTATCCTCCTCTGATACAACCTGGTGACTCAAAGGAATGGACGACTCATGTGGATAAGGCTTTTACCGATGAGATGTGGCTGGATGTCGTCGGAATGAAATCTGGATTGGGATTGCTGTTTAAGGATAATTGCATGGTGTTCAAACAGTTGTTTAAGGAGCAAGTGATCTTAGTGAGCAAAACCGAGACGATCCGGTGTGCTTCGGATGCGAAGAGGTATTTTGCCAATTGTATGCATTCGGGCACGGAGTTGTTTGCAAAAATGGTGAATTATTTACACGAGGTGCTGAATAAAGAGGATCCTTTTCCTTTTGAGGATTACGACAAAGCGATGGGGATCAGACGGGTATTTGGGGTGGTGATCCCTGTTGGGGCGCGTCCCCGACCGGATTGCACGGTGAGATGGAATGTGGAAGAGAATGACTGGACGGATTAATTTATACTCAAAAAGATGAATTTTTATTTGGAGGGTTACACGATTGTGACTTCAAGCTCGGCTAAAAAGGTGCGGATGTTTTGTCCGAAGTGTCACAGTGATCGTCCGGACAAGCGCGACAAGTCGCTGAGGGTGGATACGGAGACGAAGTTTATTCATTGCTACCATTGCGGACTGGATGGACTGGCGACTACGGATAGTGATGAACTGAAAGCGTTGGAGAGGGTGGCTCCGGTGAAGGGGGTTCCCTCCCATTTTCGCCGTCCGATGTTTGACTCTAACAAGACGGTGCTGAGTGAAGAGATGGCGAGGTATCTGGTGGAGGAACGGTTTATCCCGCAGGAGATTATCCAACGGATGATGATCACGGAGGAGCTGCATTTCATCTCTGCCGTGGGCAAAAAGGTGAAGTGTATCGGGTTTAATTATTTTGTGGACGACGTACTGGTCAACACGAAATACCGCGACCGGGAGAAGCATTTTGCTTTGGATGCCGGCGCACCGCTCGTGCCGTGGAACATTGACGGGATCAAAGAGACGATGCAGTGCATCATCACGGAGGGTGAAGTGGATGCGATGAGCATCATGGCTACGGGAAGAATGGACGTGATCAGCGTGCCCAATGGTGCCAATGGCAGTCTGGAGTGGATAAACCCGTTTGTGGAGTCTCATTTTGAAAATAAGGAAGTCATCTATATCGCGGTGGATACGGACAAGCAGGGACTGGTGCTGCGCAATGAGTTGCTACGTCGGTTTGGTCGCGAGAAGTGCCGCATCGTGACTTATGGGGCTAATTGTAAGGATGCCAATGATCATCTGAAATTGTATGGTGTGGATAGTCTGAAGATCTGTCTGGACATGGCTCCCGAACTGCCGCTGGAGGGTGTGTTTACGGTGAAGGATGTGATTGAGGACTTTCGGGCGATGTTTGATCAGGGGCTGACGCACGGACTGAGTACGGGTTTTAAGAATCTGGATCGTTACATGCGGTTTGAGACGGGGATGCTCAACATCGTGACGGGGGTGCCGGGTGCTGGTAAGTCGGAATTTGTGGATATGCTGGCGATAAACATGTTTATGCTGCACGACTGGAAGACGGCGTTTTTCAGTCCGGAAAACTTCCCGCTCACCACGCACTACAGCAAACATGCGGAGAAGATGGTGGGCAAGAAATTTAAGAAGGGGATCACCTCGGAGGCGGAATATGAGGAGGTGGTGGATTTTCTGAAGGAAAACATCTTTTCAATCATCCCGAAAGAGGGTTTTACCATCGAGAGCATCTTACGCAAGGGTCGCGAACTGGTGCGCCGAAAAGGGATCAAGCACCTGGTGATTGACCCATTCAACTGCATCGATCATCAGTACAGTGGCAAGGAAGAGACGCAATACATCAGTAAGTTTCTCCAGGAACTGAAAGAATTTGCGATGAACAATAATGTACTGATCACGCTGGTGGCGCATCCGAGAAAGATGGAGATGGACCTGAGGACGGGCATGTTTCAGGTGCCAAACATGTACAGCATCAACGGTTCGGCGAACTTCTACAACAAGACGGACTACGGTATCGCCGTGGAGCGCAACACCAAGACGAACATCTGCACGGTGCATGTCCAGAAAGTGCGGCAGCGTAACCTCGGCAAACCCGGCCGCGCCTGCTTTGCTTTCGACCTTGTCAATGGCCGCTACTCTCCGTGCGAGGAGGATCTGTCGGAAGAGGGTGTAAACAAGATGAGACACTCTGCTGAGTTCTTCGACTCGTCCAACTGGTTTAAGAAGAAACAGGGAATAATCGAGAGCACCGCCATCCAGCAACGCATGCGTTTTGAGGAGGAGGCGAGCGATGTTGCAGGCGTGGCGGGAGGTGGTTTTGGTGCAGCGGCTGAGTATGAGGACGCTTCTCCCCGTCCTGAGCTTCCTTTCTGACGCGCACGTCATTGCGGGCACCGACCCGCAATCTCCGCCCCCGAGCAAGAGCGTTCAATAAAAGATAAATCAGGCGCTTTATTGTGCCTGATTTATTTGTAGATATTCCGGTGATAGCCACCCAGTGATTCCGGTGATAACCACCCACTCACTCTGCTCTTTTATAATGACAAAATTACCGTTTTTTTCTTAAACTCTCTCCTTTTAATTCAAATCTATGCGATGTATATACAATTCTATCAATGATAGAATCGGCCAATGTTTCATCGGTAAATATATCAAACCACATAGCCACTGGTAGTTGACTGGCAATTATAGTTGCTTTTCTGGCATGCCTGTCTTCTATTATCTCCATAAAGTCAAGTTGCTGTTGTTTCTCCATGGTGGATAGTCCGAAGTCATCGAGGATTAGCAAGTCGGTCTTGGCTACTTTGTCAAAGAACCGTATGATTGATCCTTCCACTCTGGCAATTTTCAGTCGGAGCAATAACTTCTGCATGTTGTAATAGGACACCGTAAAGCCTTTCCTGCATGCTTGAGTACCTAAAGCCGATGCCAGGAAGCTTTTTCCGCATCCGGCTGCACCTGTAATCAGCACCGATTCCCCGTTTCGGATATAGCTTCCTGTGGATAATGATAAAATTCTGGATTGTTCGACGCCGCGGCTGGCTTCAAAGTTTAACTCTTCAACCGATGCCTGATAGCGGAACGAGGCATTCTTTAACAGACGCTCATACCGGTTCGAGTCCCTCTGATCTTTCTCCGCTTGCACTAAAAGTTTGAGCCCATCCATAAAGGATAGTTCATGTACTTTTCTGGTTTCTTCCCACGTTTTCAGGCAACTGACCATGCCTGAAAGCTTTAATTGCATCAATTCTGATTTGATTTGTTCCATTCTGATTCTGTTTTAATTTGATTCATATAATACTCTTTCCCCCTGATATTTTTATGCGGGAGACGTTTTTCTTCCTCTTTCATTGTCTCTTTTGTGCTTTCTATAAATTCATAGGCCTTGTTTTCTATGATTTTCTGCAATGACTTGCAGGAGAGCAAATCACAATCAAGGGCATAGCGGCAAGCCTTTTCAAAAACAACGGGATTGGTTTTCCTCTGTAGGGATAAGAGCCCGTCACAACGTCTGTAGATGCGCTCAGGTACTTCTTCCTTCTCAAAGTTCCGGATGATTAACCCTGCTAAGTTTTCCGAACGTTTTTGCGCCTGCCGGATATAATACTCAGGACTCCGCTCCAGATAATGCCGGTGGGTAGAACACAAATGCTCTTTCTGTGTGGTATAACCGTAACCGGCCGTGCGAAGATGAGTTGCGATACAGTCTCCGTCACAATAGATTCTGACAATGCTTCTTGTGTACACGACCGAGACCTTTCTGCCGATATAACTGTAAGGGACAGAGTAATAATGCTTATCCCTGCCCAGAAAGATACAATTGTTCTGTGCCACCTTCAGTAAGGCATAATACTTCAGATCAAAGTCATCGCAAGGTAATGCCGTCAACATGGAGCGTTCTTCGGCCAGAAACTTTTCTTCCCGTGAATAAGGTTTTTGCTGCATGCGGGTTTGATTGTGCTCTTTGACTTTCTCCGCGATCGCTTTATTGAGTTCATCCATGGAAAAGAATGTTTCATTACGGAGTTTGGCGTAAACCCGGGTGTAAATGATCTTTACATGGTTTTCTACGGCAGCCTTGTCTTTGGGGGAATAAGGTCTTGCCGGAAGAACCACAAACCCGTAATGATTGCCAAAATCTTCCATGACCCGATTCAGTTCCGGCTCATATTTGTCTGTTTTTATAACTGCCGCTTTCAGGTTGTCGGGAACCAATATCTTGGGACTTCCTCCAAAACAGCGTAACGCACAAGACAAGCCATACAGAAACTCTTCCGTGGATTGGGAACGGACCGCCATTACAAAGGTGTAATCCGAGTAAGGAAGGCATGCTATAAAAATCTGAACTTTTACCACTTCTCCGGTTTCTCTGTCCACATAAGACATCGTATCCCCCGAGAAATCCACATACAGCTCTCTGCCGGGAGCATGTTCCAGTATAGCAGAAGGATGTCGCGCCACGCTCACCTGGGAAAGATGATAACAGAACTGGGAGTAGCCGTAGCCATCGGGATGCTCCTTTTTGTATTCCTCCCACAGGGTCTGCTTTGTTACGTGAGGACGCCGGAGCTCCTGCTCAAAATAAGAAAGCTTCTCCTTAAAAACCAGAAAACGATCTTCCGTATAAGCCGGATTACCTGCCGAGAACTTCTTCTCAAGAACAGGATCTTCCAACTTCAAGAGCGTATCAATATCAAATCCGTTCTCTTTTACTTTACGCAGATACTCGTTGACTGTCCCTTTATAAAGATCCAACGATTGGGCTATCCTCCGATTGGAGACACCCTCCTTATGCAATTGCAATACTTGTTTTATTTTACTCATTCGTATTATTTTTCCTGCCATAATAGTATTCTATGTATTGATGATTCGTACATAGAATATAAGCATTTTCTATAAATGAGTGGGTGGATATGCTCCGGAATGTGAATTCTTTTTCACAAGCTGCTTCTCGAAAACAAAACAAACTAATCTTCAATGACTTATACTCCCCAAAATGGGTGGATATGCTCCGGAATCTTTCGCTTCTTTACCCACTTCGTATCGACTGGGTGGGAATGCTCCGGAATCCGGTTCAAAGAATCGTTTGTCTCGTTTAAAAAAACTCTTTTTTATCCGTTTTTATCCGTTTTTGGGTGGATATCTGCCGGAATGGCACTGAATATAGCCCGTTTTCTTCTGGATTATGGCACTATTCGTTCCGGATTTTTTGGGTGGGTATGCTCCGGATTATCTAATTTGTTTATACTACTTAATATCAGTATCTTTATGTGATACTATTCAACTAACGCTTTAGCACACTATGAGACAGACAGAAGAGGAAAAGAGGTTCAAAATCAGGAGATACGGCAAAGCGGAACTGGGTCTCCTCTATGCTCCGGAGCGCAGCAAACACAATGCTTGGGAGGCAGTAAAGAGCTGGATCGATCGCTGCCAGCCGCTTAGCGAAGCACTGCTCGCCGCCGGTCTCACCAGCCATACCCGGGTGCTTTCCCCCCGCCAGGTGGAGCTCATCATACAGCATCTCGGGGAGCCCTGAACGCAGCAAGCGGCAAGCGGAGCTGTGATGCTCCGCTTGCCGCTTTTGTCTTCGGTTACGCTTTGAAAATTGTTCTTTTGCCCCCCTACTTTGTAATTTTATTTTCCTTCTCCTGACAAGCATTCAAATGCTTTATACAAATCTGAATATGAACCATCATGCAAAGCGTCTGATATCGATCTTTCTAAAGCCTTATCAAGTTTCCCATCACTACATAGGTCACGAACCCAATTCTCTTTTTCAAGATATGTTTTATTTTTGCAATAATCTTTCAAATGTTTCTTTAGAATTTTTGCTACGGCATCGGAATTAAGAAAATAGCGATTCGTTTCTTTATAATGAAGCAAAAACCAAAATTCGATGGAGGGTAAACTATCACAAATAATTACATGTTTATTATTCCCATACTTTTGTTTAAACAGCGCTAAAGCATTGTTCTCTTTCAGATTACGCGATGACACATCGGCATCAAATACGCAGATAACATCAGCATCTTCCTTTAACAACTTTATTGTACATTTCTGAATATCACTAATACATGTTTGCTCAAAAAAACGCGGCTTTACTATACATCTGTAGTTGTAAATGTGCTTAATATGAGTGAAATAATATTGTTCCGTGATTCCCTCTCCAACAATATGAATACCTGGGTAGGTATCTTTTATTTTTTGATTTCTTCCTTCCATTATTTGTATGTATCAGATATTGGGGGTAGCTCCGAATTTCCCATATTTATAAGCTTTCTGCAAAGAGGTAATTCGATTTAGTCCCTTAAAATCTGACAAGGAATATAGTTCTGTTGATCCGTCATCTCCTTTGTTTGTAAACCAAATACTATCATTTCTCAACAAATCGTCTTCCTCAAGCAGCCCGTCATAATGTGTTGTTAGAAGTAACTGAGACTGGCCTTTCTGCTTAAAGAAATTTTCTATGAAGAACTCAATCAGTTTAGGATGCAAAGAAGATTCAATTTCATCAATAGGCACAAACGCTTCATTTTTAACAATATGATTAATAACACCGGCCAAACCGAATGTTCTTAAAGTCCCTTCAGATTGAAGATTCTTCGGCAAACTAAAATATTCTTCATCACCTTTGCTGTTAGTTACTTTGTGAACAAAGGTTGTCTGTGTCCGTTTTAATGTCTTTTCTCTTTTAAGTCGTTCCCTTTCCTCAATAGTTATGTCATTATCTTTCACGAGCATATTTAACAATTCTGCAGGCACTTTCTTATCAACAACTTCCGAATTTATATCAGCGATGTTGAAGTCTGCTTTATGAAGAAAATCCAATATATATTCCTTTACTGATTTATCTTTTGATAGTAATTCTTCTGAAAAATTTCTCAGTATCATACCTGGTTGTATTGCACTCAAGTACTGATTTTTCATCCAGGTTATAACGGCCTCCATTTCAGGAAGGCTCACATTCACCTGCTTGTAGGCTGAAAATACAGACATATTCGGAAGACACTTTACTGCAATTTCTTCGTTTGCTATCTGACTGATCTTTACTCTGTTCTGATTGAAATTTATCTCTGAAATCCCATGGCTATACGAGCGGTCAAATATTAGCGCAGGTTGAGAACCGGGATAGATTGATAGTCTCTCTGAAATCACCTTCTCATTGGTGAGTTCAAGGGCATACAAGTATTTCGTTGCTCCAATATAAAATGTCAAGGATAACTGGCTCGGTTCCTCTGGAGTGTGTTTATCCAGCAAAAAAGGGATTACACCGGTTGGTACCTCCCTGTTGTTTGGCGTTTTCTCCCAAAACCGATTGAGAAACTCAAATGCATTAATCAAGTTACTTTTTCCTGAAGCATTTGCTCCATAAACGATAGCCAGCCTAAGAAGCCGTACATTTGGTGCGACCTCTACTACTTGGTAATCTTCAAACTTCTTATCTTTTGTTGCTTCAAAGCTAATAGTTACTTCGTTCTTAAATGAAAGAAAATTCTTTACTTTTAGTTCTTGTATCATAGCTGTTCCTTTCTATATAAATTCAACTAATAATTGATTCTATTTTCTGATTATGCGTATTTTCTGCAAATATATTAATTAGAATTTTATTATTGGCATATTTATATCATATAATTGCAAATATCCTGTTAATTATGAATTTCAAGTACATTTATTGCCTGAACGCAGCAAGCGGCAAGCGGAGCTGTGATGCTCCGCTTGCCGCTTGCTGCGTTCTGTCCATCCAAAGAGTTACTTCGGTTGTATCGGAATCTGTTCTTCTTTAATCTTTCTAAAGACACCCCATTTCCCATTCTCCTCATAGAGCTTTTTTGTTCCGCTAGGAACATACAATGTGCAGTTTTCTTTGTTATGGTTAGAAAAAGAAGTATCTTGCGAATGGAATGCTGGACATATCTCTGCTTGCACATGAAGTTCCTCCAAACTGATGCAGTCATAAAAAGTATCCATCTCAATTCTTACCACACTTGAAGGAATTGTCAGGGATCGTAAGAGAGAACAACCGGAAAAGACATTTTCGCCAATGTAAGCTACACCAACAGGAATGGTGTATTCCGTGCCTTTACCAACGGGTAATGCAACGAGTATGCCTTTGTTTTTTGTAAAGAGAACTCCATCTTCTGCCATATAGGAAGGATTTCCTTCTGCAACGAAAAAAGACTTCAAATCCGTACTTTTTCCATGCTCCAAAAACTCCATATAAGTAATTGTTGAAGGCAACTCTACTGAAATAAGATTGGGACAATTGCCTAATGTGAAATAGCCAATATCTCTTACGCCTTCTGGAATGTTGACATGAGGACCCCTTCCATTAGGTATCGACTTAAGAACCATGCCTTTTTTTTGTATTAATAAACCATCAATCGTGCAATAATAAGGATTCGTTTCGGGTACAATAAATTCGGTGAAAGAGGTGCATCCTTTAAAAACATTTTGCTCATCATTAAAAATGCCTTCTAGTGTCACTGACCGAAGATTTATAAAATCATTAAATCTACCTATGTGAGTAGTATAGTCTTCTTTTATCGTTAATGATGTTACTTCATCCTCATCAATATCATAAACTGATTTATTTCCTGAATATTCTTCCCCATTGAAAACCACTTTATTTTTTGATACGACTAATTCACCCGTATGGTCGTCTGGGGTTGGCATTATATCTGACGTTTTGCTGTTAATATCTTCTGAAGAGTCAATGTAGTCCGTGGATTTCTTGTTCATTAGGTCTGTTCTTTTTGATTGTGATTAAATAAAAAAGTGCAGGGCTACAGTCTTGCAACTGTGCCCTGCACTTCATCGATGTTGTAAAGGTACTATCTTTTGTTTTATTTGAATGCTAAATTTGTGTTTTCTGACTTTATATCCCTAATTCAATGCGGGAATCTTGATAATACCCATAGTTAGGTGCCTTTACCGGATAATGCTCATCGTCATAGTCCGCAACAAGATTGGAAAGAAGCTCTAACTCTATCAGATTCTTATCTTCCAGAGGAGTGCTTTCATCTACCAGGAGAAGAAGTTCTTCGATTCTTTCCATTGTCGCCTTATATGCCGTTTCTGTTGTAATCTTTGTCATAATTGAAATATTTTGCAATCAATGTGCTATGAATCCTCATAGTCTTGATTTTGATGTAAATATAACTGTTAGTTCCTGTGAATCAAAATTATATTCGTGTTTTCAAAAACTAATTATTAAAAACCAGATATCGAAAATAAATAACTATTTTCGTCTCGAGAAAACTTTACGCTAATCAATAAATACAATGAAAAAGAACATTCTCTTTGCTCTCCTTTTTTGTGTAATAACCGGAAGTGTATTTTCACAAACGGATCACTCTGCCTCTGATCCAAACTTTTTCCCTATATCGGTGTGGTACCAATCGGTAGCAAATGCACAGGCTTATAAAGATAACGGGATAAATCTGTACGTTCTGCCTCTGGCACTGGATGAATCCAGCATTAACACATTGAAGTCTGTCGGAATGAAATGTATCATTAACCAGAATGCTACTGCGTTAAGTCACCTCAAGGATTCCATTATTTATGGTTGGCATATTGGTGTCGATGAGCCTGACAATGCTCAGGAAGACGGAAAAGGTGGGTATCTTCCCTGCATTGATCCGGCAATTATTATCAAGACTTACTCCCAATTAAAGGCGAATGATCCTTCACGTCCTGTTTATTTGAACCTCGGGGTTGGAGTAGCAGATCTGGGCTGGTTTGGACGTGGTGACTGCTGTAATAATCTGGATACGTATCGGGCAAACTCCAATGGATATGTGAATGGCGGTGATATACTCTCCTTTGATATTTATCCGGTCAATGGTGGTGCTGAATCACATCGAAATAAGTTATGGTATGTAGCCAAAGGGATTGACAGTTTGAAGTCATGGTCGTTGAATAAAAAACCGGTTTGGGTATGGATTGAAACAACAAAGATTTCGGATAGCTCTGTAGGAACGCCGACTGCCAATGATATAAAGGCAGAGGTATGGATGGCTTTGATACATGGGGCAAGAGGTATCGGCTATTTTTGTCATTCATTTGGTCATTATGAAGCAGGTTTATTGTTTGCTGATGCAAGCATACTTTCCTCCGTAAAAACGTTGAACAAACAGATCACAGCGCTTGCTCCTGTCTTGAATAGTGCATCCACCAAAGGCTACGCAACGGTAAGCAGCAGTAATGGGGCTGTACCAATTGACATTATGACAAAGAAATATGGTGGAAAGAATTACCTGTTTGCCGTAACGATGCGACCGGGAGAGACCGTTGCTACATTTCATGTCACCTCCGGAAAAACGGTTGAAGTGATTGGGGAGAATAGGGAAATCCCTGTCGTTAAGGGTACGTTTACCGACAGCTTTGCGTCGTATGGTGTTCACCTTTACAAAGTAAAGTAGTGCTCTGATTGACGTTTGATTCATGTCACCGGACTATCTTATGCGGGTCATTGAGAGAATGATCCGTATAAGATAATTGAAAATTGTACTGTTTTCAGTTGTTATTTACAACAATGATACCGCAGTATGCTTTTGTTTGCATTTTATTACTTCCCTACTCTTCTGAGGTCTGCTCAACGCTGATCCCTCTCCTCTGCCAGTCGTATCTTTGTAACGCTGCCGCAAGGATCCACGGCGCAGAGGTTTCTTATTTATTCATCTTTAATTTATTATCTAATGAGTGTAGCGTATCAATTGGTGCTTCGGCCCAATCCGAAAGACAGACTGGCAGTAAAGAAGTATTATGCAGCTGTGAAATGTAGCGGTATGACTGAGTTTGAATCATTGTGTACCACCATCTCCGACCGTGGTACTTGTATCAAAGGGGATATCCAGGCAGCCCTGGATGGTCTGGTATTTAGCATGAAGATGGGACTGGCAGAGGGTCGTATCATCCAGCTGGGTGAGTTTGGCAATTTCCGTATGAGCGTGGGTGGCTCCGGCGTGGAGGTTTCTGCTGACTACTCTACGTCGATGATCCTTCGTAAGAAGATCATATTCACTCCGGGCAAACTCCTGAAGGACATGCTGAAGACCATCTCCTTCAAGTCTGCCGGCGTCAAGGTACCGGAAGTGGTCACTGAACCGTAATCATCGGATCAGTATCATGAGTGCAAAAATCAAAATGATCTTCGAATGGTTGCTCACGCTCCTGAAGTTGTTCAAGAGCGATCCGGCAAAGGCGCGCGAGTTTACCGAACTGGTCACCGATCAGTATGATTATCTGGTGTTGCAGATCGAGAAGTTTCAGAAGGATTACTTCGAGTTGTGCGAGCGAATCAAGACGCTCTACACGGAGATCGGCGAACTGAGGGAGACGATCAGCAAGAGTACCGGACAGAGATGTATGCTGACAGGCTGTGGCGCCAGAGTCAATCAGTAGTTTCATTGGGGAGTCTCACTTTTCCTTCGGGAAAAGTGAGACTCCCCTCTTTTGTCTTTAGCTCAAACGAAAAGAGATCTTACTTCAGGAGTATCTTTTCCGAAACGACCGAACCATTAGCCATTGTACGTTTCACCAGATAGAAACCTTTCAAATCTTTTGAAAACAAGACTCGCTGACCTAACAAATTGAAGTATTCTTCCAAAATGCAGTCATCCGACTTGACAGTATTCTTTTGTATGTCAAGGAGTGGATCATTGGATATTCCATAAAACAGGATATCATCATACATGAAACCGGAAGGAGCGGCATCGAGACCCCAGAACAACTGAGTTGCTCCTGACTTGAATGTGCCATTGTATCAGTGGCAGATGTACCCTTAACCCAAATCACACCATCGGTAGAATATTCAAGGAGTAAGGCGATGGTCGATGACCCGGACACTGTAGCCCTATACCAAACGGTCTGACCTACTTGCTGATCCAACACCGAGGTGCCTGAATTGGCCAACATAGTGAGCTCCTGCGAGGTTTGAACATCCGATTTGTAAATCCTGAATTCTGTGGCTCCGCTTCCATGATTGTTATATACGATAAATGCATAACCGGACATGATGCCGGGTGTGTAACCTGTGGTGCTTGTACCAATCTGTGCGGTATCGCCTCTTAAGAGTACTCCGTTTTTATAACTGTCGGTAGCAGAAGTAAGACACATCTTCCAGGTTACCGAGTAATCAGTGCTCATCTTTTTGAACTTATCCAGATTTAAAACACCTGAATTCTTACGTGAAGTACTGGAGTAAATCTTCAGCATTTTGCTGGTTGTCGCGCTCAAATCGGTATATGAGATGACACCTGCTTTAGCCGCATTACTTGTTCCTACTGTAATGTTTGCTGCCGGTGGAGTCTTTGAGATTGACGTTGCTGCATCACTCT
>CAXXFJ010000022.1:0-85344 GCA_963677415.2 Bacteroidales bacterium | reverse complement strand
AGCTGGAGACAAAACAACCTTATAAAGTATTATCCATCCGGCTATTACCGGATGGATTTTCTTTTTACTCCGGTCCTACTGAAGAGGAACAATTACTTATACATCACAGTTCTACCGGACCAGATGATGATTACCTTGCTGTACTAAAAGAATCGGTCTTTGCAAAACGGCTTACGGAAGAAGAATTTAGCGCAATACAAATCATCAGCATTGGCACTCCTTTTACCTTTCTTCCAGACAATCTGATCAGTAAAGATGAATACGGTTCATTCTTCCCTGCATTGTCAGCCCAGTCGGGCCATTCAGTTTATCTCAGCAATCCTATTCCATCCATTGATCGGGTATTGCTCTATTGCTTAGATGAAGATCTCTATTATTTTCTTCAACGCAACTTTCCTGAAGCCCGCTTCATCCATCAGATGACTCATCTGACAAGACACTATATCCAAACCCAAGAGGCAGATGCAAATAGCAGTTTTATGTTTGTGCGGTGTGAAAAACAGCAGATAAGCATCCTTTTATCACCAATGGAAGGCAACTTCTTTGCCAACTCATTTACTTGCAGACATCCCAATGATGCTATTTATTACATCATGCATATCTTCCTACAGTTCAAGCTCGACCAGCAGAACAATTCTATTCTCGTGAACGGAGCAGCCGAACATGCAGCAGAGATCACGGCTATCCTTCAGAAATACATTACTAAGGTCACATTCAGAGAAGAGAATAAAAACATGCCACTTGACATAACAACACTTTCATAATATGAGAATTATCGGCGGACAATATAGAAGCAGACGGTTTGATGTACCCGGAACTTTCAACCTAAGACCCACAACAGATTTTGCCAAAGAAAACCTATTCAATGTACTCAACAACCTGATAGACTTTGAAGAAACCAGTGCGCTGGATCTCTTCTCAGGCACCGGAAGTATCAGTCTCGAACTGGCATCCAGAGGGTGCAAAGAGATAATATGTGTGGAAAAAGAGAATGCTCATTACAACTTCATCAGCAAATGCGTAAAGACACTAGGCGCACCTGTTATCCCATTAAAAGGAGATGCGCTGAAATACCTCAGTTCGCACAATGGCCCCCAATTTGATCTGATATTTGCTGATCCTCCCTACGACCTGAAAGAGTTGGCACAAATCCCTGAACTGGTATTTGACAACCATCGGTTGAAGCCCGGCGGACTATTTATTCTTGAGCACTCCAATAAAGATCATTTTGAGCATCATCCCTATTTCATGCAGCACAGAGAATACGGCAGTGTGAACTTTACTTTTTTCCTTCTACCGGAACAATCTTAAACAGTTTATCGGAAGGACGAATCTTCTCCGATATCTTCATGGAAAAATGCTCCCCTTTGACCGTTTCCTCCACCGGTTTCAGATCCACACGAATCTCGTCCACTTTCAGTTCGATGGCGCCGGTCGTTGGTCCGGTGATGAGAATGTCATCTCCAACCTTCAAAGACTTCGTTTCCACCAGAAACTCAGCCACTCCTATCTTCTCAAAATATTTGATACCCTTCCCTATATATACTTTCAGCGTCGTAGCGCTCGAACCATATTGTTTGCTCCATTCACCCAGTCTCTGACCCAGGTAATAACCGTTCCAGAAACCGCGGTTGAACACCCGTTTCAACCGTTCGTCCCACACAGCTACCTTTTCCTCTGAGAACGTACCATCCAGGCAACACTGAGCCGCCTCTTTATAACACTCGACCACGTTGCGCACATATTCTGCTCCACGGGCACGCCCTTCAATCTTAAACACCTTCACACCGGCCTCGATCAGCTCATCCATAAAATGAATCGTCTTCAGATCCTTTGGCGACATGATATACTGATTATCCACATCCAGTTCAATCTCATTCTCCTTATCCATTACCGTATATTCCCGGCGGCATACCTGATAGCAAGCCCCTCTGTTAGCCGACGAATTCAGTTCATTCAGACTGAGGTAGCACTTGCCTGAGATAGCCATGCACAGAGCGCCGTGGCAAAACATTTCGATACGTATCTGTTCCCCTTTCGGTCCACAGATATTCTCCTCCACAATCTGACGGTAAATCTCCTTCACCTGTTTCAGGTTAAGTTCGCGAGCCAGCACCACCACATCAGCAAAGCGGGCATAAAAACGTAGAGCTTCAATGTTAGATATATTCAGCTGAGTAGAGAGATGGATCTCCACCCCTTTGCGCATGGGCATATTCCATCACCGCCACATCCGCCGCAATGATTGCAGTGACCCCAGCCTCCGCAGCCGCATCAATGATACGACGCATGAGCTCCAGTTCGCCATCATAAATCACGGTATTGATTGTCAGATAGCAATTCATACCTTGTTCTTTGCAGATGCCAACGATCTCATGCAGATCAGCAATCGTGAAGTTATTGGAAGAATGAGCCCGCATATTCAGATTCTCGACTCCGAAATAGATGGAATCAGCTTTGGCTTGAATAGCAGCAGCAAGAGACTCCCAGCTACCTGCCGGAGCCATTATTTCAAGATCGTTTATCATCAGAGAAAACTCTTTTAGGATTTTTGGAAGCACAAAGGTAGGAATTATTCACGAAAAGCGTACTTTTGCATACGTAAAACAACCGCAGTATGAAGATAAGAGATATTGATTTGGGAGAAAAGCCTCTCTTCCTGGCTCCTATGGAAGATGTGACAGATCCCTCTTTCCGTCTGATGTGCAAACGATTTGGTGCCGACATGGTCTATACTGAGTTTGTATCCAGCGATGCTCTTATCCGTTCCATCAGTCGTACACAACAGAAACTTACCATCTACGAAGAAGAACGTCCGGTAGCCATTCAGATCTACGGCAAAGAGATAGATGCGATGGTTGAAGCAGCCAAAATCTGTGAAGCTGCCGGTCCGGACATCATCGACCTTAACTTCGGTTGTCCGGTCAAAAAGGTAGCCGCCAAAGGAGCAGGATCGGGCATGCTTCGGGAGCCGGACAAACTGGTGGAGATAGTCTCAGAGATTGTAAAGGCAGTCCAACTACCCGTCACAGTAAAGACCCGTTTGGGATGGGATGATTCGTCCAAGATCATTGTCGAACTAGCCGAGAGAATTCAAGATGCCGGTGCAGAGGCACTCACCATTCACGGACGCACACGTAGTCAGATGTACACCGGTGAAGCAGACTGGACACTCATCGGCGAAGTGAAAAAGAACCCGCGGATGCGGATCCCGATCATCGGCAACGGAGATATCACCAACCCCGAAGAAGCAAAAGCAGCTTTTGATAACCACGGTGTGGACGGCATCATGATAGGTCGTGCCACGTTTGGCCACCCATGGCTTTTTCAGGAGATCCGTCACTTTCTGAATACCGGAGAGAGACTTGCCCCTTTCACACCACAATGGCAACTGGACATATTAAAAGAGCAGGTAAAAGGGAGCATCGAATGGCTGGACGAGCGCAAAGGTATCTTACATATCCGACGTCACCTGGCAGCCACTCCTCTTTTTAAAGGTATCCCGCATTTTAAAGAGTTACGTATTGCCATGCTCCGGGCAGAGACGCTGGAGCAACTGTTTACCATCCTCGACCGCGATGTCGCACCCCGATTGGCAGAGTTATAGCCAACCGTTGGCCTGGTACCAATCTATACTTTCCTCCACTCCCCGCTGAAGTTTGTATTCCGCTTTGAAGCCGAGATCCTGTTCGATGGGCGCATTATCACAGCACCAGTTCCGTTGTTTCATGATCTTAAACTTATCACTATTCAGCGTAAATGAACGGCCCATCCATTGCATCAATCCACCAACCGACGCAGAGATCAACCAGACCAGACAAAGTGGGATCCGGAATGTAAGCAGGAACTTCACATTCAGTTTCTGCTTGACAAACATTGCATAATCGCTGCTGGTGTACACCTCTCCATCAGACACAAAGTAGCTGCTGTGAGGTTTAGCCTTTTCTATCGCAAGATAAATCGCCTCGACCAGATCCTTCACATAGATAAAAGTGATCCTCTGAGGTTTGAACCCAACGGATACGTTCAAGCCGGAACGCACTGTCTTGGTAAGTAAGAAATAATCCTTATCACGTGGTCCATATACACCTGTCGGACGCAGAGTCACAACCGGAAAACCTTTCAGTTTGGCGAAAAACTCTTCCGCCTTCAATTTACTCTTTCCATATTCCGTGTCCGGCACAGGAGTATCGGTCAAACGAATTGGTCGCATGCCCTCCTCAGCCACCGGACCAAACACGCTCAGCGAACTCATAAAGATAAACCGTTCCGGCACCATCTCCAGTTCGATGAGCGCCTCCACAAAGTTTCGCGTATTCTGATAGTTCACCTCAAAAAACTCTTCGTAGTGCACACTCTGAGTCAGTCCGGCATTATGGATGATATAATCCCACCCCCCATTTTTAGCCTTAAAGCGGGACAAGACTTCTTTCAGTTTCCAACGGTTCCCATAGGGCAAATCAATGAATTGTAGCCGGCTATCCTGTAAATAGCCACGGCTACTGGTGGCACGAATGCCTGCCCAGGTATCAAACCCACGCGACAAAGCACCTTCTGTAATAAAACTACCAATAAAGCCGCTGGCCCCTGTAACGAGTATCTTCTTCATGACCGAGTGTCAAGTAAATTTATTTGTGTACCTCTTTCAATTCATCATTCGGTTTTGACGCTGTCGCTTTCTTTCCAAGGAAGACATTCATGGTACTTTTCGCTTGGGCTTGTTCTTTGACAATCGAGTTAGGGATTCCCTTTCCTCCCATGTAAAAAGCGATCAAAACAAGGTCTTCTTTCCCATTATTCACTCCATTGTGATACGTATCGAAGACTTCCGCAAAAGTAGAGTTCTCCTTAAATTCCGTCACCTTATTATTTTCCTGTTCGACTGTCAGCGTACCTTTGAGGACGTATGCAAAGACAGGAATCTCATGTTTATGCCAGCCGGTGGAGACTCCCGGAGGAAAAGTTATCTTTGCAATAGTCACCTCATTCTCCTTAAATTGAGGATAAATGATCTTTTGTCCGATAGACGTAGTATCCGTTTTTAATAACGGTTCGATAATAATCGCTTTATTATACTGGGCTTGGGCAGCACTACAAATAAGAACCAAACAAATCATCCATACAACTTTCTTCATGATACAAATATTTAAATTAGCAAAACCATTCATTCTAACAATTGCTGCAAATGTACACATTTAGAAAAAGAAATCTGTTTCAACAATCAAGAATCTTAATTCTGTTTGATATTGAAATCCAAACTTCCTGATATCTTTTGTCCTCTTACAGGAAGAAATCCATACTTTGTCAGGTTGCAAAAGTCATCGCTCCCTGACTCATTCTTCGTTCTAAATCACGAGATAGCTATCTTGAACCGCAATACAGCTATCTCGTGCTTCAAGATAGCTATATTGCGGTTCAAGATAACTAATACATCCTTGATGCTGACTTTTATCTTCAGGTCTGGGCTATTAATGGTTCCTGTTCAAAAGACTTTTCCCTCTGGTTGATTCATAGACTCCGAATGACTTAGTGTTAAACGCTTATTTCTCATGCCTGTTTTTCAGCGGTACACCTTATCAGATTGCATCGAATAATGTTGAGGAGATTGCGGGTCAAGCCCGCAATAATGGCAAAGGGGGTTGTCTTTGACAGCGTGGGAGATGCTCAGCAATGAAATATGGTTACAAAACGACCTTTTAGCAAACAAAACAGTATGCAAATAATGCCGAGCAATGTTTTTTTGAGGAGATCGACATGCCATAAAGTATACTAAGAGGCAGCTCTGGGGTGGAGGGGTGTAGATAAATAGTACTTTTTTACTGAACTTAAATTCGAAATTCGAAAAAACAACAGAGAAGCTAAAAGGACCAACAGATGATTACCCCTAAACTGGTGGTCAAGATAGGCAATCAATATACCTACAAGATAGAAGCTAAATCAGGCTCAACCAAGAACCCATGGAATCTCAATTGGGAACCGACTTATATATACCAAAAGAATGGATGAATACTAATGCTTAATTTCTTTAAGAATGATACAAGAAAGGCCCGGCTCTAAGAGCCAGACCTTAAAAATGTCGGAATGAGGCGACTCGAACGCCCGACCCCTACGTCCCGAACGTAGTACGCTACCAACTGCGCTACATTCCGATTCATTTCGGGATACAAAATTAGTTCTTTTCCACCACATACAAAACATTTACCAGTTGTTTTTTCATTTTTTACGCTTTCACCTTTTTCTCTGAAGATAGCACTGATAGATTGTAATGAAGTTGTCATTAATTATTATCACAAATTGAATAAGGATACCATTTCTTTTTACTTACTTTGTGATACTATAAATTTAATCCGAACACGGATATGGGAAAGAACGAAGGAAACAGAGTAGCGCGTGTCAAGAAACGTGATCTTGAAAACATGATCATTGAAGTATTGAACGAAGCCCCGGAAGATGGGATGAACTACAAACAAATATGTACGGTCCTGGGACTGAAAAAAGATATCCAGAAAGCCATGGTTGTGGAGTGGCTGACTATCCTGAAAGGGGAAGACCGCATTTCTGAAACAACAGGCGGCAAGTGCAAGATCAACAACCGAGGTACATTTGTGACCGGAATGTTTGAACGAAAGAAAAGGGGTATCAACCAGGTGATTTCCGACGAAGGCGGCGATCCTATCTTTGTCGCCGAACGAAACTCTGGACATGCCATGAACAAAGATAAGGTGAAGATCCTGATGTATGCGAAAAGAAAAGGGAAAGACGTGGAAGGTGAAGTGGTTGAGATACTGGAACGTTCACAAGATACTTTTGTCGGGACCTTGCAAGTGGTCAAAAATTATGCCTTTCTGGTTACTGAAAGCAAGACTCTTTCTCATGACATCTTCATCCCTACCAACAAACTGAAAGGTGGAAAAGACGGTGATAAAGCTGTGGTCCGCATCGTGGAATGGCCGGAGAAAGCCAAGAATCCTCTTGGTGAAGTGATTGATGTACTGGGCAAAGCCGGAGAGAATGACACTGAAGTTCATGCTATCCTGGCAGAATACGGACTTCCTTACAAATATCCGGTGGCTGTAGAAAAAGCTGCCGATATAATCCCCGATGATATCACTCAAGAGGAGATCAGCAAACGGGAAGACTTCCGCAATATAGTCACCTTCACCATTGACCCGAAAGATGCCAAAGACTTTGATGATGCGCTCTCTGTACGCCAACTCGAGGATGGTATCTACGAAGTAGGTGTTCATATTGCCGATGTGACTCATTATGTAAAACCGGATACCATCATAGACAAAGAAGCGCAAGAGCGGGCTACTTCCGTCTATCTGGTGGACAGAACGATACCGATGCTACCCGAAAGGCTTTCCAATGGCCTGTGCTCTTTGCGTCAGGATGAAGAGAAACTCTGTTTCTCTTGTATTTTCAATTTGAACGAGAAAGCAGAGATTCTAAGCTCTCGCATCGCACGTACTATCATTAAGTCCAATCGCCGCTTCACTTACGAAGAGGCTCAGAATATCATTGAGACGGGAGAAGGAGACCTGAGCAAAGAGGTGCTCTGGCTGGACAAATTAGCCAAGCTACTCCGCAAGAAAAGGTTTGAGAAGGGATCTATCAACTTCGACCGTTTTGAAGTCAAGATTGAAGTGGATGAAAAAGGAAAGCCTATCGGTGTGACTTTCAAAGTATCCAAAGACTCCAACAAACTGGTGGAAGAGTTCATGTTGCTTGCCAATAAGAGAGTGGCTGAGTTTGTCGGCAAAGTGCCACAGGGTAAAGCTGCAAAGACCTTTGTCTATCGTATCCATGACCTTCCAAATCCTGACAAACTGGATAACTTCGCGGAGTTTATCCGTCGTTTTGGTTACAAACTGAAGACGGATGGTAAAGGGACAGATATATCCAAGTCTATCAACCGTTTGCTGGATGAGGTGCAAGGGAAACGGGAAGAGAACGTGATTGAGACGATTGCCATTCGTGCCATGGCCAAAGCTGTGTATTCAACGGTCAACATTGGTCACTACGGACTGGGATTCACTTACTACACGCACTTCACCTCCCCGATACGCCGTTATCCTGATATGATGGTGCACCGTCTGCTGGAGCGTTACATGGCCGATGGACGTTCGGCGAGCAAGAGTAAATATGAAGACCTGTGCCGCCACAGTTCGGACATGGAACAGCTAGCCGCAGATGCTGAACGCGCCTCGGTGAAGTACAAACAGGTAGAGTTTATGAAAGACCGCCTAGGAGAAACTTTCGAGGGTATTATCTCTGGTGTTACTGAATGGGGACTTTATGTTCAGCTGAATGAAAATAAATGTGAGGGTATGATTCCTATCCGTGACTTGGATGATGATTATTATGAGTTTGACGATAAGAGCTACTGCCTGATAGGACGCCGCAAGAGGCGTATGTATCGTTTGGGCGATCCACTGACTATCCGTGTGGCACGTGCCAACCTGGAGAAGAAGCAGCTGGACTTCGAACTTATTTGATAACCCGGCTCGTCCATGATTACAGAAGAGAAGAAGTACATCGACGCAGAGCTTGGACCGATTTCTATCTATAAGAAATCACTCAACAGGTCTGTCACATTACGTATTAAAGAGACAGGGATCGTAGTTGCGATCCCTGCCTTTTATTCTTTTTCCAAAGGAGAGCAGATCCTTGAGCAATACAGGGAGAAACTCAAGACCAAACTGAAGCAGAAACAAGACAAGCTTCATTTTGAAGATGGCAGCGAACTCCGGACATACAGTTTCACAGCTTTCATCTCGCGTACTTCCCTGCAAAAGAGTTATTACTCGCTCAAAGATGGAGAGCTGCACATTGCCTTGAAAGAGACAACAGACTTCAAGAGTCCGGATGTACAACTGAAAATAAAGAAAGTCATCGAGACTTGTATGCGTAAAGAAGCCCGGCAGATTCTTCCCGATCTGCTCCGTACAGTAGCGGAAAAACACCGCTTCACCGTCAATGAGATAAAGATCAATAGTAGCAAAGGACGTTGGGGAAGCTGTTCGGGAAAAAAGAATATCAACCTCTCCTTCTATATCATGTTGCTTCCTCCTCATCTGGTCGAGTTGATTCTCCTCCACGAATTGTGTCATACTTTAGAGATGAACCACAGTCCGCGTTTCTGGAAGGAGCTGGATCGGGTGACCGGAGGGAAAGCCAAACTCCTGACCAAAGAATTAAAGAAATACCACACCTGGTAAGCCCGAGGGTGCAAAGAAAATGAACAATCGTTTTATCAAACTCCACATCTCCATATTGCTGGCAGGCTTTACGGGATTATTCGGCAAACTGATTTCCCTGAATGAAGGATTGTTGGTCTGGTACCGGATGCTCTTTGCCGCGGTAGTCTTCTATTGCATTCTGTTGATTGGAAATAAACTGGAGAAGATATCCTGGCGCGAAAAGCTGAAGATCTGTGGTGTCGGGGTACTTCTGGCTCTTCACTGGGTCTCCTTTTTCGGTAGCATCAAACTGGCCAATATATCCATCGGGGTTGTCTGCTTCTCTACCACCAGTTTCTTTACGGCATTATGGGAGCCATTGATTATGCGCCGGCGATTTGCTTTCAGGGAACTATTCTTCAGTCTGATCGCGGTAGCCGGCATTGCGCTGATCTTCCAGTTTGACACACGCTATCGAACCGGAATTCTCATCGGTATTCTCTCTGCTGCTTTGGCGGCATTGTTTACCATTACCAATAAGAAAGTGGGGGTTCACCACAATACACGTTCATTACTGCTTTATGAGTTAGTGGGAGGATTTCTCGGACTGACTTGTCTCTTGCCTTTCTATCTCCATTTATTTCCGGTAGATACAATCCTTCCAAGCCTTTCTGACTTTCTCTATCTTCTGATTCTGGCAGTCATTTGCACGATCGGTCTACAGATATTGCAGATTCAGGCGTTGAAAAGTATCTCTGCTTTCACGGTCAACCTAAGTTATAACCTCGAACCAATCTATAGCATTATCCTTGCCGTCTTATTTTTTGGCGAAGCAAGAGAGTTGAATTATGCCTTTTACATCGGATTGAGCATGATCTTCCTCTCTGTGTTGCTCCAAAGCAGACAAGCAATGAATGACCGAACCGGACAGATACGTATTTAGTTCTTGTTAGGCAGTAAATTCGCCAATGCAGATGAAAAGGTGGGATATGCGAATGTAAAATCAGAATCAACCAGCTTCTTTGGGAAAGCACTCTTTTCATCTGTCAGCACTACATGTCCATTTCCCATCCCCACTTGAAGCACCCATTCAGGAAGCCGGATCATAAGGAGTGTCGTAAATCGTTTTGACAATAGTGAAGTAGCAAGCTTATAAGTGGGAGCTTCAGGAGCGGTTACATTCACTGCGCCACAGAGATTTTTGTTTTGTATGATTGCATCATAGGCATACGCTAAGTCAGAGATATGTACCCATGAAAGACGCTGTTTGCCGGAGCCCAAGACTGTAGCCAGTCCGAATCTGAAAGGAAGAATCATCTGAGGGAATGCTCCTTGATGAGAAGCAAGCACAACGCCAAAGCGAGTCCGTACTACCCGGATATTTCCTTCGATCTTTGTCAAGGCCTCTTCCCAGTCCTTGCAGACCTGAGCCAGAAAATCGTCTCCCGACTCACTCTCTTCATTGACCTCAATACTCCCATTAGAGTAGTAGCCGACAGCCGACGCAGAAATGATGAGTTTGGGTTTCTCTTTCGTGGCGAGCAGGTTAATTGCTTCCACAAGCTTCGATGTTGTCTCTATTCTGCTCGCGTAGATGTCCCTCTTGTGCTTGCTTGTCCATCGCTTCGCAATATTCGCTCCAGCAAGATTAATCAAAACATCATAACCGGAAACAGTTCTTGAAACCTCATGCGCAGTATGGTCTGCAAACAAGTTCCTGCCAAACAGAGTTACCTCTTGTCCATTGTCCGTGAAATGCTTGCCGAGATACTCGCCAATAAATCCCGTACCCCCGATAATACCAATTCTTTTCATTCGTTCTTACGTTTTGGATTACGTGGAAACCAACCTTTCTTCACTCTCTCTTCCTGTTCGAACAGCTCTTTGATTGTCCAAAAAGAAGAGAAAGAAAAAACCCCTAGCAATGCAGATATAAAAATATTCTCAACAAATAACGAAGCAATGACTCCAATAGTGCCCAGAAGAAGAAATATCCACCAACATTTCGTTCCCCAGTAATATTCCGCTTTGATTACAACCGGATGAAAGAGTCCGATGATCGCAAAAGTGGCAAGTCCGATACCTAAACCGGTAAAAGCAGTCAGTTCCATATGCATTTCTTTGATACCCGAAGCCGGATATAGTGCAAATGTAGCAAATAAAGTATCGAGACATGCTCCTAAATCCTTATTTTTCTCTATGTTTGTATCTCTATATTATTTTAAAAAACACCATTATGATTAGATTAAATGTATTTCTCTTAGTAGAAGAAGCTAACCGTGCTAAGGTATTGGAAGCATCCAAAGAGTTGACCGCTAATTCGGTAAAAGAAGATGGATGTATTGCTTATGACGTGTTTGAAAGTGCAACCCGTCCAAATGTATTGCTGATTTGCGAAACATGGAAAGACCTTGAAACACTAGCTAAGCACGAAAAGGGCAGCATATTCATTAAAAACATCGCTATTCTCAAAGAGTTTGCCTCTATCAAAATTGAGAAATTCGATTTTTAAGTCTCTTTCTCGTTTGTGTCAGGGTTACATCAATGACGCATGGACTAAGGTTTTGCAATTGATACAGGTTTTGCAGTTGATCCTGGACTATCCCATGCCGTGCGTAGAATAAAAAAGTCCCGAAGATTATTATCTTCAGGACTCTTTTGCTTTGTTGGCGGTGCGGACGGGACTCGAACCCGCGACCCCATGCGTGACAGGCATGTATTCTAACCAACTGAACTACCACACCAACTTCTTTTCGAAAGCGATGCAAAGGTAGTGCTAGAAATTGAATTTACAAATTATTCCGCTCACTTTTTTGATTTTTTCTTAACTTTGTCACCTCAATACACTAACAGGAAGAAAAATGAGAAATACACCGATAGACCCGGTAATCGCTGAAGAAGTTATCAGTCAGTTCAATATCCCTGATTTTGGCAAAGCTACTATCCGTGAAGTGGTAGCCATGGCCTCTGAGATCGAAAAGAAAACAGGGAAAGAGTTTATTCATATGGAGATGGGAGTACCGGGACTCAAACCGGCTCAGGTTGGTGTGGATGCCGAAATCGCAGCTCTGAAGAATGGAGTCGCTGCCATCTATCCGATCATTGACGGACTGCCTGAACTGAAAAAGGAGACTTCCCGTTTTATCAAGGCTTTCATAGATATCAATATCTCTCCGGAATGTTGCGTCCCGGTGGTCGGTTCGATGCAAGGGACCTTCGCCTCTTTTCTCACCTGCGGACAGTGTGACAAAGGGAAAGATACCATCCTGTTCATCGACCCGGGCTTCCCGGTTCAGAAACAGCAGATCACTGTATTGGGACTGAAATATGAATCTTTTGATGTCTATGACTTCCGTGGAGCCAAACTGGAAGCCGAACTGGAATCTTTCCTGGCAAAGGGAAATATTGCGGCTGTCATCTACTCTAACCCAAACAATCCGTCCTGGATCTGCTTGAATGAAGAGGAACTGGCGATTATCGGTAAGCTCTCCAACAAATATGATACGATCATCCTCGAAGACCTGGCTTATTTCGGTATGGACTTCCGCAAAGACTTTGGCACACCATTCCAGCCACCTTATGTGCCTACTGTAGCAAGATATACAGACAATTACGCACTGCTCATCTCCGGTTCGAAGGCATTCAGTTATGCCGGACAACGTATTGGAGTCGTGGCGATGTCAAACAAATTATATAATCGTGAATATCCGGGCCTGACTGAGAAATATGGTAACGGAACTTATGGACGAGTATTTATACACCGTGTATTGTATGCCATCTCATCGGGCACCTGCCACTCGGCACAATATGCACTTGCTGCTATGTTTAAAGGAGCAAGCGATGGGAGTTTCAACTTTGTGGAAGAGGTAAAAGAATATGGCAAGAGGGCGAAGCATCTCAAGGAGATCTTCCTCAAAAACGGGTTCTTCATTGTCTATGACAAAGATCTGGGTGAAGAAATCGCCGACGGTTTCTATTTCACGATCAGCTATCCGGGAATGACGGGAGGCGAACTGATGAAGGAACTTATATATTATGGTGTCAGTGCCATCTCACTGGAGACTACCGGAAGCAATCAAAAAGGGTTGAGAGCCTGCACTTCGTTCATCAAAGATCATCAATATGATTTGTTGAATGAACGTATGAAGCAGTTCAGCCTTAGCCATCCTATCAAATAAAACAGTATTCATCTAATAATCCAAGAAAAATGAAAAGAGTGATCACTTTTTTGTGCTTGATGACTGCTTTGACAGTTTCCGCACAAGACTTTACAGAATACAAGGATCAGAAAGTGAACCGCGTAAACTGCGAAGCGTCACGTGCCTATTTTATTCCTCACACAAGTGAGAAGTCGGCTTTGACGCAAGATCGAAGCCAGTCTGCACAGTTCATGCTGCTCAACGGCAACTGGAAACTGAAGTGGGTCAAAGACCTGAAAGATCGTCCGACAGATTTCTTCAATACAGAATATGATGATGCTTCGTGGAAAGAAGAGAAAGTGCCCTGCAATGTAGAGATGCAAGGTTATGGCGAACCAATTTACACCAATACACGATACCTTTGGGCTGTCAACCCTCCCATCATCGATCGTGGAGAAAAAGGTAATCCTGCCATCTCATACCGAAAAAGCTTTGTGGTTCCCCAAGACTGGGACGGGCAAAAGGTGACCATTCATTTCAATGGGGTTCAATCTTGTCTGTATCTCTGGTTAAACGGAAAGTATGTGGGATTTCATGAAGATGCCATGACTACTGCTGAGTTTGACCTTACACCCTACCTCAAACCGGGTGAAAACATCTTGGCAGCTCAGGTGTTCCGCTGGTCAGATGCCAGCTATATGGAAGATCAGGATATGTGGTGGCTGAGCGGTATCTATCGGGATGTCTATCTGATGGCAGAACCCAAACTTCATATCGAAGACTTCCAAGTAACGACTGATCTGAATGCGACATATAACCGATCTAACATCAATGTGCGCTATACCATACGCAACAACGAGACAAAGAATGCAGAAGTCAGTAAGGTTCGTTTCAATATGTATGACAAGGAAGACAAACTAGTCTTCAGTGCTGATCAGCTCTGCAACAAGAAACTCAAGAGCGGTGAGAAAGAGATCTTCGGATTCAATAACCAAGTGATAAACCCACTGTTGTGGTCTGCCGAACAGCCAAACTTATACCGACTGACAATCACACTGCTTGATAGCAAGGGAAGAGAGATGGAGAGCCTCTGCCAGGAAGTAGGATTCAGAGAGGTGGAAATCAAAAACGGTATCTTCTATCTGAACGGACAGAAGATTTATATCCGTGGTACAAATCACCACGACCAGAACCCTGAAACAGGGCGTTACATGCCTCTTGATCTTATAAAGAAAGATCTGTTGCTGATGAAAGCCAATAACATCAATGCTATCCGTACCTCTCATTATCCCAAGACACCTCAGTTTTACGAACTGTGTAACCGACTGGGAATCTACTTATGGGATGAAGCAAACATTGAAAGTCATGGTGCATTTAAAGGAAGACTCAACCTGATTGCCAACGATGAGTCGTGGCAACAGGCTTTTCTTGAGAGAGGCATGGGCATGGTACAACGAGACAAGAACCAACCTTCTGTGTTGGTTTGGTCGATGGGCAACGAGTGTGGCGGTAATGCCGGCGAAGGTGTTCACAGCAACTTCTTTGCACTGGCCGACTCCATTCGTACTACCGATCCGACACGTCCGGTTCATTATGAAGGACATGGCACCGACTTTGACATCATAGCCAATATGTATTGCAGCATAGATAATCTGAAACGGAGCTATGACACATGGCCTGAGAAGCCTATTATTCTGTGTGAATACGTGCATGCAATGGGCAACAGTGGCGGTGGAATCAAAGATTACTGGGATACCTTCTATCAATATGACCGTATGCAAGGTGCTTTTGTCTGGGACTGGGTAGATCAGGGTCTGCTTACGACAAAAGACGGAAAGACTTTCTTTGGAAACGGATGGGATCGTGGTGCCGGAGATATCAATGATGGAGATTTCTGTTTCAATGGACTCGTTTCACCCGACCGCAAAGCGCATGGTGAACTGAATGAGATAAAGGTCGCCTACCAACCGTGTGTCATCACTCCGATAGATATGAAGAATGGTATTGTCAACATCAGCAACAAGCAGAGCTTTACCAATCTATCCGTTTATGACTGTCTCTGGGAATTGCAACGTGAGGGTGAGGTGATCGAATCGGGTCACATGACGCTCAATAGTAAGCCGATGGCAGATGATAACTACCGTATTCCTTTTACTACATCCAAAGTAGATGAGCAAGGACAGTATTTCCTCAACGTCCGTCTCTTGCAAAAAGAAGAGACTCCATGGGCAAAGAAAGGATATGAAGTGGCTTATTCCCAACTTGCCATTACGCCTCAACAAACCAAACAACTAGCCAGAGTAGATACTAAGAATCTGCTTAAAGCAACAGATGAAGCGGGCATGATTCGTGTGAAAGCCGGTGCTGTTACCTATGGCTTTGACAAGAAAACCGGAACTCTTGCCTCTGTCATGAGCAATGGCAAAGAGATGATGGCCAAACCATCCAAACCAAACTTCGCACGTCCTTCCATATCCAATGAAAGAAGACACTTCTCTGCTTGGCAGAAAGATGGATTCTGGAATGTCACACCTACATTGATCACCATGAAGGTGCTTGCCGAAGGTGTCGAACCATTGAAGATCGTCTCTACCCTTTCGTTGAGTGGAAGTACCAATATCAATGTGCTTTATGCCATCTACGCAAACGGTGAGTTACAGATGACCACCAATATCAATCCGGACAAAGAATCCTTTATCGGAAAGATTGGTTGGCAGTTCTATCTGAAGAGTGACATGGATAATGTCAGCTGGCTGGGTAATGAGTTGGAGACTTACCTCGACCGTAATATGGCGGGATTGGTACAGAACAATCTCAACAAGAAAGTATCCGACCTTCGGGTAGATTATGAAGTGCCTCAGGAAAATGGCAACCGGTATAACACACGTTGGGTCACCATGACCAATGGGGCAAATACCGGACTATTTGCAGATTCCGACAAACCGTTTGACTTTAATGCATATCCCTATGACGATGTCCAGATGCATGACGCAGGACATTTGTGCTTCCTGCAAAAGCAAGATTACATCACCTTCAACCTTGACTTTGAAAACCAGGGCGTAGGTACGGCAGCATGTGGCCCGGATGTATTGGAACAATACCGCGTACTCCTTCGGAAAGTAAAATTCACCTTCCGTCTCTGTCCGGTAGATCTCAGTGTGAACAAACCCGCGATGATCTATAAGAGTTGGAAGACACCTGCCCCCTTCAATGTCTCGGTAGGAGAAGCCGGCGAAAAACAAGAAATGATACCACTGGAAGAGAAAGTAGTCTTTCAAAATATGTTTACCAATAAAGTGCTGACAGTTGATGAGAATAATCAGGTGGTGCAATGGGAAAAGGATGTCAACAAAGTACAGACATTCCGCATCGAACCGATGAGCTTCGGCATCTTCCGCATCGTGGAACCGGAAAGCAAGAAGGTACTCGGATTGCGTCAGCGCAGCCGGGAAGATGGCATGGACATCCAACTGCAGGAGTATGAAGGTGGCGACTATCAACTCTGGACCATGTCCAGTAAAGGCGGTATTCAGGTAATCAACAAATGGGCGAAGAAACCGATAGATATCAGTCGCCGATCCCGCAATGATGGTGCCAAACTGGTAGTCATGGGCGGAGGCGGAAGCGTCAGTCAGAACTGGATGATCTACAAGCAAAACAGCGCGCTTGCCAAACCCGCTACCGTTTCAGTTAGCATGGCGGCAAACTACAGCTTTGAGGAGTCCGGCAGCGGCATTCCCGGATGGAACGTACTCGCATTGACCGGCAATGACAATTTCGCAACCATAGAAAACAATGGATATGACGGTTCATCGAGTTACATGAAGCTACATTCTGACTCAGAATATCGTGGTTACGTATATCAGCGTATCAATGGTTTGCAAGACGGCATGTATGACATCAGTGCGATGGTACGCTCTTCCGGCGGACAGAGTGAATGCTTCTTCACTGCATTCTCAGGCAATCTCAAGAGTGTTAAAACGGAGATACCTGCCACCTCAGCCTGGAAGAAAGTCTCCCTCTCCGTTCAAGTGATAAATGGTAAGTGTGAGATTGGATTCTTCACGACATCCTCAGCCAAGAAATGGCTTGCAGTGGATGATGTAATCATGAAAGCGGCGAAGAGATAGTAAGCTGAAGAGATTGCTTTCGAAGAATAATCCGGGCCGGACTGATTTAGAACACTCATCTATCAGTTCGGTCCTGTGCGATCCTGATTCTTTATTTATAGGCATAATGGTAGAGAATTTCAATATAGTCTAAACATGATTACAACAATCCGATATATTTATCATTATTGCGTAAATACGCATTTTTGTGAAGCAAAAGTAATGATTTGTCCCGATTATCGTTTTATCCACCGAAAGGGATAAACAGTTTCATTTAATCTTCATTCAGAATAACATCTAAAGCGTTTATATATATTGGAATGTCTTCACTATCAATACCAAATTTTCTTTCAATCATAATATCAACTATCATTGATCCATCAATTAAGATTATTGGAACAGCTCCTTTTTTTGTCGTAGCTCCAAGTGCTTCTTTTGAGAATCTTGAAGTAGTAAGTAAAATACCCTGCTCGTAATCGCCTTGAATAGCTCCTCTGAATTTGTCTATTTCAGTACGCCCAATAGATGTATTATTCCACCTTTTACATTGAACAGCAACATTTAAATGTGTAATACCTACTTTCAATTTACCATATCCATCAATCCCTCCATCTCTAGATTTACGTGTGACTTTCAAATCGCTAAATCCATAAACTTTCAATAACTTTTTACAGAAAAATTCAAACGTAGTTGGGTCAATCTTCTTTAGTTGGTTTAATACTTTAGATTTAAATGCTTCAACATATTGATTATGAATCTCCTTCAAACTTGCAACATACTTGGACTCGTTATTATCAGAATCTTTCTTTTTTACAATAGTTTCTTTTTTCTCTAGCGCAAATTGATTAATTAAACAATAAGTGCCATCAGGAACAATTTGAAAATATTTCTTAGATGATGCCGTTGGAAAGTCAATTCCCACACAATGTCTTCTTAATTCAACTCGAACAACACTTTTAGGGTCTTGCGCATTGAATTTATAAAAGTTTTTTTCAATAATCTCACTGTAAATTACACCTATAGATAAAGGGGTTTTACTTTTTTGTAAAACAGATGAGATTGCATCAATTATTGTTGGCGTTTTCATTACATGAAGTTGCGTGATATTCTATTTTGAGCCTCAAGTACATCAATTTGTTACTAGCTGTTTTGGCAATTCTATTGAATCTTGTTTCGTTACTGCTGATAACCGTGATTCTAAATCACTTGCACTTTTATTATACCTTCCTAATAAATATAATGTAATATCTACCATCAGAGTTTGAGTTGCACTTTTGGTATCCATCTTACCATTGTTCCAAGAAATCTTATTGAAAGGACTGTCAGGAAATACAAAACTAACACTGTTGATATTTCGTCTGAAAAACTCCAGTTCATTTCTTTTATAAAATTCAACATATAATTTTGCTATTAAAGTAAAACCTATCGGTCTAAATAATAAATGCAAATTATTATATCTTAGATCTTTAAGTACCGTTTTTTTATCAATAAAGAAGGATCTATATTCTTCTATACAACTAAATACTGTATCTAGAAACTCAGAAACTTTATTCTGAAATCCTATTACATTTTCTTCATCCCATTCATTAGTAGCTCTTGGCAATATAAATATGCGTTTTAGTATTGCTACGACATCGTAAAGATTAGTAATATTCGTAAAATGATCTTGATTATCAGGTTCTAAGTTGGTACTCTCTTTTAATGAAATTAGTTTCCCCTTATCAAAATATTTTGATTCAGCTAGGATCCTCCTCGTGACAATTGAGGATATATCTTGTTCGTCGATTATTATTTTATCTCTTTTAGAAACAGGTTTTGCATTTTTATTTATATCAGAAAACAACTTTCTTGTTCTTCTCATGCCATTTTTATCATCAACATGTGCAACAAAGATTACTGAAAACTGATCATCTGCCAGAATTTGCTCTTTATCATCCTTAAATGCTAGTTGAATACCAGCTACTCTATGCTGACCATCAATTGCAAACATTCTTTCAGTACCGTTAAAGATCATCAATCCAATAGATTCCTTAATGATATCCTTGTTAAATTGATCAGAATATTCCAAATTTGCTTGGCTTAAATCAAATTCTCTCCAGACAGGTATTCCTTCAAATATTCCTACAATAATAGAATTAAAAAATCTAGAGCTATCTTTTAGTAGATATTGAGCAATTTGTTTTTTTCTATCTGTCAAATCTCTTTGCAACTCTTCGTCAAGGGACTTAGCCTCACGAATGTCTTTTGCTGTTTGAATCCATTGTGTGATTTGTTCTGCGTTCATTAATGTTGAATAGTATACCCAATCACCAATTACGCCCCTCAAACAGGGTAATATTAACTTTGATGTATCCATATCAGAATGCTTTTTTTTCAGATTTTAATTCAACGGGGAAATCATCTTTGTTTACTATTGGACAAAAGAAACCTATCAAGGAAGTTTCTATTTTCTTTAAAACAGTAGTCTCTTCGTCACAGTAGGTAAATGCTATATATATATTCGGATAATATTTCTCCAACATTCTTATTACAGCACCTCTCTTTTTAATTTTAGTTAGATCAAAATAATCTTTAAGTCTTTCTTTTAATGGTCTACATGAATTGTTTTCTCCAGACATTCCAACATATAATACATTTTTAGGCATATCATATATAGGATTATTGGGTTTTAAAATAAACATGTAAAAACCAGTAGTGCTTTCTAATAATTTCTCATCAATCTTATTTAATGAATCAATTTCATTGTATCTAAATTCAGACCAAACTAATCCGTAAGGTAGAATCTCGTTATAGTACTTATCCCAACTTGTTGAATCAAGAAGCATTGCTTCTGTATAATTTCTAATTCTATGTTTTATTTCGGGGGTTGACCACACTATATGCTCTTTATGTAAATAAGAATCTAAAACATCTAAAGTTTTTGCCATATTTATCTATCTTTAAATTGCCTTATCATAAACAACTCTCCCTTCTCAAATTCCTTTGTATTACCAATTGCTTGCCCTTTCTGAATCTTCTCCATACTTCGAGCAATTTTATTACTTGTTGCACCAGATAGTCCAAGGAACTTCTCCATTGACTTTATATTTTTATCCTTAATATCAAGTAAGAATGCAATCTCACACATACTTGAGAAATCAAAATCAGGTTGATTATATTCATCAATTCCTTGAGAGAGTAACACAACAGAAACGCCTTTAGAACGTATTTCACGAAGTAGTTTTTCTAAAATATCTTGATATTTCTTCTCTTTGAACAGAACGTGCGCCTCATCAATCAAAATTACATACCTCAATGCTTTTACGTTGTTTTCAACAGGAGTATTCTCCATGTTCATAAAAGTGTTGTAGATGTAATTTATAATCAAGAATAATGATGTAAATCGTACAGAATTAGACAAATCACCAGAAAGGGATAGATACAAATTCTTATTGAAGAAGTTTGACTGGTTTTTTGAATCATCTAAGAAGATTTCATATCTACTCAATTCGCTAATAATTTCAGTCAATGTATCTTTTTTATCTCCTGCAATTTCTTGAAGCTTTTCATCTATTTGCTTCATTGTTGGATACATTCCGTTCTTTTGATCAACAAATGCTTCAAAAGTTGCTTCTCTCAGCCTCCCTTTTTGTTTGATGCCAAGGTTTGAATACTTACATATTATGTCTACAAACTTATCTATCCCCATATTCTTATTTACTTCATTTACATTATCGATAAATGTAAGTGGGTTGACAGGAAAACGTGTTTGTGGGACATCAATAAATTCTGTTTGAGTTGAATTGAAAAATGGCTGCATATGCAGCACATCATCTTGCTTTAATCCTTTAAAATCAAGATAAATAAAATTTACATGACCATTTGATTGCTCATTTATCTGCGATAAAAACTCCAAAGCAAACTGAGTTTTTCCTGTGCCTGAGTTTCCAGCAACAGCTATATGACAGTTGTTGTATATATTCGTATCGTTGATATTCAAATATATTGGTTCGCCATTATTAATCTTATGACCAATCTTGATCTTAATTGGATTGGAATAATATGATTTATCGATTGTTTGATGGTTATTTTTAATTGCATCAAGCGAAACTTGTAAATCGCTAAGCAATAATGTTCCTTTCTCGATATACTCAATCAAAAAGTCGAAAAAGGTGTAATTATAGTTGTCTTGGAAAATATTGTCCATTAATTCCAAACCATGATCAATATGCAGTTTGATGTATTTCGGAATATTATCATCTGATTTATAAATTCCATAGTGTTGACCAATCATAGCAACATAAAAGTCTCTATATTTTGCATCAAATAAAATATGGTCTTTGTATTCTTTACCTTTCGAATCGTATAAATTAAAATCAGTCGGAGGAAATTTCTTACCCGTTTGTAATGAATAACCCAAAGCTATGCGAGCAATAACATTTTCCTTTGTACCCTGTGGTAATTTTGAAGTTAGTTTGCGGACTACTTCTTGATTTTTCTCCGATGTTCTTATATTAATTTGCATGATATATCTCTTTATAAGTAGCTAAAAAATCATCTGGAGTTGTTTCCAAGAAAACCGAGCTTTCAGTTGAAATATTGTTTATCAAGTAAGTTCTGTTAATGTTCGGTTTCAACTTTAGATACTCGTCTGCCGTCAATTCTTTGTTAATTAACGGGAAAATAATAACTTGCTTTGAAACATTTGGATAAAAATACTTGATAATATTTTCTGCATGTTCTTCATCAAACTTTTGCATTGGACTATCAATAAAGACAGGGAAATCAATATCAGACTCATCGACTAAAGCATGTAGTAGGGCAGATGCATACATCTGTCTTTCACCCATCGAAAGTGAACTTCTATCGATAACTTTATTCCGCTCATTAATCAGGTTAATATCAATATCATCACCTGTTTGATTAATATCAACCTCAACTCTTTTGATAAATCTCTTTTTGTGCATAAGGGTTTCCAAGCCTAAAAGCATCTTTTCTTCAAGCGACTTTTTCTTTGCTTCCTTGAATAAAGCAATAAAGCTTTGCAACTTCAATATTAATTGTTTTGTTCGTTTCTCCTTTTCAGTATATTGACTTGAATCGTCAATCTTTTTACGAAGAATTTCTTGGCGTTGTCTAAAAGTCTTGATTTGATTTTGAAGTTCACCTATTTTCTGATTAAGGATCGATATTTCACTTTCTATTGAAATAATTCGTTTATCAAGACTATCCTTCTTTTCTCTTAATGAGCTAATATATTCATTTTCAGCATTCTTCTCAGCATCACGAATTTTTCTGTATATTCCATCCAACTGATTTCTTAGATATGAGTAGTCCGAGTTAAGCCGAGTGAATGAATCTTTAAATGAATGCTTTAATGTTGAGACTAATTGATTAAACTCATTTACTTCAGCATTAGAAAAGTCATGAAGTGTAGTTATGTTAGTTGGTATTTCAACCTCTTCTGAATAGAAATACTTTCTAACCAATCTTTTAATTTGGTTATCATAAAAATCAGCAGTAGGAACATGAAATACAGTGTTTGTTTTGATTTTCTCTGACTCTATATCTTGTCTGATTTGAACAATCTTCTCATTTACATCATCTTGCTTAAATTTTAAATCAGACAAATCTCTCTCAATTGTTAGTTGCTCAGAGACATTATTAACTGTTTCGCCAGCTAACACAAAAGGGATTAAATCAAAATAATCTTTCAATTGTTCTTGAAGTTCTAGTTTCTTCTCTTCTAATTTTGCTTGTTCTTGTTTGAATACGTTCAATTCTTCAACAGTCATTTTATCACCATCACGAATTAAGCGCCTCTGAATATCTTCAGCATCTTTTTCATTTTGATTCTTCTCATGTTTCAAATCATCAATTCTATCTCCTAAAGAGCGAATTTCGTCTTGAGCATTTTCAATGTCAGTATGCAATTGATTTAATTCTTTTTTCTCTTCAGGCTTTGCAGAGCGTTTCCGATAGTCATCTTGCTTTTCCTCAAGATTAGCTTTTAAATCCTCATATTTCTGAATCCCTAGCACTTCTGAATATGCTTTACTTAATTGTTTTCTTTGTGTAGGTGAGTTTACTTCAGCTAGTGATACTATTTTCTCAGCATCAAAGAAAAAGAATTTCGCGATCTCTATCGGTAATATGAAATCTCGAATAAATATTTCTTCACCTCTTTGGTTTTCCTTTGTTAAGTCTTCGATTAATTCATTTTGGTAACCATCAATCAATACTTCTACACGATCTGAAGTGTTTGAAATAACATTATATGATCTGGTTATTTTTACTTCTTTACATGTAACATCTGGTATATTTACCCCCGAAAAAGTTATTGAAACAGAGAATTCAGTTACGCCTTCCTCAAATGCCTTTGTATTTAGGCTATTCGCAATGTACTTTGTATAATTTCCTTTATCTCTAATTTCTTTCTCATAAAGTTCATCTACTTTTTCCATTTGTTTACCATATAAGCACCAAACCAACGACATTAAAAAAGTTGTTTTTCCAAAGCCATTTTTCCCACTTATGAGAATAATGTTTTTGTCTTCAGAAGGCAAAAGATATACTTTATTATATCCCTTGTATATCCTGAAGTTATTTAATTCAATTTCTTTTATAAACATTTTAAGACTCTTGATTTATGTACTTTTCAATTACACGCTCCATATCATCTTTTAAACCGCGTTTGCGGTTTAATAAAGCTTTGTTCTTCTGCATTACTAATAATTCTTGGATAAGTTCAAAATCAGAACTTTTACCATCACAAACTGTCTTTAAAAGATCTATTTCCTTTTGAATTTTTTCATCTCTTACTCTCATATCAATTCCTTTATTGTAGATATTGTTGTAGATATCGGAAACTTGGTATTTAAAATATAATTCTCTATGCCAAATCACTTGAATTGCAACTAATTCTTGATTAGTGATCAATTCTACTTCTGGCTTAAATTTTTGCACTTCATATTGTGCGGTTAAAAGCTCTTTTAAAAGATCTGCTTTATAATCTTCAGTATATGAACCTTGGTTATGTCCATCCTCTGTCACTGCTTCTTGTCCATTTCTTCTAATAGACATTCTGTTTGTGGAGATATTTCTTTTGTCGACCATACTTGCACGCAGTTGCAATAATGGCGCTAACCACTCTTGCCCCTTACTAACCAATGCTGTCATAGACTTATCTTCTTTAACAACAGTACAAGTCCAACAGCCAAACCGACTTTGACCGCAGGATGAATGACTTTTGTCAGTCACTACCGTAGGGCATTCATAATCATCTGCACTTGCATCCATGTAAATCTGAAACAATTTGGAGTTATCAGCGCCCCACGGTGATGTCATCGTGTTAATGATATACCAGATCTCTTCAAGATGTAACTCTCGAATAGGCGAATAAACATAAGTATTTGCTTGATGAGTGTGTTTTGTCAATCGTTTGCCTCTGATCTCATGCTTCTTTATCGACCTTGCTCTAGTTGCACTTTCCGTTTTTCTAGTCCCAATTAAAATAATAGCTTCTCCATCTTCCGCCACTTGTTCTGTAATAAAACGGGCAGTAGGTTTAACCTTCATTTTATCTGTACACCAACGAAAAACGTTGTTAGGAACTGGGTAGCCTCGACCAATAATATTAACCCAAAAAGAATCTTCTAGCCTTGGACGAGTGATTTTTACTTTTATAGGAATATCCTGTTCAACCGCTGCTTTTTCAATTTGCTTCAGGACTGTATTTACATACTCAACAATTATAGGGTTTTCTACCAGAGTATCATTACAAATTACATAAACATCTCTTTTTCTCAATTCTCTGGGTACTTGTTTGATGGCAAGCCATACTAATTGAAGCATTGCTGTTGAGTCTTTTCCTCCACTAAATCCAATAATCCAAGGTCTATTGTTATCTTGACATAAATATTGATCTTCTAATTCTGATATGATAAATTTTATACGCTGAGACATGCTTTAAGGTTATGTTTTGAGTTTCTTGTTTGACTATTGACTTATTTTCATTCAAAATCAATTTTATCCGTGCAAAAATACACAATACAGATTGTAATCCCTATTAATTGATTAAGAATATTCAATTTTCACACTTTGGCTTATTCTTGTGTTCTTCCTTGTTTATATTTACAAATTCGCCCCAAATATAAAAACTATTCTTCACTTTTACGACAGTTCTTTAATTAATCATCAATAAATTAAAGAACTTGAAATCCAAGAAGCAATATCGGGAGGTATCCTCAAATTGTTCTAAAACACCGATTTTAGAATCCTGTCACCATCGTAAAAAACGGCCTGAAAAGATCCGAATTTCTTCTAATAGTTTTTGTAAAGACATCAGATAGTTTTTGTCATCCGATGCCTATGCAATAAACATTTCTTCAGGTAGAAATTTGTCATGCATACGGACGAAATTTCCGAATGTATAATACGCTATTTATCAGTATTATAGGAAAGTGAAAAATATTCGAGAGCGGCTTGATTTCCTCTTTTGACTCCAAACTTGGCAAGATCATCCTCTTCTTCATTTCAAGTCAAATTGTTCTAAAACACCGATTCTAGTTTTCTGTCTGCTTTATAAAGGTGCAAGAATGAGATCCTTTATTCTCTGTGCAAAAAGGAATATCTGCACGGATCAGAGCACCTGTGTGCGTAGATTCGAGCATAATAGATAAATTCTTTAGTGATACTATACAAAACAAGATGAAAGAAGTCTAATTTCGCATCGGTTAGTGTATGTCTATTATCAGGATGTAATATTTTTAATACCTTTGCTTTCGAGAATGTTAAACAAATTAATAACCGTCCAACAAGGACACAAGTAAGTAATAACAATGAAAAAAGCATTAGTAATAATAGACATTCAAAATGATATAACAAAGAATTACAAGGATATAATTGATAATATAAATAAATCCATAGATTGGGCAGTTGATAATGATATTCATGTTGTTTATATAAGGCATGAAAATTTATCAGACGGTACGAGGACTTTTAAACCCAATACACGTGGGTCTGAATTAGTATCAGATTTAAAAAGAGTATCAACTAATGTTTTTACAAAATACAAAGGAAACGCATTAAGTAGTGAGGAATTTGCAGACTTTATCAATAAAAATGAAATATGTGAGTTCTACCTGACAGGAGCAGATGCTGTTGCTTGTGTTAAATCAACCTGTTTCAATTTATGTAAGGCAAATTATAAAGTTAATGTCATCTCTGATTGCATTACAAGCTATGACAAAAAGAAAATTGACGAAATGCTGCATTATTATGAAAGTAAAGGCAGTATAATAGTTCGTTTAAATGACCTGCTATGTCAATAGTAAGAAATTATTTTGCTAATATGTGCGACGCTTAACGATATTCAGTAAATTGATTGTCTGGAACAATTACTCCTGACTGAATGGTCTTTCCTTTTTTATCCGATACTATGGACGTTGAGAAAATGATAAGAATACTCCTTTTTTGAGCGATTTATCATCGTAAAAAAGAATCTATTTCCTACTTTTGCAGGGTAGTGGCTTTTCTGCATTGAACTGCCACATTACATTATAATAATACGAATCACCAATACTAATAACTTATGAAAAAACTACTCTCAACTTTGCTCGTGGCTCTTTTTGTGCTGACAAGTTGTGGTAATCTTGCTAAAGAAGCAAAAGATGCAAAACACACATTTGCCGTCGCAAACGGTAACTTCCTGTATGATGGTAAGCCTGTTCAAATCCATTCCGGTGAGATGCATTTCGCACGTGTGCCGGCTCCTTATTGGCGCCATCGTCTGAAGATGATGAAGGCTATGGGACTGAATACAGTTGCAACGTATGTATTCTGGAATTATCACGAGACGGCTCCCGGGGTTTGGGACTTTAAGACAGAGAGCCGCAACATCGCTGAATTTATAAAGATTGCCGGTGAAGAGGGTTTGATGGTTATCTTACGTCCGGGCCCTTATGCTTGTGCGGAATGGGAATTTGGTGGATATCCCTGGTGGTTGCAAAAGACTCCGGGGCTGGTCATCCGTACGGACAACAAACTGTTTCTTGATTCTTGTAAGGTCTATATCAACAAACTGGCCGACCAGGTGCGCGACCTGCAGATTACTAAAGGAGGTCCGCTGATTATGGTTCAGGCTGAGAATGAATTTGGTTCTTATGTGGCTCAGCGTCCTGACATTTCGTTGGAGACTCATAAGAAATATAGTGCTGCCATTCGTCAGCAACTGATTGAAGCGGGTTTTGATATTCCTATGTTTACTTCGGATGGGAGCTGGCTGTTTGAGGGTGGCTCTATCGAAGGGGCTCTTCCTACGGCCAATGGCGAAAGTAATATCAAGAATCTGAAACAAATAGTCAATCAGTTTAATGGTGGAAAAGGTCCATACATGGTCGCTGAGTTTTATCCGGGATGGTTGGATCACTGGGCTGAACCTTTTCCTAAGTCTTCTGCCAGAAGTGTGGCTAGCCAGACTGCCAAATACCTGAGAGATACTGTCAGCTTCAACTTTTACATGGTGCACGGAGGCACAAACTTCGGCTTTACTTCCGGTGCCAACTATAGCTCGGATAAGAATATACAGCCTGACATGACCACATACGACTATGACGCTCCTATCAGTGAGGCTGGTTGGGCAACAGAGAAGTATTTGGCTATCCGCGACACAATGAAAAAATATGTGGATTATGAGATCCCGGCTATCCCCGAACAGATTCCTGTGATTGAGATTCCAAGCATCAGTCTGACCAAGAGTGTCAACTTGTTTGACGTGGTAAGCGGCATGACTCCGGTGGAGAATGACACGGTGATGAGTTTTGAGGATCTGAATCAGGGACATGGATACGTGTTGTATCGCAGACATTTCAACCAACCGATCAAAGGTGAACTGAAGATTACCGGTATCCGTGACTATGCGCTGGTATATGTGAATGGCAAGAAGGTCGGCGAACTGAACCGTGTATTTGAGAAGGATAGTATGCAAATTGATATTCCTTTTAATAGCACATTGGATATTCTGGTGGAGAATATGGGTCGTATCAATTATGGTGCTAAAATCATCTACAACACAAAGGGCCTCATCACTCCGGTGAAGATCAATGGCATCGAAATGACAGGCAACTGGGAGATGTATAAACTTCCTATGAGCGAGGTGCCTGAATTGAAAGATCTACAACCAAGCTATACTGAAGGGCAGCCGGTCATCTATGAAGGTGAATTTAGCATAGATAAAGTGGGTGATACATTTCTCGATATGGACAAGTGGGGCAAAGGTATTGTCTTTGTAAATGGTTTCAACCTGGGACGCTACTGGAAAGTGGGGCCTCAACAGACGCTTTACTTACCGGGCTGCTTGCTGAAGGAAGGTAGTAATAAGATTGTGATATTTGAACAACAGAACGACACCAGGCAGACTACTGTTTCTGGTGTGAAAGTACCGGTAGTGGATCAACTGAAACTGGATCGCAAATAATTTATGTTCCTCCTATAAATACAGAAAGCCCGCTTGGATGAAGCGGGCTTTCTTGTTTTCGAACGTTATTTGTTTAGTTCGATCGTTGCATTTATCAGCTTCTGATCTCTGAAGATTTCAACTCTGTAAACCTTTCGCCATCGCTCTCCATCTGTAATGACAAAGAGGTCATTGATCGTTGCTACCGGAGTCCCGTTGATGCTTCGTATGACATCTTTGGACTGCAGTTGGGCTGCTTCCAGGATTCCCCCTTTGGTAACAGTCAGCAGTATGACTCCTTTTTCGTCGGGTAACCCAAAAGCGGACCGGTCTCCCAAACCATTGACCGCACGGACTTTGCCATCCAACCATTCATATTCTTTATTCATATCAGAGGCATCTGCCAGGATGATTTTTGGCATCTCCGGCTGTTCGGCCAATGCTTTTAATGCGGGTGAAGTGACGCCAAACTGATCCATCGGGAAGTTTTCAAATCCGATATTGAAAACAGGGCATCCCTCTTCGATCGTAAAGTCTCCTTTCGCTGCATCCCGGAAAGATAACTTACCGGAAGTGCCGTGTGGATCGACTCCATTCTTTTGTGCAAAAGCAAGATTGTCCGGTGTGTTGAAGAAGTTATAATCAACCGTCTTGCCCCAACCGTGCAGTTGAATGGGTTGATAGGCACGCATAAATACATTGCGTTGGATCACATCACCACTCTGCTTGAACCAGACATGGGGATGAAGCGCACCGTTGACCAGGATATTATTTTCAACGGTGCGGTAAAAGCCTTCTCTCAATTTGATGCCACCTTTCAGACAGAGGTTGTTGTATATATGATAGTTGGAACTTCCATCATCGAGATCAATATCCCAGCCAAAGTCACAACGAAAACGGTTGTTACGGATGGTTGTCGTATAAAGTGCATCGAGCAGGATCAGTTCGGGATGCTCTGCCGTCAGTTTCTCCATGGTGCCGTAAGAGGGGTGCCAGAAGCGATCGCGCCCCCAGGAGTTGAATGCGCCATGGTCACTGGTCTCCAAAACAGTCTTAAAAGCATCATTAAATTCGATGACATGTCCGCCAAAGGCACCGTCACCCACATTGATGGCTGCCCGAGGCATCTGATACATGGTATTGTGACGCACATTAATCTGTGCGGCGAGTTGAATTTCCACTGCGGCAGACTGTTTTTCTACCTGTCCGATGTGATGAATCAGATTATCTTCAACGGTGCACTGACGGGGATAGAGATTATTGTTTGGACCCGGTGTCTGATCCATCTGTTCATACGGGACAAACTGTCCATACTCAAAAGAGGGTGAACGGACAGCCGATGTATCGCCCACAATGCAGATCGCACTGGCACCGATATGATGTATATGATTGCCGGAGAGTGTGCAGCCTTGTGCGTACTTACTGATAAAAAGGGCGTTGCCTCCGAGATCAGTAAACTCACAATCGGTCACGGCGCACTGTTCGGCAAACTCCATGAACACAGCAGCACCACGGTAGATGCGCCAGTCACTGCGCATCAGCGGTTCGTAGGTTCCCATGAATGTGCGGGTGGTTTGTATGAAACGAAGGTTACGAATGGTAATATCCTTGATGGCCTTCTTCTCCGTTCCTATGATTTCGATGAGTGAAGGTATTAGAGCTACCTCTACTTGTGCTTTCTGGATATTCTCTCCTTCGCATGGATAATAATAAAGGGTGGACTGCTCCTTGTCCAGATACCATTCGCCGGGGGCATCCAATTCTTCGAAGATGTTTTCTACAAACCTATATTTCGAATGCATCCCAGAGGGACGATTGTTTTGAAATCCTCCTTCATACGTCACTTGATCCCCGTTCTTCCCAGTGATCACATAGTGCATATCTCCCCATTCCCCACTATGAAGTGCATGAATGAATCCCCCTTTCGGATTCTTCCAACGCTGCACTCTTTCAGGAGAAAGGACATCACTGGAATAGCCATTCAGAATAATATCTTCCGTATAATTGGGAGTTCTGGCCAATATCCGTTTCTGATGATTGATAAATAACTGGTCGAATCCTGTCTCTGCTACTTTTGCTTTCCAATAAGAAGTTCCGGGCACCTTCTCCCATTCCGGAGTCAGCTTGGCGCCGCCACTCAAGGTGACTTTTTCATTTTCAAAGCCGGAAATCAGAAGTGACTTGTCTTTAAACGCCTCAGAAGTAATCTGTAAAGAGGCGGGAAGATAATAGGTTCCTTCACGGAGATGAATACGGAGTTCGGCTTCTCCTGATTTCTCCGCAATATCAATTGCTTTTTGAAGCGTTTGCAAGGGATTTTTCAATGTCCCGGTGTTGGTGTCTTTCCCTTTGGGAGACACAATAATTGTTTGCTCTGCTTGTGTACAAAAAGCTATAAGGCAAAACAATCCGGTAAAAAGGTGTTTCATTTTAATCATGTCTCAATAAGAATTTGTTTTGAATATGTACAGTACATCTTTGTTTGCACAAAAGTAAGAAGAAATCTTTATGAGCAAGAAGATTGGACAAATAATTGAAAGAACTGTGGTCGCATTGTTTTGTCTTCATTCACACTTTTCAGAAAATAGATGCTCTCCTTTTTTTACCCAAAAAGAAAGGGAAGAACGTATGTGTTGTCCTTCCCTTTCTTTTTGAGTACCTTGATTTACTTGTAGATCTTTGCTCCTTGTTTATCAGCGGGCTTCTTGTATTTGTTGATTTCAACATCTCCAAATCCAAAAATCTTTCCATTATTTGGACCCGCAACAAGCAGTTGAAAATTATCTCTCACATCCATAATATCTACTTTCTTAACCGATGATTTCAAAGGAGGAAATACTAATGTAAATTCGACCATTTTCCCTTGATGACCTGTGATCTGTATCCTTTTATTGAGCGAATAGTTACCTTCTATGGATCTGATGCGATACTGATCACCACTTTTTTTATCAATGATAGAAAAGACATCATCAAACTGATACCAATGTGAGTTAGAGTCTATGGAGCAAAGTAATGTGACCCGTGTTTCCTCTTTTTGTTTGTCAATGTAGAGTAAACGTATTGATCCTTGCTGGTAAGGCTCAGTACTTATTTTGATTTTCTGTGCTTTTTCTGAAGGTAAATAACTGACAAACACTGCCGTATCAGCAACCATTTCTTCTGCGTCTTCCGCATCTTCAACCTCCGCTGCTTCATCGGCTTTTTCTGTATCATCTGCGTCAACCGTATTTACAAGAGGCATAAACGCTTTTGTAACCTTTCCAATCTGATCAGCATTTTTCACTCCAAATCCTTCCATCATTGTCTGCATACTTCCCATCAAAGTTTCCATCATGACAGGCATAATATTACCAATCAGATTGGAAAACAATTCATCCTGCATGATCTTCATCACTTGAGCAGACATTGCCACACCCTTTTCCATTGGAGAAGATTTAGCTGTCTTGAGCTTTATAACGTCCTTTCGGATCTGAGTCAGATTGTTGATGCTTTTGTCCAGATCAACACCTTCAAAAGATTTATTCAACGCAGCCGACAATGCAGGTGTCATATCTTCAACTCCTTGTCCGTTAAACTGAATATTGAGTAATCCGAGAAGCTTTTTGCCATTCATTTCGTTGGCACCACCTGCCTTTTTGATCTCTTTCAGTGCATCAATCATAACGCTAAGCTGATCAGCAACACTGTCGATTGATTTTACGATACTTTTCTCTGTCATTGCTGCCATAGACGGTACAGAAGCAGCTGTATCAACCACATTGGTCTTAATCGTATAGGTCATATCCATGCCATTGGCCATTTTAGTGACATAAGAAGTGTCGGGTTGTGTAAGAGCTTCGGACTCTGCAACTGGTTTTTCCACATAGCGAACTTCAGCTTTCCCTGTGGTAAAAGAAAACAAGGCAAACAGGATTGCTACATAAGGTACAATCATAGTCTGGCGGAGCTTGGTAAAACGGATCTTTGAGTTGTGTTTCATAATGATAAAACGTTTTTTGATAAATGAACTATTAAAACCATTTGCTAAATAGGGATTACCTTCCATCACTTCTTCAAGAAGAGTGGTCTGGTATTGATATATTTCCTGACCGTCATCGAGCAGACTCCGATCAGTTTGGAACTCGTCGATGTTACGAAGCTCTTTGCGTACCCACCACAACACCGGATTGAACCAGAAGATGCGGACAAGTAGCTCAATAGCTATAGCGTCAATGTAATGACGGTGACGGATATGCCAGCTTTCATGTTTGATAATGATATCCAGTTTGTTGCCCGACAGATTCGTACCCATAAAGATAAAGGTGAGGAAAGAGAAGGGGGTTGGCACTGAGGGATGAACAATTACAGCATATCCGTCAATAATCTTGTGCTCTCCACGGTAGCGGATATACAAGATGCGGAAAAGCTGAACCAGTAAAAGTAAAAATAAGACAACTGCAACAGATATATATATCAGAAGTGCTATCTGAGGAATTGTAAGGGACTTCAACCAACCGAGTTGCTCAGGTGCAGAAACGGACTGATGCAATGTTTCAACCGTTGCAGATGAAGCAATTGGATCAGATAGAGAAACAGGTGAAGCTGTTGAAGTAACAGGTGAAACAGCGTGCTCCACGGTCTGTGCTTCAGAAGGAGCCACTGTTTGCGACATCGTTGGTGTCACAGTTTGCGCTACTGCTGGTGCGTTAATTGTAAGTTGATTGGCAGGAGTTGCCGATTGCGAAGTTTCAACTTCCACAACTCGTGCCGGAGGAGTAAAAACCTCTACTTGAAACTGTGACACAAGAAGCGATACAAGCACGATGGAAAGCAGAAATATCCGTGCATGTGTATATCTTGATTTCTCACGATATAACAGCAGGTAAAATAATGCCATCAATGCTGAAGCCAACACAAACTTGATAACCGGTAAGAACAGAGTAATTATTTCCATAGTTGATTCAATTTTGGTTTTTGTTATCATCAAGAATCTCTACAATCTCTTTTATCTCTCTGGAGGAGAGTTTCTCCTTTTCTGCAAAGAATGAAATCATCGAAGCAAAAGAGCCTCTGAAGAAGGTATTCTTTACTCCGGTCAGATAGGAATCCATATATGCTTCCCTGGTAATCAAAGGATAGTAGCGGTGACTCTTACCAAAGCTGGTGTAACCGACAAACTCCTTAGAAACAAGGATTCGCATAAAAGTCGATACTGTATTATAAGCCGGCTTCGGTTCGGGAAGCTCAACCAGAATATCATTCACAAAGCCCTCTTTTATATTCCAGAGGACGTTCATAAGTTGCAACTCAACCTTAGTTAGTTCTTTGTTTTCTGCCATCATATTTCTTTCTTTATGTTTCACGATGCAAACATATAACTAATAGTTTAGTTTTCAAACTAAATGTTTAGTTATTTTCTATAAAGCCTCGTATTTAACCTTTTTTGATGGTTTAGATCTCAGAATATGGTTGAATACGGGAACAAAAGTGAAGTAAGATACTGACCAAAGCTATTAGCAGGGAGTAGTATTTAGAAGTGTCATTGCACCTCCGGGAAATAGTCCGGAAGAGCAGATTATTACTGTAAAATAGGTCATGTATGGGGAGTGTGGCACGATCCGGACTGAGTGTCAATCAAACAAGTCTTCATTATCATATTCAGGATGACGCTTTAGCCAGATGGAAGCAAATGGACAAGTTGCCTCTCGTTTTAATCCATTGTCAATAGCATATTGGTAGGCGGAGCGTACCAACGAGGTGCCCACACCTCTTCCTTCCAGTGGCTTAGGCACTATTGTGTGAACAATATCGAAAGAATTTCCTTTCACAAGATAGTCCACATAGGCAATCACACATTCCTCTTCCGTTTCAAAACGACTCTTCTCCGGACGATGTACAATCTTGTAATCCATAGTTTTCTATTTTACAATCTATTTGTTCATTCTTGAAATATCAATTGGTTAGCGGGCACCAGCAGGAAGGTTCTTCAGCCAGTAAGCTTCCATCGTTTTGCGCACATGCAAGGATGTTCCTGCACCTTCACTGATGCCATGACTTCGCATCGGATAGGATACCTCGGAGAATATCTTCCCCTGACGGATGAGCTCATTGGCCAGAAGTTCGCAGTTCTGATAATGAACGTTATCATCACCAGTACCATGCATAAGAAGCAGGTTACCTTTGAGGCCTGAGACATGACTGATCGGCGAACCTTTCTTATATCCCTCCGGATTATTTTGTGGTGTATCCATGTAACGCTCCTGATAGATGGTGTCATACAACTTCTGATCGGCAACGAAAGCGACAGCTATACCGGTATGAAACACATTTGGATAACGAAACATACAGTTGAGTGTCTGACTGCCTCCTCCACTCCATCCGGTAATACCAATACGGGAAAGATCAATGAAGGAATATTGTCGACCCAGATCCTGAATCGCCCGGCTCTGGTCCTCACTGGCATACGTGCCTACCTCTCCATAAATACATTTCCTCCATTCTCTGCCTCTGGGCACGTTTGCTCCACGATTGTCGATACTAATGACAATATATCCCTGATTGGCCATGTACTGATTCCACAAATCACCTCCCTGCCATACATCCTGCACGGTTGAGGAGGCGGGTTCACCATACACTTCAATGATTACCGGATATTTTTTGGTAGAGTCAAAACCAATGGGTTTGATCATCCAGCAATCCAGGGTGAGTTCGCCGGAAGTCGCTTTGACAAACTCCTTGGGAGAGACTCCGAGCGTCTTGTATTGCTCAAGCCCTTTGGCATTGTCAGTAATCACACGCACAGACTTGAGTTGCGGGAAAGAAACCATATCAATCACCGGAGGGGTAGCTGCATTACTATATGTATGCACCGCCCATTTTCCTGTGGGTGACATGTTATAACTGTGCTGACCGGCTTGGTTGTCCGCACTCAGACGTTCTATTTTACCTTTACCATTGAGTGAAGCCCGGTAGAGATAACGTTGTGTGAAATTGTCCGGGGAAGCAATGAAATAGACCCATCCTTTATCCTGATCCATTCCTACAGGTGCAATGTAATCAAAGTCACCCTTTGTGATCGGAATGATTTCTTTACCGTCACGGCTCACACGATAGAGATGACGGTAGCCACTCCGCTCACTCTCCCATGTGAAATAACGATTGCCTTTCAGCCACTTGATATTGTTATTCACATCCAACCAGGCAGTATCGGTTTCTGTAAGAATCAAACGAAGTGCTGATGAACTGATCGTAGCAACCCATACCTTATTGGTATTCTGCTGACGATTCATCTGCTGAATCAAAAGTTCGTTGCTATCCGGGATAAACTCCATGCGGGGAAGGTAATTATTGCGGGGATCACCCGGAATAGGCAACCAGGTAGTTGGGCCGCCGGAAACGGAGACTGTTCCGATCTTAACCGCAGAATTAAGTGTCCCCGCCTTAGGATACGGAAACTCTTTAATTTTCGGATAGAGTGAATCAACATTATTGATAATATCAAAGACGCCTGTGCCCTCCGTATCAGACTGCCAATAAGCAATGAACTTACTATCCGGGCTCCAGCAGAAACCGTCGCGACAGTCAAATTCCTCTTCATATACCCAGTCAAATGTACCATTGACAATGTGATTATTGCCATCCGTAGTGAGCGGAAGAATCTGAGCGGTTGCCAGCTCTTCCACATACAAGTTATTTCCCGAAACATATGCAACCTTGGTACCATCGGGTGCAAACTTGGCAAACATCAGGGATGATTCGGGTAGGGTTGTGCCCAAACGCCGAAGCGAATGATCTGTGAGAGACAACACCCAGTAATCACCCCGGGTGTCATACCGCCATACCCTGCGTGTATTTGTATAGATGAGAATCTTACTATTATCAGAGCTCCAGGAGATGCTTCGCACCTGAAGCGATTGTTTAGTCTCCTTATTAATTAGTAGGGAATCAGGCACCAGAACCTGACGGACATTATCCATTGCAGTATAAGCAACAATCTCGGTCGCTCCATTTTTGTTTTTTTCTATGGCTGAATATCGCTCACCATCTTTCAGCCAGCTTAGACTCCCCATACCGGTAGTCTGGATAATACCTCCTTGTACTACACGTTCCAACGTAAGCGGCAATTGCGCCTGTACTCCAAATATTCCTCCGCATAAAATAAGAGCGGATAGGATCAGGTTTGATCTATATTTCTTCATCTAACTAGTATTAAAATCACTGGTCATCTATGACTATACATTTAACTTCAAAAGTAATACTATTTCATGAATGGCAGAAAAACATTTCTAATACTTTCAGTTTTTTGTCTCTTTGCAGAAGATTGTTCGTAACTTTTCACTCTATCTCTTGTATGTTTCGCCTGTTTTGCCGAATTTCGCCCCGGTTTAAATATATACAATCAAATAAAACAGACAAAAGAATGAATCTGCTTTCTAAAATCTTCAAGAATAAAGACGACAATGGACTTGATGCAAAAGGTAACACAGAAGAATATGTAACTCTGATCCGCATCTATCTCCAGTCAGTAATGGCTCTACAGCTGGGAATTACCAATCTTAATTACTTACCTGACCTGGCAAAGTTCAAGCGGACCATGGGAGTAACCACTGTCAACGGCAAAGTGGGTGTGGCAGAAAAGTCGCGTTCACGTAAGATATTATCACAATATTATGGTATGTCAGACGCTTTCTTCACTGAAATTGAAGGATCAGTAAAGAAGAATTGCAAAAACATCAACAGCCTCAACACGTATTTCTTTCAGTTTCAAGGTTTCTCGAATGACCTCCTGTTATTGATGGGCAACCTGATGCAATGGAAATTCAGGGTTCCTTCGATCTTCAAAAGTGTATTGCGGGGAATGACAGAGAAAACCATTCATGATATTCTGACTAAAACTAGTTTCAAGGCTGTCGATGTACAGAAAACAGCGGGCAACGTGCGTAAGTACAAAGAAACACTGGGGTTTTCTGAAGCATGGATCGTAGAGTTTGTGTATAACATCATCATGCTTGCAAAGAAAGAGAAGAAAAGCGATCAGCAATAATCTTTTCAAACAGGAAGGAAGTTACTCTAATCTCCCTAAGCAATAACACGGCTATTGCTCAGGGAGATTCTATTTTCAATGTCAGACGAGCAATTCCCCATGTCTATTTTCCAAAAACAGATGAATCAGTCTTGAAACCGGATAGCAGTTAAGTTCATCTTTGCTAATCTTCAGAGCGCCTTCAACCTCAACCTGCTCAGATAGTTCAATTTCATAAAAGGAAGCATGAATCACCTGATGAGAAAGAATATGCTTCGTCTGATAACTTGGGCAAGAGAGCTGCGCACCTCCCAACCATTGTTTTACTGGTTCGGCATTGGAAAGAAAAGCCTCATCACAGGGGACTTCAGTCTCAACGAGTGGCAACTCATATAGATTCTTCCACACATCATTGCCAATCCGCTTATGAATATAAAGTGATTCTCCCTGCGACAGAAAGAAATAGGCAAAGTAGCGTGCACGTGTTTTTGTCTTGTGAAGTTTAACCGGCAACTGATCGACACTCGAATGGAATAAAGCATAGCAACGGTTGGCAAAAGGACATTGAGTACAGGTAGGTGAAAGAGGAACGCACTGTATCGCACCCATCTCCATCATTGCCTGATTATGAGCACAGGGAGATTGCTTATCAAGAAGCAGTTGGGCTAACTCTGAAAAAAACTTCTTTCCGGAAGAGGAATCAATCGGTTTGTCAATGCCCAGGAGTCGGGAAAGGAAACGATAAACGTTACCATCGACCACCGCAAAGGGAGCATTGTAAGCAAAAGAACAAATCGCAGCAGCAGTGTATTCACCAACACCTTTCAAAGAGAGAACATCGATATAAGAGGTGGGGAACTGTCCGCCAAACCGATCCATCATAAATTGCGCTGCCTGATGGAGATTACGGGCTCGACTGTAATAGCCCAAACCCTGCCAGTATTTAAGCACTTCATCTTCCCCGGCAACTGCCAAAGAATGAATATCAGGAAAACGCCTGACAAACCTCAGATAATAATCCATGCCTTGTGCAACCCGTGTTTGCTGAAGTATAATCTCAGAAATCCAGATAAGGTAAGGATCATTTATCTCTCTCCATGGCAACGTCCTTTTATTCTCTTCAAACCAGACACTTAAAGTCTCTCTAAATTCCTGTACAAATTCTGCAGGAATCAGTATATCAGAAGGTTCTTGTTTTAGCATTATTTCAAATTAATGATTTTTGAGCTTACAAAACTACTTGAAAAATGGCTGAAGAGGAGCATTTTTGCAGAAAAAAATAAGAAAGCTTTAGCAATGAGAGAAAAAAAGTATATCTTTGCAGCTCAATTAAAATGGTATGTTTAACGAAATAATTTTATAGAAATGACTAAAGCAGACATTGTGAACGAAATTTCAAAGAGCACAGGCGTTGACAAGGCAACTGTTCTTTCTACTGTTGAAGCTTTTATGGAAACAGTAAAGGATTCTTTATCTTCTGGAGAAAATGTATATCTAAGAGGATTCGGCAGCTTCATTGTAAAAGAGAGAGCAGAAAAAACGGCTCGTAACATCTCAAAGAATACGACAATTGTGATACCCGCTCACAACATCCCGGCATTCAAACCGGCCAAGTCGTTTACAATCAACAAGAAATAATCAAGGTTATATATTTAAAATAGGAGATTAAGTAATGCCAAGCGGAAAAAAAAGAAAGAGACATAAAATGTCTACTCACAAGCGCAAAAAGAGACTAAAGAAAAACAGACATAAGAAGAAATAAGTCTTGTGCTTCTAAAGTAAAATAAAGAACAAACTTCAAAGTCTGATCGGAGAGGTTTGTTCTTTGCGTTTCATTTAGTACAATAAATTTGAAAACATCAGTGAACAGTGAATTAATCGTAGAAGTTAAGCCCAAAGAGGTCTCGATTGCTATTCTTGAAGATAAAAATCTTGTAGAATTACAGATTGAGGCTCGGAATATATCATTCTCTGTGGGCGACATTTATCTGGGAAAAGTCAAAAAACTTATGCCCGGTTTGAATGCAGCTTTTGTCGATGTAGGCTATGAAAAAGATGCTTTTCTTCATTATTTGGATCTAAGTCCTCAGTTCCAGTCCACCAACAAGTTCATGAAACAATTGTTGAGCGACAGAAAGAGGCCCCTTTCCCTGCAAAAGTTTGCACTCCTCCCTGAATCAGACAAAAGCGGCTCGATAGCCGAAATGTTGAAAGTTGGTCAGGAAGTGGTCGTTCAGATAGCTAAAGAGCCGATCTCAACCAAAGGTCCGAGACTCTCAGCTGAACTCTCTTACGCAGGACGTTTCTTAGTGCTCATCCCTTTCACAGACAAAGTCTCGGTATCACAAAAAATTAAATCGGCAGAAGAAAGAGCCCGGTTAAAACAATTAATTCAAAGCATTAAACCGAAGAATTTCGGTGTAATTGTGCGTACCGTAGCCGAAGAAAAGAGAGTAGCAGAGCTGGACAACGAACTAAAGGTTCTCGTCAAAGAATTTGAAGATTCCGTCATACGGATACAAAAGAGTAAAAAGACTCCTTCTTTGATCTTTGAAGAGACCGGTCGTACAGTCGGTATCATCCGTGATATCTTCAATCCCTCCTTCCAGAGCATCTATATAGATGACAAGGATGTATATAATGAGGTATTGAATTATGTCACCCTGATCTCGCCGAGCAGCGCTCCTATCGTCAAATTCTATTCGGAAGACGAGCCCATCTTTGACCATTTTGCAATTACCAAGCAGATTAAATCCTCGTTTGGCAAAACGGTATCTTTCAGAGGTGGCGCATATCTGATTATTGAGCACACAGAAGCATTGCACGTTATTGATGTAAACAGTGGTAACCGTTCCAGAGTATCCAGCGGCCAGGAAGAAAATGCCATCGATGTTAATCTATTGGCAGCCAATGAGATTTCCCGTCAATTGCGATTGAGGGATTTGGGAGGTATCATTATTGTAGACTTTATTGACATGGCATCGGCAGAGCATCGGCAACAACTGTTTGACCGGATGCGTGATAACATGGCCAACGACCGGGCACGCCACAACATTTTGCCATTGTCCAAGTTCGGATTACTTCAGATAACCAGACAGAGAGTTCGTCCCGAACTCACGATTACAACTTCTGAAGAATGTCCTACTTGTCACGGAAAAGGTGAAATACAGCCCTCTCTATTGTTTACAGACGTGTTGGAAAACAAGATCGAATATATGATTGAAACGCTTCAGATCAAGCAATTCAGTCTGCATGTACATCCGTACATCGCAGCCTATATCAACAAAGGAGTCATCTCGCTGAAAACCCAGTGGAAGATTAAATATGGTTTGGGAATCAAAGTAATTCCAAATCAGAAACTAGCCTATCTGGAGTATCAGTTCTTCGACAAAGATCGCAATGAAATCGATCCCAAAGAAGAGAAAGACTTGAAATAAAAACTATAACAAAAGAAAGCCCCGTATCACAATGATGCGGGGCTTTCTTTTGTTATCTGCCAATCGGTTGGATCTTTCGCCGTATATCTTTGGAGATCTCCAGAAACATATAAAATGGCTCGTGACTCCTCAACTTCACTATGTTCTTTTGATATTGCAGATTGGCATACTCTTTGGATTTCACAAACGTATATTTCGATACCTGACCACGGGATTTCCCCACTATTGTCGAATCCAGTTTCTGAGCCGGAAAGTAATCCTCCAGATTTACATCACCTACAATACTGGTTTCCAGAAAATCCAGTTTCTTATGCTCCTTATCCAGGTAATAGCCGACAAACATATGAGTCGGAGTCTTTACAAGAATTGGATCAATATTGATAGCCTTTAACAGCGAGGCGAACAACACACTTCCATCCACACAGTTTATTTGAGAAAACTCAAGCGAATTGTCCAGCGTACGTACACGCTGTGAATAGACGACATTGGAGGAGAGACTTGAATTGGAGACCGAACTATATTTAAATTTGCGAGACTGCAATACATACCATAAGGCATAGACTTGTTTGTCAACATACTGCGTATCACTACTCTGATAACCCATAAAACGGTTAACAATACGACTATCCAACGCTTCACGGAGTAGCTGATCTATCATTGGATGCTCTTCATTTACATAAGCGGCGAAAAAGATTCCGGTATCATGAAACTTTCTGTTGGCATCACGGTAACCGAGCAGACACTCATTGATACTACGTACAGAGAAAGTGCGTACACGCTGTCCAATATCGTCACCATTCAACTCAACCTGCATGGAGATACTGACAGGAATAGGTTGGTTATTATCCTTCAGTGCTTCATATTTCCACACTATATCCGGATAAACCTGATAGGATGTCCAGGCTTTCTCAAGTACAAACTCTGATATTGACTCTTCAAAGAAAGGACTACCGGAGATTATGATACGTACCTTCGAGTTGGGTCTGTATGATTTTATCTTTACTGAAATACACGACTTAGGGTTACCTACATACACAGAATCAGCAGGCTTGATCACCAGTTCGTCGGTTGTTGCAAGAGAAAGGATAACCGAAGGGAAAATATTGCCACCAAGATCATCACAGATCTCAAACCTTGATCCGAAACCGGAAAAACGGGTAATATAAAAGAACGTACCCGCGCAAAGAACGAGAATAGTAACAAGGGCTACTATCTTCTTTCTCTTCTGCAAATACCCTTTTACTCGCTTCATATTCTCTATAAATCTTTTATTCAACAGGTTTCAATCCTAATTTCGCTGCCATCTTAAACATCAGTTCCCGAGCTTTCTCATATTCGTTAGGAATCACACCATCAAGAATCGCATCTTTGATATGGCTTTTTATCTGTCCAACCTCTTTACAAGGAGACAGACCGAATGTCTCCATTATTTCCTCGCCGGTCACAGGAGGCTGGAAGACACGAAGGCGGTCTTTCTCTTCAATCTCCTTTAGTTTACAACGCACCAATTGGAAATTATTGCGGAAGCGACGCACCTTTTCTGAATTTTTGGAAGTAATGTCGGCATCGCAGAGCATCATAAGATCGTCGATATCATCACCTGCATCAAACAAAAGACGACGCACCGCTGAGTCCGTCACAATCTCTTCGGCAAGCACAATGGGCCGCATGTGAAGAGAAACCATCTTCTGAACATATCTCAATTTCTCATTCATAGGAAGTTTCATGCGACGAAATATATCCGGTATCATCTTCTCTCCAATGAAATTATGATTATGGAATGTCCAGCCTGCTCCTTCTTCCCATCGTTTGGTCGTCGGTTTGGCAATATCATGTAACAAGGCAGACCAACGCAACCAAAGATTATCCGTATGTTGCGACAGATTATCCAGCACCTGCAGTGTATGATGAAAATTATCTTTATGCCCTACTCCTCGTTTCACATCCACCCCTTTCAAGGCGGAAAGTTCGGGGAAGATCAGTTCCAGGAGTCCGCAGGCATCCATGAGATACAAGCCTTCGGAAGGTTTGGGAGAAAGCATGATCTTATTCAGTTCGTCAGCAATGCGTTCAGCAGAAATGATATTTATACGTTCTCGGTTTTGCCGGATAGACTCAAAGGTAGAAGGATAAATCTCGAAACGAAGCTGTGCTGCAAAACGTACCGCACGCATCATTCGTAAAGGATCATCACTAAACGTAATATCCGGATCAAGCGGCGTACGGATAATCATATTTCGCATATCCTCCAATCCATTGAACGGATCTACCAGTTCGCCAAAACGATCCTTATTCATACAGATAGCCAACGCATTGATTGTAAAGTCACGTCTGTTTTGATCATCTTCCAGGGTTCCATCCTCCACAATCGGTTTGCGGGAATCGTGTTGATAGGATTCGCGGCGGGCTCCTACAAACTCAACTTCAATATCTCCCCACTTTACTTGGGCTGTTCCAAAGGTTTTGTATACAGCAAGTGAAGTCTCAGGTGCTCCGATCTTCCGTACCAATGCTTTTGCCACCTTGATGCCACTACCCACCACAACGACATCTATATCCTTGGATGGACGCTTCAAAAAGATATCCCTGACATAACCACCTATCACATATCCTTCGATACTGAGTTCGTCAAGAACTTCCGACAGGTACGAAAAGACCTTATTTCCGAAATGTATTTTTATCTGTTCCTCGTTTAACTTCATCATTTACTGCTATTGAGACTGCAAAATTACAAATAAAACCTGTACATTTGTCACTCGATTAAAAGCATTTACTATGAAAAAGAATAATTACAAATTCATTGTCCCACTGACACTTTGCTTATGTTTGCTCTTCGCTTGTAATGATTCTGACAAGAAAGCGAAGGAACAGTTGGAAATTGCACGCACATTATACGAGTCCAACGACTTCAACCAAGCCAAACTGGAAGTGGACAATATTCGCAATTTCTACCCCAAAGCATACAAAGTAATCAAACAAGGCAACCGCCTGATGCGCGACATCGAACTCAAAGAGCAGCAACGTACCATAGGCTATTGCGACAGCACACTAAAGGTCAAGGAGTCTGAGATAGGAGCACTCACGCAAGGATTCATTCTTGAAAAAGACACAGCTTACGAAGAGGTTGGCAACTGGGTTTACAAGACTCAGATCATTGAAAAGAATGTAAATCGTTGCTATCTGCGCACCACAGTCAACGAAAAGGGAAAGATCGCGCTATCAAGTATCTACCGTGGTAGTGGGCCTCTCAAACACTCATCCATTAAAGTAGAAGGAAAGGGTGGTGACTTTGCAAACACACTGGCCGTGGAAGAAGATGGCGCAAACAACTATACCTTTAATGATGGAGGAGTCTACAATGAGATTGTCACCTATAAGAATGGAACGGACAACGGTGTCATCAGCTACATCAACAATAATCAAAACCAGACTCTGAAAGTTACCTTTCTAGGAAAAAGAAAAGTATCAATTACCCTGAGCAAAGACGATAAGATTGCCTTGGAGAAAACATTCAATCTAGCCGCAACACTTACTGACATCGAACTCATGAAAAAGGAGATCAAAATGGCACAGGTAAAAATTGAGTATCTCACCAAGAAGAATGCGGAAAGCGACAGCATCGGGAAAGAGTAAGAGCGTCCCTCAACAGACTGATACCATTAAAAAAGACCATCCTTCCGGACGGCCTTTTTTAATGGTATCAATTGACCAATCAGAACTTATAATCAAAACCTACACCAAATACTTTGTTGGTACGGGAATACACATCGGTCAAAGGAAGGCCGGTCGTATTGTAATTAGGATTGGTTTCTGATCCATCAGTGTAAATAGTTTCGAAGTAAGCGATATTCATCTTTAACTTCTCACTCAACTTGAAAGCAAAACCACCACCAATTGAATAAGAGTCCAGTGAGAAGCTCATATCTGTTTGATATTTGTCACTGACATCATAATCTGTGATTTGACCACCACAGCTTATAGTCATCCAATCATTAATATCATATTCCAAACCACCCAGATATTCATTTGTTCCGCGACCAGTGAAGGCTTGTTTATTGTTTGCCATCTTAGCATCAGGATCAAAAAAGTGGTGATAACCAGCAGAAGCACGAAGCGAAGGGAGAATTGCATATTCTGCACCAAAAGTAAGTAGAGCCGGGATATCATTCGGTGTATTTACTCCATCGGTAAACAGTCCGGTATTATCTATTTTGGTATCATTCTCTATATTCAGATTGGTCATAAACTCATATTTTACACCTACATTCAAGCGACCTTGAGTATAATGAAGACCAATGATCGGAGTTATTCCCCAACCTGTTTGTTCACAATCCAACTCTTTATCAGCGAGGGCATCTGCCTTTGCCTGAACAGCAGCAGCTTGAGCAGGCATATTTGCTGCTGTATAGGATGCTGCTACACCAGTAAGATATGCGTTTACATTCGTCATATTACCACCGATGTTTGCCTCTATATCACGGATATGACCCAAATAGCTATTGCTTACAATGTTGGTACGGAAACCTCCGAATGCTGATAAATAGTCCGTAATCTTATAAGAAGCACCAAGCTGGACACCATAGATAATTTGAGATCCTTCCATAAAAGCATCCACACTATACAGACTTGCCGCAATACCGGAAGCTGTCAACATAGCCGGAACCAATGAAACTCCTGATTCAAAAGATCCCAGACCTCTGTTAAACGTAGCCTTTCCACCCCCTCCGGTAATTGCAAAGCTACCAGAGAAAGCCCAGTCCCCTTTTTTATAAACGGCAAATACACTCGGGATAATTGGCACAGAAGCTGTTCCCTTGAACTCTTTGGTCGCATTGCCAAGATTATCCACATTGCCGGCGAAAGGAGCAAAGGTTGAATGAATAGTACGAGTCTGATAAGCACTCTGATTGTTCAGAGAGAGATAAAAACCGTCTTCCATGAAAGCAAGACCTGCCGGATTGGAATAAACTCCATCAATCTGTCTGGTTGCTTCACGCGCAAAGTTACGGTTAAACGAAACATGCTGATTCGTGTTCGTTAAAAGTCCACCTGCAAAAGAGGTAAACGAAAATGCTGTCAGCATTATGCCGACTAAAGTAGTTTTTCTCATCTGTCCTTCTGTTTAAAATTTCAAGTGGCAAAGGTAAAATAAATCTGCACACACACATGATATCTGTGCATGTTATTTAGTATTTGTCATCAAAACAGCCTCTAAAAGGTACAGATTAATCATTTTTGTGCATCCAACTCATAATAAATGTGTACAGAATAAAGGGATGAACAGAAGGAAAAAGAGAGAATATGGCTCTCAACAGGAAGAAACAACTCGCATCAATGCCAGATAGAATCAACGAGAAAAGAGATGATTCAATAATAATTTGTATTTTTGTGCTTCAATCAAATCCGAATAGACAAATGGATGATCACCCCCGACAATGCTCTCTACTGCTTTTCGTGTTACTGATCTTACTTTCCGGTTGCAAGAAAGCACCTGAGCCTCTGAAACTCCCGGCAAGTGAAGTACAGATATCGTATGCCACCGGTTTTTCTATCAATCACTATGATACCTACACCCAAGTCACAGTCAAGAGCCCCTGGGACTCTTCGCGAATATTGCACACCTATATACTGATAGACCGCAACAAAGCGATTCCAAAGAGTCATCCGGACGGAACAATCGTCAAAGTGCCTGTTCAAAATGTGGCTTGCCTCTACTGTATCCATGTGGGTATCCTGGAGCAACTCGGCAAACTTGCGAACATCAATGCGGTCGCTGAACCTGAATTTATCAATATCCCCGCTATACAGGAAGGTATCCAAAAGAAAAGCATCAGGAGTCTGGGCATTGCCTCATCTATCGATATTGAGCAACTCATGGAAGCTGCTCCCGAACTGGTGTTCGCCGCTCCTTTTGAAGGTATGGGTTATGGCAATATGGGAAAATGCGGCATCCCTATCGCGGAAGATGCCAGTTATATGGAGGGTTCTCCTCTCGGCAGGGCAGAATGGATCAAGTTTATCGCGGCTTTTATGGGAGAAGAAGAGAAAGGAAACCAGATATTCGAGTCAATAGAAAAGAGATATAATAGTTTGAAAGATCTGACCAAAGAAGCGTCTCATCCTACTGTCTTTGCAGAAAAGAGATATGGGCAGGTATGGTATGTGCCGGGCGGTCAAAGCTACATGGGACAGCTTTTCGCAGATGCCGGACTGAACTATCTATGGAAAGAGACTCCTGAAACTGGATCGCTGGCACTTTCTCCTGAGAGCGTGTTCGAAAAAGCAGAGAATAGTGACTTCTGGGTCATCAAAGATGCAGACCGTGATCGCAACAAGACTTACCAGGCTTTTGCTGCTGAGAATGACAGTTATAAGTATTTCAAGGCTTGGCAGAAAAGGAAAATTATCTATACCAATACTACTTATAGCGGATATTATGAAAAAGGGATACTGCAACCGGATGCATTGCTGGCAGATCTGATTCATCTGGTCCACCCTGAACTGCTGCCCGACTATCAACCAATCTATTTTCAAATGATGGAGGAAAAATGAGAACAAGAACACAAATGAACCGTATTTATATTCTTCTGGCTACTCTGACGGTTCTGCTACTGCTGGCTAACATATTCATTGGTTCGGTATCCATACCTTTCCGATCAGTACTCAACGTACTCATTGGAGGTGAAGCTGAAAAGGGCGCATGGACCACCATCATTTTTCAGTCACGCCTTCCTCAGGCATGGACGGCCTTGCTCGCAGGCGCCGCTCTGGCAGTGTCGGGACTGATCCTGCAAACGCTGTTCCGCAATCCGTTGGCCGATCCTTCCATACTGGGCATCAGCGCGGGTGCCAATCTGGGCGTTGCCCTTGTGATTCTATCCACCGGAGGGATTCTGGGGAGTATGGGTGCCCTCTCTTTAGTGGGCAGTCTGGCTGTGATCATCGCAGCTTTCATCGGCGCTTTCGTTGTGCTGATCCTGATTCTTTTCTTTGCTTCACGGGTACGCAGCAACACATTACTGCTTATCATTGGCATCATGATTGGTTATGTCGCCTCTTCAGCCATCTCCTTCCTTAATTTCTTTGCAACCAGCACACATATCCAGTCGTTCGTATTGTGGGGAATGGGCGATTTCTCTGGTGTCGCCTCCTCACAAATCCCTCTGTTTACAGTTGTCACATTGACTGGGATCATTGCTGCTTTATTACTCATCAAACCATTAAACGCTTTGCTTCTTGGCGAGAACTATGCAGCGAACTTAGGCATCCGCATCAAACAGGCAAGGTGGCTGATCCTGCTTACTGCCGGACTGCTTACCGCCGTAGTCACAGCCTATTGCGGACCGATTTCATTCATCGGTCTGTCTGTACCGCATGTTGCCCGACTATTACTGGGTACATCCAATCATAAACAGTTGTTGCCGGTCACCATTCTTACAGGAATACTTATTGCCTTGCTTTGCAACCTGATCAGTGCTATGCCGGGGCATATCGGCGTACTGCCGCTCAATGCGATTACACCTCTGATAGGAGCACCTGTAATTATCTATGTGATCATGAACCGAAAGAATATCCATTACTTCAATTAGAAAGATGAAAACCGTCACAAGCATACGAACTGAGAATCTATCCATTGGTTACCGCCTCCAAAACAATGGAGAGACAGTAGTACACAAAGGACTGAACCTGGAACTGGAGCAAGGTGAACTGACCTGTTTGCTGGGACTCAATGGTTCGGGTAAGTCTACCTTGCTCCGCACACTTGCCGGTTCGCAGAAACCGCTCGCCGGACAGGTGTACTGGATGGATAAGAATATTTCCAGTTATTCAGATGCAGAGCGGGCTCTCATGGTCGGCGTCGTACTCACTGACAAAGTGCATGCAGGTGGACTCACCGTCTTTGAGATGGTCTCTTTAGGACGATATCCCCATACCGGTTTCTTCGGACAGCTGACAGCCAATGATAAAAAAGAGGTTTGTCAGGCTATGGAGTTTACTGGAATATCCAATATGGCTGAAAGCTACTTCTCCGAACTAAGTGATGGCGAACGGCAAAAAGTGCTGATTGCAAAAGCCCTGGCACAGGAATGTCCGATTATCTTACTCGACGAACCGACAGCATTTCTGGATATCAACAGCAGACTGGATACGATGTCGCTCTTACTCCGTCTGACACGTATTGGCAAGAGTATTCTTCTTTCTACACACGACATAGACCTCGCCATTCAGATGAGCGATTCCCTTTGGATGCTAGACAGAGAGAAAGATTTTGTGTGTGGCGCGCCGGAAGACCTGATACTCGATGGCACCTTCAACCGATTCTTTGGTAAGAATGGCATCTCGATGGATCTTGAGACCGGTGCGATTCGTTATGAACATCCAAAAGCAGAACCTATCTATGTCAATGCAGCCAAAAACATCTCTTACTGGGTCAACAATGCGCTGGAAAGAAATGGATACCGGGCTGTTTACACTCCCGAAGAAAGTGATATCCATATCACTGTCAAGGAATTTCCGGAGATGGAGATTCACAAGATAAATGACTATACCCTGACCGTCTATTCCATGGAAGAGATGATCCGACGGATGCGGTTTTTGTAAAAGTCAATCACAACGTTCATAGACAGCCTTCTTTGCCCAGACAGTCATCATGATCCCCCGCAACGAGAGATAAAGGAGAAACGCCATCCAAAGCGCATGGTTTCCCCATTGCGGACTTAATAGAAAATATGCAATAAAAAAGGAGGACGTGGCAATGAACATGGCCCTGCTCATCTCTTTAGAAGCAGTGGCTCCGATAAAGATACCATCCCAGATAAACGCGGCAAAACCGGTAACCGGAATAGCTAATACCCAGTAGAAGTAGGTTGCAGACTGTGCCAGTACTTCCTCGTTATTGGTCAGCAATTGAAGGAATAAATCTCCCCAAAGGGAATACAAGAGGGTAAAGAAAACTGCCAGTCCGCCTCCCCAATAGAAGATCAGAAGCACCGATCGCTTTAAAAGTACCGGGTTTCTTGCTCCTATATAGCGACCCGTAAGAGCCTCACCGGCAAAAGCAAAACCATCCATGATATAGGCAAAGATGGTAAATAGCTGCATCAACAAGGTATTGGAAGCCAGGATAGTATCTCCCATCCCTGCACCTGTTGAAGTGAAAAAGCTGGTGACCGCAACCAAACATATCGTCCGAAAGAATATGTCGCGATTAACAACAAAAAAACGTTTCATGCGGTCAAGTCGCAGACTCTCACGCACCTGAATATACTTTCGGAATCGTCCGTAATATGTCATCCAAAGGATCACAGCCATGAACAATCCACTGTACTGTGCAATCACTGTGCCCAGAGCTACCCCTTCCACCTTCGTATGTAGCACATAGACAAAGAAAAGGCTGCACACTATATTGACACAGTTGACCACAATCGCAATATACATCGGGAAACGGGAGTTTTGCATACCGATAAACCATCCCTTGAAACCATACAATCCCAATACGGCAGGAGCACCCCATATGCCAATATAAAAATAGATGGAGGCATAGTGCTCAACCTCCTTTCCTGCATCAAGAAAATACAAAACCGTGTAAGCCAAAGGATATTGCAACACCAAAAGTGCCAGAGCGATAAAGAGACCGACAGCCACAGAACGCACCAGAATACGTATGATCTCATCAAAATCGCGCTGCCCGTAGGCTTGCGCGGTAAAGCCGCTGGTACCCATCCGAAGAAAGCCAAAGTTCCAATAAATGATATTGAACATCATACTACCGATCGCAATTGCTCCAATGTAACTTTTATCTCCCAGATGACCTACAATAGCCATATCAACAATTCCGAGAAGTGGAACGGTAATATTAGAGATAATACTAGGGATAGCCAGACGGAGAATCTTTTGGTTCATACAACAATGGCAATATAAAATTGGGGCAAAGATAGAGAAAAAGCAGTACATTTGCAGTCTGACAGTAGAATGAAAAGAGCATGAATATTGCGGCATTAGTATCGGGAGGAGTAGATAGTTCAGTAGTGGTACATCAACTGAAAGAGCAGGGATATGACCCTACCATCTTCTATATCCGTATCGGAATGGAAGACAAGGATGGCTACATCGATTGTCCTGCTGAGGAAGATATTGAGATTACCACTTTCATCGCCCGCAAATATGGCTGTAAGATGGAAGTCGTTTCTCTCCACGAAGAGTATTGGGATCATGTGGTCAGTTACACCATAGACGCTGTCAAGCGGGGACTCACCCCTAATCCGGATATGATGTGCAACAAACTCATCAAGTTCGGCTGTTTCAATGACAAGTGGGGCGACGGTTTTGATAAGATTGCAACCGGTCATTACGCCACTACCACCGAACTGAATGGGAAGACTTGGCTTTCCACGGCCAAAGATCCGGTGAAAGATCAGACGGACTTTCTGGCTCAGGTCACTTATCTGCAGGTTGCAAAACTGATGTTTCCTATCGGACAGATGATGAAACGTGAAGTACGCGCCATTGCCTCACAGCAACAACTCCCGAGCGCCACACGAAAAGACAGTCAGGGAATTTGTTTCCTGGGAAAGATCAACTACAACGACTTTATCAAACGCTATCTGGGCGAACGACCCGGTAAAATCATCGAACTGGAAACAGGCAAGGTTATCGGACAGCATCGCGGCTATTGGTTTCACACCATCGGACAGCGCAAAGGATTGTATTTGAGTGGCGGACCGTGGTTTGTGATTCAGAAGGATATTCACCGTAATATTATCTACGTATCCAATGGCTATGATCCGGAGACACAATACGGAAAAGTGATCAACCTGCATGGATTTGACTTTATCACCGAAGATCCATGGGGCAACTTTGAAGGAAAGAAAGATATCACGTTCAAGATTCGTCACACCCCCGAATTTACCAAAGGAACAGTAGAGAAGATCGGCGGCATCTACCGCATCTCCTCCGAAAAAAAGATACAAGGCATCGCTCCCGGACAATATGGCGTCATCTACGACAAAGAAGCGCACCTCTGTTTGGGCAGCGGCATGATCACAGAAGAAGAAGAGTAATCATTCATAACAATACATACGATGAGTAAGAAAACATTGCATTTCGAAACATTAATGGTACATGCAGGATATAAACCTGATCAGAACAATTCACGTTCAATACCTATTTACCCCACTACAGCTTACACATTTAACAACGCCGAACATGGTGCTGATTTGTTTAATCTGGATTTCAAAGAGGGTGTTTCTCCGTATATATACACGCGTCTGAACAACCCGACCAACGCGGTTCTCGAACAACGTATGGCAGCACTGGAAGGTGGCGTCGCTGCTGTTGCAGTAGCTTCCGGACAGTCTGCGCAGATGATTACGATCATGAATATCATGAAATGCGGCGACAACTTTGTCACTTCACCTTATCTATATGGAGGTACTTACAACCAGTTCTTTGTATCATTCAAGGATCTGGGCATTGAAGCACGCAAAGCAGCCAGCGACAGTGCGGAAGACATGGAGAAACTGATTGATGAAAACACCAAAGCACTCTATACCGAGAATATCGGAAATCCTTTTTTCAATGTCCCAGACTTCGAGAAACTGGCAGCTCTGGCACAGAAATACGAGATTCCTTTGATCGTGGACAACACCTTCGGCTGTGGCGGATACTTGTGTCAGCCTATCAAGTTTGGTGCAAACATCGTAGTAGAGAGTGCGACCAAATGGATCGGCGGTCATGGCAACAGCATGGGCGGTGTGATTGTGGACGGTGGGAACTTCAACTGGGGCAATGGTAAATTCCCTAAATACACCGAACCATCAGCAGGATATCACGGACTGGTGTTCTGGGAGAAGTTTGGAGCGGCAGCTTTTGCTGTGCGCTGCGTTGCAGAAAACCTGCGCGACATGGGTCCGGCTATCAGTCCGTTCAACTCCTGGTTACTTTGTCAGGGTATTGAAACGTTGTCTGTCAGGGTAGATAAGATATGTCAAAACACACTGGAAATGGCTCAATGGTTGGAAACTCTTCCTGAGATTCAGAACGTCTCCTATCTCGGTTTACCCAACAACAAATATCATTCGTTAGCCCAAAAATATCTTAGAAACGGCTTTGGAGGCGTACTCACCTTCCGTGTAAAAGGCGGCATCAAACAGACGGTTCAGTTTATTGAGCATCTCGAATTGATCAGTCACCTTACAAATATCGGTGATGTGCGTACCCTGATTACTCACCCTGCAAGTACTACGCACCGTCAGATGAGTGAAGAGGCTCAGGTAGCAGCAGGCGTTTATTCAAACCTCTGCCGCCTGTCTTTAGGTCTAGAACATCTGGATGACATCAAAGATGATATTTTACAAGCATTGAAAGCAATTAAATAACCCATACACCGTCAGATCGATATGAGAAGTTTCGCATCAGATAATAATTCCGGCGTACATGCGCTGGTCATGGAAGCTCTGAACAAAGCCAACCAGAACCATGCTATTGGATATGGAGACGACCCTTGGACAGAAGAAGCAGTAGCAAAAGTACGTGAGCAGTTTACGCCCACCTGTTCGCCGCTGTTTGTCTTTAATGGGACAGGCAGTAACATCATCGCACTGCAATTGCTCACCCGTCCGTTTCATTCCATCATCTGCGCCGAAACAGCTCATATCTATGTCGATGAATGTGGTTCGCCGGTCAAGGCAACCGGCTGTCAGATCCGGCCGATTGCTACTACCGACGGCAAACTGACTCCCGAACTGATCCTGCCCCATCTGCATGGATTTGGCGATCAGCATCACTCCCAACCCGGAGCCATCTACATCTCACAGTGCACCGAACTGGGCACCGTATATACGGCAGATGAAATCAAGGCCCTCACCACACTGGCACATACCTATCAGATGTATGTACACATGGACGGAGCCCGCATCGCCAATGCGGCGGAGAGTCTGGGTTTGTCGCTCAAAGAGATCACCGTCGATTGTGGCATCGATGTCTTAAGCTTTGGAGGTACAAAGAATGGGCTGATGATGGGCGAATGTGTGGTGATCTTCAATGATACACTGAAACAAAATGCCCCCTTTGTCCGGAAGCAATCGGCACAGCTCGCATCCAAACTGAGATACCTCTCCTGCCAGTTCACCGCATATCTTACCGACGAACTCTGGCTGAAGAATGCCCGACAAGCAAACCGGATGGCTCAGTTGCTCTTTGCCGAACTGGCTCAGATCCCTTGCATCCGCTTTACGCAGGAAGTACAATCCAATCAACTCTTCCTGATAATGCCCCGCGACATCATTGATAAGATGCTGGAGAGCTACTTCTTCTACTTCTGGAATGAGACAAACAATGAGATCCGTTTGGTCACCTCCTTTGACACAACAGAAGAAGATGTCCTGACATTTATCAAGACACTGAAGAGTATCCTTTGATTCTTACGTCAAAGGCAATAGTTAAGCGTAAGCGATTTATGCGTAAGCGATGATTGCAAGTTCAGAAAACAATTCCGGTTTTAATAACGCTAATTGATTGTGAATACACTTCCCTAGTGGAATGCGTCCGCCACAGTCATAACCCAGTTTCTCAACTTTAGAAAAACCGCACCGTTCAGTCAGCATCAAAGATAAAGAGCGAAACGTGAAATAGTGAAGATGCCCTTCATCATAAAGATCCACAGGCTGGTTGTAATAGGTGGTAAGCCCTTCATTCCTGGAAGCAGTAGAAGGAAATCTCCCCGTAAGTAACTTAAACCTGGAGTCGTATTTGGCAATGTTTGGGGTATCAATATACACAATGCCACCCGGCTTAAGCAGTTTGTGAATCCTTTGCATGGCTCTTAAAGGATCCACCAAATGTTCAATCAAAGCAATCATTATCACAGCATCATAGGTGCCTTGTAGCGCAGACACATCATCAGCATCAATTTCCACTATATCGATTCTTGCATCATTGAGGTTCTCCCGAACTCCGTTTAGTCGCGGTCGGCTAATATCCCCCAGAGTATATTTCTTAATTGTCTGATCTTTTAGCAGAAGAGCTTTAGCAACACGGCCGTCACCCGCACCTAATTCGAGAATATCCTGCCCCTTAAAATACTTCGGAAAGAATTTAAGCGCAGCCTCAAACCGATCCCGCGGTATATCCACTTCGTTGATGGAAGGGATAGACTCTACAACACTTTCCTCCTGATATTTTCGTTCGTAATGCTCTTTAAGAGAAAGATTACTCATGGTGCTCTATTTTTGAATTTTGATCCGCAAATATAGCATATCTTTTAAGAACGCCCAAAATTATAGGTCACAATGGGCTGCCCACTCATTCATTTTTTAGTTTGGTAATTTTCTCTTCCGTTAATTTCTCTTCTGGATGAAGTTGAAATCCCTGCTCAGTGATCACACCTTTTTTGTTGATTAGAAAATAACATGGAACTCCATCGACTTTCATTACATCCCGGAAGAACTCACTCTGTTTCTTATCCAACAAATAGTGTTGGCCCCCCTCGAATTTGAATTCTGAGACTAGTTTCCTCCATACCTTTTCCTCAGATTCGATACATACATAGACAAAAGCCACATCTTTCGGACTAAACTTAGACATTAACACCTTTGAAAAAGGCATTGCTTTTCTGCAAGGACCACACCAGGTTGCCCAACAATCCAGATAAATGACCTTCCCTTTATTGTCTTCAAGGATCTTATTGAACGTCTCTTCAATAGGAGTATTTTCTATTTTCTTCAATATCACACCTGTTAATTCACCGGGATTATTTATATAATCATACGTATCTTCATAACTTTTCTGAAGTGGCTTTGCAATAAATGGAGCATCCAATGCTGACTTTATTACATCTTGATTTCTTTGATAGCTATCCGTTAAGTTTCCCTGAAACTGCGTTATATAGTAATGGCTGATTGCAAGTTGACAAAATAAGTTATTGGGTGATTTATCAATAAGAAAGCGTAGATACAATGAATCGAGCCGGTTTGTACTCTCTTTTTGAGATTCAATATCCGGATATAACTTTAGAAATTCGGAGTTTACAATCTTCTTTACATACAGATTCAGCCTTTGATCGAACACTTTCCAGCAGACTAGTTTATCCAAAGTAATGGGCAAAATCTCTTTCGTGAAGTCATAATAACTATCGGGAACGTCCTTCTTTTCATAGGCATAATCGCCTAAATAATAGTAATACGTTTCAGAAGCAAATAATTCGGCCCATTCTTTCGCTTCTTTGGTTGGTGAATATTGTTCAATGAATGCATTATAGAGATCTACTTGCCTTGCTTTCACCGAATCCATCTCAACTATAAAGTCAGCTACACTCTTTTTGTAAGACTCACTAGAATTTATAGCGCCGTACCCAAGATCATTTTCTTCCCGCATGACTTGAAACTTTACTATCTGATTATTCGTTTCAGCCCTGTCGCCACTAAACTTCACCGTTTTGAGAAGTGCTAATTGCTTCTCTTTTACATCAAACTCTATGTGGATACTGTCTCCCGGATGATACATAAAATTGATGTTTGCAAATGTGTTCTTTTCCAATAGCATTGCATCTAAAGGGAGATAACCTTCAATCCTATATTCAAAATATCCTGCACTGTCAATATCAACTAATTCTCTCGAACTTTTGACTCCGGGTTGTGAATAAAGAAAATACAACTTTGCATTATCACCGTTGTATTGATTTATTTTCCCGGTAATCACGACTTGCTTTTTCTCATCAGATTGATTACTTTGCGTACAAGAAGCTGAGAAGATACATACAGAAAGGAGCATAACAATCATGTGACTTTTCATATAAAACGATAATGTTGAGACACCCACAAAAAGGCATCAAATAAATACTAGTATAAAAGAAAACAGACAAAAGATCAGGACAGAGTCAAACAAATTAATTGTCTCATACTATCCTGACCTTTTGTACAGTGTTTAGGTATAACTTATGCTTCCTTTTTCTTCTCTTTCGTTAGCTGGACTTCAATAACAAAAGCGATAATCAGACCTAGTCCGCCAAACAGCAAAGTACAAGCACCATACACAATCTCGGTCACACCTCTTAGATAAAAACTAGCATCACCATTTGATGTGTAACTTGCCATTGTGCTTGCGCATACCATGTATCCGATCAATAGACCGAGGCCAATCCCCATAATCAGGCATCCTGCTTTGAGTGCTCCGAAAGAGCTCACCTTAGAAGATGAAATCACAGGGAAAGAAAATTTGTTTTCAATCATAGAAGCATCAAACTTATCGCCTACCTTATCTATTATACGCAGACGCTCCGATTTACGTACAAAGAGCTCAAATAACTTGTAAATTCCCAAAGTAATCATTCCCACTACCAATGGGATTGTAATAAAGTCCATAATTTCTTGTTTTTAAAATGTGAATAAATTCGTTCGTTTGTCTATTTGACGCTCCGCAGGAAGAAAGGTTACACTTGAAGGCACAAATAAATAAACTTATCTAACTTTGTAACCATTCGTACATCCTTGCGTCTAAACAAGTGTCATGCAACAAAGTGAAGAAATAGCAACAATAACACGCATCCTGGAAGGAGAGACCAATCTGTACTCGTATTTCCTGGATCATTATTCCCGCCCTATTCATACACTTATCATACGGATCGTCCAGAATAGAGAAGACGCGGAAGAACTTACTCAAGATGTGTTTTTGAAAGCGTTCAAGAAGCTGGATTCCTTTCATGGAGATTGTAGTTTTTCCACATGGCTATATCAGATTGCCTACCGCACGGCCATCTCTGCCACAAGGAAACAGAAACGAGAATATCTCTCATTGGATGACTATACGCTGAACTCCATTACCGACGAAGAGGTAGACATTGTACTTGACAAAGCAAACGACGAAGAACTAATTCAGAGACTGGAGCGAGTCGTCACCAGAGATCTGAATGGAGAAGAAAGAGCTTTGGTTTCACTGTTTTACAACGAAGATAAGTCTGTAGGCGAACTGGCATCTATCTTAAACCTGACCCCGGTAAACGTAAAAGTGAAATTGCACCGTATCCGCAAGAAGATCTATGTATTGATGAAAAAAGAGGAGGAAGAAAACAATGAAAGATAAAGACAAAGCACTCAGCAAAGTGGTGAATAATCTCCCGGCAGGAGATCTCCCGAGCAATTTCACCTTTCAGATGATGAACAAGATCCAAACAGAAGCTGTGAAAGAAAAAGCCAGAGACGAGAAGCTTGGCTATATCCTGTTGGTTGCGACCTCAACCGGACTGATCTGGATAATGAAGTTCGTTCTGACCTATTTTTATTCATTCAATCTATGGGAGAGCCTCCGGAATATTGAATTCAACACTCAGAACGAAAGTTCCATCTGCTTCTATATATATATAGCAACAGCAGCACTTGCCTTGCTTGGTTTGGACTACTGGCTACGACATTACAGAGAAAAACACTTAAAATGATTCATCGTAAAGGATAATTTTATACCTTTGGGAAAGTTCGTAATTAAAGTATAAACCACCAAATAACTAGAAACGATGAAGATAGAAAAGATTCATGGAAGAGAGATCCTCGACTCACGGGGAAATCCCACGGTAGAAGTAGAAGTTCTGTTGGAATCAGGCATCACGGGAAGAGCATCCGTTCCTTCCGGAGCATCCACAGGTGAAAACGAAGCGCTGGAATTGCGTGATGGTGACAAGAAACGTTACCTGGGCAAAGGCGTACTCAAAGCCGTAGCAAATATAAATACAAAGATCGCTCCCGCACTTGTCGGCATTTCCGTCCTGGAGCAACGAACCATTGACTTGAAGATGATTCAGCTCGATGGTACAAAAACAAAATCCAATCTGGGAGCAAATGCCATCCTTGGCGTCTCTTTGGCAGTAGCCAGAGCAGCAGCCAACTATCTGGATATCCCTTTATACCGGTATATCGGTGGTGTCAACACCTATACATTGCCTGTGCCGATGATGAATATCATCAATGGAGGTTCGCATAGTGATGCGCCGATAGCCTTTCAGGAGTTTATGATCCGTCCGGTAGGAGCACCCTCTTTCCGTGAAGGACTACGGATGGGTGCTGAAGTGTTTCATGCCTTAAAGAAAGTATTGCACGACCGCGGACTCAGTACCGCAGTCGGTGATGAAGGAGGTTTTGCACCGGCAGTGGAAGGAACTGAAGACGCGATCGAATCCATTCTTAAGGCAATCAAAGCCGCCGGTTACGAACCAGGCAAAGATGTGATGATTGGCATGGACTGCGCCGCCTCTGAGTTTTACAAGAACGGAGTGTACGATTACACCCTCTTCGAAGGAGAAAAAGGTAAGAAGCGTACAGCTGACGAACAGATTGATTATCTGGAAAGCCTCATCAACAAATATCCGATCGACTCCATTGAAGATGGAATGAGTGAGAGCGACTGGGACGGCTGGAAGAAGCTGACCGATCGTATCGGTCACCGTATTCAGCTCGTCGGCGACGACCTTTTTGTGACCAATGTAGAGTTTCTCTCCAGAGGGATTGCAGAAGGCTGTGCCAACTCTATCCTGATCAAGGTCAACCAGATCGGTTCGCTAAGCGAAACACTCGACGCTATTGAGATGGCCCACCGTCATGGATATACGACAGTCACTTCACACCGTTCAGGAGAGACCGAAGACAGCACAATAGCCGACATCGCCGTAGCGACAAACTCCGGACAGATCAAGACCGGTTCGCTGAGCCGTTCAGACCGTATGGCAAAGTACAACCAGCTGCTCCGTATCGAAGAAGAACTAGGTGATAAAGCAGTGTACGGATATAAGAAGATCCGCTAATCACTGCCACATCCGTCATTGCGGGCCTGAACTGGTAATCACTGCCGCTTCCGTCATTGCGGGCTTGACCCGCAATCTCCCCCGGATAAGAAGAGATCTACATTATTATCCCATACTATAACGGAATCAGCCGGGTCCTAACAGATCCGGCTGATTCTTTTATTGTAGGAAGCATCGCAAGTCCGTCAATAATATTGGTTCACCCGAAATATTTTATCATCTTACAGGAAGACATGTCTGCACTGTCAGGTTGAAAAAGTTGACATTCCCTGACACATTACTTATTTCGTGCCACGAGATAGCTATTTCAAAGCGTGAAATAATTATTTCAAACTGTGAAACAATCATTTCACAGTTTGAAATGAGAAGTCTATCCATATTGCCGCGTTATATCTTCCTGTTTGCCTAAATTATCTCCCTTCATCAAAAAGAGTTTTCTCCCAATCAACACCCATGAACAAAGAGTAATTTCTTCATTTTTACTCTTCAGGATAGATGAAATGTATTAAAAAGGGCCTTTTAGCAAACAAAACTGTATGCAAATAATGCCGAGCAATGTTTTTTTGAGGAAATAGACATGCCATACAGCATACTGTGAGGCAGTTCTCGGTGTAGGTGGTGTAGATAAATAGTACTTTTTTACTCATTCCTAAATCGAAATTCGAAAAAACAACAGAGAGGCATAATCTACCAACAGATGAATACCTCTATGTTTGGGTGAGCCGAAGAAAGCACGTCCATACTCAGAAAGGTTCATTCATTGGGAAACTTCTCTTTATTGCTAAACACTATCCTTCATAAATTGAAGTATTTCCTTTTGAAAACGACTGGCTGATCTATAATTTAAAAAACCTTCTAAAAAAGAATCTTCACGATGTCCATTGATCAGAATATATCCCTCATCTGCAAACAAACGAGTTTGGTGCCCTTTCCATGTCGTCCATTTATAACACAGATTGAGATAGTTCTCATGCTGCAAAACTTCATTTTTATATCTCGGGACAAAACCATCCCCTTTCAGTTTCAAGGCCACTTTACGCAACAACTCCTCATTCTGTTTCTGACTCAAACCATTATCCCATCTAGTCAGTTTTAACCGAGATCTCATATAAAACAGAGCCGATATTCCTGGAACAAATGAGATAATAAAGAAAATGAGCATCAAGAGGATAGAATTACGAAATAGTATCATCGAAAATAATCCAAGACCTCCATAACCATATCCAATTATTGAGAATCTCACTATTACATCCAGATTATCCCATCTATATTCCTTCTTAAATTCAGCTAATGTCATCATTCCGTTTGTATTATTTCATCAATGAGGTTCCAATCTCCTGTATATATTTTGTGCCACTATGGATTAAACCTATCAGTTGTTTCCTTCCATCAATCTCTGCGCTAATTAGTTTCATCTGGCTTCGAATACTTTAAGTGTTTCTTCACTTAGAGGCCGGAGGACAATCATCAAAAACATAAGAAAGGACCCCAGGCAGAATGAAAGAAGGAAGAAATGAAGCATGCGATTGTAATCTGGATTAAATGGTGCCTGAACCGGATTTAGAATGATAGGATCATTCGGATTATCAAACATTTTAGTTTGTTGTATTGCCAAGAGGTTATCTTGTGATTCCCAATCACATCTCACAAAATAACCAACATTGTACAAATCAGCTTGAGCAAACCGTTGGTCAGCATCCTTACAGAATTTGGCGTACGCAATTTCATTCTCCGTCGCCGACATACTATTGCTCATCTTTTTACTATAAGTCTTCACATACCAGACATTTTGAGTTTTCAGACTTGTATCGCTTTGAGCTGTCATCAATGGAAGAGCGTAATAGGCATTATAGTAGAGACTTCTATTATATCTTCCTCTTCCAGGTTCTGCTGAGAAATAGACGGAAGTAAACTTCTTATCCAGATACATAGAATTAATCTGGTAGTATTTTGTTAGATGAGATCGATCAATCTGTGTGCTTGTCTCTATCTTCATAACGCTTGCTGTATATCGATGGAGATACAGCTGCGCGAAAATTATTGATAGAGCTAATGTTGCATAAGCTATTATAGACCAAAACTCTGAATATGTGCCAGAATTCTCTCTTTCTGTAATTTTACAAGGAAATATCTTTTTGTAAGATAAACCCATCGGAACAAATGCAACACATAAAATAATGGGCATAACCAAATCAATGAATGTTTCGGGAATCTGAAACAAATCCAGTTTGATTGTCAGTAACCAATTCAAGAAAGTGTAAAAAGCGATAAATCCGATTGTTCTAATCAGAAACGGTACAAAAAGTACTCTGAACTTCAATACTATCTCATCGAAGGAACTTATATATTTCATGGCATTACATAAACTAATTAAGAATATGTGTGCAAATATAACATAAAAATACTTTCCGAGTACTCAATCTATAAAAAGAAAGCAACTACTCTGAATTCCCTCACGAATTAGTGTGCCTTTGATGTTTGTATCAGACTAATTGCATCATTCATATTGATAATTAGTGAAGCTGTCACTTTACAAAAGCCTTCATACCTTCCGCCACCTTTGCATATCCTTTTTCATTGGGATGAAGTCCATCTCCAATAAAGAAAGACTCATCAATCTTCCCATCACTCTTCAGCAGAGTATCAAAGACATCGACATATTTCAGAAGCGGGCCCTCGGTGAGCGCGGCACGGATCTCACCGTTCAGTTTGCGAAGATGCTCCTCCTCATTACGACGCGCATAGATGCTGACCACATGAATCACAGCCTCCGGCTGACGCTGTTGCACCTCTTTAATCAGGAACACCAATCCGTCCACAATCTCTTTATCAGGACAACGGTTCACATTATTTGTACCAATCATCATAAAGATCTTCTTTGCCTTGTAGCCATCCAATTCCCCATGATACACTCTCCAAAGAGCATTCTCGATCATATCATAACCAAAGCCCATATTTGTCACCACCTTATTCTTGAAAAGCTTGGCAAACGTCTCTTTCCCAAATTGATTTCGAAATACCGGTTCGCCACCCCAGAAATGAGTGATTGAGTTACCTATAAGCACAATCTCCGGAGCCCGTTGTTTATTCAGCGCGAGAATCTCAGCATGACGTTTATTCCACTCATAATTATTCGGTTCACGCCGTTGTTTGCATGGGATAGTAGTGCGGACAGTACCCACCGGCATGTCCAATATCGCACGGATCTTCTTGGTATATGCCGTTGCATAATCCATCATACCTAAGTCCGTCGCATGTGTACCATCAACCTGTCCGTCGGGATTCATTGCAATCTCCTCATGAGTCATATAAGAAAGATTCTTCACACCTTCCTTTTGCAAAATCTCATACGCCTTCTTACATTCAATATTCGAATTCGTATACCGATCGGCAATCTGCTGACTGGTAAATTCACCGGCATATCCATCATGCTCCACAATCAGGATGGGCGCATCACTCTTGCTTCTCAGTATCTTTACTCCATCCACCATACGTTTTACAATCCATGCAGTCTTATCATTCACCATATTAGGTATACAATCGATGATAAAAAGTTTGGCGTCAATCGTCGAAAGCAAGACAAAGACAGAACTATCCAGCAGTCCGCTACCTGAGAAACCCAGATTGATTACCGGAGTCTCCAAATTACGCTGCACAATATTCGTCCAGATCATACCCGGACGAGAAGCGCAACCACCATGCGTAATAGAAGTGCCATACACTACAATCGGCTTCTCTTCAATACGAGGAATAAAAGCAAACTCATTCCCTTCCGGAACACCAATCTCCATCCAGGAAACAATATTGAAAGGAGGCAGAAAGAGTGTATATTCCGAACCTCTATTGTGCATATTTTTGTAGGTCAGTCCGCTATACGTATATTCTACAGTATCCTTAAAGCTATATTTCCCTGCGCAGATACTTGTAGCTCCATTACAATCCGTTGCATACAAATCGACGCCAGAAACCCCGGTGGCTGGCATATGCTGCATAGCAAGAGCACGAGTCACAGTATAACGGACCGTAATCTCCGGCGAATTGGAATAAAACTTGATATTCAATCCGGCACTGTGCAATGAATTTCCCCATACATAATCGGGCACAATGCCATGCTGACTCTCCGGGATTCTTTGATACGTTCCCTTTAGAGCCTCAGGCCATGCCTGTCCGTTAATAACCGGCACATCCTGTGTTTGCGGATTGTTCCATTTTATCTCAGCCTGTGTGTAAAGAGGAGTCAGAAGGCAAAAAAGTACGAAAGTGACGACTAAACTAATGTTTCTCATAGTAGTATCTGTTATATGAATGTAATCAAAAAAGGATGTGCAAAAATAACTTTTATTGAAGACACACACAAGATATCGTCTCCAATTCAGCAAGTAAATGCCAAATAAAAAGAAGGAATAGCGACATTGTTCAAACTAGAAAAACAGAAGAAATTAGACAATCTTTCATCCTATTTATATGGAGTAACGAAAGATGTCCACTAAGAGATTTGATCAAAACAAACATATCATATTACAAAACAGACAATTAAACCACATTATTGGAGACAAAGATGTCCACCTGATAAATAGCCTTATTAAAAAAAGATTAATTACATTTGCAAGCGAAAAAATCATGTTTCATAACAACACATGTCTTTTTATTATGAACAACAAACAGAGACTCCTTTTTCATTGCATTTTGATCTTACTTTGCGTGACATGCATTGGTACATGTTATGCTCAAACGAATGCAGGTTCTCAAAACGTGAAAACCAACCTTCGGAAAGAAAAGTCAGCCAACTCTATTCTAAAGAGCCTTGATTCTCTGAATTACAAGTCTGTCCCGTTGGATGAAATGGTCGATTGTTATTATCACAAACCACGATTCAAAGAGAATTCCCTTTATACAATAACTGCCCGTTTTCGCTCACGGCTAATCTTTCAGAGATCCCCTTTGGATAAATTGTCAAAAAACAAGGTCGAGCGAATAATGAAAGAGCTTCAAGAGAAATACATAATTACACCTCCCTATGGGACTATTTCTGAGACTTGGTTCTCCGGAAACCTAAAACATCTTTCCGATCCTTTACTGAGTTATATTGGATATGTATCTCCAAGGGAATCGACTGTAGTCATTGATAAAGGAAATATTGTCAATGTGATCCGTACTAAGTACTTACAGGGGAGATTAGAAGATTGCATCATACCAGACAAGGATGGGTATGCGGATGTACACAAGATGGATGCACCCTGGTATGAGCAACCATATTACAGTTTAGTTTGTTTCGCGAACTTTCTCAATGGATATGAAAGTAAATATTCCACTGAAGCTGTTGGATATCAAAAATTCACATTCTTGCTCTTTACAGACAGAACAGGCATCTCAACCATTCATCTGTTAGAGCCTAAAGAACCAAATGCTATAGAAAAAGAACTCTTTTCCAACCTTCAAAAGCGAATAGCACAACTAGAGAAGTGGAGCTTTGGCTTTTTATTTACGTTGGATGGACGAATCATGTCTGGCAAATACTTGGAAGCAACATATTCAACGGATAAAGGATGGAGTATGAAAGATCTCCTACTTGAAAGAGATACAAAGAATCCTGCTGTCTTTGTTGACGGGAAGATGACGTACACTGGAGGGGTAAAGATTGAAAACTTGAGTGATCTGATTGATATGAATGCTATAGAATCTCTTTCCATCCTAAAAGGTACTTCTGCCACAGCAGCCTACGGCAAATATGGCAAGAATGGTGCAATAGCCATCACCTTAAATAAAGATGTTGATCCCAAACTAATTCCTTATAACTTGGCGGATACCTGGCCTAAATTCACAGGTAATAAAGGGAATTTTCTTGATTGGCTCGATTTTAATATGCAAAATCCTCAATACAGAATAAAGAATAATGAAGAAGGTATTGCGATTGTTTCGTTCGTAATACGAAAGAATGGAAAAACCTCTGATATAAAGATTCAGCTTAGTTCTTCACCAGAATTCAGTGCAGAAGCAATTAGACTTATCAGTATCATGCCCGATTGGACTCCCGGAATATACAAAGGAAAAACTATTAATACTAGCTACGTCTTATTCATCAATTTTCACCCAAAGAGACCACACATTGAGGCTATTGAAGCACCTGCAGGATATATGGATAGCCTGATAAAAGCAGGTCACCAGATAATTTCAGAATAAAGGTTTTCTGAAACAAAACCAACATGTCACCAACAACATTATTTCGACTAATATTAACTAGACGAATTGTCTTATAAAAAACGTTCCTAAGAATGATAAAAACAGTATTACTTTCCATCAGTCTGGTAGTATCCTTTTCGGGATATGCCTTTGATTTCCTGGCAGGGGGTCTGAAATATAGTACTAACAATGATGGTACATCAGTATCAGTTATAATACAAGATACGTCCATTAAAAAGGCTGTTATACCCGAAAAGGTAGAATATGAAGGTCGAACTTACAAAGTAACTTCAATAGAACTAAATGCTTTCAGAGAATGCATACACTTAACCTCTGTTACTATTCCTTCAAGTGTTACTTCAATCGGTAGATTTGCTTTTTCCGCTTGCGATTCATTATCTAGATTTTCTGTGGCTAAAGATAACTCCTGTTTTTCAGAGTTGGAAGGCGTTTTGTTTAGCAAGAACAAAGACACTCTTTGGGCATATCCCAATCTAAAAGCGAAACAGTATGTCATTCCTTCCGGCGTTGTCACCATACAGGATTATGCATTTGCATCTCTCGATAATCTAAGATCGCTTACAATTCCTGAAAGTGTCAGATATATTGGAAAAGATGCACTACCACATTCTCATTACCTTGCGGAAGTATTTTGTCTGGGTAAAATTCCGCCCAAGATAGCAAACGATTATATAGGGTATGTAGCAGGTTGCATCTTTTATGTACCGAAATCTACCGCCAAAACATATTCATCAACGCCCGGATGGAAGTACACCGGATACAATCGCATCAACATTATGGAGAAAGGTACCGTCACGACATATAAAGTTACCCTGAAGGAAGCAGGAACATTGTCGGAAGCTATTGGAAAGGACAATCTGAGTAAAGTAATCAAATTAACGATCTCCGGACCTGTAAATGGTACCGATATCAAGATTATCAGATCTAAGCTGCCTCTTCTCAGAGTTCTCGACTTGGGACATGCAGACATCGTTAGTGGAGGTGAAAGCTATCGCACAGAGAAAGATACAACAATGGACAATGTCATTGGAAATTATATGTTTGAGAATATCCCATATTGGGAATCTATTGTACTGCCCAAAAGTTTGACAAGAATTGGAGAACATGCTATTTTGCATGGCGCTAGACTTCAATCTATCACCCTTCTGACGAAAACACCTCCTGTTTTAGCCCTTTCCTCCTTCATGTTAAACAGCGGATGCAAATTGCATGTACCCAAAGGATGCGATGCAGCATATGCGAAAGATAGTAGATGGAAAGTATTTTATACGGATTATGGTAATAAGTGACCTTCAAAGAATATGAACCTGAGTAGATATTCCGGTGATATCCGACCTATGAACAATATATACGTTCCCGATAAGAAGCGGAATAACATACTATGCAGTTATTAAATAAAGATTAATATGAGCCGCAGAACAGCACTCTTTATTGTCATTTTTTGCTTGGCACTTTCTATACAAGCATTTGACTTTAAGATAGGTAACCTTGTCTTTGTCACAAACGAGCAAGGATCATCTGTCTCTGTTATGGCTGAAGGTGTACCCTTCAGGGAAGAATATTTGTCTCTTTTGGATTCAGTGGTGATTCCTTCCAGCGTAACTTATTCCGGCACAACCTATCCCGTAACATCAATAGGTAGAGGTGCTTTTCAATATTGCACTCGTATGACCAGTTTGACCATCCCTTCAAGCATAACATCCATTGCTGAACATGCTTTTCCCAATTGCAGATCATTGAAACAATTTATTGTGCCTGCTGATCATCCCAAATATACAACCTCAGAAGGTGTACTTTTTACCAAAGAGATGGATACTCTTATTGCATATCCCAATTCGAAAGCAGCAGCATACATCATTCCGAAAGATGTCAAGACAATTGCAAAGGGAGCTTTCCAATTTTGCTATGATCTCTCTTCAGTGACGATTCCGGAAGGTGTCACCACCATTGGGAGCAAAGCATTTAGTAGCTGTGATAGCTTAAAGGAAATAGTAATACCACAAAGTGTTCGATTCGTTGGTGATGATGCATTTTCCTATTGCAGCAACATAACGACGATAACAATACCTTCGTGCATCACAACATATAGAGAATCATTCTTTCGGGGCTGCAAAGCATTAAAGCAATATGTTGTACCTGAAGATCATCCGACTTTCTCTGTCATAGAGGGAGTCTTGTACAGTAAGGATAAAAAGATTCTAGTCTCTTTTCCCAAAGCAAAATCTGCAAAGTATGTGATTCAAGAAGGAGTCGAGGCTATCGGAGATTCAGCCTTTTACAAATGTGTCAATCTCACCTCACTGACACTGCCCTCCTCTCTTACCTCTATTGGTGATAAAGCATTCGGCTCTTGTTTTCGATTAAAAGATATATACTGTTCAGGCATAAAACCGCCTTCATTAGGCAGGCATATCATTGACTATCCCAATAGCTGCATAATCTATGTACCGCTATCTGCCGAGAGCAACTATCGTTCAACAATCGGATGGGATCGTCTGAATGTCATTGAAAAAGGGATGGATACAAACTTTTCTGTGACCTTGTTGAAAGCCGGCACTTTACTGAACACGATTGGAGCTAAAAATGCGAATAAAGTGTATAAACTAACGATCAGCGGTCCGATTAATGGCACAGACATTCTAACGATAAGAAGCAAATTACCAATTCTGAGAATACTTGATTTAAAGGACGCAACCATAGTAAAGGGTGGCGATGCCTATTCTGAAAGCTTTTATACATCTGATAATAAGATTGGTGAAAGTATGTTTGAGCAACTGCAATTTTTGGAGTCTGTGGTCCTTCCTTCGCATGTAACATCCATAGGATGGTTCTCGTTCAGAGGATGTTCCAGACTTGTTTCTATTACAATCCCAGCCCGTGTTACTTCGATAGGGTGTTACGATTTTTACGGTTGCGAAGAACTTAAAGAAATTCACCTGCTCCGTGCAATTCCTCCCAAAGTTCTCTTTGACGGAGCCTATGCATTCAAGGCAAATCCTCCTGAAATGACATTTACATTTGAAAGAGAAGTGAGCACTCCTTCGACAGCAAACAATCGTGTTGGTTTTAAAGGAGTCGATACATCCACTTGCATATTGTTCATTCCAAAAGGATCCAAAAAGCTCTATCAACAAACATTATGGAAAGAGTTTCAGACTCTCGAAGAATAAGACAATGAATTTAAACAAGATCTCTCATCTGATAAATTGTAACTAAGCTCATTAAATGATCCAAATCGCATGAAAAAACTAATCGTCTTCTTTCTGGCACTTCAATTATCCCTTTCGGGATATGCCTTTGATTTCCTGGCAGGAGGTCTGAGATACTCTACGAACAATGGCGGAACGTCAGTAACAGTTATAAGACAAGATACGTCCATTAAAAAAGCTGTTATACCCGACAAGGTAGAATATAATGGACAAACTTACAAAGTAACTTCAATAGGAGCGCAAGCATTCTCTGAATGCATGCGCTTAAACTCTATTACAATACCTTCAAGTGTTACTTCGATAGGTAGAATTGCTTTTGACGCTTGCGATTCATTGTCTAAGTTTTCTGTATCAAAAACGAACCCCTGTTTTGCAGATATAGATGGTGTTTTGTTTAACAAGAACAAAGACACGCTTTTGGCTTATCCCAATCTAAAAGCAAAACGGTATGTCATTCCTTCCGGCGTTGTTGCCATATATGAAGACGCTTTTAACTCTCACAATAATCTAAGATCACTTACAATTCCTGAAAGTGTCAGATATATTGGGAAAGACGCATTCTATTGTTGTTTCGATTATCTTGCTGAAGTATTTTGCCAAGGGAAAACGCCTCCTAAGATAGGATTCTATCGTATAGGATCCTTGCCCGGTTGTATCTTTTATGTACCGAAATCCACCGGCAAGATATATTCATCGACGCCCGGATGGACGTATTCCGGCGTGAATCGCATCAACATTATTGAGAAAGGAACCGTCACTACCTATAAAGTGACCCTGAAGGAGGCTGGGACATTGTCGGAAGCTATTGGAAAGGATAATCTGAGTAAAGTAATCAAACTAACGATCTCCGGACCTATAAATGGCACTGATATTAAGACTATCAGATCTAAACTGCCTCTTCTCAGAATACTCGATCTGGGAGATGCAGACATCGTGAGTGGAGGTGAAAGCTATTTCACAGAGAAAGAAACAACAATGGACAATGTCATTGGAGATTACATGTTTGAGAATATCCGATATTGGGAATCTATTGTACTGCCAAAAAATGTGTCAAGAATCGGAGAACATGCTTTTTTGCACGGCATTAGACTTCAATCAATAACTCTTTTGACGAGAACGCCTCCTGCTGTAACCCTTTCGTCCTTCATGTTAAACGTCAACTGCAAATTATACGTGCCAAAAGGAACCGAAGCTGCATACGCTCAAGCGGATGGATGGAAAAGATTTTATACGGATTATGGTAATAAGTGACCTTCAAAAAATATTAGACTAGTGAAAGAATGGCTTCTTATCTGATTTCCTACTCATATTCTTTGCAGAAATAGTCTGCAACACAGATTATTTCTATAATTTTGTCAGTTGCAATTATAAGGTTTGTTTTAAATAATCTGATAATCAATCACAAATACACAAAAAGCGAAATAGTATGAGAATCTGGATACTGTGGTTACAAGGTTGGGATGTTGCTCCTGAAATCATTAAAAGATGTAGTAAGAGTTTAGAAAAATTCAAACCTGCAAACGCTGAAATAATTTATCTTGATGGTAATAACTTAGACAATTATATTGAAGGGGAAGATTATGAGATATTCAAAAGAATGTTTCTGAATGAGAATATTACTATGGTTTGTTATTCGGATTACATACGGGTTAAAATATTAATGGGTTATGGAGGCCTTTGGTGCGATTCAACGATGTATTTCACAAATTATATTCCAGATGATATTTTGAACTTGGATATCTTTGGTTTTAAATCTCCGAAATGGTTCTACGTTGGTATGCCAATCAAGTGCGATTTAAAATCTATAGATAGCTATTTTGTAATTGCGAATAAAGATAAATCTGAAGTATATAATTATTTATCCAAAATGGTTGAATCTTTCTTTCAGTTTATCAAGAAGAAAGATGTCTATATGGAAAAAGGCATTAAGATATCATATAACTATTATATTTTTTGGCAGTTTACTGAAGAATTATACTACTCAGATAAAGAAATAAAACTTTTGATTGATAAGATTCCATATTTTTCTAATCAAACTGTTCATGCTTTACAATATTCTTTTTACAATTTACTAGATAAATATGGGTTAGAAGAAGCGATGAAAATATTAATAGAAAACAACACAATAGATATTTGCTTGAATAATTACTTCGCTAACAAACTCGTACATCGTGATTATTTACATCATTGCCTTACATATTATGAAGATAGAATAGTCCCTACTATCCTCATGTGAGTCTAAGCATAAAAAGAACTACATAGCCATAGATCACTACCCTGTTTGATCCGTAAGTCCATACAAATGGATTCACGGACTGGCATGCCTATCCGATGAAGAAGAGAACCCGAAGAGTAAATTCCCTCACGATTGTCTATCTCCAGACTCATAATCAACAAGGAAGATCGGATGCAAACAGAAAGTTATGAAGTAATAAAAATAGACTAAAGAAATAGAGCAATAACACTCAAAATTGCATCTTTTGGGACATTTCTAAGGAAATAAAATAAAGATGTCCACTTGGCTTTTCCTTAAAATACTAGATATTCCGGTGATAGCCACCCAGTGATTCCGGTGATAACCACCCACTCACTCTGCTCTTTTATAATGACAAAATTACCGTTTTTTTCTTAAACTCTCTCCTTTTAATTCAAATCTATGCGATGTATATACAATTCTATCAATGATAGAATCGGCCAATGTTTCATCGGTAAATATATCAAACCACATAGCCACTGGTAGTTGACTGGCAATTATAGTTGCTTTTCTGGCATGCCTGTCTTCTATTATCTCCATAAAGTCAAGTTGCTGTTGTTTCTCCATGGTGGATAGTCCGAAGTCATCGAGGATTAGCAAGTCGGTCTTGGCTACTTTGTCAAAGAACCGTATGATTGATCCTTCCACTCTGGCAATTTTCAGTCGGAGCAATAACTTCTGCATGTTGTAATAGGACACCGTAAAGCCTTTCCTGCATGCTTGAGTACCTAAAGCCGATGCCAGGAAGCTTTTTCCGCATCCGGCTGCACCTGTAATCAGCACCGATTCCCCGTTTCGGATATAGCTTCCTGTGGATAATGATAAAATTCTGGATTGTTCGACGCCGCGGCTGGCTTCAAAGTTTAACTCTTCAACCGATGCCTGATAGCGGAACGAGGCATTCTTTAACAGACGCTCATACCGGTTCGAGTCCCTCTGATCTTTCTCCGCTTGCACTAAAAGTTTGAGCCCATCCATAAAGGATAGTTCATGTACTTTTCTGGTTTCTTCCCACGTTTTCAGGCAACTGACCATGCCTGAAAGCTTTAATTGCATCAATTCTGATTTGATTTGTTCCATTCTGATTCTGTTTTAATTTGATTCATATAATACTCTTTCCCCCTGATATTTTTATGCGGGAGACGTTTTTCTTCCTCTTTCATTGTCTCTTTTGTGCTTTCTATAAATTCATAGGCCTTGTTTTCTATGATTTTCTGCAATGACTTGCAGGAGAGCAAATCACAATCAAGGGCATAGCGGCAAGCCTTTTCAAAAACAACGGGATTGGTTTTCCTCTGTAGGGATAAGAGCCCGTCACAACGTCTGTAGATGCGCTCAGGTACTTCTTCCTTCTCAAAGTTCCGGATGATTAACCCTGCTAAGTTTTCCGAACGTTTTTGCGCCTGCCGGATATAATACTCAGGACTCCGCTCCAGATAATGCCGGTGGGTAGAACACAAATGCTCTTTCTGTGTGGTATAACCGTAACCGGCCGTGCGAAGATGAGTTGCGATACAGTCTCCGTCACAATAGATTCTGACAATGCTTCTTGTGTACACGACCGAGACCTTTCTGCCGATATAACTGTAAGGGACAGAGTAATAATGCTTATCCCTGCCCAGAAAGATACAATTGTTCTGTGCCACCTTCAGTAAGGCATAATACTTCAGATCAAAGTCATCGCAAGGTAATGCCGTCAACATGGAGCGTTCTTCGGCCAGAAACTTTTCTTCCCGTGAATAAGGTTTTTGCTGCATGCGGGTTTGATTGTGCTCTTTGACTTTCTCCGCGATCGCTTTATTGAGTTCATCCATGGAAAAGAATGTTTCATTACGGAGTTTGGCGTAAACCCGGGTGTAAATGATCTTTACATGGTTTTCTACGGCAGCCTTGTCTTTGGGGGAATAAGGTCTTGCCGGAAGAACCACAAACCCGTAATGATTGCCAAAATCTTCCATGACCCGATTCAGTTCCGGCTCATATTTGTCTGTTTTTATAACTGCCGCTTTCAGGTTGTCGGGAACCAATATCTTGGGACTTCCTCCAAAACAGCGTAACGCACAAGACAAGCCATACAGAAACTCTTCCGTGGATTGGGAACGGACCGCCATTACAAAGGTGTAATCCGAGTAAGGAAGGCATGCTATAAAAATCTGAACTTTTACCACTTCTCCGGTTTCTCTGTCCACATAAGACATCGTATCCCCCGAGAAATCCACATACAGCTCTCTGCCGGGAGCATGTTCCAGTATAGCAGAAGGATGTCGCGCCACGCTCACCTGGGAAAGATGATAACAGAACTGGGAGTAGCCGTAGCCATCGGGATGCTCCTTTTTGTATTCCTCCCACAGGGTCTGCTTTGTTACGTGAGGACGCCGGAGCTCCTGCTCAAAATAAGAAAGCTTCTCCTTAAAAACCAGAAAACGATCTTCCGTATAAGCCGGATTACCTGCCGAGAACTTCTTCTCAAGAACAGGATCTTCCAACTTCAAGAGCGTATCAATATCAAATCCGTTCTCTTTTACTTTACGCAGATACTCGTTGACTGTCCCTTTATAAAGATCCAACGATTGGGCTATCCTCCGATTGGAGACACCCTCCTTATGCAATTGCAATACTTGTTTTATTTTACTCATTCGTATTATTTTTCCTGCCATAATAGTATTCTATGTATTGATGATTCGTACATAGAATATAAGCATTTTCTATAAATGAGTGGGTGGATATGCTCCGGAATGTGAATTCTTTTTCACAAGCTGCTTCTCGAAAACAAAACAAACTAATCTTCAATGACTTATACTCCCCAAAATGGGTGGATATGCTCCGGAATCTTTCGCTTCTTTACCCACTTCGTATCGACTGGGTGGGAATGCTCCGGAATCCGGTTCAAAGAATCGTTTGTCTCGTTTAAAAAAACTCTTTTTTATCCGTTTTTATCCGTTTTTGGGTGGATATCTGCCGGAATGGCACTGAATATAGCCCGTTTTCTTCTGGATTATGGCACTATTCGTTCCGGATTTTTTGGGTGGGTATGCTCCGGATTATCTAGGGACTGAATCTAAATTGTCATCGTAACGAGGTGCCGGATCGAAATCTTTGAGCGTCAGGTCTTGTTTGCGCATCCATGCCTGAAGACTGTTATAGCTTATGTGATACATCAAACAATAATCATACAAGGGTATGTCACAGCTACACAATGCGCGTTTGTAATCCTCTAGTAATTTCGAATATAAATCAGAGTTGTTCATCTTTCGTCTTTTTAGAAGACAAAAGTAATTGGCTAGATATTACCATGCAAGATGGTATTGCGGAGACGCTTACAAAAAACAAGAGTCATATTGATGTGAAATATGGTCGTCTTCGTAATCCAAGTATTTGGTTAATAAAAATAATGCTTTTTTTCCTGATGAGTCTTCTTCACTATAAAAATAAGTATTAGCATAGTGAATCACTTCGCTAATACATTGTGGATCATTATCGATGTAATCAAACATAATTAATTCTGCGTTTGGATAATTTCTTAGCCATGCAAAATAAAGCATTGCAGAGATATTCTGTCTGAACTTCTCATCTTTAATACTTCTTGCTCTCTTTAAATACATATCTAAACGTGAAAAATCATAATTAACATAATATTGCCCAGAATGGAATGAATAAACAAATAATTCGTCAGAAGCAGTCGCGACAACTGTCAAAAATAAAGAGAATGCTCTTTCGATATCGAACTTATTCATACAAACTAATCCATTAAGAACAAGTGAAAGTATTTCTTCATTTGCGATTTTAACAACTTCCTCTATCGTTTCCAAGACTAAGCTTCCATATTTATCCATGTCTAAGGCATATAATGCTTCTATTGCCGACCCCTTCACCGAATTTATGGCTGAACTAAATAAATCTCCGTCATTTCTTCTTTCTGGATTAGGATACGAAATTGCTAAATTCACAGTAAAATCAATTAATATTTTATCCTCAATCCCTTTACTAAATAACTTTTTCAAACTCATTGCTAAATAGAAGAATTTTTCTTCAGAATATCGTTTGTTTATGATGGTAGTAACAAAAATATCTTTCAAAATTCCATTCGATATTTCTGAATCACCGAAAGCATACAAAGCATGTGCAATATAAGATTCATGAACTTTATTTTCGGCTATCATTTTATAGATTAATTTCACGAATTTGTTTGGATTGATTTTAATCTCACATTCCAGTTCCTTAGCATGCTGTTCTCTTCCTCCTGTAAAATCATAAAGAATTTTATCCTCATTGTATTTAGTAAATGATTTTATCCATTGGGCTTCCGTCATCTTTGAATACGCATTATGTTTTATTGGAGAACCAATACCTCCCGTTTGAAAACGAACGCCACACAAATAGTCGGAGGGAGTTTCTTTAGGAAATCTTCTATCAAGCTCTTGATATATTTTTTTCGCTTTTATATTTGAATTTATATAATCATATGGTATCGCTTGCAGAAATAAGTATGTACATAAACCATATGAAGAATAAAACGGAGGTTTACCTACTCTTTTATCGACTCTAATCTCCCCTTTGTTCCTTAAAGATAAAAGAATATTTAATACAATCTCTTTGTTTTTCTTGCAAAACGATGGAAACCAACGCTGAATAAGTCGAAATAAGTCTCCCTGCAATTCTCCATGATGAGAGATTTTATTAATTCTATGCATTCGCTCAATAATAGAAATAACAAGATCTTCGTTATCTGATTTAGGATTATCCAATACACATAATACTATTTTCAGAATTGAGTGGTACTCAGAATTAGAATGTGTTCTTACAAAATCGTTAAAAAATGTCGGATTTGTAGTCTGAGTTTCTTTTATCCATCGAATTAATCTTGAATAAACTCGTTCTCTGTCTGTGTGATATTCGTTTTTATTGTTTTCTACACTAAAGGTTGCAAAATACGCATCAGGGATCAATAGTTTATCTTCTTCATCATTCCACAAATGTTCCTGACTTTTAATAGCTAATAAAACAAGATCAAATAAAAACTGGATTGATTTTTCTGGTGAGACCTTGTTAATCAAATCTAATAATTTCTTTTTTTCATACCAGTCATCTTTATTTCTACCTCGTTCCAAAATGCTATCATATACGCATTCTTTGATTTCCTTTATTACAAAAGCCACGTTTACAGGAACAATATTTTCAAGTATATGATAATAGGTGAATAGATCTAATGAATCCTTACTGTAAAGAAGAAGATCGTATACTAATGTATTTTCCCAATCCTTATTGAAGTACAAAATTCGCCCAACAACTTCTTTCTTCTCTTGAAAATCAACAGACAATAAGAATTTGAGAATTTCGTCTGTATTTGATTGCAAATTTTGTCTTAGGAGAAATGTTGCCATAATTAATGATTGGTTTTTTCGAACTTTATACGGCAAATAATTTTTGCAAAAAGGAGATCTCAATATATATTGAGATAATTTTGATTTGTTTTGAAAGAATTCATCTTTATTTATTGGAGCGGTTTCAAAAAGTTTATTCAGAAAGCCTTCCTGGATAAGCCAGCTAGTCCAACCTTTAGAAATTAAACTATCAACAAACACATAGTAATATTTTTTCTTTGGTGCGATTAAGAGTGTGACAATTTGCTTCTCATCACGCTGAGGATTCTCAACATTAGACAATAATGAAATTACTAATGATTTTATATGAAATCGTATTTTGTTTGAATTTAAAATATGCTTTGTTACTCGTATATATTCTTTCCTGTTTAATGTGGAGATATAAGAGATAATCATTTTTACTCCCGATCGACTTTCCAACGACTGTTTATTCTTATGAAGATAATCAATAAGATTTCCTTTTTCTTCGATAAATTTCTTAGCAAAAAGAAAATCATAAAATGTTTGATGAAAAAAACGCAAAGATTTATTCTTTTCGTCTATGACAGCTCCATGACTTTTTAAATAATTTAATTCTGCAGGATAAAATTCGTGTATAGTGTGATTTGAAATAGTGAATGTTTGTTGAGAATATGCATCTTTTACTATTTCATAAAGCAATTTCTTAATTCTTTCTTTTTCAATACTCTTGTTTTGCGAAAGTTGAATCCACAATTCAGTATATAAATCCTGAAGAGTTTTAATTTCAGAGATCTTTGTTTCTTTATTATAAATTCGACAAAACACGTCTAAATTATTAGGATTCTTTAGCAATGAAAACAACGTGATTGTCAAATCTTGTTTTGTTAGTCCTAGTCTAGAAAGAATATTCTCCACATCTTTATCTGACAATTCGTTTACTTGAATTCTTCTATTGTCTTTGTAAGTATGGAAAGAAAAGTCGTAGTTCAGATCATATTCTCTTATAGATGCGATAACTCTAATGTTATTTCGATTTTTTAGTGATTCAATTAGTTGAATGTAGGTGTTTACATAATCCCTATTGGATGATAAGTATTGAGAGAGAGCATCTAATTGATCAATTAAAACAACTACTTTATCAGAATTTTTAGAAACCTCAATAATTGACTTAACAATTGGATGAGTTAAATTAATCTTCAAACGAAGATCTTCCAGATTATTTGCGACTAAGGCATCTGATTTAAGTGCAAGAACGGGAATATTTTCTTCTGCCAATAACCAATACAAATCTCGGAGTATTGTTGTTTTTCCACAGCCTGCGGAACCAGAGAGAAATAAAACATTTTCACCTTCTTTCTCCGATCTCACAGTTAATGATGTTTTCACCCAATTAGCTAATTCTGTAGTCTCCTTACGTTTTATATTGGAATTTGTAATATTTCCAAAATAATTTTTGCACTGGTAAAGTGTAAAAGAAGCATTATCTAATTCTTCTAGCAAATCATGGCTATAAATTAACTGTAAGCGTCTCCACGATACCGTATAGAAAAATTCAAAAGTTCTTTTTCTTTTGATTATTTTTTCCAGTAGTTTGGAAGAAGCTCCCTATATACATCGTCTGAAGCGTTCGGGCTTATACAGGCCATCCGATTGAGTACGTCTGTGAAGTATTCGAAGGTGTTTATTCCCTGTAGCCTGCAGGAACACGCCAGCGAGTAGATCAAAGCTGATCTCTTTGCTCCCGCATGACTGCCACAAAACAGCGAGTTTCTCCTGCTTAAGCTGATGTATCTCATGCAGAGTTCGATGGCATTGTTGTCCAGCTTATAATCAGCCCTTTTTATGTAATTGCACAATGCGTCATACTCGTGCAGTATATAGTTTACCGCCATAGAGAGTGGACTCTTGGGAAGTGTGGCAGGGTTGGATTGTATCTCCAGTAATTTTCTTTTGAGCTGCTTTAATATGGGCGGTGCATATTCTTTTCTGTATCTGAGTCTTTTATTCGGACTCCACTCTTCTTGGATCAGATGTTCTTTCCTGTATAGCTGGTTGATAAGATCGATGATTTGCGTGGCATCTTCATCTCCTTCAATATCCAGAAACTTACGTTTGCAATGCTGGAAGCAAGAAAGACGTATGATATCCGGATATGTATCTGTTTCATAAACCTTATAGTGTATCAGTCCATCCGACTGGATGGCTCCTTTATATTCTTCACCGATATAATTGTTCAGCACTTCACCTGATCGTGATCCGTCGTGATAAAAGTATTGTATCAGTTTTTTCTCATTGGCCAATGCCGCCCATATATATCCTTTGCGTACTCCTTTTCCTTTCTCGTTTTTATCTTTTACGAGAATGGTATAGTAGCTTTCGTCCATGCACAAATAGCTGTCCCCAAGGATCTCCGTTCTCATGACCTCATCCAGGCGATCCATCATCATGGCAGACTTTTTTATCAGACCGTGTGCGGTTGCTTTGTTCAGTTCAAAACCGGATTCATTAAAGAATTTCACGATCCGTTCAACGGGCATGGAGTAGATGTATCTGAGTTGCAACATCCCGGCGATAAAGGAAGCTTCATAGTTCGAGTTTTGCAGCGGAGCCATCGGTGCTTTTGCAAAGTACATCTTTTCCTCAAACAAGCAGTTGTACTGATGATAGAGATGCTTGATAAAGCGTGGCGGGATATATTCATATCGGATGGAATCCACATGGCTTATGATTTTGGCTTTCTCTTTATCAAAACCGGGATCATTCGGGAAAATATCATGAGGAACGACCTCTAATTCAAAATGCTCCTTGCGTTTGGCATTGTTGTTACCGCGATCTTTAGGTGAAGAGCTATTCGCTTCAGGAGACACAGCCTGATTTACCACCTTTGGAACAATCTTTTCCGATGGATTGGAAAGCAGCTTGCTCAGACCCCGGTTCTTGCCGGTCAATGTTTGTATGTCGCCATCCTTTTGGACAAGCGTATCTTCCAGTGAGCTGATTGAACTGGTCAGCTTATCGATCTGGGCGGATAACGATTCTATCTGGAGAGATTGTTGCTGAAGCTGGAAGGATTGTTGCTGAAGCTGAAGGGACTGACGGCTTATCTGTTCCAAATAAGCTTTTTCTCTTTCAGCAGAAAGTCTGAGTTGATCTTCCAGCAGTTCTACAATCCGTTTAAAATTCATGCCATAAAGGTACGAATAATCATTTGTTTCACCAAGGAAACAAGGAATTAAATATTATCTATATATTTGTATATCAACGTATTAAATCAATATCGAACCGTTTTCTGTATTTTGCCGAATGAATATAGACGCCCTCCATTATTAAAACGAAGGTGCTCCATTTCATCTCGTATTGACCACTGAATGGGTTAAAAAGGGGTATCTCGAAAGTACCTTTCTCAAGTTTCTTCTGATATAAAATAAATCCGCCATGTTCCCAATGAAGTATCTTTATGGTGGTTCTGTTTTTGCTCACAAACAGAAAAACTTCCCCGGACAAGGGGTTGCGTTTCATGTCGGACTTGACTAACTGATACAAGGAATAGATCCCTTTACGCATATCCACATCATGCGAACAGAGGTGGTAACTCATGGATTCTGTAAGTGCGAACATCCTAGTAACCGGTATTGCATGAGAGGAGCAATGTGGCTAGTTCCTTTGCCGTGACATCTTCTATGGAGACTGCCATCCCGTTAGGGTAGGTGATTTTCACTCCTTTAATACAGGATGGAATCTGCTCACAGACAAATTTTTCTTCAACTGGGGATGCATGAAACGACAGTGGATAAATATGCTGCGATGACTCCGTTATTCCTAAATGGCATGGGACTGAATCTAAATTGTCATCGTAACGAGGTGCCGGATCGAAATCTTTGAGCGTCAGGTCTTGTTTGCGCATCCATGCCTGAAGACTGTTATAGCTTATGTGATACATCAAACAATAATCATACAAGGGTATGTCACAGCTACACAATGCGCGTTTGTAATCCTCTAGTAATTTCGAATATAAATCAGAGTTGTTCATCTTTCGTCTTTTTAGAAGACAAAAGTAATTGGCTAGATATTACCATGCAAGATGGTATTGCGGAGACGCTTACAATTAACTTAGGCTTCTGAAGGTTATTCAATGCCTCTGTAATTGGCGTTAATTCTGTAGTATCAATAACTGTTTTGACTTCAAAATATTCAGCATAAAGATTCTTGTTGTGAGCAAGAGATAATTTCCGATCTAAATCAGTTCCAATTATTGGGATAATATTGATATTTGACAATATTTCATATAACGGGCTCTTAATTTTAGTCAAATCAATATTTGCAAGCGTTTTATTCTCCTGTATTACTTGATTTATCCAACCTTCTAAATCCTTTTCTTGAAGAATTTCAGCAGAGAAATTTTGCAAAAATAATGCTGTAGGATTATTAAAGTAACTTGAACACACAAAATGATACTCAAAACTATCTATGTCAGATATAAATTCAGGATATATAATCGAGTATAAACAAAACTTGATAATCTCTCTTGAAGATTCGGGTTTATTCAAACTACTTTTGTATCGCTTACACTGTATAACACCAACATTCTTCCCTTTTTTATGCAGAACGCAATCGCGTCCTTGTTCTTTAATCCCATCCAAAAGAGTTATTGCATCAAACTTATTTCCAAAAAGTCCTTCTTGAATGTCTTGATGATACAAATCTTTAACAAACTCTTCAAATCGTCTATCATCAAGAGATGTATGGTATGCTATAGGTTTATTAGGGAGAAGCGACATAATTATTTTTCGTATTTAAGGTCTTATATATCTTCCAACGACAAACAAATCATCTCAACTTGATACTTAGGCAACAGCTTATTCTTAAGATGCTCTACCTTTGCTGCAAGTAGTTCAGGCTTGAAATTTTTCTTTTGTCGTTTTACTTCTGCCACAACCGCTTGGTTTTTCTCCAATTTCAGGGCGACAATATCAATTTCATTCAGATTGCCTTTAGGTTCCCACCACGAACCAATAGCACGATATTGGAAACTTTCGGCAAACTGTTGTTTGAAGTATCTTTCCAACATGATGCCCGAATAGGTAGGATAGTCGGATTTGATGATAGACTGCAGTCCAATGAAGTTCTTTATCTCTATCATGGAACGATGGCGATCGAAATAGTTGAACCAAAATCGGATAAAGTTATCCTGTATTTCATATCGGACAGCTTGACTCCCCTCTTTTGCCAATATGGGACGTTGACGGACAATGATGTTGTAATCCTCAATCAATCGTTTGATTTGCCCACCTATGCTTTTATCTCCAAGTGCAGCTTCTATTTCGGGTTGCGTATTAACACCACCTGAAATGGCACTTAAGATCGAAAAATAGGTCGCATAGTTTTTCCCAAACTCTTCTATCAGAAGAGTTTTCCCTTCATCCGTAAATGGAGAGTTTTCTCGAACCATAAAGCCAATCATCTCATTTATACTCAATGTGATGTTATCACATAATAATTCAACATATTTGGGAACTCCACCTGTAAAAGTATAGAAGGCAAGCAAATCATCATTGGTATAATTGGGATAGTAATCACGCATAATATCTTTTAGCGTAATCAAATCAAATGCGGATAGTTTGATGATATTATCTGCTCTACCAAATAGAGGCTCTTTATTATTCTGGAATATTTTCTGCATCAACGAATAAACAGAACCCGACACAATCAAATTCATTTTCGATTTTTTGCGGTAGGTATCCCAGATATTTTGCATGTCACTATATACTGATTCATTGATGTTGTAAAACTCCTGAAATTCGTCAATGACAAGACTGAACGGTTTTTGTGAAGCTAGCTCCATTAGATATTGGAACAGTGATCGAAAGGTGCGTATTTCCACAGGAACAAATGTATCAAGCGATTGACTGATAATCGGAATAAACTCAGAACAAAGCGTCGCTTCACTTTTTCGGCCAACAAATAGATACACAGTCGGTAGATTTTCAACCGACTTCATAATGAGGCTTGTTTTGCCGATTCTTCTTCTCCCGGTAACAACTGTTAGACGAGAATGGTCACTGAACGATAAATTCTGTATTCGTAGCAGCTCCGCTAATTCGTTTGTTCTATTGTAAAATTTCATACTCTCCCTTTTCGTTACACGTGTAACTGTTACTGTGGTTACAAAGATATATAATAGTTTGGATATTCCACTTCTTTTCTATTACTTTGTAAAGTCAACATGCTCATAATAAGCAAAACAATGAATATAATCGTATGATATTCTTGATGATGAGAATATAGAATTCCAAATATATGCGTGGTAACTCAGACAGGAGAATCCAAGTGCGGATCAAACAGAAAGAGATGCCAAAAGGTAACTAAGACAGTGATCCCGATTCTTGACAGAACCGTGTGTATGAAAACAACCACTATACATTATGAATATTCCAAATCTGATTTCGCTTTCCAGGATAATTATTTCGTTTGTTTTGCTGACTGTGATGAATTCAACACCAATCTTTTTGAGTCTGTTTCTCATTGCCGGCCTTTCAGATGTGGCCGATGGCTACATTGCCAGAAGATATAATATGGTCACAGCAGCCGGAGCAAAACTTGATTCTATCGCAGATATTGTTTTCCATATCGTAATCTTCATCGTATTGTACTTCAAGTATCGATGGGTATTGGATGAAAACCTGCTCTTCTTTTTGGTTGTGTTGGGTATTAAACTGCTTTCGGTTATTGTGTCCAGGATAAAGTTTGGCAAGATCGTCTTCCTGCATACCATTGCAAATAAAGCCACAGGTCTGATAGTCTTTTTTGCAGTTCCAATTATAATGGTTACCATGAACAATAGCTTTATCCCCGTACTTCTGGGGATTGCAGTAATTGCTGCACTTGAGGAGTTGATCATAATTATTACGGAGGATAATATCGATTTAAATAGAAGGAGTTTATTTGTTTGAAGGTTTTTTCGCTCAATTTCTTATTACATATCATCCATTATATGCGAATAAGTATCTATTTTTGAGACTTCTTATCTCAAATAATGTGACTATGAATATCCGAGCCTCAGAAATCAAAGACCTGAACTCAGTAATGGGCATCTATGAACGTGCCAGAAGATTTATGCAAGAACAGGGCAACTCCAATCAATGGATAAACGGCTATCCTTCAGAAGAACTCATTAGACAAGAGATTAGCAATGATCACAGCTTTGTCTGCGAGAATGAAAACGGTGAAATAGTCGGTACATTTTGCTTTATTATCGGGGACGACCCTACATACACCCGTATTGATAATGGGAAATGGTTAAATGACTACCCATACGGAACCATTCACCGATTGGCTTCTTCCGGAAAAGAAAAAGGCGTTTCAGACAAATGTATTCAATGGTGCTTTACACAATGCAAAAACATTAGAGCAGATACACATCATGACAATACGATCATGCAGTCTATCTTAAAAAAGCATGGTTTTGAAGAATGCGGTATTATTTATATATCCAATGGCACACCTCGTATTGCATATCATAAATGTGATTAAACATTCATAGTTACTTGGCAAGATCGATTTAAACAGAAGGAGTTTATTCTTTGAAGGTTTATTTAATTCAGAGAGGAGAGGTTATTGCCACCTCTGTTGTTTTTTGAATTCCGAATTTACATTCAGTAAAAAAGTACTATTTATCTACACCATCTACACCGGAACATGCCTTTCAGTATACTGTATGGCATTTGAACTCCTTCAAAAAAACATTGCTCTTCCTAATTTGAATACAGTTTTATTTGCTAATAGGCCATTTTGTAACCATTATCCATTGCTATTTGCTATTTTCTTACTTATTATTCTCGTAAAACTTACCGTCATAAAGTTTACGGTGGTAAACTTTGATAACCCATCTCTAATAACAATCTCATAAATGGTTACAAAATGGCCTATTAGCAAATAAAAATGTATGCAAAAAGCCTCCGAGCAAATATAAATGTAAGCAATTATCAACCGAGCAAGTAAAAAGAGAAAGGTCAACATGACCTACAGCATACTGTAAGATAGGTCTTGGTGCACTTGGTGCATTGAAATCAAGGTATCTACCATTTTGCAGAATGAAAATAAATAAAAAAAATATTTCAGAAGGATTTTCCATCAGAAACGCCGTCAGAAGTATCCCAAAGCCATTTTTAATCCATATTTATGAGTCAATTTGTTCCTATAAATGGACTCAACAATTCAAACATCAAAACGTCTTTTTTAAAGAGTGTCTATCC
>CAXXFJ010000021.1:0-98997 GCA_963677415.2 Bacteroidales bacterium | reverse complement strand
TCTTTTCAATTGTCTTTCCAACGCTAAAGCTCAAGCGGCAAAATTCCCTTTTTGTACAATAGAACCCAATGTTGGAGTAATCACAGTACCTGATGAGCGACTCAATAAACTTGCCGAACTGATTCATCCTCAGCGAATCGTGCCTACTACTGTAGAGATTGTCGATATTGCCGGATTGGTAAAAGGAGCAAGTAAAGGAGAGGGGTTGGGCAACAAGTTTCTGGCAAATATTCGCGAGACTGATGCCCATCCTACATGTACTTCGATGCTTTGATGATGACAACGTAACTCACGTGGATGGGACAATCAACCCAGTGCGCGACAAGGAGATTATTGATTATGAATTGCAGATAAAAGACCTGGATACAGTTGACAGAAATATCCAGAAAACCCAAAAGCAAGCACAGACTGGTGTGATAAAACCGCTAAACTAGCTTTAGAAGTTCTCTTGCAGTACAAAGCAGCTTTGGAACAAGGAAAGCCGCACGGACTGTTCATTTTGAAACTAAAGACGAACTTAAAGTTGCAAAGGAACTTTTTCTGTTGACCAACAAGCCTGTACTATATGTCTGTAATGTAGATGAAGCAAGTGCAGAACGGGGAAACAAATACGTAGAGATGATTCGCGAAGCCGTTAAAGAAGAGGGTGCTGATATATGGTTGTTGCCGCAAAGATAGAGTCTGAGATTGCCGAATTGGAAACCTATGATGAACGTCAGATGTTCTAAACGAGATTGGTCTGGAAGAATCCGGAGTCAACAGACTAATCAAAGCTGCATATAAACTACTAAAATCTGGAAACCTACATCACAGCCGGCGAACCGGAAGTTCGAGCCTGGACGTATGTCAAAGGGAGCAAGGCTCCACAGTGCGCAGGAGTCATCCATACAGACTTTGAGAAAGGATTTATCCGTGCCGAGGTTATCAAATACAATGACTACATCCAATACAAATCAGAAGCAGCAGTCAAAGAAGCCGGCAAACTGGGCGTAGAAGGAAAGGAATATGTAGTTCAAGATGGTGACATCATGCATTTCCGCTTTCAACGTTTAACAACCTCATTTTTAATGATATCAGAGCCGGTAAAAGTAGTTTTTACCGGCTCTGCCATTATTGTGACAACTTTTCACATCACTTCCCATCATAGAACTCTTAAATATCATATCTTTGCGACGATGATTGCCAAATAATCACAAACATACTAGTAAATGAAAAAGACACAAGTTTCTCTACATCTCAAAAAAATAATCGCATCCTCTTGCATGCTACTTCTAATTTCCTCCTGCATTGATAAAGAATATGACCTAACAACAAATCTGGAAGAAAACGTTACTTTGTTTTCAAAATATATTGAGTTACCACTTGGCAGTGACTCCATCCTAATTAAAGATCAGATTGGTGATCTGGAAGGGATAGTAACAAATGAAAAAGGGGAATACTCTTTCTTCAAAAATGGACAGATAAAGGTAGATGTCAATGAATCAATCAATCTCGGAAAATCCATCAACTCAGAAACAACAATTGATCTGAATAGATTGTACGAAATCTGCATCAACGACCCTTTTATCCCGGAAAATAACTACCCTATTGAGACGGTCATAAACCAGTTCAACTTCGACATAAGCGAGGATGTACTGCGACTAGACAGTGTTTATTTTACAGAGGGCGAAAATTCTCTTAACATTACAATAATCCCAAATCAGTTTGTCAATTCCTTAACAAGTAAAGGCTCTTATGCTTCAATGAAGATAGTGATGCCCAAAGGTTTTTACTTCGAATCAACTGACAAGAATGTGATCATAAGTAGCGAAAAGGACGGACGTATGGGTATTTCCTTTAATCAGGTAAGTCTTACACAAGAAACATCCAAACTCTTGTATTTGAAGAAAGGGATTTTCAATGGCGAACTAAAAGATCTCCCTTACGAGATTGAAGCAGATATTCATAGTGATGGAACCTTGAGATGCCTCGAAGGGGCTGGTTTTGTAGTAAAACTGAGCGTAGACAAGTTAGGTTTCGATGATATTTGGGGGGTCTTTGATATTAACCTGGCAACAAAAGACACTTTTGATTTTGATTTTTCTTCTATTTGGGAGTATTTCTCTAATGAAGAAGATAGCATTGTTTTCTATCAACCATATATCTTGCTCCAAAGTACAGCAAACGTGAGTATTCCGGCTGAGATGCATTTCACAATAGATGCCACTAACAGTCTGGGAGAAAACAAAAAACTGGACAATGACTTTAAAGTAAATGTGAAAGAGGCAACAGTAAAACTAGGCCCACAGGGCCAGTTTACAGAGGAGAATGTTGAATCGTTAGACTTAAATGGATTGTTAAACACAAAACCTCAATCTTTAATTATTTCTGCCTCAGCTGATGCCATAAAAGACACCACAGATCATTCATTGCAGCATCACTTTTCAAAACTTCAAGAAGGTACCATTGACTATACAGTTTGCATCCCATTCTGCTATGATGAAGGAATGTGCATTTCCTTTGATAAAGATCTGGAGAATGTCTTTGATCAACAGTCCGTTGACCTACTTTTCAACGCTGGTACCGCAGGTCTTATTCTGGATGTAAATAACCAACTACCGGTAAATGTAAGTATGCTCATTCACTTTACAGATGAGGAGGGTAATATTATTCACACATTAGAAGGCGTCGATTTAAAAGCAAAAAGTCAACTAAAGGAGGTAGTACGTGAGTTTGACTCGCAGAAAGTAAAAACAGCCAGAGGCTTTCGGTTTCAACTCAAAACTACATATGGAGGTACCCATGAGTCTATAACAAACAAAGATCTCATTGGAATAAATATCAAATTATTCAAGAAGGGTGGACTTAATGTTAAGTAAAAACAGCTGATTTCAACCGTTTTAGAACATAAGTAGCTATAAAACTACATATTATTTCAAAAATCAGGCAGTATTCCTTTTTTTTGGGAAATACGTTCATCTTTTCCATATATTTTTATAGACTGTTTAAATATTTCAATATCTTTGCCATGAGTCTACTAACCTTCTTAAATTTATTAGCACGTATGGACACAACAAAATTACTTACCCATCTAAAGAAAGCAGCATTTGTCATTTGTTTGGCATATATGATGCCTGCTTGTGTGGACAATGATTATGACTTGTCAAAAGATGTCGAAGACGATGTTACTTTGTTTTCGAAATACCTCGAACTGCCCCTCGGCAGCGACTACATTTTAATGAGAGACCAGCTTGATAGCATTGATGGTATTGACACTACTGCAGCTGGAGATTATTCTTTCTTTAAGAATGGACAGATTAATGTAAAGATAACAGAAACGATTGACCTGAAAAACGCTATTTCGTCTGCAACTCCAGTTGATCTGAGTTCGATTTATGTTCCTTCTATACCTCAGGGAGACTACTCTGCCCCTGATGTGTCTAACTCTTTTGATTTTAAAACCAGCGCGGATGTACTCCGGCTCGATAGTGTTCATTTCACCAATGGCGAAAACCAACTGAGTGTTACTATTGATCCGAAAAACTTCACCTTTACCGGCTCAGAAAAGGCTTCCTACGCTACCATTAAGGTTACAATGCCCAAACAGCTCTTTCTCGACTCTACAGATCCTAATGTAACAATCGCTACCGAAACTGATGGTCGAATGAGCTTTACTTGTAACTCAGTCGATATGACCCAGAAAAACATCTACACTATTCTTTTACCGAAAGCTGTTTTCGACAGCAATGGTTTGAATGGTCTTGTATATGACATCGCTGCCGTAATACATAGTGATGGAAACTTAGGATGTAGTAACACCGGCATTGGATTCGATATTGATATGGAGGTGAGCACCTTGGGCTTTGATGATATTTGGGGTGTCTTTGATATTAATATAGATCCATCTGAACCCTTTAACTTTGACATGTCAGCTATCTGGGATTACTTTAATAGTCCAAGTGATAATCTAGTCTTTTACCAACCATACATCTTGTTAAATACGACATCTAACTTGAGCATTCCAACAAACTTAACTCTTCAGATAGATGCTGAAAACACACTAAACACACCACAAACAGAGAGCAGCAACTTTGATATAAATGTTTCCGGAGGAACGGCTAAACTCGGTATACCTTCACAGTTTGCATCAGAAACAATTCATGACCTAGATATCAACAAGCTGATGAATGCCAAACCGGGTAATCTAAAGATGACTGCAACTGCAACACCTTTCAAAGATCCTACAAATCTGGCATTGCAGCATCATATCAAACTTCCAGCAACTGCAACAATTAACTACACGATAAAGATACCGTTCTCTTTCGATGAAGGTATGAAAATCACCTTTGATGAAGAAATTAATGATGTATTCGATAAAGACGCTACTGATATGTTGTTCAATAAAGATAGTGCGGGATTAAAACTAGATATCGTCAATAAGTTACCTATCGATGTTCGCATGCTTATCAGCTTTATTGATGAAGAGGGTATCGTCGTTCATTCCCTGGACGCTGTAGATTTGTCGATCTCAAATGATACAATCCCGGTTGAATTGGGCTTTGACTCAGAAGAAGTGCAAGCAGCCAGAGGATTGAAGTTCCAACTTGTCACATCATATGGAGGATCTAAAGAGGTGATCAATACAAAGGACGCCCTTTATCTGAAAATGAAGATATATAAAAAAGGCGGAATCTCTCTCAAATAATACTCAATCTTAAATAAACTACAAACATGAATGCAATATATATGAAACGAATCTGTTTAACCTCACTATTGGTTGCAGGAACACTAGTCTCCTTTGCGCAGACACGGACGGGGTATTTTATGAAAAATACACCTCAACGTTATTCAATCAATCCGGCGCAAGCACCTGAGAAAGGTTATCTGGGATTGCCTATACTTAGTGGCTTAAACTTTGAATACAATAGCAACTCTTCTTTGTTTACTGCAGAGCAATTGATATATAAGGATGCAGCAAGCGGCAAGAAATATCTCTTTTATAACGCGCCTGCTTCCACCGGCTTTAGTTCGGCCGAATTTCTAAATGGCATAGAAGAAGACAATATGATCTCTACAGATTTTGGTCTAAGTTTACTGAATCTTGGATTCTGGACCAAAGTCGGGTTCTTCAGTTTAGACATTAATCTAAAGTCCTCGATGAATATGTCTGTTTCAAAAGGTCTATTTGCTTTTATGCTGGATGGGATGGACGCAACAGGAGCTCCTTCCAGTTATAATTTTGGGATGAGATCAACTATGTCCTCTTATTTGGAAACAGCTTTTGGATTTTCCCGCCCTATCAATGAAGAGTGGTCTGTTGGTGGAAAATTGAAGTTTTATGAAGGATTATCTGCCGCAGACTTAAACTACGACAACATCAATGCAACTCTTTCAGGTGACAAATGGCTGATCACAACAGAAGGAACTGTTGATGTTGCGATGAGTGGTGCCACTTTTGAGGTGGATGACAAAGGCACGATGAATTCAAATGGAAACTACCCGGTTGATGGTATTAAAAGCGATGGATTTAAGCCAAGTGGCTTTGGTTTGGGTGTTGACTTAGGTGTTGAATACAAGCCTAAAGCAGTAGAGGATTTGACTCTTTCTTTTGCGGTGAATGACTTAGGCTTCATCGGTTGGAGCGAAAGTAACGTGATAAGCGCCGACAGTAAGGGAACGTTTGAACATGATGGATTTGAAAACGTCTTGAATAATAACAACGGGAAATCGGTCAAAGATCAAATATCTGATATGGGAGATGATCTAAAGGATGTATTCCTGCCATATGAAACTAAATCAAGATCTATGAGCACAGGGCTCACTACAAAGGTTCATCTGGGAGGCGAATATGACTTCTTCAAAAAACAACTTACTCTCGGTCTTCTTTCATCTACCTATATCAATGAAATACGTACTATACAAGAAATAACTACTGCTGCGACTTACACTCCGGCAAAATGGTTTTCACTAACTGGAAGCTATTCATGGGTTAATAGTGGTTTCAAAACATTTGGTTGGGCTCTGAGCTTGAATCCAAATAGTGGAATGCGTTTATTTCTTGCCAGTGATTATATGATTGGAAACATTAATCCGCAAGGACTCCCAATTAGTGGAAAAAACATGAACATCTCGATGGGTCTTTCATTCGTGTTGGGCGCAAACAAAAACAATATTGAGGCCTTCAAATTCTAATTAAAGAATCATATAAATAAAAAGGCCTTCTTGATTGGGAAGGCCTTTTTTATTGAAAAGATGAGATATCGAAAGATATCACAGGAATATCTAATAGAAAAAAACATTTTTTAAAAGATGGCTGTTCGATGAAAGTTTAAGCCGTAAAAGAGATTCCGGTAGCTTATTCAAATTGTCCTAAAACACCGATTTGGAAATTCTGATAACGTAGAATAATAACGACCTGAAAAGAGCTTTTTTTCATCTATATGTTTTTGTAAATGCATCAGGTTGTTTTTGTCCGCCGATGCCTATACGTGAAACATTTCATCAGGACGAAATTTGTCACGCACACGGACGCATTTTTCAGAAGTGTAACTAATTATTTATCAACGATATAGAAAAGTGAAAAATCCTCTAAAGTAACTGATTATTCTCTTTTGATTTTCAACTCAGCCGGATTTGTATCTTCTTCTATTCAAGCCAAATTGTTCTAAAACACTGATTTTAGTCTGAAGAGCATTTCTTAAAAAAGAAAAAGGATCATCCGCTTCTAAACGATTTTGTATCAAAAGAGCTCAAATGCTTGTATAAATGGGAGCAAAAAAGCAAGCGAGGTAGTCACATCGAATTGCAAAACAGCATAATTAGCTAACCATATTCCTTCAGAGTATCTCCACAATCAGAAGTAACGTTTAATAGCTTTAAGCTGATGGGTATAGAGTCCTCGTTCCTCATTGAAAATACCTTGGTCGTCCAGTCGATCCACACGGACCTTACCGGATTCATGTATGATCTCTCCGCCCTCCAGGGCAATTCCTACATGAGTAACTCTTCCCTCAGCATTCTCAAAGAAAGCAAGATCACCCGATTTGACATGCTCAACAGATTGCACCGTTTCGCCATGTAAGATCTGAAGCCGTGCATCACGAGGAAGAAGAATTCCATTTATACGGAAGACTACCTGCACAAAGCCGGAACAGTCCATGCCTAGTGTATTCTTTCCTCCCCATAAATAGGGTACATTCAGAAAAGAAAAGGCGGTAGTGATAAGATTCGTTTCGGGCTCAAGAGAAGGCAATGCGACACTCTCTTCAGGTACATAATAAGTCTTATCCAGAAGCGTAAAATGACCATTCTCATAGAAAGGTAGAATACTCCCGGCAGAAAGGAACATGCGTTCTTTGTCCGGATCAATATCCACTTCTACAATCGGCTTGATCAGAGTAGGAAGGGTAACCGATGCTAACACATCATAGAGTTCATCCGGGATAAAAGAGACCATCTTTCGATCCACCCATCCTTTGTAATCATCCAGAAAGGTATGAATGAAACACCATCTTTCTTTAATCGTAATGACCTGAAAGAACTCTCCAAATAGTAGTTGGGAGATCATTTCCGAACACTCACTATCTTCTGATCGCATGGGTATCACTGCATGCGTATTAATACCGTACGTTGTCATGTGACAATTCTATAATTTGAAAAATTTATCAAGATCTTCATTTGTAAGAATATGGATAATAACTTTCCCGTCGGGCGTATATCCGGGTGATTCTGAACGAAACAAATCGTCAATTAACTTCTGAACCTCTTCAGATGAGAGTTGTTGTCCGTAGGGAATGGCAGCTGAACGGGCAAGAGATAAGGCAACAAGTTCCTCGACACCTTCTTTCAGATCATCCCCTTTTTCGGTGGCTGAATGAATCATTTGCTGGATCAAAGTAACAGGATTGATCCTCTCAACACCTGAAGGAACAGCATCGATTGAATATACATTATCAGCAAGTTCAGTGATCTCAAAACCAATAAAGTGCAAGTCGTCCCATATCTCAGATAATACAAGTCCTTCGGAAACAGAAAGGCTCATCTGTTCGGGAAACAGGGTCCTTTGTGAGAAACCTTGTTTGTTGCGAATGCTGATCATATACCTATCAAACAAAATGCGGATATGTGCACGATGCTGATCGATAACCATCAGTCCTGACTTGACAGATGTCATCAGAAAGCGTCCCTTGAACGTAAAAAAAGAAGTGTTCTGAGCCATATCTCCTAAAGAAAAAAGCTGCCCGGTTCGTGCCTCCGTTGACACTTCCGGAGTAAATGAATCTGAAGGATATGTCCTTTCAGACTGTTGTTCGGAGGGTGGAACAAGCCCTGAGTTCTCAAAACGAGAATACAGTGTCTCCCAACCCACTGTAGGCGCCACGGATCGGTTATATCCTCCGGAACGGTTAAATGGATTATACGAAGGATTGTATTCAATCTCCGGGGCTCTAATCTCATTTTCAAGTGTCAATATTGGGATATCAGGTGCATCCACCTGATCAAAATCAATGGAAGGTATGGCGCTTGATTTGCCCAAAGCCTCCTTAACTGCAGCTGTTATTATCTTCCACAATATGGCTTCATTCTCAAATTTAATTTCTGTTTTTGTCGGATGAACATTGACATCAATAGAAGAAGGGTCAACCGAGAAATAGAGAAAATAGTTGGGCATCTCACCGGAAGGTATCAGTTGCTCATAACAACTCAGTATAGCTTTGTGAAAATATGGATGACGCATAAATCGTCCGTTTACAAATAGAAACTGTATGGCATTTTTCTTTCTGGCAGCTTGAGGATCACCCACAAAGCCGGTAATTGTGCCAAGTGATGTCTCAGCATACACCGTGAGCAGTTGCTGACTAAAAGAATTTAAAGAAGACTTATGGGTATGAAGTATACGCTGCTTTAAAGCAGATTCCGGCAATTGATACAACTCTACATCATTGTGGAACAAGGTAAAAGCAATATCAGGATGGACCAATACTATGCGCTCAAATTCACTGATAATGTGTCTCAGTTCGACATCATTCGACTTCAGAAATTTCCTTCTGGCAGGAACATTAAAAAAAAGATTCTTTATAGTAAATGTAGTGCCGATAGGTGCCAATACGAGTTCTTGTTTTTCGATCGCAGAACCATTCATCAAGATAAAAGTTCCCAACTCATCTTCCGCTCTTCGGGTTTTTAGTTCAACTTGGGCTACAGCGGCGATGGATGCCAGCGCCTCTCCACGAAAGCCCATAGTCTGCAGCGCATAAAGATCTGTTGCATTGCATATTTTAGAGGTTGCATGGCGTTCAAACGACAAGCGGGCATCAGTTGCAGACATACCCGAACCATTGTCTAAGACTTGTATGGAAGTTCGGCCTGCATCTTTGACACGTATCTGAATAGAAGTAGCACCAGCATCAATCGAATTTTCAACAAGTTCTTTGATGACAGAAGCGGGTCGTTGAATCACCTCACCGGCTGCTATCTGATTGGCGACCGAATCAGGTAAAAGATGGATGATGTCACTCATAGATTATAATACATAAAGAACATAACCAATAATGAGCAGGATAATAAGCAGAATAATAAGTCTGGATGAGGACTGTGGTTTGCGTTGATATCTTGTATTAAAGTTTCTCAAGCCATCATCACCAGTCAATGCTCCTTTCATACCAGAAGAAAAACCTTCTTCAGGAGGTAATAATCCTTGTTTAAATTTTGATCTCCTGATTATCGCTTCTCTACGCTCTTTCTCCGGATCCCAGAAGATTGGTTTGTATCTGAACTCACGTAGTTTATTTGTTTTAGGAAAAAGTAAACTCATAGCACCCTCCTTTTCTTGTCTTAATTAGAGTGCTAAGTTAGTCATTTTCTTTTGTTGCGATCGCTATCAGTTATCTTTTTAACGCGTTTTTGAAAGATATCATCTCGCGATATTGGGCGGATATAGTCATACCAAACGAAACGTTCCAGATACATAATCTTCTTCGAGGTAAGGTTTTCCAGTGGCTTCATGATTCCTGTGGTTTCAGGATACATCTTTATGCGTTGCATCTTACGGTCTTTTAACTCCATCTCAAGAAAACTACTCTCACATTTGACCATTCCGATCAACGAACTATCTTTGCTGTCTTGGGGATAATAAATGGTCAGTACATTACCGGAAACATCAATCCTTCGGAGTTCTCCTAATGAATCAAATCTTGCAAACATTTCTTGTCCGGATACTTGGTTAAAGTGTATGGAATCGTATTTTTCTGCACAGAAAACATACCCCTGGACATGAGCTTTATCAATTGTACTGTCATTCATATAGACCTGTATAAACTCTCCGAACAGCTGATAATTATCACTCCATACAATCGGATCTACATACATATTGATTATCGTATCCTTACTGGATATTGCCATAGAGTCGCAGACCGCTTGCATCCGTTTCCCATACGCTCGTACACCATAATAAGCAATCACCTGCTTATAAATCGTATCGAGAGGAGTTTTAATCGGGTTGGTCAACGCCTGACGGGACAGAGAATCATTCTTGCTGACAAGAGTGTCTGAAACAGCTGTAGAATCAGACGGAAGAGCAGAAAGAGTGTCTGTATTCGTAACTGAATATGTCTCATAAGTCATTGCTGTATCACGTGACATCACTATTGAATCTTTCTGAGCTTCCGTGGTCTTTGTACGTTTATTAGGTATCGGATTATTACCCCAAACCGTATAAGCTTTCAATGTATCGGCATGTAAATAAAGCGTATCATTTGTAGAGTAATCAACGCAGACCGCTGAGTCGGTTACCATTGAATATTCTTTTAGTTCATCATAGTAGCCGTAGTGCCCTTTTAGAATTGTTTTCTGAATGGAATCGTTGACATACATATGTCCGAAAACCTCAGAAAATCCTTTTACACGGTCATAAAAGATAGAATCGCCGGTCATAAGAGTTCCTTTATTATGAATAGAGGTACTATCAAGTAGCATAGAGGTTTCTGTCTGGGTATTATACCATCCTTTTTGGGAGATAATTGTCGTGCTATCTGAGATAATCTGAGAGGGACCTAGAATTGTTGCAATCTTCGATAACGTATTATACACAAGTGTATCAGAAAAGAGTTTCATCTGTGGATTCTTCAGTTTAACATCGTACTGAAAAGTTGCATTCTTGCTTGCAGGATTATACTGTCCGAAAGAAGACGAAAGTTCGTTTTCTTTATCTATGACAACTCCTCCTTCAAAGAAATAGGCTAAATTGAGTGATCTGTCATAATTAAAACTGTCTGTAAGCAGGGTGACACCATTTTCTTTATCCTTAAGACTGAAACTTTCCATCCTCACATTTTTACGTAATCGAGCCAGCTTTGTATTACCATCATAATTAAGGTAGTCTCCATAAACAAACAGCGTGTCTCCTTGTTCCATGCGGACGTTGCCAAAAGCTTCAAGCGCATTTCTATCTTTATAAAAGAAGGCTGTATCACAGTAAAGATAAGTACTATCGTGTCTGAAAACCACATCACCGGTTATGACCTGAGCTCCGGGAAGCTTGTTCTCGTCATAGTTCCAATTTTGGGCACGAATTAAGTCAACTTTTGTTTTAGTGGACTGAGAAGTTCCTTTTTGAGCAAATGCTGCAGCAAAGAAAAAGAACATGACAGAGAATAAAAGAATCCTTCTCATGCTTGATTATTCTTTTATCCATCCCTTATACTTGAAATCGCAGTTACGCCATTTCTCATTGATACGAACGTACGTATTCTTTTGTTTTTCAGTTATCCATTTCTTAAGAATCTCTTCTTTTTTAGCCGACTCAACTATACTCATTAGCTCCTGAAAGTCTTCTCCAGTATTTGCGATGTGACCTTCAATGCGATTCTTAAGCTTTACGATGGCACATACCTTTTTGTTTGTTGCTCTGTCAATCATAAGGAAAGGCTTAGAGATCTCTCCCACTTTCAGGGAAACAATATTCTTTGCCACTTCTGCTGGAAGTTCATCTAATTTAAAACGAGAAGTGGTCTGATACCGTCCTTGCAGAGTATTCGGAGTAAACGCCATGTTTCCACTATTATTGCGAGTTGCTTTATCGTTGGAGAAATACATCACTGCACGTTCAAATGAGAGTTCATTTTTATTTATTGCTCTGGAAATAGAGTCCAAGCGAATCAATGCATCACCAATCTCTGAATCAGTTGCCACAGGATTTATCAAAATATGACGGCAATTGACACGATCACCTCTTTTTTCAATCAACTGAATAATGTGATAGCCAAACTCTGTTTGCACAATCTTTGAAACACGTTTCGGATCTGTCAGACTAAAAGCAACCTCTGCAAACTCAGGGACAAACTCTCCCTTTCCTTTAAAGCCAAGTTCACCACCTCTTCTTGCTGAGCCATCTTCTGAATAAAGCGTCGCTAAAGTAGAAAACTCTGTTTCACCTTTGTTCACACGGTCTGCATAGTCACGTAATTTACTCTTAACAGCATCAATTTCTGATTGCGAAACCTTTGGTTCAATGACTAGAATCTGAGTTTCTACCTGAGTTGGAATATATGGGATACTATCTGCTGGTAGTTTACTAAAATAGCGTCTTACCTCAGATGGAGTAACTTTTACATTCTCAACAAGTTTGTTCATCATATATCTTATAGTCAAAGAATTACGAGATGTAAAACGTAATTCTTCTTTGATATTATCCATAGACTTATCAAAATACTCTTCCATTTTAGCCACAGAACCAATTTGCCCCACCACATAGTTGATCCGACTTTCTACATCTTCTATTACCTCCTGATCAGTCACTTGAATACTGTCCAGCTTGGCTTGATCCAGATATAGTTTCTCTATAGCAATCTGTTCTGGAATAAAACAATACGGATCTCCATCAATCTTAACATTTTCTGCTTGAAAATCTTTAAGTCTGCTCTCGACTTCAGATTTTAAGATAGGTTCATCACCTACTACCCAAACCACCTCGTCTATCACATTATTCTGCGCTGCAAGTGGAACTATGATGAGAAAAGATTGCATCAAACTGATCAATGTAATCATATATATAGTTAACCGTATTTTCATATGAACCTGTTGTTATTTCGTTATTTTTATCATGTTAGCTTCTTTCGCATAAAGATCTTTTACAAACGTTTTCATAAAATCCATTTTACGTTGATTCATCAGAGTCTCACGAATGGATCCTTGAGCATACTCAAAAGGACTTTTTTGGCCCTTCAATAAATAATCGTCTATGTATAAGAAATAGAGAAAAGAGCTATCTTTCACCTCTAATTTGTTGTTATTTTGAATGAAAGTTTCGTTATTCTTAATCTCATACGGAATTCTATCTTTCAAATCATCAAAAGCCAGCCATTTATCAACGAAATAATCGTAATCCACTGCATTCTGAATCGTATATTTCTCCAACATCTTAAGATTTTTAGGAGTCGGTTTGCAATACCATTCTCTTACCTGATCAATTTTAGGGGCATCTATGGGTAGCTTTAAGAATAGGCCTTTAACCAGACTTTCTTCTAAAATCAATTGTGCAAAATGTGCTTCGTAATAGGCCGTTACTTCTTCTTCACTTATCGTCTTCTTTACTTTTTCATTCAACAACTGTTGTTGATACTGATAGACAATTAAGGAACGACGATATTGCTCAACAAGTTTATTGATTTCATCACTTTCAGCAATATTGTTCCTTGCTTTCTCATAGAGCAAAGCGTCTTCAACCCAATTCTTTATATACGAATTGATATAATCCATGCTATCAGAAGTACTTATTCCTTCTGGTACTATCAACTGAAGATCCTCCTTGTATAAAGTTTGCCCTTTGTATTCAGCTACTGGCATCTCATTAGTGTCAGACCCTTCATCTCGACAAGAGAACAAAAAAAGAAGCAAGAAAAGAAGACAAAACACTTTATGCATAGTCTGATTTAGTTTTGAACGCTATGCAAAACCTCCTCGTTGATTTCGACTTTGAAACGTTCTTTCAATGATTTTACCCATTCTTCTTCCAAATAATTCTGAAAATCGGCCGTAATTTCTCCACGAATATCTGTATATGATTCAGGAGTGTATTTCAGATTCTTGCCAGATAGATATACTTCCGGAAACAAGGAATCTACTTTCATTGTTCCTGTTTTAAAGGCAAGCTTGTCAACAATTGGATTAGTCCCCTTCTCAAACAATCCTTTTGTAATCTTTATTTGAGCCTTACCGTCTTTGTTAAATTCACGAATCATGACGGTTCGAATAGAATCTTCCGGAAGATTCTTAAACATCTTTTTGGCAGCTTTTGCAACTTTCTTATCCTTACACTGAACAATATACCCTTTATAATGAGGAAGATCCCATTTGTAATTATCCCTATTCTTCTCAAAGAACTTTTGTAATAGCTCTTTTTCTTTTACAGATTTCTCCCAGACTTCACGATTGCTGATTTCAAACAAAAGAATGCCATCTCTATATTCTTGCATCAAATGTCCGAACTCAGGATATTTCTTTTCCAATTGACTGTTTTCATAAGCTAAGATTGAAATATCCTCAAACTCTTTGAGTTTATCAGACATAGCATCTAAAGCTAGTGTTGAACGAATCTGTGGGTTAAGAGATACATACTCAGCAAAATCCTTTATAGTATAACTTTTATCAGCCAATTTAAATAATTCACCTTGTTTCAAACTCAATTCTGATATGAACACAGAATCAAAAGGGAAACTATTATCAGCCATTTGATACAAGGATTGGTAAGACTGTTGATTGGGTGTGAAACGATATTCTTTTCTTAATCGTGCTATAAGAGCATCTGTCCCTGCATTTTTTCGAGGATTATTACTAATACTCTTTTGCATTTCCTTTTTCTTCTCTTCATATGGAATTAAAGAGCGTTTGTCTCTCAATAATACAATGTGCCATCCATATTCTGATCGAAAAGGCTTAGATAGTTCTCCCTTTTTCATCTGGAAAACTGCCTCTTCAAACTGCTTATTCATTCTTCCTGTTCCAAACCAAGGGAGATCACCACCTTTTGCAGCTGTACCTTTATCATCAGACTCCTGTTTGGCAGTAGCTGCAAAGTCAGCACCGTCTTTTAGTTTCTGATAGATGTCATTAATTTTCTGCTCAACAGCAATCTGAGTCTGTGAATCAGCATCTTGGGACACAAGTTTTAGTATGTGTGATGCCAGAAATTCGCCTTCATCTGCTCTTCTATTTGTTACTTTAATAATAAAATATCCATTTTGAAACTTTGTTGGCATTGATATTTCTCCCTGCTGCATACTATATACAAGACTTTCAAATTCGTAAGGAGCATTGAATACGGGTATATAGCCAACATACCCACGATTATTCTTAGCCGTTGGATCATCCGAAAATTCAAAAGCTAATTGATTAAAATCAGCATTCTTTTTCAATGTTTTTTCCCGTACAGAAAGTGCCTTTTTATAAGCTGCTAATGTATCAGAAGAGGTTCCGGGTTCTGGTATATTGATGAAAATATAACTCACTTCAACATTCTCTTTCATCCGGTTGTATGCTTCCTGATATTTTGCCTCTTCCACCTTTTTATCTGTCAGGTATGGCTCCACAAGTTGTCTACGATATCCGTCAAGCTCATTGCGGAAAGAAGAAAGAGTATCTAATCCTTCAGCCTCCGCAGCAGCAACTTTAAGTCTGAACTTTACGAACATATTTACATACTCATCCAAACTCTTTCGGTCAGAAGAAGTCGCTGGATTGTTCTTATTGTATATATATTCAAAATCGGATTTTTGAATATTTTCCCCGTTGACAGTCATTATGACAGGATCCAACTCTTGCGCAACAAGCGAAAAGCACGACAAAGCTGAAACCATAAACGCTATTTTTCTTCCAATCTTATGCATTTCTTTCTTTAATTAATAATACGTTTAACAATAACGTAGAACTAGTACGAAAAGTATTTACAGCCAGAATAATTCACATCAGCTATAGTTCTAATCTTTTTTAATTATTGCGGACAAATACACTGTATTTACTTCACAAAGAACAGCATGAAGCCTCATCTTTAGAAAGAGATATAATGCAAATGCTTCTAATAATCAATCAAAAAGACTTGAAGCCCATTATCTCGCGTACTTCTCTGATTGTTTTTGAAGCACTCTCACGAGCCTTCTCTGCGCCATTTCTAGACACCTTCTTAAGATAATCCTCATCCTTTTGTATCTCAATTATACGTTCACGGATAGGAGAAGTGAGAGCAATAATATCAGATGCAAGCTGTTTTTTAAAATCTCCATATCGTATTTCGCATTTGTTCCATCTCTCTTCATAGAACTCGACAACATCCGGCGCACTCACAACCTTGAGAATAGTAAACAAATTCTCAATATAATCTGGCTTAACAGAATTCATCTCTTTTGGTCCCTGATCTGTCAACGCTTTTTTGACTTTTTTCTCTATTTCCTTTGGGTCATCCACGAGATAAATACAATTCCCTTCCGACTTGCCCATCTTTCCTGATCCATCTAGTCCGGGAATTTTAATCAACTCGGAACCAAAGTTATAAGCAGTAGGCTCCGGAAAATAATCAACGCCATAAAAGTTATTGAAGCGACGTGCAAAACGGCGGGTCATTTCAAGATGTTGTTCTTGATCTTTTCCAACTGGTACTTTTGTAGCTTTATGAATAATAATATCCGTTGCCATCAAAACAGGGTATGTTAAAAGCCCTGCATTAATATTTTCAGGTTGCTTGCGAGCCTTTTCTTTAAAAGAAGAAGTCTTGGCTAGTTCACCCATATAGGCATGCATATTTAAAAGAAGGTATAGTTCTGATACTTCAGGAACATCGCTTTGAATAAAAATTGCGGATTCTTCAGGATCAATACCTGCTGCCAAATAGTCTGTCAAGACATTTTTTACATTCGCATGTAATAACTTAGGATCTGGATGTGTGGTCAAAGAATGAAGATCTGCAATGAAAAAAAAGCAATTATTCTCTTTTTGCATCTTGATAAAATTACGTAATGCACCAAAATAATTACCCAAATGAAGATTACCTGTAGATCGGATTCCACTAACAACAGTTTCCATAAATTTTGTATTTAGAACTTTCTCAATATTTGAAATGCAAAGGTAATAGAATTCAAGTAAAGATCAGCCTTAACTCTTTAAAAATAAATCAAAAGGAGTTACTCTCTAATCATTCAGAATCATTGATTAGTGAGCTTCAAGCCAGTTATTACCCCATCCACAATCAACTCTTAGTGGCACACGCAAGGAAATTGCATGCTCCATCTCTTCAATAACAATCTTTTCCACCTTCTCTTTTTCTGAAACAAGAACGCTGAAATTAAGTTCATCATGCACCTGCAGAATCATCTGAGAACGTATACCTTCATCCTTAAAGCGCTGCCAAATATGGACCATTGCAACTTTAATAATATCTGCTGCACTTCCTTGAATCGGTGCATTAATAGCATTTCTTTCTGCATATCCCCTCACGATTGCATTTTGCGAATTGATGTCAGGTAAAAATCGCTTACGATGATACAAAGTCTCAACATATCCTTTATCCTTCGCTGTAAGAATACTCTTATCCATATATTCTTTTACAGATGGATAGGTCTCGAAATATCCATCAATCAATTCTTTTGCTTCTTTACGACTAATTGCGAGACGATCAGAGAGGCCAAACACAGAGATCCCGTAAATAATACCAAAGTTTGCCGTTTTTGCTTTACGCCTCATATCCTTATCTACACCCACCAAAGGAACTTTAAATATTTTTGCTGCGGTTGCTGCATGGATATCTGCTCCTGAATGAAACGCTTCTATCATATTCTCATCTTGACTAAGATGTGCCATAATTCGCAGTTCTATCTGAGAATAGTCAGCAGAGAAGAACAGACAGCCTTCCTCTGGTATAAAAGCCCGACGAATCTCTTTGCCATCTTCATCTCTTATTGGAATATTTTGAAGATTAGGGTTACTGGAACTAAGTCGTCCGGTGGAAGTAACAGCTTGATTAAATGAGGTATGAATCTTTCCGCTACCAGGATCAATCAACAAAGGTAATGAATCAATATATGTGGTCAAGAGTTTCTTAAATCCTCGAAACTCCAGAATCTTTTCTACAACAGGGTGTTTGTAACGCATACTCTCAAGCACCTCTTCTGAAGTAGAATACTGACCACTCTTTGTCTTCTTTGCCTTATCAATGATATTCAGTTTTTCAAATAAAATCTCTCCCACTTGTTTTGGTGAACTGATATTAAATTCATTTCCGGCAAGTTGATATATCTCTAGCTCGATACTCTTCATTCTCAGAGTCATTTCTTGAGAAGACAAAGAGAGCGCTGATGAATCAATTCTTACTCCGTTTCTTTCCATCGAAGCCAATACTCTGACCAAGGGCATTTCAATATCATAGAACAACGTCTTCAAATTATTCTTCACTAATTCCGCTTCAAAGACTTCTTTCAACTTCATTGTAATGTCAGCATCTTCAGCCGCGTAGATTGCAATCTGATCAAGCGGCACATCTCTCATATTTTGTTGGTTCTTTCCTTTCGGACCAATTAGTTCTTCTATTTCAATCGTTTTATATTTCAAATAAACATCTGCCAGATAATCCATCCCGTGTCTTAATTCTGGCTGAAGAAGATAATGCGCAAGCATAGTATCAAAAAGAGCACCTTGCACTTCAATCCCATAATTCTGCAGAACAAGTAAATCATATTTGATATTCTGTCCAATCTTCATTGCCTTGTTTTCAAAAAGAGGACGAAACTGCTCAACCCTTATTTGTGCTTCGTATGGATCGGAAGAAACTGGAACATAAAAAGCCTGATCGGAAGTCACACAAAAACTCATACCTACCAATTGCGCAACAATAGGATCAATACCTGTGGTTTCTGTGTCAAAGCACCAAAAATTATGAGAAGAAATTAACGCTATTAAACGCAATATTCCTTCCTCTGTATCAACAAGTTGATATTTCTGTGTATCTGGATTATAGCCTCTGAGAATCGAATATTTCGGATCTTCCTCACCTTGGGTTTGAATTTCTGCAAAGAGATCGCCTTGAATAGCCTCTTGTTTAGCAGGCTTAGAAACTTGTTGAGTCAAAATTCGATCGGCAAGATTTCGAAACTCAAGTTCGTCAAAAAGCTCACGTACTTTTTGTTCATCAATCGACTCCCTAATCAATTTATGCATATTCAATTCAATGGGAACATCCAGTCTTATCGTCGCAAGAAACTTGGAAAATGAGATCATCTCTTTATTATCCTCAACTTTCGTTTTTAACGCACCTTTAAGTTTTGCTGTATTCTCAAGAAGATTTTCTATACTACCAAATTCAGCAATTAACTTCTGAGCCGTTTTCTCTCCGACGCCTGAACAACCAGGAATATTATCGGAGCTATCTCCCATAAGACCTAGCAGGTCTATAACCTGAAGAGGACTATTAATGGAATATTTTTCGCAGACTGCTTCAACACCAAGAACCTCATACTCCTTATCTCCATATTTAGGACGATAAACAAACACGTTATCAGTAACGAGTTGAGCATAATCTTTATCAGGTGTCATCATATAAACAGTATAACCCAAACTTCCAGCTTTGCGAGACAAGGTACCAATGACATCGTCAGCTTCAAACCCCTTTACCTCAAGAATCGGAATTTTATAGGCTTTGATTATCTTCTTAATGATAGGAACAGAAAGCCGTATATCTTCAGGAGTCGACTCACGCTGAGCTTTATACAGTTCATAGGCTTCATGTCTGAAAGTAGGTCCGGCAGGGTCAAAAGCAACTCCAACATGGGTAGGATTGACTTTTGCAAGCACATCATTTAATATATTGACAAAACCAAAGATGGCTGAAGTATTTAGTCCTTTTGAGTTGATTCTTGGATTCTTAATAAAAGCATAGTAAGCACGGTATATGAGTGCATATGCGTCTATAAGCAATAGTTTCTGCATTTTCTTATTATTTATCTTGTAAAAGTACAAAAATAACTCTAATACGCATTTTATTATTACTTTTGTAGTCAAATTGTTTTTATGAATAGCCTTTTATCAGAGATAACGCAACCTATTAAACAAGAGTTGGAGCAATTCCAAACCTTGTTTGAGAGCGAATTGCAAACTGAAAGTCCGATTTTAGAAGAAGTGCTGAAATATATACGACAAAAACAAGGCAAGATGATGCGTCCTGTTTTGTTTTTCTTGATTTCCAAAGCATTTGGGAAAACAGCACCGGCAACATATCACGCAGCCCTTTCAATTGAGCTGCTACACACCGCCAGCCTTATCCATGACGATGTCGTTGATGAAAGTGATAAACGCAGAGGACAGGCATCTGTAAATGCCAGATACAACAATAAGGTTTCTGTTCTTTCCGGAGATTATTTGCTCGCTTTAGCATTGGAACAATCGGTGCTAACAAAAAACCTTGCTATTGTACAAAAAGTATCCAGACTCGGGCAACTATTATCCCAAGGAGAGCTCCTCCAGTTATCTTCAGTTTCAGGAAAGCTGATTGATCAGGAGACCTATTTAGAAATCATATACAAAAAAACAGCTGCTTTATTCTCTGCGTGTTCAGAAACCTCAGCTATTTCTGCCGGGAGTCAGGTTGAAAACATAGAAAATGCCCGTTTGTTTGGTGAATATCTGGGCATATGCTTCCAAATCAGAGATGATATCTTTGATTACTTCGACAGACAGGAAATCGGGAAACCAACTGGAAACGATATGAAAGAGGGAAAGCTCACATTACCAGCTATTTACATCCTAAATAGGGGAAATAATGAAAAAGCTTTGGCTCTTGCATATAAAGTAAAGGATGGCACTGCAACTAGTGATGATATTACTACCCTCGTTGAACTCACCAAACAGAATGGTGGCATTGAATATGCCACTTCCATTATGCTTTCATACAAAAATAAGGCGGCAAAACTTCTTGAGCCGTTACCAAACAATGAAATCAAGCAAGCTCTTCTTTCATATCTTGACATGGTAGTTGAACGGGTAAGGTGATTTCCTACTACTTATTCTACACTTGTAATTCCGCGAATTTCTTAACAAGATTATTGACCAAGCGGCTTGTTCCAATACGAAATAGATTCTTATTCAACCATTCCTCACCAAGTACCTCTTTTACTATAGTATAATAGATTAAAGCCTGTTCAGGAGTGGACACCCCTCCTGAGACCTTAATTCCAATTTGGGTATTATACTGTTTGTAATATCTTTTTACTATCTTGCACATTACGTACACAGCCTCTGGCGTTGCCCCTCTCTCTGTCTTTCCAGAAGAAGTCTTGACAAAGTCAGCACCGGAAAAGATGGCGAGCAAGGACGCTTTTGCTATATCTGAGGCACTTTGCAACATTCCTGTTTCGAGGATAACTTTCAATATATTCTCTCTGCAAGCATGTTTTATTTCCGAGATCTCCTCAATTATGGATTCATAATCACCTACTCGAAAAAGGCCTTGTTGCATGACAATATCAATTTCCTCAGCTCCGTCAGATAAAGCCAATCCAACCTCAGCTAGCTTCACTTCCGTAAATGTCTGTGCAAAAGGGAACCCCCCTGCAACTACCACATTCTTCACGTTATCCTCTTCGAGGGTATCTTTTACGATCTCCGCAAAGCAAGGATACACGCAAATACCTGCTACATTAGGAAAGCCAGGATGTTCTTCTCCAAAAACATTTACTTGCAGAACCAGCTTCTGAATCGATTCATCGTTATCGGTGCAACTCAAACTTGTCAGATCAATACAGCTGAACAATGTTTTATACACCTCCAGAATATCATTTTCTTTCTGTTTTGTAGCTAATATTTTATCTACAGCAACTTTAACCTGGCTATCACTTTCTTCGAATGGAAATTTTGCCAAGAGGGTTTCAAATGGAGTCATATTATAATAATTTATCGTTTTGTATATGTCTTTCTTTATCACGTTCATTCTTCTTTTTAAAGTTCTTTTCAAAAGCTTCAGATAGATTAATCCCTGTTTGATTGGCCAAACAGATCAAAACCCACAGCACGTCAGCCATTTCATCACCCAAACTATCTTTCTTTTCACCCTCCTTGAATGACTGTTCGCCATACGTTCTGGCCATTATCCGGGCAAGTTCGCCGACTTCCTCCATCAGAACAGCCATATTGGTCAATTCATTAAAATAACGGACTCCGTAGGTCTTTATCCACTCGTCCACCTGTTTTTGTGCTTCATCCAGTGTCATTATTCCCTATTCTTTGTATCCATTAATATTGTAACCGGTCCGTCATTTAAGAGTTCCACTTTCATATCAGCTCCAAAGATTCCTTTTTTTACCTCTTTTCCCGTCTCTTTTGTCAAACGTTCACAGAATACGTCATACATTGGTTCAGAAAAGCTACCTTTTGCCGCACGAATATATGAAGGGCGATTCCCCTTCTTTGTGGAGGCAAACAATGTAAACTGACTTACAGCCAATATTTCGCCTCCGACCTCATCTATCGCCAAGTTCATCACCCCATTTGCATCATCAAAAATACGTATTCTAGCAATCTTCTGAACCAACCATTCTATATCATCATCAGTATCATCATCCTCTATACCGACCAGCAACAAAAAACCATGACCAATGCTAGATTCCAACACGTTGTTTACAACAACAGAAGCCTTTTTCACTCTTTGAATAACCGTTCTCATCTCAATAAATCTTTGTTGCGGGCAAAGTTACAAATAAAAACACCAGATTACTAGTTCTCAATCTTCAAATTTTTCACTAATAATGTGGCTTTCCTGGAGCCTATTAACTCTTCCAATTCTTCTTTTGACGCTCTTTTTAAGCGCTTTACACTCTTATAGTGCTCAAGCAATAAATCCTTCGTCTTGACTCCTATTCCTTTGACAGCATCAAGTTCAGACACCACCTGACCTTTACTTCTCTTTTGACGGTGAAATGTGATTCCAAAACGGTGCGCTTCATCTCTCAATTGTTGAATTACCCTTAACGATTCCGAGTTCTTGTCCAGATAGATTGGCGTTGGATCGCCTGGTAAATAAATCTCCTCCAGTCGCTTTGCAATACCGATAATATTTATCTTCTCAAAGACTCCGATGCGTTTTAATGCAGCACAAGCTGAGCTCAATTGCCCTTTACCACCATCTACAATTACCAGTTGAGGAAGAGGTGTTTCTTCATTCATTAAACGAGTATATCTCCGGGTAAGAATTTCCTCCATGGAAGCAAAGTCATTAGGCCCCTCAACCGTCTTTATATTGAAATGACGGTAGTCTTTCTTGGAAGGCTTGGCGTTTTTAAACACCACACAGGAAGCTACAGGGAAACTCCCCTGAATATTGGAGTTGTCAAAACATTCAATATGCAAAGGCAGTTCGTGCAAACCCAGATCCTTTTGCAGTCGTAGTAAAATACGAGTCATACGTTGTTCCGGGTTCAGCTTTTCTTCTCTTTTAAGAATATCCATCTTATACTGCCTCACATTGCGAACTGAAAGATCTAAAAGTTGCTTCCTTTCTCCTCGCTGAGGAACAGTAAACCGAACTCCTTTTAATTCCAGCTCCACAGGGAATGGGATAATTATTTCATTAGCCAAACTCCCAAAGCGCTGCCGCATTTCAGCAATACCTAGAGACAAAAGCTCTTCTTTTGTCTCATCCAAACGTCTCTTGTATTCGAAAGTATACGCCTGAACGATTGCTCCGTGGACAACATGCAAGAAATTAATGTAACCAGAAGCACCTTCTTCCTCCACAGAGAATACATCAACATTATTTATTATGTTACTAACAATAGTCGACTTGCATCTGTAATTTTCAAGAATCTGATACTTTTGCTTTACTATTTGCGCATCTTCATACCGATATTCCTTTGCAAGAACGGTCATCTCCTGAAAAAGACGATCTGTTATAACTTCAACATTCCCTTTTATAATCTCTATTATTTCAGAAATATTCTTGGCATAAGCCTCCTCCTTTTGTAGTCCCACGCAAGGGCCATTGCATTTCTTTATGTGATACTGCAAACACACTTTATATTTGTCCTTTGCGATTTCTTGTGGGTCAAGTTTGAGATGACAATTGCGTAGCGGATATAGCTGACTTATCAATTCTAGTATTGTCTTAACCATGAACACCGAGCTATAAGGCCCAAAGTAAACAGATCCATCCCGAACAAACTGTCTCGTAAGAAAGACACGAGGAAATCGCTCATTCTTAATGCAAATCCACGGATATGTTTTGTCATCTTTGAGAAGCACATTATAGTGTGGCTTATGCTCTTTGATGAGGTTGTTTTCCAACAAAAGAGCATCCTCTTCTGTTTCAACAACAATATATTTAAGGTCGGCAATATGCCGTACCATAACACGTGTCTTGGGAGAAATGATTTCTTTGTTGAAATAAGAAGCGACTCTTCTTTTTAGGTTCTTAGCCTTCCCTACATAAATAATCACACCATTCTCATTCTGGTACTGATATACCCCAGGCAAATCAGGAAGGTTGCTTACAATCCCATGTAAATATTCATCAATCCCTTTAGATTCGATCCTAGTATTCTTCATTACATTCTTCTAATACAGTGTCTTTCGCCTTCTTTTCTTAACCATGTGTTTCACGTGAAACATTTAAACTTATCTATCTACCCATTAGTACTAACAAAATATTTATATCACTTGGTGAAATGCCGGGAATTCTACCAGCCTGGGCAAGAGTTTCGGGATCTATCCGCGCAAGCTTTTGTCTAGCTTCTGTTGATATTGCCAGAATGTCCTCGTAGTTTATCTTTCCGCGGATTCGAATATGCTCCAGTCGGTTTACCCTATTAGCAATTAAACGTTCGCGCTCTATATATCCTTCATATTTGAGTTCTATCTCAGATGCCTCAATGATTTCATCCTTGCGATTCGGTATTTGATCTAATAAAGACTTGAGAGCAGGGATAACATCTGAAATTGATACAATAGAAAGTTGAGGGCGGAGGACTAAAGAATGTAATTTTACTCCTTGTTTAAGTGGCGCATCGCCTATACTCTCCAAAAATGAATTAACAAGATCAGGTTTTACGGAATAAGTTCTAATAAACTCTACTATCCTCTCTATCCAGGCTCTCTTCTCTTGCAGGAAATCTTTTCTTTCTAAAGAGGCAAGTCCAATTTCGAAAGATCGATTAGTAAGCCTACGATCCGCATCATCTTGTCTGAGCAGGATTCGATATTCAGCTCGGGAAGTAAACATCCGATAAGGTTCATCGACACCTTTAGTCACCAAATCATCAATTAAGACGCCAATATAAGCCTCATCCCTATTTAATACAAACGATTCACCGCCATGAGTATGAATATGCGCATTAATACCGGCCATCAAACCTTGACCTCCAGCTTCTTCGTAACCAGTAGTACCATTGATCTGCCCTGCAAAAAACAACCCCTTGATTCTTTTTGTTTCAAGATTGATATTTAACTGAGTCGGATCAAAGAAATCATACTCAATAGCATAACCTGGTCTATATAATCTGACATTACGAAATGCGGGAATCTTTGTTAATGCGCTCCATTGAACCTCAAGGGGCAAGGAAGAGGAAAATCCGTTCAGATAATATTCATTACTCTCTTCGCCTTCCGGTTCCAAGAAGAGAGGATGAGTTTGCTTATCCGGAAAAGTAAGAATCTTTGTTTCTACAGAAGGGCAATAACGAGGACCAATACTTTTGATCTGTCCATTATAAAGCGGGGAGTCTGGAAGCCCGGAACGCAAGATGTCATGCACATCACTATTGGTCGATGTTGTATAACAAGGCAACTGCTTTAATTGAGGAGTAACATTATTCAAAAAAGAGAACTTATGATAGTCATCTTCTCCATCCTGGCGTTCCATCAAACTCAAATCAACACTTCGGATATCAATACGCGCCGGTGTTCCGGTCTTCATGCGTTGCACACGAATGCCAGCCTCTTTTAACTGATCAGAGAGGCCATAAGAACAAGGCTCAGAAACTCGTCCGCCAGCAAGTTGAGTAGGCCCAAAATGCATTAACCCATTTAAAAATGTTCCATTAGTAAGCACTACAGAGGGAGCTAAAAAATCAACCCCAAGAGAGGTACGAACACCTTGAACTTCACTCTCTTTTAGAATCAGAGAAGTAACGGTGTCTTGCCAGATTGCTAAATGATCCGTTTGATCAAGTACATGGCGCCACTCCTGAATAAAGCGACTCCTGTCGCATTGCGAGCGTGGGCTCCACATTGCCGGACCTTTTGATCGGTTCAACATGCGGAACTGTAAAGAACTGCGGTCAGTAACAATTCCCATAAAACCACCCAATGCATCTATCTCACGCACGATCTGCCCTTTTGCAATACCACCAATAGCGGGATTACAACTCATTTGAGCAATCTTATTCATATCCATTGTAATCAGAAGCGTCTTAGATCCTAAGTTCGCAGCTGCTGCAGCCGCTTCGCAGCCTGCATGCCCAGCTCCAACTACAATAACATCATATTTTAATACCATATATTTGTCTTGTTCCTTAATCGACGGCAAAGGTATTACTTTTTCAGCAAAGAAAGCGCCTCATTCTCATTCGCTTCCATAATTTTGCGAGCCTTTAGCGATTTATCCTCTATTCCACATAAATGCAAAACTCCATGGATAATGACTCTGTTAAGTTCCTCTTCATAGACTGTCTTAAACTGAAGCGCATTGGAAGCAACAGTATCAAGACTAATAAAAATATCTCCTGAAATCACATTTCCTTCTGTATAGTCAAAGGTAATGATATCAGTAAAAAAGTCATGCTGTAGATATTCCTTATTGATCTTCAGAATATGTTCATCGTCGCAAAAGATGTAAGAGATATCACCCGTTTTCATGCCATGCGCACTGGCAACCATTTTTATCCAGGCGGTGGTCTCACGTTTCTTTATCAAAGGTACTTTTGCCGTTCCTTCAGAGCAATAAGATATTGCCATAATATTGATTATTAAATAGTTATAAAGGCTTACACCTGATAAAAGAACAGGTAGCAGAGCATTATCGCAGCAATGACACCAGCAGTATCTGCCAGTAATCCACAGCCAACAGAATAGCGCGTTTGCTTGACTCCAACACTACCGAAATAAAGAGCAAGTATATAAAAGGTAGTATCAGAAGCACCTTGAAATAAACAGGAAAGGCGACCTATGAAGGAATCTGCTCCATACTTTGTCATCGCATCTACCATCATACCTCTTGCTCCACTACCACTCAGTGGTTTCATGAAAGCTGTAGGGAGAGCCGGAACGAAATCACTGTTTAGCCCTAATGATTGGAAAAGAAGGCCTATCGAATCAACAACAAAATCCATAGCACCAGAAGCACGAAAGACACCAATGCTAACTAATATGGCTACCAGATATGGTATGACAGTAACTGCCGTATGAAATCCTTCTTTTGCTCCTTCGATAAATGCATCATACACATTAATTTTCTTTCTGATACCAGAAGCAATAAAACCAATGATAATGAAAAAAAGCAGGAAGTTTGAAATCGCACTCGAGTAAAGAGAAACGGTTGGTGCTGGCAAGCTCTTAACAAGATACAACAACCCTGCTATAAGTAAGGATAAACCGCCAAATGTGGAGAGTATTACTTTATCCCAAATACGGATGCGCTGATAGATACAAACAGATAGAACACCCACCAACGTGGAAATAAAGGTTGCAATGAGAATAGGCAAGAATACATCCGAAGGGTTAGCCGCTCCCAACTGAGCGCGATACACCATGATACTAATAGGGATCAATGTAAGTCCGGAAGTATTGATTACCAAAAACATAATCATTGGGTTGGAAGCCCTTGTTTTATCAGGATTCAGTTCTTGAAGTTCTTTCATTGCTTTCAGACCAAGAGGAGTAGCCGCATTGTCAAGACCAAGCATGTTTGCCGAGAAATTCATAAACATGGAGCCGCTGGCAGGATGTCCTTTCGGAATCTCGGGAAACAAACGTGAAAACAACGGATAGACTAAGCGAGACATCGCATTGATAAGCCCCCCCCTTTCTCCAATCTTCATAATACCAAGCCACATAGAAAGAACACCTGTCAGACCTAAAGAAATTTCAAACGCAGTCTTTGCTGATTCAAAAGTTCCATTCATCATGGTTGTGAAGATTTGAAGGTCTCCGAAAATAAGCATCTTTACTGTTGCTACTGCAAATGCAATAATAAAAAAACCTATCCAAATGTAGTTTAATACCATTTCCTCTAATTTGATTTGATTGGATCGCAAACACCTGCTCGCACTTAACAGACAAAAATAGGAAGAATGTTCCATTAATCACCCTTAAGCTCTCATATTTTTAATAATTTTGCGTTCAAAATAGAAACTAGTTCAATGAAAAAGAAAGTACTTGTAACATACAAAATGCCAATAGAAGGCTATTCTAAACTACTAAAAGATTTTGATGTTACGTTTTCCAAAGGACAATCCTTTACTCAGGAAGAAGTAATGGCAGTAATTCAAGACTACGATGTCTTGCTTTCAATGTTTGACTTCAAAGTGACGAAAGAATTAATCGATAAAGCCTCTCGCCTAAAATTAGTATCCAACTATGCAGTAGGTTATGATAATGTGGATGTGGACTATTGCACTAAAAAAGGAATTCAAGTGACAAACACCCCCGAACCAGTCACTCAGCCTACTGCAGACCAAGCATTGGGGCTTTTACTTGCCGTGTCACGCAATATTGCTTTCTGCGACCGTAAGCTTAGGACACCTGATGGTTTGAAATGGGGACTTCTGGAAAATCTCGGGCTCTCTATCTATGGAAAGACACTCGGGATTATCGGAATGGGAAGAATAGGCAAAGCCTTAGCTTTGAGAGCCAGAACTTGCGGGATGAATATTGTCTATAATAACCGGACAAGACTTCCTCTGGATGAAGAGCTTTTTTACCATGCTACATGGCTCCCCTTTGACGAACTCATTACTACATCAGACTGTATCTCTCTGAATGCGCCATCATCACCAGAGACATTCCATTTAATTGGTGAACGCGAGTTTGGCATGATGAAAAGGAAAGCCATACTAATCAACACAGCCCGCGGACCGCTAATAGACGAAGAGGCGCTGATAAAGGCATTGAAAGAAAAACGAATCTGGGGAGCCGGACTTGATGTGTTTGAATTTGGCGAGAAGATTAGTCCTGAGCTATTTACACTGGATAATGTCGTGCTAAATCCGCATACCGGAACACAAACCTTTGAGGTACGCCACGAAATGAGTGTCATCGCCTCACAGAATATTATCAACTTTTTTGAAGGGAAAGAGCCTGTTTTCAGAGTGAACCAATTCGATAAATAAGCAAATGCATACAGCCACACAGATAAAAGAATCTCTGATAGAGATCGGAAGTGAAGAAAAAGCCAAAAACTTAAGATGGTTTTTCAAGACCGGAAAGGGTCAATATGGCGAAGGAGACTTGTTTCTTGGAATTACTGTTCCAGAAAACAGAATGATCGCACGGCACTATATAAACACGTCACTTGAAGAGTTAAACATCTTGATTTCTGACCCTTATCATGAAGTGCGTTTCTGCGCATTGCTTATTCTCGTCGAACAGTTCAAGAAACAGAAGGAAAACAGAGAGGAGATTGTCAACTTCTACTTAAGCCATACCCAATACATCAATAACTGGGATCTTGTGGACTTGTCTTGTCCCTCGATACTCGGAAGCTACTTACTTGACAAAGATCGGTCTCTGCTGGATAAAATGATAAATAGTAAGCTTCTCTGGGAGCAACGTATTGCAATCGTGACGACTTTGACTTTTATACGCAAAGGAGAGCTGGATGATATCTTAAGACTTGCAGAAGTCGTGCTCTACCACCCGCACGATTTGATGCAAAAGGCCACTGGGTGGATGCTACGCGAAGCTGGAAAGAAAGACAAAGAACGTCTCTGTGATTTTTTGGAGAAGTACCACGCTACAATGCCGCGTACAACTTTGCGTTATGCGATAGAAAAGTTTGATGCAGGTGAGCGCGCCTATTATATGCAAAAACCAAACAAAGAAGCGTAGCTTAGTTATTGTATTTTTTTGAGGAGTTGTATTGGCTGAAAAAACATACCGTTCGGGCTCAGATTTCATCTAATAGTTTTTCCAAAATCATTTAGATGTTTTTGGAAAAACTATTAGATGAAATTGGAAACTCTTCCCTTTGTTTTTTCAGAGCTATCCCTTTAAAAACCAACAACTATTCTTTTGCCTGATTAGCAGTTGTTTAGTCAATTATTAAAACGTACGAATCAGACAAAAACAAGGATTCAGAAAAGAATGATGTGACTACCGAAGCATAAAACAACAGAGGCTTATTGTCTATTTATTGAGAAACTATGACCGTCGTTTTTGTTACATATAGCTTTCCGCTGAAGTTATAAAAAAGAGCCATCCAAGAGAGCACAGCTGCAAGATCCAATCTTCACACTATAGAACCACATTGGATATGAAACAAAAATGACTACAGGAAGTGGAGCAAAAGTTTACAGACATCGCATACGTTCACTACATTAGCGAGTTAGATACTTTCTTGTTACCATGGAAAAATATATCTTTGCAGTACTTTTTAAAGAAATAATAAATCACATTGAGACAGATGGAAAAAATATTTAATAGAACTACCGTCACAACTGCCCTTCCCTATGCCAACGGACCCGTACATATCGGACATTTAGCCGGCGTTTATGTGCCTGCAGATATTTATGTACGCTACCTCCGTTTGAAAAAGAGGGATGTTCTCTTCATCGGAGGATCTGATGAGCACGGAGTTCCTATCACAATCAAAGCAAAACGTGAAGGAGTAACACCTCAGGATATCGTAGACCGCTATCACAGCATCATCAAGAAATCATTTGAAGATTTCGGCGTTTCTTTTGATATCTATTCCAGAACAACCTCCAAGACGCATTACGAACTTGCCTCTGATATGTTCAAAACCATCTATGAGAAGGGTGGATTCATTGAAAAAACCTCAGAACAATATTACGATGAAGAGGCGCATACATTCCTTGCCGACCGCTACATCACGGGTACTTGTCCCCATTGCCACAGCGAAGGCGCCTATGGTGACCAATGCGAACACTGTGGCACGTCATTGAGCCCAACCGATCTGATCAATCCGAAATCGGCTATCAGCGGAAGAGTTCCGATCATGAAAGAGACCAAGCACTGGTTCCTGCCCCTCGACAAACACGAAGAATGGCTCCGTCAATGGATTCTGGAAGAGCACAAAGAGTGGAAAAACAATGTATACGGTCAATGTAAGTCCTGGCTGGATATGGGTTTACAACCTCGTGCGGTAAGCCGCGACCTGGACTGGGGTATCCCTGTGCCTATTGAAGGAGCAGAAGGCAAAGTGCTGTATGTCTGGTTTGACGCTCCTATCGGCTACATCTCCAATACCAAGGAACTGCTTCCTGATAGCTGGGAGAAGTGGTGGAAAGAGGAGGATACTCGCTTGATCCACTTCATCGGCAAAGATAATATTGTATTTCATTGCATCGTTTTTCCTGCGATGTTGAAGGCTGAGGGTTCGTTTATCCTTCCGGATAATGTCCCTGCCAATGAGTTTCTCAATTTGGAAGGGGATAAAATATCTACTTCACGCAACTGGGCTGTTTGGCTTCACGAGTATCTGATTGATTTCCCTGATAAACAGGATGTGCTTCGATATGTGCTTACTGCTAATGCTCCTGAGACGAAAGATAATGACTTTACCTGGAAAGATTTTCAGGCACGCAACAACAACGAACTGGTTGCCATATTCGGCAACTTCGTCAATCGGGCACTGGTGCTGACTCAAAAGTATTTCGACGGAAAAGTGCCAGCTATAAAGGGAATGGCAGAAGTTGATACCGATGTTTTTGCGCAGATTGTGGTACTGAAGGATAAGATTGAGGAGAACCTAGAGAACTTCCGTTTCCGGGATGCTTTAAAGGAAGCGATGAATGTGGCTCGTATAGGTAACAAATATCTGGCAGATATGGAGCCTTGGAAACTGGCTAAGACTGATATGGATCGTGTAGCCACTATTCTGAATATATCCTTACAGATAGTTGCCAACCTGACTATCGCTTTCGAACCATTTCTGCCATTTAGTACCAGTCGATTGTGTAAAATGATGAATTTGGATAAACAAGAGTGGGAATCTTTTGGCAGTAACTTACTGCTGACTGCCGGTCATCAGCTTGGAACTCCGGAACTGCTTTTTGAAAAAATCGAAGATTCCGTGGTCGAAGCACAGGTTCAGAAACTCCTGGATACCAAAAAGGCGAACCAACTGGCAGCCTGGAAACCGAACGACATCAAACCTGAGATCGCTTTTGACACATTTGAGAAGCTGGATATCCGTGTTGGAACAATCAAAGAGTGTACAAAGGTGCCAAAAGCAGACAAGCTGCTCTGCTTCAAGATTGATGATGGAAGCGGCACAGACCGCACAATCGTTTCCGGCATTGCAGCTCATTACTCGCCGGAAGAACTGACCGGCAAGCAGGTTTGCTTTATTGCCAACCTTGCTCCCCGCAAACTGAAAGGCATAGAATCACAAGGAATGATCCTCTCTGCTGAGAGTTCGGATGGGGCACTCAAGGTGATTACCCCTTCAGGTGTTGTTACCCCTGGTTCGGAAGTGAAATAAGTGCAGACAAAGAAATGAAAAGGGAAACAGCAGCAAATATATGGGTAATCATTGTGACATACAATGGTTCGCAATGGATTGACGCTTGTCTGGAGAGTCTGAAAGCCTCTGTTTGCCCTCTTACCGTACTTGTTGTAGATAATTGCTCTACAGATCAGACGGTTTCCATCATCGAACAAAAACATCCGGAGGTTCGTCTGATTCGAAATCCAACTAACACCGGTTTCGGTCAGGCCAATAACCTAGGCATGAAAAAAGCTTTAGACGAAAATGCAGAGTATATCTTTCTGATGAATCAAGATGCCCGCATAAACCCTGATGCCATTCAACAGTTGGCAGAAGTGGCACAAACACATTCTGAATTCGGAATCATTTCGCCCATTCACATGAACGGAAAAGGAACAGATTTGGACTTTGGTTTCGCCTTTTATACGGGATTTGAGTCCCTGGACTCTCTTCGTGTAGCGGCAAGAAACAAGCCCTTGATAGAGGTTCCCTATGTCAATGCGGCTTTCTGGCTGATTCCTGCAAAGGTACTTCGTATCACAGGCGGATTTGATTCGCTCTTCTTCTATTGCGGAGAGGATGTCAATCTTGCCCAAAGAATACGCTATCACGGCTTTAAGATTGGATACGTACCTGCATCTCTGGCTTATCATGACCGTGAAAACCGCCCTGCTTCACACGAGAAAAAAGTTCAGATAAATATCATTTACCATCTGAGCGAGTCGCTGAATATCTTTCATTCGGGCTTCAGAGCTTTTCTGAATGGCTATGTTGCTCTATGGAAAAGGGCCGCTGTTGGTTTTCTCACCTTACATTGGGGAGATTTCTACAAGTACAAACTAGCTTCCATCCGACTGTTTGTTCAGAGTTACACCATATGGAAACACAGACGTGAGAGCAGACAGACAAACAGGTGGTAAAAAGATAGATATGCTATGAAAATCGTTATCCTGAATACATTTGAGCGCACCGGTGGAGCTGCAGTAGCCGCATCCCGCCTGAGAGAGTCTCTTCGGGCTGAAGGAGAAGATGTAACGATGGTTGTACGGGACAAACAGAGTGCTTCCAAACTAGTTATTGGCCTCAATCATTCATCCTTGCAACGGCTGCTCAATAAGTGTAACTTCGTTTGGGAGCGATTGGTGATCTTTATCTACAACCGATGCAGCAAGAAAGATTTGTTTGCTGTTTCTCTGGCCAATACGGGATGTAAGCTAAGCCGGTTATCTGTCCTGCAGGAAGCGGATATCATTCATATTCACTGGATCAATCAGGGTTTTCTATCGATCAATGAGATACAAGCTATCGGAAAGCTTGGCAAACCAATTGTCTGGACCATGCACGACATGTGGCCATGTACCGGGATCTGTCACCACGCACGGGAATGTAATGGGTACTATTCTGATTGCGCGACCTGTCCGTTCACGGCATCTTCTACTTTGGCAGCTAGCACTTTGGCTAAGAAAAAGCATATCTGGGAGAAGCTGAACGTGACTTTCGTCACTTGCAGCAAGTGGCTTCAGGAAAGAACGTCACACAGTGTACTCATGACCAACAAAGAAGTACTTTCCATACCCAATCCGATTGACACGCTTAAGTTTGCTCCTATGGATCAACCTAGCTGTAGAGAGCACTTCAGATTACCTGTAGAGAAGGCGCTGCTCTTGTTTGGCGCAGTAAAAGCTTCGGACAAAAGGAAGGGAATCGATTACATGAAAGCGGCCGTACAGCTACTGGTTGATAAACATCCGGAATGGAAAGAGAAGCTCGAACTGGTAATCTTCGGTAAAAGTGATAGGGAGATGCAGGAGCTCTTTCCGGTCAAGGTGCATCAGATACCCTACATCACCAGTGAGCAAGAGATGATTCAACTATATAACACTGCGGATCTTTACATTACTTCCTCTCTGGAAGAAAACCTGCCAAACACAATCATGGAGGCTATGTCATGCGGTGTTCCTTGTGCCGGTTTCAATATTGGAGGTATACCTGAGATGATTGATCATCTGGAAAATGGATATGTTGCCGGGTATAAATCTGCAAACGATTTGGCTGAAGGAATTCATCAATTGCTTCATCATGCTGATTTCTCTCAATTAAAGCAAAAAGCGCGTAACAAAGTAATTCAGAGTTACTCCTTTGCTTCTGTTGCAAAGAGATATATAGAACTGTACACCCAACTCATACAGAAAAGATAATGAAACCACTGTTTTCGATCATTACCATCTGCTACAATGCAGGAAATAACATCCAAAAAACCCTTCTGTCTGTTACAACTCAGAGTTATGATCGGATTGAATATATCATTATTGATGGTGCTTCGAAAGATAATACATTGGACATTATTGAGCCCTTTAAAAGCCGCATAGCCTGTTTAGTCAGCGAACCGGACAAAGGCATTTATGATGCAATGAACAAAGGGCTGAAAAAGGCTAAAGGTGATTATGTCTGGTACATGAATGCGGGAGACACGTTCCATTCACCGACGACTGTGGAAGATGTTGCATCGGGTATAAAAGGAAAAAAGCTTCCAGATATTTTATACGGAGAGACTGCCATCTCAGACATTTACGGCAACAGAGTAGGCGCAAGACGTCTGAAAGCACCGGAAGTCTTAACATGGAAGAGCTTTCGCTATGGCATGCTAGTCTGCCACCAGTCATTTGTTGCACTTCGTTCGATTGCCGAACCTTATGACCTGAAATATCGCTATTCAGCAGATGTGGACTGGTGTATTCGTTGTATGAAAAAGGCTGAAACTATTCAAAACACGCATCTGGTTCTTTCTTGCTACCTGGATGAAGGAGCAACCACAGCAAATCGGAAAGCTTCCTTGAAAGAACGTTTCAGGATTATGTGTCATTATTACGGAACCACGCAGATAGTGTTCCTTCATGTATGGTTTGCTCTGCGTTTCTTCTGGGCCAAACTGGTGCATGGCCGCGTATGATGGGAACCCTGTGAGGTAAGTTTTGTCCCTGAACCAACTTCCTAACTAGCGCATGGCTGCGTATGAGGGTGGGATTACCACTCTCCTTTTGTCAGGATCCCTTCAATCTGTTCGGCTGTTACCCCAACCCGTATCTCTCCCCTGTAAGCAATGGAAATATTTCCGGTCTCTTCGGATACTACAACAGCATATGCATCAGTCTCCTGAGAAACACCTAATGCAGCGCGATGACGAAGTCCCAGCTTCTTGGGAATGAGTTGGCTATGAGAGACCGGAAGAATACATCCGGCAGATTTTATTCGATTATGCGAGATTATCATTGCACCGTCGTGAAGAGGACTGTTTTTAAAGAATATATTTTCTATCAGACGTGTACTTATATCCGCATTAATAGCCTCTCCGGTTGACGAATACATTGATAAATCAACTTCTTCTTCTATAACAATCAAGGCACCTACTTTTTCTCTGGAAAGGCTAATACAAGCCATAACTATTGGCAAGATATTTTCTCTTTTTTCTTTACCTTCTCGCGGGAAAAAGAGCTTACCAATAAAATGAAGATGCTTGTGCGAACCCATAGCAATGAAAAACCGTCTGATTTCCTCTTGAAAGAGGATGACAAGCGCGATAATGCCAAAGTCTACAAGTTTGTCCATCAGTGCGCCAAGAAGTCTCATCTCAAACACATGAGAAACAAGAACCCATGAGACAAGAAAGGCCATGACTCCGAAGAAAATATTAATAGCTCCTGATACACGCATCAGCTTGTAGATGTAGTACATTAATCCCGCTACAAGCAGAATGTCAATAATATCTTTAACTCCAAATTCTATCAGCATATTTCTTTCTGTTAAACGTTCTTTCGTAACTCGCTTACAATCCTTACTACTTCAACCGCTTCTCGAACATCATGCACGCGTACTATATTTGCACCTTTCAGTAAAGAGATGGTATTTAGCACCGTTGTTCCATTCAGGCTTCCTTCCGGATCGGTGTCAAGGAGTTTATATATCATTGATTTCCTTGAAACACCCACTAAGACAGGCAATTTAAACATCTCTAAATCATCTAAGTGTTGCATCATCTGGTAATTATGCTCCAACGTCTTTCCAAAACCAAAACCTGGATCCAGAATAATATCATTGACCTTCAGATCGCGCAGCTGCTTTACTTTCTGAGAAAAGAAAAGAAGCACCTCACGTCGAAGATTATCATATCTTGGGGCCGTTTGCATAGACTGAGGGGTTCCCTGGATATGGGTAAGGATATAAGGAACCTGCAACTCTGCTACTGTTTCAAACATACGACTATCCATTTCGCCTCCGGAAATGTCATTGATCATGGAAGCACCAAACTCTTTGACACAAGCTTCAGCTACTTTAGAGCGAAAGGTATCAATAGAGAAGACGGCAGCGGGATATTTCTTTTTCAAAACTTCCAGTGCAGATCGCAAACGAATTAATTCCTCTTCTTCCATTACGTTTTGTGCTCCGGGACGAGAAGAATAGGCTCCGATGTCAATAATATCCGCACCTTCTGAAAGAATCTGATCAGCACGACGTACAATATTATCCATACTCATCGAACGGCATCCTTCATAAAAAGAGTCGGGCGTAATATTTAAGATTCCCATAACGCGCGGTACGGAAACATCCATCAACGTTCCGTTTAACCGAATATAATTGTTGCTCAATTCTGAATCTCCAAACATAACATCGACTTGTTTTCCGCAAAAATAACATTTATTTCTGTAATGAGAGGTCGTTTTTCGATTCAAATAGTATCAGGATTGGAGATTGTTATGTATGTTTGCATTTAAATAATCAAACAGGTCTTCAATGACAACGAAAGAAATATATGCATTGTTCGTAAAACATCCTTTTATTACAACGGACACACGAAAATGCATTCCCGGTTCACTTTTCTTTGCCCTTAAAGGAGAAACCTTCAACGGAAATATGTTTGCTCAAAAAGCCATAGAAGATGGCTGCTTGTACGCCTTTGTTGACGAAAAGGAATATGCCGACAATAAACGGATTATTTATGTACAAAAGGGAGGGGTTAAAGCTCTTCAGGATCTTGCCAATTATCATCGCCGCCAGTTTACCATTCCCGTGCTTGCAATTACAGGAACTAACGGGAAAACGACCACAAAAGAATTGATTGCCTCTGTACTTTCTAAGGGACACAAGGTCCTTTATACTCAGGGGAACCTGAATAATCATATCGGAGTTCCTCTTACACTGCTTCGGTTGACAGGTGAACACACTATCGCTGTGATAGAAATGGGCGCTAATCATCCGGGTGAAATAGCTGCGCTGTGTATGATTGCCGAACCTACCTTCGGATTAATCACCAACGTAGGAAAGGCTCATTTAGAGGGATTCGGATCTTTCGAGGGTGTAAAAAGAACGAAAGGTGAGTTGTATGACTATCTGAAGGAAAACAACGGGAAAATATTCCTGCAAGGCGATAATAGTCATTTAAGTGCGATGACGAACGGAAATGATTGTATGCGATACGGCAAAGGAGAGAACAACTTGATCATAGGAAGTGTAGTCTCATGTGATCCTTATCTTACGTACAAATGGCAGGTAAGAGGAGGCAAATACGTCTATACTGTGCAAACTAAACTGACCGGTTCCTACAACCTGGATAACATTCTTGCTGCTATTGCAGTGGGAAGGCATTTTGGTATCACACCGGCCGATTCCAACAAGGCCATCAGCGAGTATATACCTACAAACAACCGCTCTCAAATACAGCAAACAGAAAAAAACACCCTTATTGTGGATGCATATAATGCAAATCCGGCTAGTATGACTGTTGCTTTGGAAAACTTCCGTGATCTGGATATGCCTTCTAAGGTGCTCATCTTGGGGGATATGCGCGAACTAGGCAATGAGAGTGACGAAGAACACCAAGTGATTGCCTTACTTGCCGAACAGAGCAATGCAGAAGAAATCATTCTGGTAGGACCTTCCTTTGGCGCTACAAAAAGCGACGCAATTAAGTTTTCATCTACAGAGACATTGAAAGATTGGCTGAAAGAGCATCCTCTGGAAGGTAAAACAATATTAATCAAGGGTTCAAACTCGATGCGAATGGGCTCCTTGGTCGATAATCTCTAAACTTTTAAGTCCATCCCTTTTTAGAAGGACAAATAGGGCTCCAACTTAATACGAATTGAATCACTAAAAAGGTCATATAAGGCAAACTCGTCCAAACTGCTTATATGACCTTTTCTTTCGCGCATGTTCACTATAATCTTTGTCTGCTCCAGAGATAAATAAGGATGCCTAAGCAGTTCACCAAAGGGGGCAACGTTGACTTCTATTTGTCGAAGAGTATCATCTTCTGTCTTGAACCATGAAACCAAAGACAGATATCTCTCATCAGTCATACCATAAAGCTCTCTCAGTTGGGATACATCTTGATATCCACCCAGTAGGTCTCTATACTTTACAATGCGGTTAGCAAATGTCGTTCCAATGCCAGGAACCCGCATTAGCTGCAAAGTATCGGAGAGATTTATATTCAGAATGGTTCCCTTTGAATACTTCCTTGGATAGTCTATCCATGAGGAGTCTTTTATGATTCTTTTTTTCGTCTGAACCTTGTTGTACTCTTTCGGAAAAGATTTGTATATTATTTTCTTTGTATAGGTGGGTTGGCGGCGAAAAGAGTCCAAATCATTCTTCACGGAGTCTGTACCAAGTGCCTGAACATCATTTATACTTTCTTCTCTCTCGGGCACAGAATAGCGAACAAGGATAATAATTGCGATAAGAATCAAAAGCAAAAGAATGGCAGCACGCTCTCCCCGATTGAATCCAAACAAAGAACTTCCGTTCGGCAGCATATTCATCAGAAAATACCGATTTCCTTCAGGAAGATACAAGCGATAAATACCGGAGCTACATAACGGATAATAAAGACATAGGCTTTAAAGAAATAAAATCGAAGTTTGCCGTGATTGGTAAGTTCCTCCCAAAGAATGTTCTTGTCAAGAAACCATCCGGTAAATATAGATATAAACATTCCTCCCAGAGGTAACATGACTTTAGATGACACATAATCAGTCAGGTCAAACAAGTCGAGACCGAATAATTTCACGTGTCCTAGTAACCCAAACGAAAGCGAACAGAAAGTCCCTATGATTATACAACCGATAGTAACGATGAGGGCTGCTTTTCCACGGGACAACTTCATTTCTTCGTGCATAAACGCTGTAACAACTTCATGCATTGAGATAGTCGAGGTAAGAGAAGCTATGGCTAAGAGTATATAAAATAACATGCTCCATAAATATCCACCCGTCATATTCTGAAAGACATTTGGAAGGGTAATAAACACAAGCTCGGGGCCGGAAGATGGATCAATTCCAAAGGAAAAAACAGCAGGAAAGATAATCATACCTGCCATAATTGCAACCATGGTATCTAAAATTGTTACTTCTACCCCGGTTTTTACAAGATTTGTATTGTCAGGGAAATAAGAAGCATATGTGCAAAGACATCCCATACCCAAACTTAACGAAAAGAAAGCCTGTCCCATTGCACTTAATACAACTGAAGAGTTTATCTTACTAAAGTCTGGATTAAATAAATAGGAAAGCCCTTCTGATGCTCCAGGCAAGGTTAATGATCTTCCAATCAAAATCAGAAAAATAAGAAAGAGCATTGGCATTAAGATCATGGATGACTTCTCAATTCCTTTCTTAATTCCCCTAACCACTACAATATGAGTTATGAGCAAAAAGAGAACCATCCAGATCAATGGTCTCCAGGGTGATGCTGTAAAGGAAGAAAACATAGAACCAAAAGCTTTGGGGTCCAATCCACCCATATTACCTGTAGCAGACTGCATGAGATACTCTAAAGTCCAGCCGGCTACCACAGAGTAATAACCCAGAATCAAGAAACCCGCTAACACACCCATACCTCCAAGCAAAAACCAATTAGTGCCCGGGGCAAGCTTAAAATAGGCCCGCATAGTGTTGGAATGAGCACGACGGCCAATCAAAAACTCAGACAACATGACGGGTAACCCTAAAAGTAAAACACAGCCTAAATAAATTAATAGAAACGCTGCCCCTCCATTCTGACCGGTCATATACGGAAATCTCCAAATATTTCCTAACCCAACAGCAGAACCGGCAGAGGCTAACACTACACCTAATTTACTCCCAAAACTACCTCGTTTCTCTTCTCTTATAACACTCATGATAATTTTCTTTCATAGTCAAAACAACATCTTTCATGATACAAAAGTATTCTTTTTCAGACATTATAAATCATCTTCATTCGAAAGAAGAAAATAATTTTTATTTTTGTATTCTCAAAAACAGCTTTCAGAGAAATGAAATATCACTTCCAATATATACTTTCTACAATAATTGCCTCTGTAATATTCTACTTGACGCTCTTATATATCCCTTCAGAAGATAATGAGCTGGCAAAGATTGAGAACATGGACAAGGTAGTTCATGTATTGATGTTTTTTGGTTTTTCCTGGGCTGTCGCTTTTGATTATACCCGTCAGCGGGTCGAATCAAGTCATTCAAACTTTAGCATGAGCATGAGAGCAATTCTTCTTTCATTCTTATATGGAGGTTTGATCGAAGTAATACAAGGAGAGTTTTTACCAGAACGCAGTGGTGACTGGAAAGACTTTGCTGCAGATGCTTTCGGAACAATTTTGGGACTCTGCGTCTTTCTCTTCTTCTTTAAGAAGTATATTATCAAACTCTTTTCTTCTCCTAAGAAGCAAAAATCAACCCATCCTTCATCGGAATAACACGATCCGTTATCTGGGCCAGGTGTTCATCATGAGTCACAATAACAAAGGTCTGATGGAATGTTTCTCTTAGTTTGAATATCATCTGATGAAGTTCATCTTTGTTGCGCGTGTCAAGACTTCCAGATGGTTCATCCGCCAATACAACTGCTGGCTTATTGATCAGAGCCCTTGCAAAAGCAACACGCTGTTTCTCTCCTCCGGAAAGTTGATTGGGCTTATGTTGTAAACGATCGCTGAGCCCTAAGAAGTCCAATAACTTTTCTGCCTCTTTGAGAGCAGTTTTCTGGTTCTTGTTCGCAATCAGAGCAGGAATCATAACATTCTCTATAGCAGTAAACTCAGGCAACAGTTGATGAGACTGGAAAACAAATCCGATATGTTTATTACGGAAAGCCGCCAATTCCTTTTCCTTAAGTAGCTGAATATCATTATTCTTTATAATAATCTTCCCGCTATCTGGTTTATCAAGGGTGCCAATAATCTGAAGCAAAGTAGTTTTGCCTGCACCGCTGGGACCAACAATTGAAACAATCTCACTTTCACCAATGGTGAGGTCTATTCCTTTCAACACTTGCAGCGTTCCGAAGCTCTTGGTTATTCCTGTAACCTGTATCATTTCATTTGTAATTTAAATCTTTCTAATTAAATAAGAGGAGATATTCCGACCTGTCTTCCGACAGATCTTGTGCCGAACTCCTATCCTTCTTCTTTTTCCTCTTCCATATAGCCATCCAACTAATCTTTAAAGGTTAAATGACGTTTTATCCAATCTTTCAGATTGCTAAACGAGTCACGGACTTCAAATAATGTATTACCCGCATGAATCATACGCGTTTGTAATGGAGCCGCAAAAGAATCCGGAGCTTCTGCTTCTAAACCAAATTGAGCAGGATAAATTAATGCCAGATTTGTATTCGCATAATACTTGGAAAGCAGCACCGGGAGTTTCTCCATCTCCGGAACAAAAGAGACTGAAGAGTAACGTGAATTTACAATAATAAAAAGATCCGAACGACGGATGTCTCGCGAAGTAATAAGAAAGTTATCCCAATTATTTAGAATCTCATATACTATAGGAAAAACATATTTCTTCTCTGCAAGATAATCTTGAATTTTAGTCAATGTTTCTTCACTAACATAGACCAACATACTCAGATTCAACTGATGAACAATCTCGGCAACCGTGTCCACCCACTTCTCAAAACCAGGTTCATATTCAGCTTTAGAGGGTATAACAAGAACTGCTCTTTTGAAAGTATTTATCGGATTGATACACTTCAGAATAAAGAGTTGCACATTTGTTTCTTTTACAAGGCGCTCAATCTTTGGTCCGTAAAAGCTGTCAACAATATTGGATTTATAGTGCAATCCCATCACCACATCTGTAATATTGCGCTCTTTGATGGTATGGCAGATGCCCGTCGCAATATTCAAATCATAGCGCATAACCGGTACCAGCTCGACTTCAACAGAGGAAGTTAACTTTGCAGCAGCATCAAGCATTTTGCGTCCTTGAGTTTTCCTTTTAGAATTATCATTCGCATCATCTATAACGTTTAACCCATAGATCACACCTTTTGACTTCTTATTTCTAACGAGCAAAGCTGTATGCACAAGATTCTCCAATGTCAAAGGATTAGCAACGGGAATCAGAATTCTCTGAAAATTCTTATCTTTGGATGAACTAATATCTTCACTTTCGAGAGCCAGTTTGCGTGATGCTCTGTCAACAACAAAAGAACTGACCGTACATGTAACAAGAATCATTACTATCGTCGAATTCAACACTACTTCATTAAAAAGGTGGATTTCAAAACCGATCATGACTGTTGCCAAAGCAACAGCAGCATGAGCACTGCTAAGTCCGAAGATCATAGAACGTTCGACTTTCTTTAATTTATAGGTCTTCTGCGTCAACCATGCGGCTATATACTTTGCACCAAGGGCAACTGCAGTCACAATAAGAGAAGCGATGAGTGTTTCTGTGCCTTGAAAGAAAGCGCGGACATCAATCAGCATGCCAACGCCAATCAAGAAGTAGGGGATAAAAAGTGCATTTCCTACAAATTCCAATCTGTGCATTAAAGGTGAGAACGACGGTATTAATCGATTTAAGGCAACACCACAAAGAAAAGCGCCTAATATCCCTTCCAGACCGGCCAACTCCGCTAGTAATGCCGAAAAGAATACCATTGCAAGAACAAACACAAATTGTGAAACGCCATCACTTACCCTACGGAAAAACCAACGAGTCATCATAGGGAAAAGAACTATCACTATGAAAACAAACAATAGAAACGAAAGGGTAAATTGTGCCCAAAAAGAAGAATCCACCACCCCACTTGACATACGGGCAACCACAGCTAATACGATAAGAGAAATCGTATCAGTTACCACTGTTCCTCCAATTGCAATGTTTACAGACACATTCTTAACTACTCCAAAACGGCTGACTATTGGATAGGATATTAACGTGTGCTCAGCATACATCGTACCCAATAAGATAGAAGCAAGCAAGCCCATTTCCATTACGTAATAGCTTACGACCGTTCCCAAAATCATCGCGGAACCAAATGTATAGAGACCAAACGTGATGCTCTTATTAATGTTCTTTTTAAAGTCCGTGAGCGCCATTTCTATACCTGGAAGGAATAAGATATACAATAAGCCAACCTTGCCGAAGATTTCGAAGCTACTGTCTCTCAAGAGTAACCCCAGACCTTTCGGACCAATCAGCATTCCTGCCAATATCATTCCAATAATATAGGGGATCCTAAGGCGATTCAGGATCAAAGGAATAAACAGAATAATGGCCAATACGATTAGGAAAATCAGTATCGGATCAGTAATCGGGAATGTAAAATCAATGTTGTACATCAGCTATCTGTGTTCAAAATCTTATTGTTCAAGAATCTTTTGCAAAATAACAAAAAACATCCCTATTATTGAGCGTTTTTAAATGAATTCCTATTAAGAACCAACAATTACGGACATCTTGTATCTTTTCACTTCACCGGAGGGATGGACACATTCTGCATAAAAGAGATAAATTCCAGGTACAACTTCCTTTCCTGTAGTAGTATTCCCGTTCCAGATGAAACTACCTTCTACAGCAGACAACGTGCCGGTTTCAATCCTATTAACAACCAAACCCTGCATGTTGTAGATTGTAAGTTGCACACTCCACCCTTCACCTGGAAATGAATAAAAGACGTTGATACGACCTTCCCGGTCGGGAGAAGAAGGAAGAAGATAATTTTGTTCCAGCCAGAGCATCTCATGAGAAGCAACCTCGCCTCCGCCACCAATCTTCTCTTCAGTCACAAACACGGTATCACTCGTTGCCACTAAATGAGTGACTGGCACAAGTAATCCGGACAAATCTCTCAAACTGTCGATGGTAATGACCGTTTCCTTATCAGATGTAAGTGGTATATTTAGTTTGACAGACATCGTTGTTTGTTGCGGGTAATTCGGATAAAGTTCAATGATCTGATAATTTGAACTATCAATTGAATAATGAGAACCATTTACGAGAGAAGAATAACACATCGGTTTGGAAAACGAAAGTTCCAGTTCGTCATCAAGAAGCAAAGTTGCTTTGCTGATATGGGGAGTAATAGTATCAACAAGCACTGCTGCTACAGAATTTTTCCTGCCAGGTGTACCTCCGGAAGAATCAATTGAACCGATCCAATTAGAAGGCTGATTACCCATATTATCAGAATCAATGCATTCCAGGGAATATCCACCCGCTTTCTTTTTTGTGCTTCCATACCACTTATCGGAATACTCAAGGCACTGAATCAGTTCGCCTGACTGGTCGAGCAAATAGAGGAGCTTTCCTGTGTTTAGCAGTGTCGGAAAAGAAGAGCAAAAGACAATTGGCCAATCTGAATCAGTCAGAAGTGATCTGTTACTCTCTTTTGTGAGAATCAGATAACTCTTCGCAGGAATAACAGAAGCGGGAATTGGATAGCCTTTCTCTCCATAGAACAGACTCCACCCTTGCAGATTCACAGATATATCACAACGATTATAAAGTTCAATGTACTCAATCTCGGGCAAACCAATTACGCCGGACGGATTGACCATCAGTTCGTTAAAGATAACTTTACCATACAAAGAACCAAGACTATCTTCCTTTTCGTCTGGCACATCCGGAATTATCGGATCGTCGGGGTCGTCGGGCTCATTCCCTCCTTGCTCAATACTAATATCATCCATATAAAAGCTCGTCTTCCTTGATTGAGTATAGGTACAAGAAAAGCCAAACCATCCTCCACTTTGATACGTAGTATCTGTCGCTGTTCCTTCTGTTGAATAGTCCAGATCTTCTATTCCTTTTACTGACAAGCTCCAAATCCCATCTTCTGATCGGATTACTTTTACATAAAAAGCATTAACAGTTCCACTCATACGGGCATCTTCTCCGTTGATCAATAGAGTTGGAACTCCATGATCACTTCTATACAAACAAAACTGATCTTTGGCATTTCCGATTTGCAGATAATACCCGTTCAACGGTTGGGTCAGGTTTTGGTTGTCGGACAAGAGGTATGAACGGGCATAGTTGAGATCAGACGGATTGAAAGAGAGTTTGATATAGAAAGCCCAGACAGTCTGATTTTGTTCCAGATCCAACACTACCGGAGTAGAAAGGTACGAACTTTCCGCACCAGTTCCTGCTGATTGCAACTGGCTCTTTGTATTGATTTTAAACAATTCAGGAGTTCCTCCCCAAACAGGTTCGGAAGTAAAGTTTCCGTCAGAAAAGTTATCATTTAATTGGGAACAGACAGGTAAAGCCATCGAAAGGAAGACAAAAAAGAGAATATTTCGCTGAATCATGATAAGGTGAATTAAAAAACAACTATTTTTGCACTCTGAGGATGGCATTACCATACAAAGTAATCACAAATCCACTTAAGTTCCTTTGTTTAACCGATAATATTACTAATTATTACAATGAAAGTTGCAATTGTTGGCGCAAGTGGCGCAGTAGGCCAAGAGTTTCTCCAAGTATTGGAGGAAAGAAACTTCCCGATGGACGAGCTTCTGCTTTTTGGTTCATCACGTAGTGCAGGAATGAAATATACATTCCGCGGAAAAGAGATTACAGTTAAGGAGCTTAAGAAAAAACGATGATTTTAAGGATGTAGATCTTGCTTTTACTTCTGCAGGTGCCGGCATTTCAAAAGAATATGCAGAGACTATCACAAAGTACGGAGCCGTGATGATTGACAATTCAAGCGCCTTCCGTATGGATGACGATGTTCCATTGGTGGGTCCCTGAGGTTAATCCGGAAGATGCGAAGAATTCGCCCCCGCAATATCATTGCCAATCCCAACTGTACAACGATACTTATGGTCGTAGCATTGAAACCAATCGAAAAGCTGTCTCATATCAAGCGTATTCACGTTTCGACTTATCAAGCATCCAGTGGGAGCCGGTGCGTCTGCCATGGCTGAATTGGTAAAACAACACGAACAACTCGTAAAAGAAGAAGCTCCTACGATTGAGAAATTCTACTATCAGCTGGCATACAATCTGATTCCTCAGGTGGATGTGTTTACTGAAAATGGATACACCAAAGAAGAGATGAAGATGTATCATGAGACACGCAAGATCATGCATTCGGACGTTCAAACCAGTGCAACTTGCGTACGTGTTCCTGTAATGCGTGCACATTCAGAGTCTATATGGGTAGAGACAGAGCAGCCTCTTGAAGTGGCTGACGTCCGTAAAGCTTTCAGTAAAGCAGAAGGATTGGTTGTGATTGATGAACCGGCTGAGAAGAAATATCCGATGCCTTTGTTTGTTGCAGGCAAAGATCCTGTCTATGTGGGGACGTCTTCGCAAAGACCTTGCCAATCCCAACGGACTTACTTTCTGGGCTGTTGATGATCAGATAAAGAAAGGTGCCGCACTGAATGCTGTTCAGATTGCTGAATATCTGATGAAAGAAAATGATCTGAAGAAATAAAAGAGGATTCCCGGGAAACCTTTGAATAATAGTCAAGGCACACTGAAATGTTTTTTGTGTGCCTTGCTCATTTATAATACCTGAAACAGTTCAGAGGGATGATGAATAATCCGCTGAGCTCCTGCATGTCTCAACTCCTCTTCTGTACGAAAGCCCCAAGTAACACCCACGCTAAAGGTGCGCAGGCCTCTGTTTGCTGTTTTCCATGTCCACATTGGTATCGCCCAAATAAGATGACTTCGGACGGAAGTAGCCCCATCTTTTCGCAGACAAGCAAAGCACTCGTTGGGTCTGGCTTGCGCGGAAGCGTTTTCTTTCAATCCTAAAACAATCTCAACAGGCCATTTATTCATCAGTAAGCGCACAATTGGTTGAACCAGTTCATCGGCTTTATTGGATAATATGGATATGCGTATCTTCTTATCAACGAGTGTATCCAGTAGTTCGGGTATACCGTCATATAACACAGACTTCTCAACGAGACGATTACGATAACGATCAATCATTTCCTTATAAATCACATCAATACTCTCTTTGTCTGTTTCAGGAGGCACTACCTTTTCAACCAACATTTTGAGCCCTTTACCTACAAAATACTTATATCTATCATAATCAAACACAGGAAATCCTCTTTTTTCAAGCACATAATTCATCGCATCTGCAATATCCTGCAAAGTGTCAACCAATGTCCCGTCCAGATCAAAAATTACACCTTTATATGTTTTCATCCTTCTTTTTCTAATTGATTTCTCGCGCAAAAGTACAAGAATATTCTTGAAGCGTGACAATATTGGAGAGAAACGACTAACTTTGCAATACAAGCGGGAAGAATCTCGCCATCAAAAACAAAATGAATACGATGAATCTGGAACAAATATGCACGCAAGTGCGTCAAATCGCCAAAGAAAGCGGCTCTTTCTTATTTGAAGAAAATAAGAAGTTTGACCGGAAAAAAGTAGAAGAAAAAAGCGCTCATAATTATGTATCCTATGTAGATAAAGAGTCCGAACGACGCATCGTCGAACAGCTTTCTGCGCTGCTTCCCGGCTCCGGCTTTATTGCAGAAGAGGGAACGGGTGAGCTTTCTTCAGAAAAATATTATTGGGTATAGATCCGCTGGATGGGACTACAAACTATATACACAACCTGGCTCCCTACTGTGTAAGCATTGCACTCCGCACAAAAAGACGAGATTCTCCTTGGGGTGGTCTATGAAGTTTGCCGTAACGAATGTTTCTATGCATGGAAGGGAAGTAAGGCCTATCTGGATGGCAATGAGATACAGGTGTTCAACAGTGAGTTCACTTGACAAAGCCCTTATCTTATTGGGATTTACCATACACAACGACAACGGATACAAACCAATGGCTCTCAAACTTGTCAACGCATGCTATGGCAATGTAGGTGGTACGCGATTGATGGGTGCCGCTGCCGCCGAACTTTGCTACATCGCTTGCGGAAAGAGCTGAAGTGCGCATCGAAGCATTTCTAGGTTCTTGGGATGTTGCCGCAGGTGGCTTTATTCTTCAGCAAGCGGGAGGCAAACTGACAGACTTTCAAGGGGACGATAACTGGTGGTCAGGAGATCAGGTGCTCGCTTCCAATGGATACATGCACGCTGCCATTGTATCTCTGACAAAGGGATAAAAAAGGGGTGCCCATGTGTTCAACTAAATTGACGAAGAATCGTATATGTTTTTGCCATCATATAGGAAGAAATGTATTCTTTATCAAGTTGCAAAAGTTATTTTTTCTTGATACATAACTCATTCTAAAGCGTGGAATGATCGTTCTGAACTTTAGAATGATCGTTCTGAACTGCAAAATAATCATTCTAAAAGTTCAGAACAACAAAACTATCTTTGAGAATGACTTTTATCTTCTGGTTTGGGTTATTTATCTCCCCTGTTCAAAAAGACTTTTTCCTCCGGTTGATTCACATATTCCAAAAGATTGTTTCTGAAAAGTTTTCTTGTATAGCGCAATTGAGTCAACTCACTGCAGAAAAGGCCCTTCACTGCAGAAAACGAGGAACGCATCCTTCTGGAATTAGTCACCCATCTGGTTGTTTTTGAGCAGCTTCAGGTTGTTTTTGAGCTGGGATCAGATTGGGATCTCAAAGGAACTGAATCTTAATTTTCAACTGCATCTAAGGGGATTGCGGGGCAAGTCCGCAATGAGATCCAGAGTCTGAATCGCAACACTCAACGGACTAAAAGAAAAGCCAATTCCGATTCAGTACAGGACTCAAATAACTGCTATTGATTTTCTTTGCTTTGCTTAAGAAAACCCTTTTGGTCGATAAAAAAAGGGGGCTACGTCTATTTATATTTGTTTCGAGCAGCAACACCGCTTTTATATTTGCATCGTAATTAAACTACGAGAAGTATGAAACGCATAAAATTGATTTTCGCATCTCTGCTGCTTACTACAGCAATCACTGCGCAGCAGAAACCACAACAGTGGAATTTGAAAAGTTGCATTGATTATGCTTTGACTAACAACATTCAAGTCAAACAAAGCCTAATCTCTTACAAGTCCGGTATCGAAGACACCAAACAGGCAAAAGCGCAATTTACTCCTTCGCTTTCTGCTTCCAGTTCACAATTCATTTTCCCGTCGTGCTGCTGCTAAAAACAGGTTTTGAGCACCGGTATCGCATCCAGTAGTGGATCATATACGGGCAACTATTCTTTGGGAGCCAATTGGACGATCTTCGCCGGAGGTGAACGATATTATAATCTGAAACAGTCCAAACTTACAAACACGATTCAGGAACTTGCAATCGAAGAGGCAAAGAATAACATTGAACTACAAATTACTCAGGTTTATCTTCAATTGTTATATGCACATGAAAACAGTAAAAATCAATGAAAACACCGTTGACGTTTCCAAAGTGCAACTTGATCGATCCAAAGAATTGCTGGCTGCCGGGTCTATCGCCAAAACAGATGTTGCTCAACTGGAATCCCAATATAGCACAGATAAATACCAGCTGGTGGCTGCACAAGCAACCTTTGAAGAGACTAAGTTACAGCTGAAACAGTTGCTTGAACTGGATATAAATGAAGAAATGAATTTATCTTTTCCCGCACTTGGCGATGAGGAGGTCCTGCAATTACTCCCTGCAAAGGCGGAGATTTATCAGATTGCTCTTCAGTCTTTACCGGAAATAAAGAGCATGGATCTTTCTATCCAATCCGCTAAAATAGGAGTAAACAAAGCAAAAGCAGGCTATCTTCCTACCGTTGGCATCAATGCATCATTGGGGACGGGAACGGCATCTGCCAGTACCAATTCCTTTTCTACTCAGATAAATGGCAACTTCAATCAAAGTATGGGGTTTTCACTCAACATCCCTATACTCAATCAACGCTCGACTACGACTGCTGTAAAGAAAGCGAAACTTCAGATTGAGCAAAGTGAACTGGAATTGCAAAGTGCACAAAAAGATTTATTGAAATCGATAGAGACGGTCTATCAGGCTGCAATATCTTACCAGAATCGTTACACTTCAGCCCTTGAAAATGTGAAATATGTGGAGTCCAGCAACGAACTGATTCAAGAGCAGTTCAATCTGGGAATGAAAAACACGTTGGAGTTGCTGACAGAAAAAAGTAATCTGGTAAACGCACAGCAAGAGATGGTTCAAGCGAAATATATGACCATAATGAACCTCCAATTACTCAATTTCTACCAAAATAAACCCATTCAGATAAACGAATAAAACAGATATAACAATGAAGAAACAATCAAAATGGATGCTTGCCACAATAGTTGTGGTAGTTATCGCAGGATGCACATGGTACTTTATGAAGTCTTCTCCTGAAGCCCCAATATTAGTAAAGACAGAAAAGATCACCAAAGGAGATATCTCAAATATTGTAACAGCAACCGGATCTGTTGAGGCTATCACACAAGTGGAGGTCGGCACGCAGGTATCTGGAATTATCAACAAGATCTATGTGGATTTCAATTCTGTTGTAAAAAAGGGACAGCTTATCGCCGAGCTGGATAAGGAACTACTGCTTTCTGAGCAATCATCGGTTAATGCAGACATGTCTACTGCCAAAACAGAATATGAATACCAAAAGAAGAACTTCGAACGTTCTCAACAATTATACGAAAAAGAGCTTGTGAGTGAAACGGACTATGAAACAGCTAACTACACGTATCAGAAAGCAAAGAATACATATGAAAAGAGTAAGTTTAACGTAGAAAAAGCACAACGCAACCTCTCGTATGCAATGATCAAATCTCCGATTGATGGCGTTATTATTTCACGTGCCGTTGATGAAGGACAGACAGTTGCTGCAAGCTACAGCACTCCTACGCTTTTTACTATTGCTAATGACCTTTCGAAGATGCAGGTGGTTGCAAACGTGGATGAAGCTGATTTAGGTCAGGTAAAAGAGGGACAACGCGTTTCTTTTACTGTTGATGCATATCCTAACGATGTATTCGATGGAGTAGTTACACAAGTTCGCCTGGAAGCTACCACAACCTCCAACGTTGTAACATACGAGGTGATTGTTAATGCTCCGAATCCGGATCTTAAACTGAAACCCGGCTTGACTGCAAACATATCCATCTTTACAACTGAGAAAAAAGGAGTCTTACTGGTTCCTGCCAAAGCTTTTCGGTTTACTCCTACACAAGAACTTTTAGGAGAAAATGTGGAGATCATTCAGGCTGAACAAAAGAGTAGTAAAGATTCTGTCAAGCACACTATCTGGCAAAAGAACGGAAATGTGTACCAGGCAAAAACTGTTGTCGTTGGTGAGTCAAACGGTGTATCAACAGAAGTAATCTCCGGACTTAAAGAAGGGGAAGATGTCATCGTAGAGGCATCTGTAAGTGCTACTACAGGAGGTGCACAAATGGCAGAAGGCTCAAAAAGTGGAGAAACCAGTCCATTCATGCCTCAACGTCCCGGTGCCAACAAAAACAAAAAGTAAGCATGGAAAAGGCAATTATACAGCTGGAGAATATACAGCGAAACTTTATCGTGGGTTCGGAGACTGTGCACGCTCTTCGTGGAGTGACTTTTTCCATTATCTCAGGCGAGTTTGTGACTATCATGGGTAGCAGCGGTTCCGGAAAGTCTACCCTGCTGAATACGCTGGGATGTCTTGACACTCCCTCAGAGGGAGAGTATTATCTTGATGGCTATTCTGTAAAGCAAATGGGAAAGAATGAAAGAGCCAGACTGCGTAACAACAAGATCGGCTTTGTGTTTCAGTCTTACAATCTGTTACCAAAAACAAATGCATTGGAAAATGTGGAGCTTCCTTTGATGTACAATCCGAATATCACGGCTAAATTACGAAAAGAAAAAGCGTTGCATGCTCTGAGTGATGTTGGGCTTTCTGATAGAGTATACCACAAGTCCAATCAGATGTCTGGTGGTCAGCAGCAAAGAGTAGCGATAGCACGCGCCTTGGTTAATGACCCTGTTTTAATTCTTGCAGATGAAGCCACAGGAAATCTGGATACCAGAACGTCTATTGAGATTCTGGTCTTGTTCCAAAAGCTGCATAAAGCAGGACGAACTATTATTTTTGTCACGCACAATCCGGAAATTGCTACCTTTAGTAGCCGAAATATAGTGCTGAAAGATGGACGAATCATTGAGGACAAGTATAACCAGCACATAGAGTCCGCTCAGAAAACGCTCGATCTCTTGCCTGTTATTAATGACTAACAAAGACTAAGTATATGAACTTCACAAACTTATTTAAGATAGCACTTCGTGCACTTGGCAACAACAAGTTTAGAGGTTTCCTGACAATGTTGGGAATAATTATTGGTGTAGCCTCTGTCATCACGATGCTTGCTATTGGACAGGGATCAAAGAAAAGCATCCAATCTGAAATCTCAGAGATGGGTTCGAATATGATTATGATCCACCCAGGCAATAATATGGAAAGAGGAGGAGTGCGACAAGATGCTTCAAGTATGCAGACATTAAAGCTGGCAGACTACCAGTCAATAGTGAACAAGGCATCCTTTATCTCTGCCTGCTCTCCTTCTGTAAACAGCAGCGGACAGTTTATTTATGGGGCAAATAACTACCCTTCTACAATGTATGGCATGTCCGAAGAGTATATGCAGATTAGAAAAATATCTGTAAAAGAGGGTGAAATGTTTACTGAACAGGATCTTCTTTCTTCTGCGAAGGTCTGTCTGGTAGGGAAAACTGTTACTGACAATCTTTTTCCTGACGGCGAGAACCCAATCGGAAAGGTGGTACGATTCAATAAGATTCCTTTCAAGATCATTGGCACACTTGTTCCGAAAGGATATAACAGTATGGGGCAGGATCAGGATAATCTGGTTCTAGCTCCTTATACAACTGTCCAAAAAAGAGTGCTGGCTATTACCTATATTCAGAGCATCTATGCCTCGGCTATCACTGAGGGAATGACTGAAAAAGCCACGGCAGAGATTACAGAAATTCTTCGTGCCAACCACAAGTTGAAAGATGCTGATGATGATGACTTCAGTGTCCGTTCACAAGAAGAACTGAGCAGTATGTTAACTTCAACAACAGATATGATGACGATACTACTAGCATGCATCGCTGGAATCTCACTCCTTGTCGGAGGAATCGGAATCATGAATATCATGTATGTATCGGTCACAGAAAGAACGCGGGAGATTGGTTTACGGATGTCTGTTGGTGCAAGAGGTATCGATATTCTGTCTCAGTTCCTCATCGAGGCGATTCTTATAAGTATTACCGGAGGATTAATTGGGGTTGTTTTAGGCATTGGATCCTCTTTTTTCGTCAATGCTGTCTTGAGTTGGCCGGTACTCATACAACCTTACTCGGTCATTCTCTCATTTGCAGTTTGTACGGTAACAGGAATCTTTTTCGGTTGGTATCCAGCCAAGAAGGCTTCTGAACTGGATCCGATCGATGCAATACGCTATGAATAATTAAAATGTTGGTGTTGTTTTGTCTATCCGCCGGGTTAAGAGAAGTAGGACGCTGTGAAGCTTTTGCCTTTTCATCCGGCGGATATTTTTTTAAATCAGAATATTACGTATTTTTGTAAACTTATAAATAAGGGAACTATTATGTCTCTATTAAAAAACAAAGACTCGCTTCATCCTTTGATTCATATCATTGGCTGGACTATTTTCTTCTCTTTTCCTCTCTTCTTTGGGGATAAAGATGGGGGTTTCTATTCCATTCAAGAAAATTTGAAGCACTATGTCGTGCCCCTGACCTTCCTGATACTCTTTTATATCAACTACATCTGGTTAATCAACAAACTGCTTTTTTCCAACAAGCAGAAACAATTCATCCTTGTCAATGCCTTTCTGGTGATCATCTTTGGAATTGCTTTGCATATCTGGATTGAATATCTTAATACTACATTCATTGGCAAAGAAGCCAGACCTCCGTTCCCAAAAGAAGGAGCCTCCTTCTTCACGATCACACACATCCTGCGCAATATCTTCTCTTTGGCTCTTACAGTTGCCTTATGCGCATCAATTAAGATGACATTCCGTTGGAACAAAACTGAAAAAGAAAGACAGGAACTGGAAAAGAGCAAAAGTGAAGCGGAGCTGAAGAACCTGAAAGAACCAGCTCAATCCTCATTTTCTGCTCAACACCCTGAATAATATCTATGCACTGATTGCCTTCTCTCCTGAAAAAGCACAGCAGGCAGTTCATGATCTAAGTAAATTGCTCCGTTATGTTTTGTACGAAAATAACCAACCGCTTGTTCCGCTTGTGAAGGAGATTGAATTTATACGAAACTACATAGAACTTATGCGTATCCGCCTCTCGGATTCTGTAAAGCTGGAAACAAACATTGATGTGAATGAACAAAGCGAAACAATGGTTGCTCCGATGTTGTTCATCACGATGATTGAGAACGCCTTCAAACATGGAGTAAGCTATAGTCACCCATCCTATATCCACATAAGTATTACTGAGAAACCAGGAGAAGAAATTGTCTGCAAGATCGACAACAGCTCTTTTCCAAAGACGGAACAAGATAAAAGTGGGTCTGGTATTGGACTGGAGCAACTGCGAAAAAGACTGGGACTACTCTATCCGGGACTCTACAAATGGGATATTGAGATGAACAAAGAGGCTTATATGTCCTCTCTGACTATCTATCTGAACAAACCAAAGAAGCAATAAACATGACAATCAACTGCTGCGTCATAGATGACGAGCCTTTGGCTCTGGACCTGCTGGTAAGCTACGTGAAGAAAACCTCTTTCCTAAATCTGATCGGACAATTCAGTAATGCCGTAGAAGCTACAGACCTTATCTCAAGCGAAAAGGTTGATCTGCTATTTCTTGACATTCAGATGCCGGAGATAAACGGTATCGAGTTTTCAAGAATGGTGAAGAAGTCGTGCAAGATCATATTTACGACCGCTTTCAGTAACTATGCGCTGGATGGATATAAAGTCAATGCGCTGGACTATCTGCTAAAACCGATCAGTTATCCGGATTTCCTACAATCAGCCCAACGTGCATTAGAGTGGCACGAACATCTTCAAAGTCCTGCTGTTCATGAGGGAGGTCCTGAATACATATTTGTCAAGTCAGAATACAAACTGGTTCAGATTGAATTAAAGAAGATACAATATATTGAAGGATTAAAAGACTATCTCAAATTCTATCTGGAAGGAGAAGTCTTTCCTATTCTCTCCCTTATGAGCATGAAATCGCTGGAGGATCTTCTACCTGGGAATGACTTTGTTCGCGTACACCGTTCGTTTATTGTACGTGGAGATAAGATTAAGATCATTGAGCGCAACCGAATCGTCTTCGGAAAGGTTTACATTCCTATTTCAGACTCCTACAAGGATGCTTTTCAGTCATTTATCAACAAGAAAGCTATTTTCCCGGTATAACGTTGATTATTGTTAGCTTCCTTTCACCACTCCTCACAGAATCAGGAAAATTCTCAATGGAAGAATCAGGCTTGCCATTCGTAAATGTAACAAACTCTTGCGTCTCGAGATTAACGATCTTACCGTTGATTAGTTTGCTTTTACGAAAGAATCCATTGGTGAGAAACCCCCGTGAATAATACTCTCCATAGCCGTCTATCTCTTCATTTTTAAAGGAACCGATATACTTATCTCCGTTTGGAAGTGAGATACTTCCTGATCCATTCATTTTCCCTTTTGAGAAGCTTCCAGTATAGACCCTGCCTTTGTACTCAGTCAAAGTTCCGATTCCATCGTATAGACCGGCTTTAAAAGAACCTTCATAGACATCCTTATTGGGTAATTGAAGATAACCGATACTATCATAAAGTCCCTTTGAAAATGTTCCTTCATAATACTCCTTCGACTTCAACCGTAGCATTCCTTGACCATGATAAAGACTGTCCTTGAAGAAACCATCATATCGATCCCCATTCTTATAAATCACAAGAGCTTCACCATTTTCGCAATCACCGGCAACAGTCTTGATATCTTTTCGTTGTGCTATTATAGGTAAGCAAATCAAAAAGAATAGAAGAAACAAGTCTCCTCTTTGGACGGAGACTTTAAAGCTATTTATAAATCTGATGTTTCTTAATATACTCATACACTTTATCCGATAAGAAAAACCTTGGGTCCTTTCCTTGAAAAAAGGCTTCACGTATATCTGTAGAAGAGATCTCTATTTCGGGTGCATCAATGAGGGTCACATTTGGAAGATTAACTCCTTTCAACGTTTCTCCACAACCCTTTCGCGGATAGATTATCAATCCAAACTCTTCTATAATACGTTCCGGCTCTTTCCAAAGGGAAAACAAATCCCAATTATCGGCTCCTATCATTAAAACGAAAGATAGTTCCGGATATTGTTTCTTCAAAGCATCAAGCGTATGAATCGTATAGGAAGGACGGGGGAGATGCATCTCAATATCACTAAGTATAAACCTTGGATATCCTTCAAGGGCAAGTCTAACCATTTCCATCCGATGTTGATCGGAAGCCAGGCCGACAGTCTCTTTCAGAGGGTTCTGAGGGGAGACAGAAAACCAAACCTCATCTATATCACAGTACTCACATATATAGTTGGCCAATGCGGTATGTCCTAGATGAATAGGATTAAATGATCCGCTATAAACCGCAATGCGTTTCATTGTTCAATAAACTTTCGGATGACCTTCAAAGCTTCTTTTTCTGCAGTTTCAAGTATCTCATTCCTTATTATCACATCAAACTTCCGGGCAAAGCTAATCTCATACTCCGCCTTTGCAAGACGCTTATCAATAACTTCCATTGTATCAGTGCCGCGGCTGATCAGTCGTTCACGTAAAGTGTCCAGACCGGGAGGCATGATAAATACGGAAAGTGCACGGTCGCCGTAAAACTTTTTAATATTCGTTCCACCAACCACATCTACATCAAAAACCACATTTCTACCCGCATCAACCATATCTTCCACCACACTTTTCAACGTACCATAATACGTATCCTTATATACTTCTTCATACTCTAGAAAAGCCTCTTCCTTTATTTTCGAGCGAAACTCTTCCGGCGATAAAAAGAAATATTCTATCCCGTGCTGTTCGGCACCTCTGGGAGCACGGCTTGTAGCAGAGACAGAGAAAGCCATGTTCAGATTCTGTTGCATAAGATACTGAATAATAGTACTCTTACCAGAGCCTGAAGGTGCAGAAAATATAATCAGTTTACCAGCCATTCTTACAAAACGTTTAGAACCTGTTCCTTTATTTGTTCAAGTTCATCCTTCATGCGGACTACGATCTTCTGCATCTCGGAGTTGTTCGATTTAGAGCCGAGTGTATTAATCTCACGACCCATTTCCTGAGCGATAAATCCTAGCTTCTTTCCTTGTCCTTTCGCATTATTCATCGTTTCAAGAAAATACTTCAGATGATTTGCCAACCGGCTCTTCTCTTCATTGACATCCAGCTTCTCGATATAATAAATCATCTCCTGTTCGAGACGATTCTTATCGTAATCCTTATTGATTGTATTTTCCAAAGCCTCTTCTATGCGAATGCGAATCTTCTCAATACGTTCGGCTTCATAGGGTTCTAATTCGCTGAGCATATTATTGATATTGCCTATCTTTTCTGTAAACAAAGCCTCCAGCATCTTTCCTTCCTGAACACGGAAAGAAGTAAACTGCTTTAGAGCCTTCTTTATTGCTTCATAAACAATATTCCACTCTTCCTCATCAAGTTCTTGAATCTCAGACCTCATTACGTCCGGCAGTTTAAGCAGAATTTCAAACCAGTTGGCAGGAAGCGGAATGTTCAAAGATTGAGACAACGTTTTGATCTGGTTATAATAACTCTCCATAACAGAAGAGTTGATAGAAGTTCCGGACTCCTTGCCGATACTCTCCACAAAAATAGAGAAATCCACCTTACCACGCTCCACTTCCTGTGAAATCATCGAACGAACCTCCATCTCTTTTTCTCTGTATATACCTGGGATTCGAGCGGACAGATCTATTTGTTTGCTATTTAAGGACTTTATTTCTATCGTAACTTTTTTGCTGGGCAATTCGGTAATAGCTTTACCAAAACCCGTCATTGACTGTACCATATCCTTTATTGTTTTTTGCAAAAGTAATTTATATTCCCTGATTTATGTCCCGTTCCCTGTAAAAATGTAACTTTGCAGTCAAAATAAATATCAATAAATGAATTCTATATTGTGTCTTGAAACGGCTACCCGCCCCTGCTCAGTCGCTCTTATTTCGGACGGGAAAACTATTTTTTATAAAGAAGAGACAAATGGCCTTTCCCATGCTTCTCTATTAGGTTTGTTTGTCAGTGAAGCTACTTCATTTGCAAAAGAAAATAAAATAGAATTAGACGCTGTTGCCGTAAGCTGTGGTCCGGGCTCTTACACAGGACTACGCATTGGAGTTGCTCTCGCAAAAGGACTCTGTTTCGGGTTGAATATACCCCTCATACCAATTCAAACGCTGTCTATAATGGCTTCAACAGTAATCTGCGAACAACTTGTCCCTTCTGATTCTCTGCTCTGTCCAATGATTGATGCTCGTCGCATGGAAGTTTATTCCGAGATATACTCTACTGACATGGAGGTGCTGAAGCCTGTTTCTGCCGATATCATTGATGAGCATTCCTATCTGGATTATCGCTCAAAAGGAGAGTTATATGTCTTCGGAGATGGCGCAGAGAAGTGTATGGAGAAGCTTGGAGAACAAGTACACTTTTTGAAAGATGTTGCCCCTTTGGCTAAAAACATGTATCCATTGATTCAAAAAGCCATAGCAGAAGGAAAGGTACTGAAAGATCCTGCATACTTCGAACCTTTCTATCTGAAAGAGTTTGTTGCGACAGTCAGCAAGAAACCGTTCTGATTTTTAAATCGATATTAATACAGACAAAATTAAATGGGGCGCCTTTTCGAGGCGCCCCATTTGTTGTCTTTTTCTATATCGATCAGAGAGCAAATGCCGGTTTACGAACAATCCAGTGACCACGAGTAAAGTCAGGGAAGTCAACCAAAGCGCCACCGCGGGCAATAGACATTTCTGACAAACCCGAAACCGCACTCCAAGCAGCAGCATCATAGCAATCCATTGGAGCCGGCTTTTTGTTGCGAATAGCGTCCATAAGATCACACATCATGATGTAGTCCATTCCACCGTGACCTGCACCGGCAGCTTTTTCTCCTAGTTCAGACCACATCTTGTGGTCATATTCTTTGAGCCATTTGTCTGCATTGTCCCAAGCATGAGGCTTAGATTTTCCTTGAACATAAACACGCGAACCATCATCTTCCCACAAACCTTCAGTTCCCTGAATGCGGAAGCCCAAAGAATAAGGACGAGGAGAGTTTGTGTCATGTGTACAAATGACTGTCTGACCATTAGCGCATTGGATTTGTGTTGTAACTATATCACCTAAGTTGAATTTAAGTTTTGCCAACTTATGATCTGCTCCAACATTATCAACAATAAACTTATGCAAGCCCAAAGACTGGGTAGCCATAGAAGAAAGTTTTGTGAAACGATTACCGCGGTTGATATCCAGACTGTTTGCAACTGGTCCTATACCGTGAGTTGGATATATATCACCATTACGGCATACAGAGTGCTGAGTTCGCCATTGAGCTTCGGAATAAGCCTCAGGCCCCATTTTCATTTCACCACCTGCAATATAATTATAATTCTTTCCATCATTGAACTTTACAGAACGAAGATCATGTTGATATCCGCAACGAGCATGAATCAGCTCTCCGAACAAGCCTTCACGTACCATTCTCAATGCAGCCATCACATCCTGACGGTAGCATACGTTCTCCATAATATTTAAATGACTCCCGGTAGCTTCTGATACATTCACCAGATCCCAACATTCCTCTACTGAGTTTGCAGCAGAAACTTCTACTCCAACGTAAGGTACTCCTGCTTTCATAGCAGCTAGTGACATTGGAACATGCCATTCCCAAGGGCTGGCAATAATCACACAATCAAATTCTTCATTATTCAGCATCTGTTCGAAAGCCCGGTCACTACCTGTATACACCTTCGGGGCATCTTGGCTAGTCTTGTTTGCAATGTGCTTCAGAGTGCTTTGGATTGGACCTTGCTGTGTGTCACAAATAGCGACAATCACTGTATCGTCAAAAGAAAGCACATTATTGATGTGCTCTTGACAACGAGAGCCCGTTCCGATAAAACCGAAACGATACTTTCCATCATTCTTTTTGGCGTTTTTTTTCTTTTCCGGAGCTGATTCCGGAGTTGTTGCGTTAGCGGCAATCGCGTTAGCTCCAATCAAGCTAGCTGAAGCAATGCCCATGGCAGTCATCTTCTTGACAAAAGATCTGCGGTTAGATTTTTCCATATTCTTAAGTAATTATTGAGTTTTAATATTGAATTCAAACTGAACTGGTACTGGTATCGATTGATAAACAAATTAAGACGCAAATATAATTAAAATAATTTGACCGTTTTCTATTAAGATATCGTTTTAAAAGCTTTATACATTTTAAACATTTTGCGCTCGACAAGAATGAAAGAGAAAAGCACCTCAGAGAGGCTTAAAAGTTACATTGAACATCATCGAAAAAACATCTGTATGTTTTCCTCAACGGATAGGCATCCGCCGATCATTTCATACAGATGAAATAGTCAGAGGATGCCTATGCTTTTCAGGCTCCAATTTGAAGCTCTTTTAGAGTCATCAAAGGGAGTAATCACCTCTATGCTTCTTGTATTTCCAGAAGGATTTTGTAAAAAGAAATGCGCCACCTTAGAGAAAAGGCAAGCGCATTTATAATTTCAAGTGATAGGAGCAATAATAATGATTGCTCAGTCTGCCAAAAATGGATATTTATAGTCAGTTGCTGCCACTAGCGTCTCTTTGATCGAACGTGGATTAATCCATCGGTAAAGATTCAACGCAGAACCGGCTTTATCGTTTGTTCCAGATGCACGGGAACCTCCGAAAGGTTGTTGTCCCACTACGGCTCCTGTCGGTTTGTCATTGATGTAGAAGTTGCCGGCAGAGTAGCGCAGCTTGTTCATCGCTGCTTCAATCACATACCGATCTCTTGCAAAGATCGAGCCGGTCAATGCATAAGGAGTAGAAGTGTCACACACATCAAGCATCTCTTCATATTTGCTGTCTTCATAGACATAAATAGTGATGATGGGGCCGAAGATCTCTTCCACCATACTCTTGTAATCAGGCTTTGCAGCGTGGATGACAGTCGGTTCCACGAAATATCCCTTACTTTTATCGCCGTTGCCACCAAACACAATCTCAGCATCTGCTGAAGCTTTGGCTTCGTTGATATAGTTCATGCAGTTGTCGAAAGAAGATTCATCAATCACGGCATTAACAAAGTTCGAATAGGTAACCACATCACCCATCTTAATCTCTTTGAGCATTGCTCCAACTTTCTCCTTTACTTCCGGCCAAATGGATGCAGGCACATATGCACGTGAAGCAGCTGAACATTTCTGACCCTGGTATTCAAAGGCCCCCCGAACGATTGCCACAGCTAATTCTTGAACTGCTGCCGAAGCATGAGCAAAGATAAAATCTTTGCCTCCTGTCTCCCCTACTATTTTGGGATAGTTCTTATAAATAGGGAGATTCTCTCCAATTGCTTTCCATATCGTGTTAAACGTACCTGTAGAACCTGTAAAATGAAAACCGGCAAAGTCGGGACTCTTGGTGACCACACTGCCAATCAGACTTCCCTGTCCTGGAATAAAGTTGACAACACCGTCTGGCAAGCCGGCTTCTTTGAATATCTGCATCAATAGATAGTTGGAAAGTAATGCTGTTGTAGAAGGCTTCCACAAACACACATTCCCCATCATGGCAGGGGCCATATTCAAATTGGAAGCGATGGATGTAAAGTTAAACGGTGTCAGCGTAAACACAAATCCTTCCAAAGGACGATACTCTGTACGATTGAGAATCCCTTTGTCTGATTCTGGTTGTTCACTGTAAATCTTTGATGCAAAATAGGCATTGAAGCGTAAAAAGTCTATTAGTTCGCAAACGCCATCAATCTCAGCTTGGTAAATATTCTTACTTTGTCCAAGCATAAGATAAGCGTCCATGATATAACGGTATTTCGTAGAAACGAGTTCGGCTATCTTGTGCATGATTGAAGCGCGCTCCAACCAAGCCAGTTCAGACCATTCTTTTCTTGCAGCCATTGCTGCGTCAACTGCCATCTGCACTTCTTTTGCTCCTGCTTTATGGTAGGTGGCCAATACATGCTGATGATCATGAGGCATCACAATCTTTCCGGTGTTACCTGTACGAATTTCTTTGCCTCCTATTATAAGAGGTATTTCTATTTGTTGAGAAGAAACTTCTTTCAACGCCTTTTCAAGAGCAACTCTTTCTTTGGACCCTGGAGTAAAAGGAAGGACTGGCTCATTAATAGGTTTCGCAAAACTGTAAATAGAATTATTCATCTGTATTATTATTGATTAGTAATTAGGAAAGCAAAAGTACAAAAAAAGGGAATAATACACTTGCTCTGACATTTTAATAATAGAATAATTAATCAGTATTATTCTATTTTGTAACTTTGATCTCTCAATTAATCTAATTTACATCTGTATAATGAAAAACCGACATCTTGTTCCTCTTTACTTCTTGGCAATCAGTTGTATTCTCACAAGAGAAGCAAATGCAGAAGACCAATTACTTTCTATATTAAAAAGCGAACTGCAGCGCGAAACAGACCAATTCAAGTCATCAACAGAGTCAATCCCTTACTTTATTGCGTATCGGGTAGATGACGTATATGAATCATCTGCTAGTGCAAGTTTTGGAAGCCTTTATCAAAAAATGACTGGAGTTCATATTAAAACATTAACTCCAATGGTTCGGCTTGGCTCCTATCAAATGGACAGTTACCGGGAGATAGCACAAAAAGGGATGACGTCCTCTTCAGGTGCATGGAGAATTCCTTTGGATGACGAAAAAGGAGATGCCACGCGAATGGTGATATGGAAAGCTACCCGAAACACGTGGGACAATGGCATTCAAAACCTTGCAGATGTGAAATCAAAGGCGCAGGTCCGCGTGGAGAAAGAAGATAAGTCAGATGACTTTTCAAAAGAAATACCTGTAAAGTATATTGAAAAAGAACTGACAAACGCTCAATTACATGTTGACTCTGCTCTTTGGGAACAACGGATTAAAGAGTATTCTGCAATCTTCAAGGAATATCCCGAAATTCGTACAGGAGAGGCTTCTTTTTCTTTTCAGTGCTGTCGTAAATATTATGTATCTTCTGAGGGAACAGAGATTGCTCAAAACTTAACCTATTGCCGGGTGATGGTTACAGCTCAAGTCGTTGCTGACGATGGCATGTATCTTCCTCTGTATCTTTCATACTTTGCCTATGAACCGAAGGGACTGACTTCTCATGAAACAATTCTCAAAGAGACGCGCAAAATGGCAGAAACGCTTGTAAAGCTACGTACATCGACAATCGTTGATTCATATACTGGTCCGGCTATTCTTTCTCCTGAGGCTTCCGGCGTATTCTTTCATGAGATATTCGGTCATCGCATCGAAGGACAAAGACTAAAGAGCGAATCTGACGGACAAACTTTTAAAAAGAAAGTCGGAGAGCTTGTACTTCCTTCTGATATTTCCGTCATCATGGATCCTACTATTAAATCATTAGATGGAATGGATCTTAACGGATCGTATGTCTATGACGATGAAGGGGTGAAATCAACAAAAGTGGATGTTGTGAAAGACGGTATCTTAAAGGGATTCCTTATGTCGCGAACTCCTATTGAGGGATTTCCTGCTTCGAATGGTCATGGACGTGCAGCTCCCGGTAGAGATCCCGTTACTCGTCAGTCAAACCTTATTATTTCTTCGACTGCTCCAAAGACCAGCGAAGAGCTTCGTTCTGTATTAAAAGAAGAGGCGAAGAAGCAGGGGAAGGAATATGGTTACTACTTCTCAAAGGTTTCTGGTGGTTTTACTCAGACTGGAAGGTATAACCCAAATTCATTTAATGTAACTCCTCTTGAAGTATACCGTGTGTATGTCAACGGACAGCCCGACGAACTGGTTCGCGGTGTAACCCTGATAGGCACTCCTCTTTCTATGTTTGCTCAGATCAGCAAAGTAGGAGACAAGGCTGGAATCTTTACCGGAATGTGTGGTGCAGAATCCGGAAGCATTCCTGTAACCGGAATATCTCCCGAAGTCTTTGTGAATGTTGTCGAGACACAAAAGGCAGGCAAGTCTGACGAAAAACTACCTATTCTTCCTCGTCCGGAAAGTAATCAACCTAAAGAAACGAAGTAATCATGAAAATAAAAGCATTTATATTTGCCTTACTATTATGTATGGCTTTCTCAGAAACAAAGGCTAAGGATGAAAAAGAGACGGTCATTTTTCAGGCAATGAAAGACGAGCTGGATCGCACGATGAGTGGACTTTCTCTTCCAGACATGCAAAAACCGTTCTTTTGTGCATATACAATTCGAACAAACGAAGTATTCCAGCTCGTGGCTGGTTTTGGAGAAAAAACCCTTTCCAACGGAGGTCTGTTCAATCAATACCAGGTCGATCTGATGGTTGGTGATTATCATCGCGCAAATTTTAATTACACCGACGCTACTTACCTCAAACAAAATCAGGAAGGCAAAATGCCTGTCGACTATAACTACGATGAGATCAGACGCAATCTTTGGCTGGCTTCCGATGCAGCTTACAAAAATGCTGCAACAGAATATGATGCTAAAATGCTAAAATGGAAACAGATGAATGTTTCACCCGAGATGGATGCCCTGGACGATCTTTCCAAGATCACTCCTATTGAAAAGAAAAACGAACATCGCTTTGACCAAACATTCAGTAGAAAAGAATACTGGAAAGAAACTGCAGAGGCAGTAACATCTGTTTTCACAAAATATCCGGACATTATAGACAACCAGCTTACGCTGCAGATTTGGAGTTCTGATGATTACTACATGAGCAACGAAGGAAGTAAGATTGTTAATCCACAAGATTGGACCAATCTGGAAATTTCAGCAACTGTTCGGACAGAAGATGGCGGAGACCTTACGGACATGCTTTACTATGAAGTGCTGAATGATGCTGACATTCCTTCGAAAGATTCTATTATTCGTGCTGCCGAACAACTAGCTCAACGTATCATTGCTTTGAAGAATGCTCCAAAAGTGAATGAAACTTACGATGGTCCTGTGCTTTTTGAAGGAGTGCAGGTAGTAGCGCAATTAAGCAAATTCATTGTTTACGGTTCAGGAATGACTGGCTACAGAGCCTCATTGTCTTCCAATGAACGCAAATCAATGGAAGAAAGATTAAACAGAAAAATCTTGCCTCTCAATGTTAATGTAACCAGCATACCTGGATTGAAAGAGTTTAAAGGAGTTCAGTTATATGGAGCCTATGAAGTGGATGCCGAAGGCGTTGTTCCTCCAGAAAGACTCGTTATGGTAGAGGACGGAATTCTTCGAAACGTTGCTAACGACCGAATTCCTACGCTCAGGACTCCTCTTTCTAATGGTCACAACAGACCTTCTGCACCAGGATCGAACGTAAGAAGGGGCATTCAGCCTGGTGTTATCAACTTTGAAGCCACAAATGGAGAAAGCATGGAACAGCTCAAAAAGAAATTAATTCAACTTGCAATAGAAGGAGGAGAGGATTACGCTTATATTCTTCGCGGAACAGCCTTCTCCAAGCCACTGATTTACAGAGTAAACGTAAAAGATGGAAGCGAACAACTAATGCGCGGAGGAACGATGTCGAATATTGATGTGCGTCAGATGAAAAAGATGGCCGGAATCTCCTCCGAACAGACTGCTACCAATATGCGCTATAATGGTGCTTTAACCTCTTTCATTTGTCCTTCCTCTATCCTGCTTGAAGACATTGAACTGAGCAAGGATGGCATCAAGACACGTGATAAAAAACCGGTTGTATCTTCCCCTCTTGCTGACTTGCAGAACAAAAAGAAAATCAAAAAATAATAGAAACTACTTATGAATGATCAAATCGAGCAAATAGCGCAACGACTAAAGGGACTGCGCGACGCACTGGATGCTTCTGTAGAAGACTTTGCCAAGACGGCAGGAATTTCCAATGAAGAATATCAAAGCTTCGAAAGTGGTAAAAAAGATATCTCCATTAGTCTTCTACAAAGTATCTGCAGACAATATGACGTTGAAATGACTGCAATTTTGTTTGGAGACGAACCGCATGTCGAGTCATACTACCTTACCCGTGCAGGGCAAGGTATTGCTATGGAACGCACAAAAGCATATAAATACAATTCACTAGGCGCTGGATTCAAGAACCGAAAAGCAGATCCGTTTATCGTCACCGTAGAGCCAAAGCCAGAAGGTACACCGATTCATCAAAACAGCCATGTGGGACAGGAATTTAATATGGTACTGGAGGGATCACTTCAGTTGACCATCAACGGGAAGGACTTGATACTTAATGAAGGTGACAGCATCTATTTTAATTCTGGATTAGAACATGGAATGAAAGCTCTGAACGGAAAGTTGGTTAAGTTTTTAGCAGTAATCTTATAACAATATAATATGATAGGTAAATATTTAAAGCAGGCTACATTTACAAGTCAGGCAGATTTTGAGAAAAACCTTGAGCTGGTAATTCCAGAACATTTCAATTTCGGTTATGATATTGTGGATGAATGGGCTGCCAAAGAACCAGATAGAAGAGCACTTCTTTGGACGAATGACAAAGGGGATTGCAAAGAATTCACATTTGCAGAGATAAAATCTCTCAGTGATCAAACGGCTTCCTATTTCCAATCTCTGGGAATTAAACGCGGTGATATGGTCATGGTCATTCTGAAAAGACGTTATGAATTCTGGCAAACAATCGTTGCTTTACACAAGATAGGAGCGGTCATCATTCCGGCGACTCATCTTCTGACTCAAAAAGATATTGTGTTCCGTAATAATGCTGCTGACATAAGTGCTATAGTTGCAACAGGTGATGATATAATCATTCATCATATCAGCGATGCAAGAGCTGCATCTCCTACAATTCGCTGTCTGATCTCTGTAGGTCCTGAAATCCCTGAAGGATGGGAAGACTTTCATAAAGGAGTAGAAAATGCAGCTCTATTCATAAGACCTTCCATCCCCAATAATAACGAAGATTTGATGCTTGCCAGCTTTACTTCAGGTACTACGGGAAATCCGAAGATGGTGACGCACGACTTTACCTATCCTATTGCCCATATTATCACTGCCGCTTTTTGGCACAACCTAAGACCGGACAGTATTCACCTCACAATAGCAGATACAGGATGGCTGAAAGCAGTATGGGGAAAGCTCTATGGTCAATGGATTGTGGGTGCAACCGTTTTTGTGTATGATCATGACAAGTTTGTGCCTCAAGAAATTCTGAAGAAAATTGAAGAATACAAGATTACATCTCTTTGTGCACCTCCTACTATCTTTCGCTTTCTCATCCGGGAAGATCTTACGCAATATGATCTATCTTCTTTGGAATACTGTACCATTGCAGGAGAGGCATTAAATCCCGCTGTTTACGAACAATTCTACAATCTGACAGGTGTCAAACTTCGTGAAGCATTTGGTCAGAGTGAGACTACAACCGTTGTCATCACGTCACCTTGGATGGAGCCTAAGCCTGGATCCATGGGGCTTCCAAACCCTCTTTACGAGGTTGACCTACTCACTCCTGATGGACGAACCGCCGAAGCCGGCGAGCAAGGTCAAATCATTATTCGAACTGACAAAGGATATCCTGCCGGGTTGCATAAAGGCTACTACCGCAACTCCGAACTGACCTATGATGCATACCATGACAATATCTATTATACCGGAGACCTTGCCTGGAGAGATGAAGATGGTTATTACTGGTTTGTCGGTCGTGCCGACGACGTGATCAAGAGTTCAGGCTACCGCATTGGACCTTTTGAGGTGGAAAGTGCTTTGATGACCCACCCTGCAGTTGTTGAATGTGCAATTACTGCTGTTCCGGATGAAATTCGCGGACAGATAGTAAAGGCTACGGTTATTCTTTCCAAAGAATACAAAGACAAAGCAGGAGAGGAGCTTGTTAAAGAGTTGCAGGATCACGTAAAGAAAGTAACCGCCCCATATAAGTATCCGCGTATTATTCAATTCGTCAACGAACTCCCAAAGACCATCAGTGGAAAGATTCGAAGAGTTGAGATTCGCCAGAATGACACTAAATAAAAGGACTTAAAACTCCCTACAATAAGAATAGAGGATGGTAATTACCATTCTCTATTCTTGTTTAGTTAAGCAGTAATGAAACTTATTTGAAGACCAGACGATAGAGTATGCTCTCGTCGAATATTTCATTTGCAGTAGCCAAAAGATCGTCGCATGTGATCGAATCAATTCGCTTAAACAGGTCAGACTCTTCTTCGTATTTATTGAAATGGAGGTAAGATTTTGCAACATTCAGTATCGAGCTTTCCCGATTCTCAGCTGCTATTGCTACCTGTCCTGTTAGCTGTTTTCTTGCCTTTTCCATTTGATTAGTAGTGAGCTTATTGTCTCTTAACATCTTTAGCTCCCGAAGAACCAGAGAAGTACAACGAACTTCATTTTTTGGATCACAACCAAAATAAATAGTGAATAATCCGGTATCTGTATAATTCGTCACATTGGATTCAATATCATAGACAAGTCCGTTTTTTTCTCTCAGGCTTACATTCAAACGGTTGTTCATGCCTGGCCCACCTAATATATTATTCAGAAAAAAGAGTGAATCACGACGGGTATCATACAAATTGTAGGCAATGCTTCCTAACATTACATGTGTCTGGTATGTATCATGATGAATAGTTTGCATTGATGGAGCAACGGGAACAGGTGAAAGGCGTGGATGTTGCACTCCGGTACGTGAATCCTCTGACATATACTTTTCTGCGCATCTTAGCACCTTATCAAAAGGAGTCGATCCTGATGAGAAAAAAACAATATTAGAAGGAATATAAAGGCGGTTCATAAAAGCCAGACATCTGGTCGTATCAAAAGCCTGAAGAGACTCAGGCGTTCCCAGAATATTCTTTCCAAGAGGATGACCAGCAAAAACCATATTTTCAAACTCGTCATAGATAAGTTCGGACGGAGAATCTTTTTGTTAAGAGTTAATCTCATCAAGTATCACATCTCGCTCACGTTCAATTGCCCTCTCTGGAAACTGGGAATGAAAGATAAGGTCAGACATCAATTCGGTAGCCCGTTGAAAATCCCGAGATAAAAAAACCGAATAAACAAACGTTTCTTCCTTTGTGGTATAAGCATTAAGTTCTCCTCCAACATGCTCCATACGATTCAGGATATGCCATGACTTTCGATTGGAAGTCCCTTTAAAAAGCATATGTTCGATAAAATGTGCCATACCCTGTTCATCAGGAGCTTCATCACGCGTTCCGGCATGAACAGCAAAACCACTATATGAAACAGGAGAGGTGGAAGGTATATGAATGATTCGTAAACCGTTGGAGAGAGTTGCAGCGTTGTATGACATGATGACTTGGTAAAATGATTGTACAAAAATAGAAATAAACCTTTGTTCATTACGAAAATATTGTGGATATTTGTCCTCACATTTAGCACAATCTATGGAAATATCTATAATCAATAAAGAGAACATACTCTCCGATATTCATATCCTTCTACAAAAAGAAGCAAATGCAATACTTCAGATACCTATTACGGACGAATATGAAAAAGCTGTTTCTCTTATTCTTGAACAAGTTCATAAAAAGAACGGCAAACTTGTAACCAGCGGAATGGGTAAAGCGGGACAAATCGCTGCCAACATGGCTACAACTTTCTGTTCAAGTGGTACACCATCCGTTTTTCTTCACCCCAGCGAAGCGCAACACGGTGATTTGGGTATCATACAGGAAAATGACTTGATGCTTGTCATCTCTAATTCTGGAAAGACGCGTGAAATCATAGAATTGCTTGATCTCACCAAACGACTTAATCCTTCTATCAAATTTATTGTCATCACAAGTAATCCCGAAAGCCTGCTCGCGAAGAAAGCAGATGCATGTCTCTTTACCGGTGCTCCGAATGAGGTCTGTCCACTCGGACTTACCCCAACGACCTCAACGACAATTATGACAGTTATCGGTGATATCTTGGTGGTGAATACGATGAAACATACAAGCTTCAGCTTTCAGGACTATGCCAAGAGACATCATGGAGGATACTTGGGCGAGAAATCAAGAGAACAATCAGCTGAAGAAAAATAATAATAACTCCCTACATAAATGAGAAAAGTAATTGGTGTCGGCGAAACGATTCTCGATATTATTTTTGACAACAACAAGCCGTCTGCTGCAGTTCCGGGAGGATCAGTCTTTAACGCTATGATTTCTCTGGGACGCTTAAAGGTGCCGGTTGAGTTCATAAGTGAGATTGGTAATGACAAAGTAGGATCTTTAATCAAGTCATTTATGGAAGAGAATTCTCTCTCCACAAAGTATATTGATATCTTCCCTGACGGCAAATCTGCGATATCCCTCGCCTTTCTGAATGAGAATAATGACGCCGAATATCTTTTTTACAAAGATTACCCCAAACAAAGGCTGGATGTACCGTTTCCAATGATAAACGACAGCGATATTGTCATGTTTGGTTCTTTTTATGCCATTAATCCTACATTGCGTGAGCGGATTGTTGAACTGATGGAATATGCCACTCAACGACGTGCTATTATCTATTACGATCCGAATTTTCGCATCTCGCATGCGCATGACTCCATTCGTCTGGCTCCTTCCATCCTTGAAAATCTGGAATATGCATCTATTATTCGTGGTTCAGACGAAGACTTCAATAATCTCTTCAAACTAAATGATGTAGATAAGATTTACGATCAGAAGATTAAATTTTACTGTCCGAACTTTATTTACACACAGGGTGCGAAAGGTGTTGAACTACGCACCAATTCCATACGGAAGCATTATGAAGTACCTATTATTAAGCCGGTCAGCACAATAGGTGCAGGTGATAATTTCAATGCCGGAGTGACCTATGGCTTGATGAAACTCAACATTTCCCGCAACGAAATAAATGGATTGTCCGAAAGTGCTTGGGATAAAATAATTGGATACGCTATTGATTTCTCTTCGAGTGTATGCAAAAATTATGAGAACTATATCTCAATGGAATTTGCACTTAAAGTGATTTAAGAACAAGCTTTTATTATGCTTTCCGGGAATTGCAAAAAAACAATGAGTTTCTCTCTGTTTGTCAATAAAAACATTAAATAGGAAGAGTTTCTGTTCTATTAAGAAAAAAACCATTACCTTTGCGCCCTAATTTGATTGCAGGGAAGCTCAATTATGCATACCACTGCGTGAAAGGACGCTCACGAGAAGGAATTATAAGCCGCCTACCTTCGATATTACAAAAAAATAATGAAGACATTTGAAGAACTAGGTGTTGTCCCTGATATACTCAGGGCGATACAAGAAATGGGATATGAAAATCCTATGCCGGTACAAGAGGAAGTGATTCCTTTTCTATTGGGAGAAATGAACGATGTAATTGCTCTGGCACAAACCGGGACAGGAAAGACGGCAGCGTATGGTATCCCTGTCATCCAAAGTATTGACATCAGGAAGAAACAGCCACAAGCGCTAATCCTTTGTCCGACTCGCGAACTTTGTCTACAGATTGCGGGAGACTTGCAGGATTATTCTAAGTACGTATATGACTTAAAGGTGCTCCCCGTATATGGTGGGTCAAGCATAGAGAGTCAGATCAACGCACTGAAAAGAGGTGTACATATTATCGTAGCTACTCCTGGTCGTTTGATTGACCTGATCGGTAGAAATACTGTGCGTATGGATGAGGTTGGTAATGTGATTCTGGACGAAGCAGACGAAATGCTTAACATGGGATTTTCGGATAGCATCAATGAGATTCTGGCAGAAGTTCCTCCTACAAGAAATATGCTGCTCTTCTCTGCAACTATGCCTGCTGAAATTGCAAAGATCACCAAGAAGTACATGAAACAGCCGAAAGAAATCGTAATCGGCAACAAGAATGAGAGTAACGAAAACGTAAAACATCAGTTTTATACAGTTCAGGCTAAGGATAAATACCTCGCATTGAAACGTATTGCTGACTATTATCCGTCTATCTACGGTATTATATTCTGCCGTACACGTAAAGAGACGCAGGAGATTGCAGACCACCTGATTGAGGATGGATATAGTGCAGATTCACTTCACGGCGAACTTTCGCAGGCTCAACGCGACAGTGTGATGCAGAAATTCCGTATCAAAAACATTCAGTTACTTGTAGCAACAGATGTGGCTGCACGCGGATTGGATGTGGATGACCTTACTCATATCATCCATTACGGATTACCGGACGAAACCGAATCATACAATCACAGAAGTGGACGTACAGGACGTGCCGGTAAAACAGGAACTTCTATTGCTATTATCCATATCAAGGAAAAAGGCAAGATCCGTCAGATTGAGAAAGGTATTGGAAAGAAGTTTGAAGAGAGAAACATTCCTGAAGGAAAGGCTATTTGTGAAAAGCAGCTTATCTCTTGGGTAGATAAACTCGAGAAGGTAAAAGTGGAAGAAGAGCAGATCACAGAGTTTCTTCCTTCCGTATTTCGCAAACTGGAATGGCTGGATAAGGAAGACTTGCTGAAGCGACTAATCTCTCTCGAATTTAATCGTCTGATGGAGTATTACCGCAATGCATCTGAGATTAGAACTCCGGATGCTTATTCTTCAGAAGGAAGAAGAGATGAAGGCAGAGATGGAAGAGACAGAGCTCCGCGCAGAACTCAAGCCGGCTTTACACGCTTGTTTATCAACATCGGCAAGGTGGATGGCATTTTTCCTAATTCACTGATTGAAATATTGAATCATAATGTACGTGGACGTGTAGGTCTTGGCAAGATTGATCTTTTGCAAAACTTCTCCTTCTTCGAGGTAGAAAGTTCGGAAGCAGAAAAGGTAATCAGCTCAATGAATAAAGCCGAATTTCTTGGACGAAGAATCTCTGTTGAGATTGCGCAGGAAAAACAAGGTGGCGAAAGAGAAAGAGGAGGAAGCTTCGTAAGACGAGTTGAAACTCAGGATGACTTTTCGTCAGTGCGCAAAAACAACTTTGCTAAACGCAAAGAAGGTGATCGCAATAGAGTTAACAGGACTAACGACCGTGGTAGCTTCGGAACAAGAAAGAGCTCAGACAAGAAGAAAAGATATTAAGATTATCTGCATCCTTTAGATATGGAATAACTTTTTAAAAGGATCTTCTGACAATAATAACAAGTAATCCGACAGCAGCAAAAATACATTTGCAGCTGTCGGATTACTTGTTTTGGCACTCTTCTTCTTTCGGTAATCAGCAAGACCCAATCAGAAGCTATATCGTCCTACAAAGAGAGAAACTAAACAATTCGTGCGTCTGTAAGATTTAATTTGGCTATATGCACGATATTAATTAAAGAGGCGGAAGAATATCTCCCGCCCTTATCTTTGCTCATTCCCGTCAGTTACTTTATCATCACAATTTTGGTAACCACTCCTTTCTTACCGTCTGGCGTTGCAGAATAAACGAGGTAAACGCCACTGCTCACACGGTTATCATTGCCATCCCTTCCGTTCCAGGAAATCTCTCCTCCAAGAGATATACCGGTGAAGATTTTGCGACCTTCAACATCGGTAATTATTACTTCTGAATTTTCCTTCAATCCGCGAATCGTTATTGGACCTTCAAAATCAGGGGCCACCGGATTAGGGAATGCGTACGCATCACTGTAATCGACCTTGCCTTCTATGGCATCACTCATAAAAGAAACCAAACCCGACTCAGTGCCAATAAATACCTCTCCATTATCTGGGTTAATTGCCAACGAAAGGACTCGATTAGAAGAAAGCGGACTATTCTCTTTGGTAAAGTGGTGAATGGTCTTTTTCCCGTTATCACTCAACAAATAAACACCGTTACCCTCAGTTCCTATCCATTTACGATTTCCTCCGTCAATGGCAATGCAATTGAGCTGCTCATCTTCCAGCAAATAACTGGCTGCCACAGTTCCGTCTGTAGACTGACTGGCATCTTCCAAAGGCACTTTTACGCGCGTACAGCGAAAATTAGCATTAAATACTTTCTTCGGACTTGGAAATAATAGTGGTCCCTTGTCCGTTCCAACCCATATTGTTCCATTTTTGTCTTCTACAGCACAATAGACTCCGGAAGGATAAATTATCTTGCCTTCTGTATCAGTAAAAGAATGAAAATAGACTGTCCGATGTTTGCTTACATCATCTAGATTCCCATTAATATCCAGCACGAAGAGTCCGCACTCATCAACATTACGTGGCAAGATAATCCATTTATCTCCATTGGACATATGGTTGATCTGAGAGATAGTCGCTTTATTCTTCAAGTCTGGATAGGAAAGAGAGAGCCAGGTGGAATCACTTTTTAATACCTTAATAGTGCTGTCCACCAGATAATTGCTCATCCATAGATTCTGATCTTTATCATAGCTAAGAGCATCCACACGGACATACTGATAATTCAGTTTATTTGTAGGTAAAGCTGATTCCAACGCACTGTTGGAGAATGTGTGGAGCTTGACTAGTTTGTGGTCCTTAAATTCATATAGACCATCACCGCAAGAAGCTGCGAAAAGATGGTCTCTGTCATTCGGATCAGTTACCAGACTAATAATATCCATATAGTCTATTTTATTTGTCGCGTCACGTATCGAATCTACATTGTAATTAAGCCATTTGTCACCTTCATACAACATGATACTACCTTTGGTAAAATAGCGATTTCCCCAGCGTCCACCGCCGGCAATTATCAATCTCTTTTGTGCATAACTCATATAGAAAGGCACATTTGTCATCGGACCATCAGGAATGAAAGGTTGGTTCACCATTTCAAACGTACCATCAGACAGAATCTTGAAAGAAAGTAATCCACTGCCGTTTACACTTGCCCAATAACTATTACTGGAAGAGGAATATTCAAGTGAAGTCATCTCAAACGGCGTATTTGATGTAACTAAACTTTGGTCATTGGTACATATCGTGAGACTTTTAGCCGTACGATAGACGAGTTTTTCATTTACAAGAATCATATCCAATAGGGTCCCTGTCTTGAAAGTTGCCCAAGTTTTGTCTTGTTGTAATGTATAAATGCCAGTCTTAGCTACCAGCAAATGGAATTTGTTATCAAAGTAAAGAAGCTTATCTCCTGTTTTATAATCCATTATTGTCCAGTTATGACTGTCCAATAAATTGTCAGATAAGGAAGCAACGTAAATTCCTTTTTCAGAAAGAGCATAAATATGATTGTCATGCACAATTGAATTCTTTACTTTAGTACCAAGAGTATAGGTATCAGCAATTTCTTTCTTCTCCATATTGACCACCATTATTCCAAAATCTGTAGATAAGTATGCATACTTATCATTGAAATAGATATCATTCACAACTTTGGAAGAAGTAAGGGCTTTGTTCATCAGATCCGGGATATTGTAGAGTTTTGTTCCATCTATGATATCAATATCCGAATTGCCATACACTATCACCAATAAATTTCGCTTGTCGTCATAGGCGATCTTCTGAGCAGAAATATCACTGATGCCGTTCTCACGCGTATAGATTTCCAAATTATTATCTTCGGTATCAAAACTGAATATATTACCAAGCGATACTGCAAATATCTTAGGTCCAGCTGGAGTCACTGCTGTGATATTACCAAAAGCAGGATAACTCTTCCACTTTCCGATTGCCTGCTGAGCAAAGAGAGAGAGTCCGGTCATGAATATAAATGAAAAAAGAAAGGCTCGTTTCATATCATTTTATTTAGATATTGAATAAGTAATTGGGTTGCCTTGCCACGATGACTTATTTTGTTCTTCTGTGCACTATCCATCTCTGCAAACGTTTGGGAATAACCTTCGGGACGGAAAAGAGGATCATAGCCAAAACCTTCTGAGCCATGACGACTCTCAATAATTTCACCTTTGACAATCCCCTCAAAATAAGATACTTTATCCTCCAGGATCAGTGCGATGACAGTACGGAATTGTGCTCTTCGGTTGCTTTTGTTCGTAAGCTCTTCCAGTAGTTTATCCATATTCTTTTCTGCTCCTCCACCACTATATCGGGCAGAAAATACTCCTGGAGCATTATTCAAGGCTTCAACCTCCAAGCCAGAATCATCAGCAAAACAATCCAACCCATACTTTTCATGAATATAAGTTGCTTTTTGAAGAGCATTTCCTTCAAACGTATCTGCTGTTTCAGGTATATCATCCTCACATTTAATATCTTTCAGACTAAGTATTTCGAAGTGATCACCGACAATCTGAGAGATTTCTTCCAATTTATGTTTGTTGTTAGTCGCAAAGACTATTTTCTTCTTCATTTTCTTTTTACGTCTGGTTTAAACGACAAATATACAATATCATACTAAATAAACGGATTCATAACTACTGTTATTTCATGGATTACGTATATTTGCGTTACAAACTTCATAGATATGAATACCTACAAGTGGGATGGTCCTGTAGTATCGGTCGTCATCGTTACCTATAACCAGGAAGATTATATCGGCCAGGCAATAGAAAGTGTGCTGTCTCAGAAATGTTCTTTTCCGTTCGAAATAGTCATAGGTGAAGATTGTTCGAAAGATAATACCGGAAGTATCTGCCGGGAATACGCACTCCGCTATCCTGAAATAATACGAATTACGCTCAATGAAACAAACAAAGGTTTGATGGATAATTATTTCGATTCATTACTCCGGGTACGAGGAAAATACATAGCAGACTGTGCCGGAGATGACTATTGGATTGACCCTTATAAATTACAACGGCAAGTGGATCTTCTTGAAAATAACCCTGATGTTGTACTTACTCACACAAATTATAAAGAATATCACGCCGCTGAAAATCGCGTAATAGATGATATTTACCGACTGCGCCATATCGTGAAGACGCAAAGGTCCACCTACAAAAAAGATATCTATTCACTCATTAACCAGATCAACGCTCCTTTTGTGTTTACAGGAAGTTCTTGCTTTTCTGCAAAAGCTTTTCGTCATACCTATCATTTAAACACCTCCTTTTTTAGAAACCAGGAATATCCTTGTGAAGATTATCAACTTGTGTTTTTCTTACTTAAAGAGGGTGACTTTCTATATGAACCCATCGAAACAACGGTATATCGGATAAATGATAAATCTGTGAGTTATATGACCAATCTCAGCAAACAACTTCTGTTTGCTTCAGCTTCTTTCAAGTTAAAAACCGATTTATTGATGACTGATTCCTTTGATATGACACGTTGTGCCTCTTTTTTTGAATCAAGATTAAAGGAGCTACTCTCTCTATGTATTCGTCTGAATGAAAAAGAACCTGCTATAAAAGCTTTAAACATAACACGAAATTTGGGATATCCTCTCTCTTTTCAAATACAACTTTATGAATGGATTTTATCCTCATCAACACTCTCTTTTGTTTTTCGTAAACTGAAAAGAGACTAAGCTATGTATCCTTGAACCGGTAATTATTCGGAATAATCAAAAGAATAACTTGGCAAAAAACCAGGAACCGCGACCTCCCATCGAAATATAATAATAAATCAACGGACAAAACAGACGCAATCGAAAGTCTTTTCTTGCTGATTTAAATAAATGGGAATATGATTTTTTCCCTAAATCTTTATTCCCTTCCAATGAATAGTTTCCAGCAAGTAGCAGAAAACGAAAATAAGCGGCTCTCAGTAGTTTTTTCCTATCAGAGCGTTCAGATAGTAAGACCGTATTCCAAACTACCTCTACTGCTCTGAAAAGCTGTTCATGCGAATCGGAAAAGTTTTTTCCGGTAATCGTATCCTCATGAAGATTAGCGCGACACAAAGGCGGTTTTTTTATCCAATAAACACGAGAGGTGTGAAGTAATAAACGAACACCTATTTCCCAATCTTGCCAACGCGAAAGTGATTCATTCCATCCTCCGATTGCACGGATCACATCCCGTTTGACTGTAAAGTTTTGAGTGGCGAGCATTCCGCGGATAATTTGCATCCGTGGCTGATTGGAAAAACAACGAATTCGTACATATTCCTTTTTATCAACTTCACAAAAAGTATACGTATAAGCAATAATATCTGCTTTTTTACTCTTTATTGCTTGATATATAGTTTGAATCATCTCAGGAAATAACTCGTCGTCCGAATCAAAAAAAGTTACATATTCCGATTCTACAGCTGCCAATCCTTTGTTACGTGCAGCATTGGCTCCTTTTTTGGATTCTTCCAGTACTTTTATGATCAATCGATCTGATTGATGCTTCTCTTTAAATTCCTGGCATATAGCTAATGATTCATCTGACGATCCATTATCAACCAATATTAACTCTATGTAGTTATAAGTCTGACGGACAATAGAATCCAACGTTCGTTGAATGAACTGTGAACGGTTTAATATAGGAATGACTATTGCAATAGATTCCATTATGCAACCGGTTTATTTGTATCTTTAACCATCATAATACCTTTAATTGTCTGAAACATATACGTATGCGGATACACTTTATTGTTAAGTAATTCTCTCCACTTTTTAATCACATACCAACATATACGAGCATACGAAGAGTAGCCATATACTTCCCATGTCAAAGCTCCTAATGTATTATTTCGCTGCTCTGAAAATAAATCAGACTTTCCTGTTGACATGTACTTATGAAAAACTATCGGATACGGAAAATAGAATACTTTCAAACCTTTTAAGGTACAATCATGAATAAATATATCTTCTTCACCTGATAAAAATAGTCCACTTCCTAATCCAAATCGTGTATCAAACTGTAGCTTATTTTCTTTTATTCTGGATATTCTAAAGCTAATTTCTATAGAACTAATATTATACCTTTGATGCTTCTGTATTTGAAAAGGTTTAGATGCATAATTCTTATAAGGAGGTTCATTGTTCGGAGTTTGTATCTGAAAACAAGCTACATCTATACTTTTATCTTTATAAATACATTCTATCGTTTCGAAAAAAGAAAAGTCATACCTCACATCATCATCGGCTATTATGGCAATATCTCCATCCGCCATTTCGATCGCATTATTCCTGTTACAACAAAGACCTGTTCCTTTAATATGACTTATTTCGACATCCTCTCTTTTAAGTCTATCAGGTACATAAATATAGGAAGGAGCAGTGTATTGATGAGATATTTTGTAGCGGATAGTATCTTTTACCTGAGGTAACAATACATCTGCCACTTTATCTATTCCACCATCAATAGTGCTTATTAATATATTTATGATCATATACTATTACAGTTCTAATTCTTCCGATATTTTGAGCATTCTATGTATTGACTTTACAGCTTTCTCTTGAATATTCTTATCTACCAGTATTTCAGGCAACTCAAATTTTAAACAATTATACAATTTATCTAACGTATTCAACCGCATAAAATTACATTCGTTACAAGCGCAGGTACTATCCTCAGGAGGAGCAGGAATAAATTCCTTAAATGGATTTTGTTTGATCATTTCATGAATGATTCCAGATTCTGTGGCAACTATAAATTGTTTGCATTCAGATTGAGTTGCAAACTTAAGCAATGAAGCTGTTGAACCTATATGATCAGCCAATTCAAGAACAAATTTCTTACATTCCGGATGAGCCAATACCAAAGCTTTGGGATATATCAATTTTAATTCAACAATCTTTTCAACAGAGAATTGTTCGTGTACATGGCATGCTCCATCCCATAGTAACATGTTACGACCAGTTATTGAGTTGATATAATTTCCTAAGTTTCGGTCTGGTCCAAAGATTATTTTTTCATCTTTGGGAAAACTTTCAACTATTTGTCTGGCATTGGTTGAAGTGACTACTATATCTGTATAGGCTTTTACCTCAGCTGTAGTATTAACATAAGAAATTACTTTATAACCAGGGTGTTCTTTGACAAACTGACTAAATTTATCGGCTGGACAACTATCGGCTAATGAACAACCGGCATTTAAGTCCGGCACAAGTACTTTTTTTTGCGGACATACTATCTTTGCAGTTTCTCCCATAAAGTGAACTCCACATAATACGATTATGTCAGCATCTGTTTTAGCAGCTTGCTGAGCGAGAGCCAAACTATCGCCTACATAATCTGCTATATCTTGAATATCGTTGTTTTGGTAGTAGTGTGCCATTATTAAAGCATTCTTCTCTTTCTTGAGTTTGTTTATGCTTGCCCTAATGTCTGTAATATTTTCAATAGGCATATCTACATACCCTTTTGCTATACTAAATCCCCTCTCCATTATAATAAGTATTTATTTGATATATATATATTGAAAAATGATAGTAATAATAGATTGTGAATACTGTTTATAACTTTCTCTTTTAGAGCATCTTTAAAGTTACTAGTAAATATATACTGCTTATAAAGAGGATATGAACATTTATAATTTCTCTTATCAGCTGTAAATCTTATTCTTATAGACTTTATTCACAAATGTTGATAACAATGCAAATGTACGATGTTCATTTCTATTTTAGACAAGTATTGTTGATAAAAGCATCAATATTTACGTGAAATAATAATCTAATTCTTATTTCATTTTACGAATACTTTCTTATTACAGTTGTTATTGCTTATTTTGCAAGAGAAAGTTACGAAAAGTAATCCATGCACTAATAACAGGTTATCAACAGAGATATAAACAATGCAGAAACTAAAAATTGAAGAGTTACAGAGGGTAAGTTCAGAAGAATATAAAAGTATTGAAAAGCTTCCATTGGTAGTTGTATTAGATCATATTCGCAGCTTGAATAATGTAGGATCAGTGTTTCGCACATCAGATGCCTTTCGTGTGGATAAGGTATTATTGTGTGGTATCACTGCTGTACCGCCACATGCAGAGATACATAAAACCGCTCTAGGTGCAGAACTCAATGTGCAATGGGAATATTTTAAAGATACAAAAACAGCTGTATTAGCTCTTCAAGCACAACATTATATAGTACTTGCTATTGAACAGGTAAAGGGTAGTAAAATGCTGGACGAACTAACATTGGATAAAAAAGCAAAGTATGCTGTGGTTCTGGGAAATGAGGTAAAGGGGGTTCAACAGGAAGTGATAGATCTTTGTGATGGATGTGTTGAATTACCGCAATATGGAACAAAACACTCTTTGAATGTTGCAGTGACAGCCGGGATTGTTATATGGGACTTTTTTAAACAACTCAAATAAACAAGCAATCATACCTTTATCAACAACTTGTCACTAGTTAATATCGTTGATAATGAGATACATCTATACTTTATCAACAATTGTTGATATTTACAATAAACAGATGTTCATTGTAAAGCATTTGTTTCGTCTGTGCCATGGATGTCTGCCATTTGTTGCTTGATATATTTTACCATCTGATAGGAAGAAAAGTTTTCTTTGTTGGGTTGAAAAGGTCATCGCTACCCGACACATTATTCATATTGAAGCACGGAATGATCGTTCCAAACCGTGGAATGATCATTCTGAACTTCAATATGATCATTCCACGGTTTGGAATAAGAAATACATCTTTGCTGCTGAGTTTAATCTTACGGTTTGGGCTATTTATGTGCCCTATTAAAAAGACTTTTTTCTCTGGTTGATTCACAGATTCCTAAAGAAAGTTTCTGAAAAGTCAGGCAGAATGGTAGCATTGAGTCAACTAAATGGAAGAAGAATCACCCATTTCAGTATCAGACAATAATAGAAACTTAGAGAATCGTCTTTTTAATAGAATGAAGCAGTAGTAATCTGGATTCCGGTCCCATGTTAAATAACAAGTCGATGATACTTAGATTAGGAATGAATCCGTTGCGTGAAGCGAAGACCTGATAATATTCAGGAGAAATGAACAAAGAATCAGTGCTGGTTTCTTGCGTCGGTTTGATCCGTTCCCTGTAATCTTCAAAATCTGAGTCAGACGAGGAAAGATAGACAGACGTATAACAGATGTTTGGTTGAAAGTCTACAAGTGAACAGACGAGTTCACGTAATCCTTCATTCAGATCCAAAAGAAATGGATACTTCTTCTCATAAAAAGGAGCAAAATCATCTTGATAATACTCAAAGAAAGGAGTTGAATTATATGCTGAAACGATCGCATTCCAATGCAGATGCTGCCAATTGCCATGTTCTGATATCCGAATATCTTTGGTTGGACATTTGAGTGTGTCTGGCTTGACTACAGGGACGGTAAGAATAAGCGGACCATTTGCTCCTGCAATGACACAACGGTTACGATAGCTCTGCTTGATGTAGTTTTCATTGATCTCTATATATACAGGAACATTGGATATCAGTTTGGAATAATACTGAATCGGTGCCAGATAGCCAGAAGTGAGGCAGATCGCTTTCATCGTGTGATTAATGAACTCTTTGAAAGAAACGGTTCCAACGTAAGCTACTCATAAAAGAAGCTGATGGCGAAACGGAAAACCAAATAGAAAGTGCCTTACTGATAAGATGTGTTTCAGGAACGACTCCAAATGTTCGGGAATCAGTGTATGCTTCGCGATTGTCTGAAAGCATCCAGTAATAGTTTAATTTAAAAGTGTAGGAAGTAATCTTCTTACTGTTCACATAGATATTATTTCCTACTTTCAAAGCCCTGACGGGTTCGTAACAGCATATAATGGTTTGGTATCGTTCGATGTTATCCGGCGTTAGCTTGATAGTCATATTTCTGGATGGTATTACCATTGAGATATTTTTGCCGGCTATAGAATAGGGTTTAAGGGGAAAGGCGACGGGAAGATCTCCTTTTATTTTATAGAATTCCAAGCGGTTTAGCAAACAAATAGCCAAAGAATCACCAGTCTTATGAAAGATTTGAAAAGAAGCATTTTCCATTGTTTTGGAAATTCTTTCTATTTGAGCGCGTTCACTGTAAGGAAAGGAATAAAAATTCTTTGCCAATGGACTATCCATAGATGCTTTGCCATTGATGATAATAGGAGCCGAATAACTTTCGTCAATCCTAATCGTGTCACCGGGAAGTCCAACGACACGACTGATTTCAACCTTTTGTTTATCCAGTGGCACATCTGTCTTATTTTGAAAAGGCCTGTTGAAAAGGACGATGTCGTTGCGTTCTGCCAGTTTGCTTCCTAAACGATAGTATGGGAGTTGCAAAAGGGGAGAATAGGCTTTCATGCCAAAGAGATAGATTGAGTCATGCGTGAAAGGAATCGTCAGCAGTGTCTGAGGCGTACGAATGCCATAACTTAGATTGGATGCGATAATATAATCGCCCGGAAGAAGGCTATCTTCCATGCAAGAAGAAGAGATCCTGTATGATCCAAACAGAAAACAACGGATAAACAGTGCAATCCAGAATGCGACTACCACTGTTATCCATCCTCTTTTATTTGATATTTTTTTCAATCGGCGGCAGCTAAATTATCCACCCATTTAAATAATCGGTTAAAACGAATCTTACCATCAAACCAACCTCTGTCCTTATCCAGTGAAAGCCAAACCATAATTGGTTTTCCAACAATATGATCTTCTGGAACAAAACCCCATGAACGGGAATCAGCTGAGTTGTGACGGTTATCTCCCATCATCCAATAATAATCCATTTTGAATGTATATGAGTCTGTCTCTTTTCCATTGATAAATAGTTGTCCATTCTTTACTTCCAGTTGGTTCTCCTCATAAACACGTATGACACGTTCGTAGATAGGAAGATTCTCTGCAGTAAGTTTGATGGTGAAGCCTTTATTTGGAATAAAGATCGGACCGAAATTGTCGCGGCTCCATCCTGTATTATATTCTACCGGATAGGTCAGATCCATAGAAGATGCTATTTGTGCAGCCGCTTGTTCAGGAATAGAGAAAGTACTAACTAAGGTTTTGTAACGGTCTGCATTTGTAGCAGGCTCAATAACCACCTTGGTAATAAAGTTAAAACCTTTACATATTTCAAGTGACTTCGTCGTTAAGGGGATTCTATAGATAGGGTTTGGAGCGTTTGAAATGATACAGTCCTGGTCTTCTTTAGAAACGTTCATGGAGCGATACTCTTCTCTTGTAAAACGTTTACCGTTCGTTTCCACATAATAGCAGAACTGTGCGTTTTTAGGCGTTTTTTGCTCTTTTCCATTGATGAAGACAATATTGTCTTTAATCTGAAGCGTTTCACCCGGGAGTCCTATACAGCGTTTCACATAGTTTTCTCTTCGGTCTACTGGCCGGTAGATTATATCACCAAAGTCTTTCTTGTCTTTGTTTACTACCTCTCTGCCGTATACTGCACAGAGCGTATAATAGTCCGCTTGTTGATAATTAACAGCGACGGTATCACCAGCAGGGAAGTTGAAAACAACAATATCATTGTGTTTGATTGACGCCAATCCTTTGACCCGTTTGTAATCCCATTGTGGAAACTCGATATATGACTTGCAATTAAGCACCGGCATGGTGTGTTGCGCCAATGGGAAAGAAAGAGGCGTATTGGGGACTCTTGGTCCATAGCTTAATTTGCTTACAAACAGGTAATCTCCAACCAGCAATGACTTCTCTAATGAGGAACTTGGAATCTGATAGTTTTGAAAAAAGAATGTATTGATGAAATAAACGGCAACCAATGCAAAACCAATGGCATCTACCCATTCCATTACTTTACGGAAGGTTGCGTTTTTTGATTTTCTCCAAAAACCGTATGGGATAAACTTAGTTAGATAAAGATCTATGATAAGCAGTTCGCCGATCAGAATCCAATAATTACCCATCCAGACAACGAAAGCTAAATAGAGCAGCGTGGCAAGACTAAACTTAAACCACTGTTTGGTAGAGACCTTCATGATTGTATTTTAAAAAGTAAACATATCCTTCATTCCCAGAAGTCCTTTCTTTCCACAGGTAAACTCTGCAGCAAGTACAGCACCCATTGCAAGCCCCTTACGGCTTTTGGAATCATGTCTGATAGTGATGATATCAGCTTCAGATTCATAATTTATAGTGTGAATGCCCGGAACAGCCCCTTCCCGTATAGAGTGAATAGCCATTTCGTTATCAGCCTCTTCAATCTCTTTCACCCATTTGTCTTTGCGACCAAGGTTCTCAATAATTCCTTCTGCCAGTGTGATTGCCGTGCCGCTTGGAGCATCCAGCTTTTGAGTATGGTGAACTTCTTCCATACTTACGTTGTACTCTGGGAAGCGATCCATTATTTTTGCCAGGTATCTATTAAGTGCAAAGAAAATATTTACTCCTCTACTGAAATTAGATGTCCAAAAGAAGGTTTTTCCTTCTTTTTCTACAATTGTCTTGATTTCATCCCAATGATTTGCCCAGCCAGTAGTTCCAGAGACTACAGCTACTCCGGCATCAAAACAACGCTTGTAGTTTTCTACTGCAACAGCAGGGGAGGTAAATTCGATGGCAACATCTGCACTACAGAATGCCTCCGACTTCATATCTTCAATATTATTGATATCTATAATAGAAACAATTTTGTGTCCGCGTGAGAGGGCAATTTGTTCAATTTCTTTACCCATCTTTCCGTATCCAATCAAAGCAATTCGCATATTCATACTGTTTAAACGAGAATTATGAGGCAAAGGTATAAAATATTATCTACTTTTGTCTGTATATAAATGCTAAACATGGAGAAACTCCTGACGTATGTATGGAAGCACAAACTAACGCTTCAGCAGCAACAAACCACAACAGATGGCTGTTCGTTGGAAATCATAGATCCGGGGTTGTACAATTCAGATGCAGGTCCGGACTTTTTTAATGCGAAAATAAAGATTGATGGAGTTATGTGGGCCGGCAATGTGGAGATCCATTCTAAATCATCGGATTGGTATCGTCATCACCACGATTCGGATCCTGCATATAATTCAGTGATTCTTCATGTAGTAGGTGAAATGGATCGTGAAGCGATTTGTCAGAGTGGTCATCATCCGTCGCATTATGTGATGAGTTGTCCTGATTCTATTCAGTTGAATTATCTCAACCTGCTTTCAAAAGAGTGCTGTGTATGCAAGTCAAGGCTTTCTCTTCTTGACCCAATTCTCATCACTTCCTGGAAGACAGCACTTCTTGCCGAACGTCTTGAAAGAAAGACGAATTCAATATCCATTTTATTAGAACGTAATATAGATGACTGGGAGGATGTTCTTTACCAGACGATGGGGCGCTACTTTGGTTTTGGAATCAACAATGACCTCTTTGAACAGTTGACCCGGTCTCTTCCTTTGACGTATATCAGAAAGCATCGAAACAGTTTGTTGCAGATTGAGGCATTGTTCTTTGGTCAAGCAGGAATGTTGCGTCAGGAAGATCTTCACGACAGATATGCCGAGGATCTGAAAAGGGAATATGATTTCTTACAACATAAGTTTGGGCTTATCCCGCTTGATACCCCTTTATGGAAGATGCTCCGTCTTAGGCCAACTAATTTTCCGCATGTGCGCATAGCCGAACTTGCAGCATTTGTACAGAAAGCAGAGAATCTTTTCTCAAGGTTGATTGAAGCAGAGACCCTGAATGATTTTCGCTTGCTTTTCAAAGTCGCGGCTTCTCGCTATTGGGACACACATTATAGTTTTTCGCATGAATCTCCCCGCGGAGTGAAAAGTATCGGAAAGTTGGCAACTGATGTTTTAATTATCAATGTAGCCGTGCCACTCCTCTTTATTTATGGACGCAAGAATGAACGTCCTGACATAGAAGAACGCGCTTTCCTGCTTCTGGAAGCATTACCTCCCGAACAGAATTATATTGTATATTCATGGAAAGAAGCAGGATTGAAAGTGGATAATGCATTCGATTCTCAAGCGTTGATCCAACTTCGAAAAGAATATTGCGATGCAAAAAAATGTTTGCATTGCCGTTTTGGACATAAATTATTGACTATTCCTCCATATAATTGATAAAATCCATATACTTTTGCGCTATGGTAAAAGGATTAAGACATTTAGCTATTGTAACAATACTTCCAGTTTTAGTTACGTCTTGTGCAAGTGTGGGATCTCCTACAGGAGGTCCGAAAGACGAAATGCCCCCCGTCTTTATTGAGAGTACGCCATCTCCCGGTCAGTTGAATTTTGATAAAAAGAAGATTGAAATATTGTTTGATGAAAATATTAGTCTTTCAACACCTCAAGAAAAGGTGGTCATATCTCCCCCTCAAAAAAGTATGCCAATAATCAAGGGAGGGGGAAGAAAGATTACTGTTGAAATGAAAGATTCTCTACAAGCAAATACGACCTATACTATTGACTTCAGTGATGCTATTTCAGATCTGAATGAAAAGAACCCACTTCCTAATTTTGCTCTTTCCTTTTCTACCGGTTCCTATGTGGACTCACTTATGATTTCTGGAACGGTTATCAATGCAGAAAATCAAGAACTTGTTCCAAATATAGTTGTGGGGATTCAGCGTGCAGGAGATGACTCCTTGTTTCAAAAAGAGCCTTTACTTCGGGTTACAAAAACGAACTCAAAAGGACAGTTTTCTGTACGTAACATTGCTCCAGGTTCATATAAAGTTTTTGCCTTGAACGACAAGGACCGTAATTATTATTACAACCAACCAGCAGAGGATTTAGCGTTCTGTGATTCTATTGTAATCCCTTCTTTTGCTTCTGAACTGAGATCCGATACGGTCTGGAAAGACTCTATAACAATTGATACCGTGATGATCGTACCATTTACTCACTTCTATCCCGATAATATTGTGCTTTCACTTTTTAAAAAAGAATATGCCCGGCAGTATCTTGTCAAAAGTGAGCGCTTACAGAAAGAAAAGTTTTCTCTTTTTATGGCGACTAAATCCGACTCTCTACCCGTTGTCAAGCTGCTAAATAATGAGATAAAGGAAGACTGGTTTATCATGGAAAGCAACTCTCGAAATGACACACTTGACTATTGGATTAAAAAAGAAGAAGTCTGGTCCATTGATACGTTGAACATTTCCGTTTCTTACCTGAAGACAGACTCAACAAATCAATTGTCTTGGGTAACAGACACGCTCAAGATGATTAATAAAGGAAAAAAGAAAGAAGAGCTGAAGTTATTAGAACAAAAGAAACAGAAAGAACTCGCTGAACGAAGAAAGCAGCAAGGGAAAGAGGTTAAAGATGGACCGCAAATGGAATATCTATCGTTTAAAGAGAATATTTCTTCTTCAATGGACGTGTTTGCCCCTTTCTTTATTAACTTTGATGAGCCGATACAAACATTTGACCGCAACGGTATCCATTTGAAAATCAAACAGGATACGACATGGAAAGATGTTCCATATGAAATCAGTTATGATTCTTTGAGTCGGAAAAAAATTAGTTTCTCAGTTGTCTGGAAACCAGGAGCAGAATATTCTTTCATAACAGACTCTGCGCTATTCAAAGGTATATATGGATTGACAAGTGATTATTATGAGCGTTCATTTAGAACAAAAGGACTGGACTCATATTCTAAAATCTCGTTTCGTGTGATAGGTCTCAAAGATCCGGCATTTGTTCAGATTCTATCCAATCAGGACAAGCCCTTGAAGAATGTTCCTGTTGTTAATGGAATAGCTGAGTATCCTTATCTTAGTCCGGGAGAATATTATGCACGAATAATTGTAGATAGGAACAACAATGGTAAATGGGACCCTGGTTCTTATGAAGAGAAACTTCAGCCAGAGGAAGTCTATTATTATCCTAAAAAGTTTAACGTAAAAGTAAACTGGAATATCGAAGAGGACTGGGATCCGCATTCAGTGCCTTTGCTTTTGCAGAAGCCGGACAAACTACGGAAGGTGAGCAGGCTTGATATTGACAAAACAAAGAAAGGAAAAGAAAATGAAGAATCCAATATGTTTGAATTTGAATCGATGGGTGAAGGAGAGTATTAAGTTCTCTCTATTCATTCTAATAATGTTTGTTACGTTGGGGCAGTCCCTTTGCGCACAGACGGTTTTGAAATCGAATTTAATGAAAGGAGAAAATCTTCAGTATGATCTCTATTACAAAAACGTAATCATGATCAAAGGAGGCAACATAACTTTAAACTCGCATTTGACCAATTTCGAAGGCAAGAGAGCCTTTGAATGCAAGATGACAGCAGTAACAAGTCGGTTTGTAGATAATTTTTACAAAGTAAGAGACACACTGATCTCCTATTTAAATCCAGAAGATTTGCAAACATTTCGTTTTTGGAAGTCTGCAAATGAAGGGGGAAAATACTCGTCTATTGAAGGGGGTACTTTTACGTATCGTGATGGTGAGACAGATGTCTATGCGTATAAGAAAAGGCCGGAAAGGGATCTTGAAGAAGTAAATACTACCGTGACAGGAGAGTGTACTGATATGGTCAGCGTGGTATATCTGATCCGTGGTCTGGATATGAGTACTGTTAAAGAAAAGAATGATATTCCTCTACTCCTTTTTTCTGGAAAGCAGAAATACGACATGATACTTAGATACAAAGGAAAAGACCGCATAAAGGCCAATGATGACAAGAAATACAACTGTCTAAAGTTTGTTCTTTATGTGCATAACAAAGAGGCCTTTAAGGATGAAGAATCTATGGTCTTCTGGATGACAGATGATTCAAGCCGTATTCCTATACAGCTTGATACAAAAGTCAAAATAGGAACTTTGCGTGGAATATACAAAGGAAACCGTTAATAGATAGCGCAGTTTCCGTTTATGCTATATGTTGTGGCAAAATGGCTGTTGCCGTTTTGAAAAGCCGATACCCACCTGAAAGATTCCGAGTTTGATATCCTCTTGGCATCACTATCTTTTGTGCCAGATAACCTCTTAATCCTATAGCACAAAAGATTATAATGGGTTTCTCTTTGGGAAGCTCGTTCAGGCGGTAACGCAGTTCATCAACAGGGATATTAATTGCTCCACGAATAGTGCCGAATGCAAATTCGCCCGGAGTGCGAACGTCCACCAAAGTCACTTCGTTCAAATCCATCTCTTTCAATTCCCTCCAGTAGATTACCGGCATGGCGCCACTAATAATATTACCTGCCACATATCCAGCAATCGCAATAGGATCTTTAGCAGAAGAATAGGGAGGAGCATAGGCTTGTTCCAGTTCTATGAGATCATATATTGTTCCTCCTTTTTTGATCAAAAGAGCTATTTGGTCTATTCGTTTGTCAACACCTGAGTGACCAACTATTTGCGCACCGAACAGTTTTCCGTTCTCCGGATCAAAGGTCAGTTTGATGGTCATTAGAGTGGCACCCGGATAGTAACCGGCGTGGGAGTTGGAATGAGTTGTTGAACTCGCATATTTAATGTCCATTGCTTTTAGCCGTTTTGCTGCCAGTCCGGTTGCTGCGACAGTCTGATCAAAGACTTTCGCAATAGAAGTTCCAATTGCACCTTCATATTTTGTATGATTACCAAAGACCATATTGTCTGCGACAATTCGTCCTTGACGGTTCGCAGGAGTTGCCAGATAGTTCAGCCAAGGCTTTCCGGTGATTGGATGAGGAAACTCTATTGCATCCCCAACTGCATAAATATCCTTTTCTGAAGTTTCCAGGTAGCTATTAACCTTGATCCCCTTCGCCTCGCCCAGTTCTATTCCTGTCTCACTCGCAAGTCGCGTTTCAGGGCGAACGCCGATGGAGAGAATCACAAGATCAGTACTGATAATCTCACCACTTTTAAGTTTGACGTTCAGAGAATCTCCGATTCTTTCAAATTCTTCAACCGATTTCCCTAGCCATAGGATCACTCCTTTTTGAAGTAAATGGTCGTGTACTAAAGAAGCCATTGAGAAGTCAATAGGGGCCATTACCTGATCCATCATTTCTACAATAGAGACTTTTGCTCCTGTTTTTTGCAGGTTCTCAGCCATCTCTAGTCCTATGAATCCTGCACCTACAATCACGGCGTTTTTAACCTTATGAGAAGAAATATATTGCTTGATAGCATCTGTATCATCAACATTACGAAGTGTAAAGATTCCCTCCGAGTCAATTCCTTTCAAAGGAGGGCGCACTGGAGTAGCACCAGGAGAGAGAAGCAGTCGGTCATACGTTTCCGAATATTCCTGTCCATCCGCACTGCGTATGATTACGGTTTTCTTTGCCGGATTAATTGACACAGCTTCATTATCCACACGGACATCAATATTGAAGCGTCCTCCAAAACTCTGAGGAGTTTGCAAGAAAAGATTTTCGCGCTCTTTAATGACTCCTCCGATATAATATGGTAACCCGCAATTTGCATACGATATATGGTTTCCCTTTTCCAGCAAAATGATTTCTGCAAATTCATCTGCACGTCTGATTCTTGCCGCTGCGGTAGCTCCTCCGGCTACTCCTCCGATTATTATATGTTTCATAAGTACTTGTTTTTCTTTTTACTAATATTTCCAATGGAAAGCAACTGCAAAGCTACGAATAATTGAAGAAGGAATAGCCAAGAGTTTTATGTTTTAACAAAGATTCTGACTTACTTGACTTTTGGCACAAGGTGGCTTTATCTCAGAAGAGACTCTCTTTTCAGGGTTCGTCATTTTTTTATCGAATCAAAAGATCCAGTTGCTGAGCCTTACTTTACTTTCCAGAGCTTCTTCTTGTCTATCAGGTAAGACAGGAAAGAAATCTAATCCGGTAATCTTTTCAATACTATCCACAGGAACTGCATAAGAGGAAAGATTCCTGCGTTCGTTTCCATTAGTCATTAAAAAGGCAATACATTTAGGGGATGGGGTATGAAGAGATAGAATAATTTTATAGAACTGAGCCGGAATCGACAGCCGGTTTGCTCCTATTACACGATAACCGTCTTTGACTATAGGTCCTGTAATGATAATCAAGGCACTATCCTTTTCGACCCAACGCCGTACCTTCTGTTCCAACTGATTCCAGAGTACAGAGTTGAGTTGTGAACTTTGCGGGCAGATATTAGAGAAGTAAAAACATTCTGTTTGTGCTACAAGGTCATAACGCATGTCTGCACTTGGAGCAAGATGTCCCCTATCATATCCGGAGCGTCTGTAATCAGCATCATTAGCACTGTTTTTCCCAAGAAGAGGATCCGGACGGAAATTATTCTTTCGTTTCACTTTTGTTACAAGTTCCTCCCGAGTAAGTTCATATGCAACCCAGTTTGCAATGTGCCATTTCGGATTGTAAGAGACTCTATAGGCCTTATGTGAAATGATAATTTCATGTTGTCCTGTCAAGGGTGCAGGGGCGTACATAACATCTGCACGTGCAGATTGTCGTACCGGTTCAATTGAGAAGCAGGAACTATGTGGACAAAGAAGGAATATTACAATGAATAAGCTTTGCAAAGAGAACTTCCTGACTTCCTGAAAGCGGCTTGTATAACCGATGAAACAAGAGTTGTTGCACACAACATCAAAGCAATACAGAATCATTCTTTTCATGAGATCTAATGCATTTCAAACAGAAAAACAAATTTAATCCAAAATATGATCCTTCCGATTGACGTTCTGATAGCATACTATCAGGACCATCTCTCAAACAAATACAAGTAAAAACGATCTGAAGATAACCAGGGTATTATCAGAGATTGACTTTGATCAGAACGCCTTTACTCTCGTTATGTAGACGATCAAAAGCAGTAACGACATATTTAAACTTCTTTTTTCCATCTTTGAAAGGAAGAGCATATTTGTTTTCAGTAGTCACAGAGACTATTTTGCTTGGATTATCCATATCTATATCCTCATCCTCTTTGAAACGGTAGATGCAGTAATTTGCTTGTCGGTTCATCTCATTCTTTTGATTATCGGCTTTCCATTGTAGTATGGGTCCTTCTTTAGCCCAAACCATCTTAAGCTTCTTAACAGTAGACGGAGCTTTGTCGTCCAGTTCCTTGATGACCGGTACAAAAGCCGGGAAGCGGTGGTAGTGGTTTTCCAGACTATCCAATATGCCGCCCATATTATTTTGCATCATCTCTCCCGACCAGAAGCAGTTTCCTGCAATACGGTCATTTTTGCGCACTTCGTTCATCTTACGGGTCAACTGATTCATTCCCCCGTACACAGGATCGTCCACTTTAGTCGTACGAGAAATGTCCTGGCCGATGTACAATGTTTTGTTTTCGTTGTTTTTTGCCCACCATTTCACCAATGTGGTGTAGTCGGCTTTGCTGTGCCCTACCTCCCAATAAACTTGTGGAATATTGTAATCAACCCATCCTTTCTGTACCCAAAGCAAAACGTCAGCATAGAGATCATGATAGTTTGTCAATCCATTTGTTTCGCTTCCACTTCCGTCAGGAGTGTTCGTTTTATTGCGGTAGATACCAAAGGGACTAATCCCAAATTTCACCCATGGCTTGACAGATTTGATGGCATAACTCAGCTGTTCGATCAGCAGGTTGACATTGTTGCGTCGCCAGTCTTCCAGGCGTTCTTTCGAGAATCCTTGTCCGGGACCATACTTTTGAAAGCATTCTTTATCAGGAAAAGCCTCGCCGGCCACCGGATACGGATAAAAATAATCATCCATGTGGATAGCATCCACGTCATAACGTTTTACAATATCTCTCACTACCTCACAGATGAAGCTGCGACTCCAGGGCTCACCCGGTTGAAAATAGACCTGAGTTCCATATTTGATAAAATACTCAGGATGCTTGTAATAGATATGATCTTTTGAGAAAGTTTCGTTTCGTGTAGTCGCTACCCGATACGGATTCAGCCAGGCATGCAGTTCCATGTTGCGCTTGTGGCATTCAGTAACCATAAACTCCAACGGGTCCCATTCCGGAGATGGAGCCACGCCCTGTTTACCCGTAAGGTATTTGCTCCAGGGCTCCAGGTCGGATTTATAGAAAGCATCTGCTTGTGGGCGTATCTGGAAGATGATTGCATTGATGCCTGATTGCTGATAGACATCGAGTTGTTGACAGAGATACCTGCGCATCTCATCCGGTGTCTGATTGCGGAATACCCCGTTTCCCACTGTGTGCATCCATACTCCGCGAAATTCGCGCTTGGGATAATTCTGATAATTGATGCCTGCCGACTGATACAGTTTAGGGGTACAGGAAGTCCCCATGAGCACCAGACAGAGCAGGGTGCAGAGCATTAAATTCTTCATTCTTATAAGGGATTCGGTATTATTTGTTCTTTACATCGCAAAACTACAAAATAAAGTCAAGATATCCATTATCTTTGTAGGTTGAAAGAATAAATAATGGATAAAGATCAGATTCATATCAAAGGTGCGCGGGTCAATAATCTCAAGAATATTGAAGTAAAGATTCCACGCAATAAGATTGTTGTTATTACCGGGCTTTCAGGTTCCGGCAAGTCTTCTTTGGCATTTGATACGATGTATGCTGAAGGTCAGCGCAGGTATGTGGAGAGTCTCTCTTCCTATGCACGCCAGTTCCTTGGGCGGATGAGCAGGCCTGAAGTAGATTTTATCCGGGGCATACCTCCTGCAATAGCTATCCAACAGAAGGTAAACACCAGCAATACACGTTCTACTGTGGGCACTTCCACGGAGATTTATGAATATATCCGCCTCCTTTTTGCACGCATTGGTAAGACCTACTCACCCCTCTCCGGCAACATAGTTCAGAAGCATCAGGTGGAAGATCTTATCACCTGCATGCAAAGCTATCCGGAGGGAACAAAATATGCTTTATACAGTCCAATAGAGTTTACCGGGGAGCGGAGTATCGAGTCATCGCTTAAGACTTTGCAGCAGCAAGGATTCAACCGTATCGAGGTTGAAGGGAAGGTCTTCCGTATTGAAGAGGTGCTTATCTTTCCGTCGTTACTCGAAGGAAAAGAAGTCTTACTCCTCATTGACAGGCTCTCCAGTGGCAAAGATAAAGAGAGTATCAGTCGCCTTTTTGATTCAGCAGAAACAGCTTTCTATCAGGGAAAAGGAGAGTGTCATCTTCATTTCTTCCCTACAGATGATCAAACGACCACTTACGTATTTTCACGAAGGTTCGAGTTGGATGATACAATTTTTGAGGAGCCAACCGACCTGATGTTTAATTTCAATTCTCCATTGGGTGCTTGTCCTACGTGCAAAGGTTTTGGTGATGTGATCGGGATTGATGAAGATCTGGTTGTTCCCAACCAGACTCTATCGGTCTATGAAGACTGTGTCGTGTGCTGGAAAGGCGAGAAGATGAGTGAATTCAAGATAGAACTCATTCGGAATGCCGATAAGGTGAACTTTCCGATCCATAAACCCTATTATCAGTTGACTCCAGAGCAGAAATCTCTGCTTTGGCAAGGCTGTTCCCATTTTCACGGCATCAACGACTTCTTTAAATTTTTGGAAGAGAATCAATATAAGATTCAATATCGCGTGATGTTTTCCCGGTTCAGAGGTAAAACGGTTTGTCCCGATTGCAAAGGATCGCGATTGAAACCTGAAGCTCAATACGTGAAAGTTGGAGGACAATCAGTCACCGAACTGGTTCTTATGCCCATCTCTGAACTCCAGGGCTTTTTTGAGAAGCTTGAACTTGACGAACACGATGCAGCTGTAGCCAAACGGCTTATGACAGAAATAAACAACCGTATCCGTTTCCTGATGGAAGTTGGACTGGGTTATCTGAGTCTCAACCGACTCTCATCTTCTCTTTCCGGAGGAGAAAGTCAGCGAATAAACTTGGCAACCTCTTTAGGAAGCACGCTGGTTGGATCACTTTATATTCTGGATGAGCCAAGCATTGGCCTCCATCCCAGAGATACAGCACTTCTCATTCGGGTATTGCATGAATTGAAAGAGTTGGGAAATACCGTGGTTGTTGTGGAGCATGACGAAGAGATTATCCGTTCAGCCGATTATATCATTGACATTGGTCCTCAGGCCGGTCGTTTAGGTGGTAATATTGTGTATGAAGGAGATATGTCCAATCTGCTTCCAGGTACAGAAAGCTATACCGTGCGTTATCTTCTTGGAGAAGAAAAGATAGAAATCCCTCCCGTGCGCAGAAAATGGAATAACTATATCAAAGTAGTTGGTGCCATGCAAAACAACCTCAAGAATATTGATGTCAAGTTTCCATTGGGCATCATGACTGTCGTAACAGGTGTGAGCGGTTCGGGAAAATCCTCTCTGGTTCGTGACATATTATACAACGGATTAAAGCATCGCTTTTCCGGAAGTTTGGAGAAGACCGGACGTATGGGATGCTTTGAAGGCGACTTATCTTTAGTTACTAATATAGAGTTTGTTAATCAAAATCCTATTGGACGTTCTTCGCGCTCTAATCCTGTGACCTATCTAAAGGCTTTTGATGATATCCGTAGCTTATTTGCATCTCAGCCACTTGCTAAGCAGATGGCGTTCACTCCGGCGCATTTCTCCTTCAATGTGGATGGCGGTCGTTGCGAAGAATGCAAAGGAGAGGGCACTGTTACTGTGGAGATGCAATTTATGGCTGATATAACCCTTGTCTGTGACAGTTGTCATGGCAAACGATTTAAGAGCGACGTGCTTGATGTGATGTATGAAGGAAAGAATATCAGTGATATACTCGATATGACCGTCAACCAGGCAATTGAGTTCTTTGACAAAAAGGGGCCGACGGAAAAGAAGATTACTAAAAACATCCTCCCATTACAAGAGGTAGGGTTGGGATATATAAAACTCGGACAGTCCTCATCGACGCTCTCCGGAGGAGAAAGTCAGCGCGTCAAATTAGCGTGGTTCTTGAGTCAGGAGACGGCTGAAAAGGAGATTCTTGTCTTTGACGAGCCAACTACCGGACTTCATTTTCACGATATAAACACGCTGCTGAAGGCTTTTAATCGTCTTATAGCCAAAGGGCATACGGTCATCATCATCGAACATAATCTGGAAGTGATCAAAAGTGCGGACTATATCATCGATTTAGGACCGGAAGGAGGAGCAGACGGCGGACATCTCGTTTGTACAGGAACACCGGAACAGGTGGCACTCTGTAAAGAGTCATACACAGGACAATGGCTTGCAAAAGTATTGAAAATTGGTATATAAGAACGGCTGGAATCAGATGAAGCGGTTGAGAGCATCAATAACGCGGCTGATCTCTTCTTCGGTATGCACCGGACTCAGCGGCAAACTCAATTCTTCGTTATGGATCTTTTCTGTGACAGGAAAAGAGAGATGCCCCCACTCCTTGTAAGCTTCTTGCAGATGCGGTGGCTTCGGATAGTGTATCTGCGTTTCTATGCCCTCTTCTTTCAGCCACTGTTGCAACTGATTGCGTAGCACTGGCACCCGGATCGCAAAGATGTGAAACACATGACCCTCGCAGCACGGATACTCCGGCACTATTATACGGGGATTATGAACCTCCCTGATATAGCGTTCTGCATACTTCCTGCGCAGTTCGTTGTCTTTGTCCAATCGCTTGAGTTTCAACCGTAGCACAGCCGATTGAATCTCATCCATCCGACTGTTGGTCCCTTTATACAGATGTACATATTTGGTATTCGAACCATAATTGGACAATGCCCTGACAACCTCTGCCAGTTCAGCGTCGTTAGTCATAACAGCTCCGGCATCACTGAGTGCCCCGAGATTCTTTCCCGGATAGAAACTAAAGCCTGCCGCATCGCCTAAGCAACCGGCTTTTTTCCCCTTATAGACGGCACCATGAGCTTGTGCACTATCTTCCACCAGCTTCAGATGATACCTTTTGGCAATGGTTGTGATCTCATCCATAGCACAAACGCGACCATAAAGATGTACCACCATAATTGCTTTTGTACGAGGCGTGATCAAAGCTTCAACCTTTTCCTCATCCAGCAGAAAAGTATCAAGACGGGGTTCGCAGAGCACGGGTGTCAGTCCGCAATGGGTAATTGCCAGAATAGATGCAATAAAAGTATTGGCAGGCACGATCACTTCATCTCCGGGTTGCATCACTCCCATCTCCATATAGCCGGAGAATATCAGCGCCAGCGCATCCAGTCCGTTGCCAACTCCAACACAAAACTTCGTGCCGCAATAGGCCGCAAACTCTTGTTCAAAGGCTTTCTTCTCTTCTCCAAACAGGTACCAGCCCGATTGAACTACTTTCTCTATGGTTGCGGAGAGCTCC
>CAXXFJ010000020.1:0-33303 GCA_963677415.2 Bacteroidales bacterium | reverse complement strand
TTGAAGCCTTACCTTATTCACTTCATTCTTTTTCCCGTTTAACGAGACAACAACTCCATCGCTCGTCGTGCGAACTGTCTGTTCCGAACAAGAGAACAGCACCAAGGCACACATGCCTGCCAATAGTTTTCTAATCATGGTTCATTCTTTTTAATCCTGCGTATTGTTTGTTTATTTTGATAGTTGCGTCCCCTTACAACGATTCTCCTCTTCACCCTGATCCATCATATTTCCACACAAGGAAAAGATCCGATACGTTCACAATGCAAATGTAGACACTTCCATGATCAGAGAATCGTTTAAATGTATTCGATCAGTACATAAACGGTACTATCGAGGGGATCAAATGTTTCCAGAAGGGGTATCAAATGTTATATACCCCTCTTCTGCTGGTATTCTGAAGGTAATACACCAAATTCCTCCTTAAAATATTTACTGAAATACTTCGGGTTATTAAAGCCCACCTTATAGGCAACTTCAGATATGTTCAGCTGACTTTCCAGTAAAAGTCGGGCTGCACGTTTGAGCCGGATCACCCGGATAAATTCGATTGGCGACTTACCGGTAATGGCGATCAGTTTCTTATACAGATGCACGCGGCTCATACCGAGATTGTGACTCATCTCCTCCACGGAGAGCTCACTGTCAGCAATATGATCCTCTACATATTTAGTAGCACGCCTGATCAGAAGTTCATCCTGTGAAGTAATGGGGAGTAGCTCCGGTTCAGGATCTATCTTTACTCTCTGAAGAGGAGTAGCTGTTTGTTTTAGACGTTGTTGTTTTCTGTCCTTTACCACGCGCTTGACATAGAAATACAAGAGCAGAATTAAAAAGAAAAAAGCAATACCATTGAATAGAATAATGGATGTCGAACGCCAGAATGATTCCCGCACTACAATAACGAGTGTCGCCTCCTTCTTGTTCTGGTATCCATCATTATTCGTAGCCTTCACTCTCAGTGTGTACGTACCCGGAGCGAGATTGGTACACATAATCCTGTTTCCTTGCGCCTTCTTCCATTCCTTATTGACCCCTTCCAACAGATAATTGAAGCTTACCTTCTCCGGAAGAATGTAATTCATTGTGGAAAAAGAGATCGTAAACATGCTCTGATTCTTATTCAGTTCGATTCGTTGCGTCCTATCCATCGGTGCTAACAGAATCCGATTGCCATCATAAACAGAATCAACCCGCACCTCCTGATCAAACAACTTCAAACCGGTAAAGACAACGTGAGGCAGAGATTTATTGTAACGAAGTTCGCTGGGACTAAACCGATCCACACCTTGAAGACCACCCATCAGTATCTCACCATCAGAGAGTCCGGCAATAGAACGGATATTGAATTCACTGCTCCGAAGACCATCCAGTCTATCGTATTTGATACTTGAGAAAGTATAGGTTCCTTCCTGAGGCTGCACATTGACCGTAATAGTACAGATCCCTTTTTGAGTAGTGATCCACATATTCTTAAATTCATCCTCAATGATGCCACAAATGAAAGCATCGGGCAGACCGTTGCTCTCAGACAGAATAGTCACCGCATCGTTCTTCCGGTTATACACATTCAAACCATCACGAGTGGCAACCCACAACAATCCGCGACTATCTTCATAGACCTGATTGATGTTCTGACTTGAAAACCTTTGATTCCCTTCTTTGTTGCCATACATGAAATCCGTTCCATTTGTCTTCAGATTGAATATGGTTATCCCGAGAGCCGTTCCAATATAAAGGTTCCCATCCCGCCCAATACAGATAGAGGAAATATATTCGGAAGACAACAGACTCTCTTGTCCATTGTTAAAGGTCAAAAAAGAGTTGTCTGAGGGATTGAATCGTTGCAACCCTTTTCCCAAAGTACCGATCCAGAGAGTTCCGGACTCATCCTCTTCAATGGCCCAGATACTATTGTTGGCCGGACTATTCGGATTGGACGAGTCATGGCGATAATGAGTGAAGCGACCCTCCTTATAACAATCCATCCCGCCCTGATAGGTGCCCACCCAGAGTCTTCCATCACGGGAGACACAAAGCGAGACGATCACATTATCCGACAAAGAAGCATCATCACCCGGTTTGTGTTGATAATGGACCTTTTGTCCGGTGGCACGGTTTACAGAGAAAAGTCCGTTACCATTCGTCCCAAACCATAAAAGACCATTTTTATCTTCAACAAGTGTATTCACATCCTCTTCCAGATCTAAGTAAGCAGCATTCTTTGACAGGTCATTGGAACCAAACTTAAACATGCTCTCCGCATAAAACGAAACTCCCATCTTATAACTGCCTACCCACATCTCCTGCTGATTATCAGAGAAGAGAGAGATCAAACTATTTTGAGGCAAAGAGTGTTCATCTTCCGGATCGTGTATCAGCGTCCGGACCTCCTTCGTCTTTTTGTCGATAATTGCTACTCCACCGTGATCGGTAGCTACCCAGATATGTCCGTTCGCATCCTGCGCTACATCCGTCACAATGTTGCTTGAAAGCCGGTAAGCCGCCGAAGGTGCTGTATTGGAATAGCTCCACTGCTTCCGGTCGGATCATAGGTCCATAATCCGGACCCTTCCTTTGTATAGATCCAGTACACCCCTTCGCGGTCCACATAGACCGACATTTTAGAAGAAGAGAGAGAATAGTTTTTCAGCAGGTAATCTTCCAGATAGACAAGTGCAGACTTTGACCCGTCGAGACAGGTAATCCGACCGTTGGAATAGAGCATAATCACTCCTTCGGGTGCCTGAGACATTGAGATCATTGAAGCAGAAGCTAAAGTATCAGCGATCAACTCACGGGGGTAAGCAATCAGTTTGCCGGAATCTGGTTGATACTGAAAGCAACCAGTGTGCGGAGCATAGCACCAGAGATGCTTCAGTGAGTCCACATAAACACAAGAAACAGATGCAAGTATCCCTCTTTCTTTCAAGTAAGGGAAGAGCTTACGGAAGCGATCCTTTTTTACATCATATAGTGAGTAACCATCCCCTGAAAGGATCAGTAGATTACCATCAGAAAGTTCCTGAATGCTTCGGACAAAATTATCGGGAAGGGAGGTCGTATCTCCCGGAATATTTTCTAATATCCGGAAAGAATACCCATCATAACGATTAAGTCCATAAGCGGTTGCAAACCACATATAGCCGCGACTATCCTTGAATATCTGATTCACCTGACTGTTAGAAAGCCCCTCCTTCACATCCAGATGTCTGAACATATACTTCTCTGTATTCTGTCCGTGTAAACACAAAGGCAGAAGGAGCAACAACAACAGAGAAGATAGATTTTTCATTACGTCACCATAAAGTAAAAGATTCGCATGCAAAGTTCGCAAAAAATTAAAGGTTTGCAAATGCTTTCCTCTATTTCACCACCATTCGGGAGGATTTAGCTCCTCCGATGATACTTGCGACGGTTATGTAATGTTGGACACTAGCTAGGCGCTACCTCTTTACAAAAACGCTTCAAACATCAATATCCTCGATTACGTTGAAGGAAGGTCTATCCAAGCCTGACATCGAGTGAACGGTTCAATCATCCAGATCTACAATCACGTTGGGATCTACTTTTAGCCCAAGTGCTTTCAGTCCCTTTCCATGCGCCCCGAAATAGTTGGATGGAAAGGGTTTATCCCCATGAATAGACGCCCATACATACTTGCTAAACAACAACGCATCTTTGTCAATCAGGTCGGGTCTGGAAAAATCCAGCTTCTCTGTTTTCGGTGCTAAGCGGGCTTCAGTTTTCGACTTCAGCTGACTCTTGACAGGATTCATTTCATTTATTGCCACAGCAGGGATTACATGGTTATAGGCTGAATATTCAGGGATATCCTGAAAACATCGCGTCATCAGCGGAGCCAGTGCCACCAATTGATTCATGGGACGGACACCAAATATCTGACAAATAGTGTGCAACACGGATGATTGATTATAGAATGTACTGATGACCGAATCGCGCTTGACATAAGGGCCCGCCAACAAACAAAACGAGCGATGACCATCCACATGATCAGTTCCCGTCTGAGGATCATCCTCATTGATAAACACAACCATGTCTTTCCAGAACGAACTCTTTGAAAGCGCATCCACCACCCTACCGGTTGCCAGATCGTTATCGGCTACATAAGCACGAGGTGTGGGGGCGTTTTCGCTATACGAACGCGTATGGTCATTGGGAAGGTACACAATCATAAACTCTGGGAGGCTGCCCTGTGTTTCGTACTCCGACAAGGCATTAATAAACGCATCAGCTCTGATTTGATCATTGATATTCATGTCCCAGCCCGGATAACGCATATCACTATATTTGTTCAACGTTTCAATGGAGTAAACACATTTAAATTGAGCCGAATCATTTTTGTTTTTCCACGAATTATAGAAGTCCGTCCAGCTATCACCTTTCACTCTTACTGGAAAATCAAGTTCGCCGAAGTTGCGAAAAGAGATACCCTTTCGCAACAAATGATCCCAGATAAATCCGCAACCGGCATAGCACAAAGGATCTGTTCCGAAGTCGTACGCACAATGTCCGCCCGAAAAATCTTTCTCCCGATAAGGCGTTGTAATACCTTGAACAGCCCATTGGTGCCCATCGCTGGAAAGGATTCCATTGCAATAATAGTTGTCAAGCAACACATACTTACTCGCCAGCGCATGTATATTGGGAGTAATCTCTTTGCCGAACTCAACCAGTTTTGGTTCACAATTCCCTTTCCCAAAATCGCCCAACACCTGATCAAACTTTTTATTTCTCCTTGATGATATACACCACATGCTTGATGGAGGACGGTTCGCCCGGATTTGCAGGAATGGCTTTAGGAGCAACACCCGATTGAACAGCTGCCTGAGCCCGCAGCAAATCAATTAAATGAAATCCCTGCGAGGCTTCCCGCGTATATGTATCGAGTTCTTTTTTTTCAGTTGGCAGTAACACCTTTTGCAATGCGCCCTTCAATGGAACCACATTTCCAATAAAAAGATGCTTGTCGGTCACACAAACAGCACCCGAAAAACCACCCGCAGCTATAAAGCCGTAAGGTCCTTCCTCAGGACGAGAAGTATGAATGAGTGCAATGGAATTATTTCCGGCATTGGCAGCATAAAGTATTTTTCCATCGGTACTAAATGCCAGTCCGGTGGTTAAGCTACCATAAGGCAACGAGGGATCAGGCTTGGTATCGATTGTATGAATCACTTTGCGGGACTTAACCTCAATGACACTTATTCCATCACCGCTGGCATCCGTCACATAAAGACACTTTCCATCGGGCGACAAAAGCATCGACTCGGGATGAATGCGGGTAACAATCTCCGACACTACTTTCTGTGATTTCACATCAATAACCGAAACTGATCCCCGAAGAGCAACCGAACGTTCGTCCACAGCCACCTCTGTTCCAGCCGACTTTTGCGTTTTATCGCCTTTCCCTGGTATAGGACCACCAAAGTTACTTACAAAGGCTGTATTTCCATCCTTGCTTATCACCACAGCATACGGACAAACACCCACAGCAATGTTGGCAAGCACTTTTCCCTTCACAAGATCGACCACAGCGACCTGATTGGCAACGGCCAGAGCCACAAAAGCCAGATTATTGCTCAACCCAATCCCCAAGGGGTTGGTATATTTCTTATTGATGGATAAATCGATGGTTTTTGAATGCGTAAACACCCCCTTTTTACTCACCGTTCCAACATAAAGATTCTTCTGTAATCCTGTGAAATAGACAGTAGTGTCATCTTTGGCAACGGCAAGACCATACATCGACCCGCCATCATTCTTTTCAGGGAAAGCTTCGTTACTGACTACCTTAAAATCGTTCGCATCAACAATGGATAGATGTCCATCAGTTTTGGCAATCAAAAAGTTCTTGTGTCGCACCAGTTGCACACTCATCACGCGATCACCTTCTGCCAAACTAAGACTTGTACCCGCCGGATGAACCACCTGTCCGGCAGAGGAAAGCGTATTGCCCACCAATAGTTTTGTCCAGGCAGAATTGGCAGCTGAATCCACCCTGTTGATTGTTTTTTGACGTATGGCATCTTTCACTGGAGCCTTGTTGTCCTTGTGTCGTCCGGCTGCATTATACCATTGACTGTCTTGTTCCTGTTGCGCTTGTGCAACAAAACCCAGAGAAAGGAGAAACAAAATAACTAAATTGAAGAAAGTTTTCATGAGATGTATTATTATATGAAGACAAAAATAGTAAAAACAGATGAACATCAAAGCAATCTTTCCAATGAAATTGAGTATCTTTGAGGCAGTAAAAAGCCTGACAAAAAACTAACCGTTTCATAAAGACAATGGATCAGACGATAGAATCTCAGTGGTACGCAATATATACAGCATCAAGAGCGGAAAAGAAGGTAAAAGAGAGGGTTCGAGAAAGAGAATATCCCTCACTACCTCCCGTTGCATGAAGTGACGCGTATTTGGAGCGACCGGAAAAAGAAAGTAACTGTCCCGATCATTAATGGATACATTTTCGTCTGCATTTCCCACACAGAGATAAATAAGGTCAAGCAGATACCCGGTGTGGTTCAATTTGTGAGAGACAAAGGTGCTCCGGCTGTCATCCCCGAATCGCAGATGAGAAATATGCGATTGATGGTCGACAAATCCGTGGAAGATGTCGAGTTTACAGTCGAAGAAATTCAACCCGGCATCTCGGTGCGGATCACGCAAGGCGAACTTGAAGGACTCTACGGCGAACTTGTTAAAGTGCGTGGCAAATACAAGGTGGTTGTGCGACTGGATAAGTTTGGTTGCGCCATGACAACCGTCCCTGTCAGCGCTATCGAAAAGATAGGATAAAAAGAAAAGGCTCCCGCTTCCGGAAGCCTTTTCTTTTTATCAATTATCAATGTTTTACCGTTTCAGCATCTCAAATATCTCTACCGTGGCACGCGACTTGTTCAATGTATAAAAATGAAGACCCGGAGCCCCCATCTTCAGCAGCTCACGACACTGGTTGACTGCAAAGTCCATGCCAATCTGATAAATCTTCTTGGGCTGCTCCTTATAACTTTCCATCTGATCCAGCACTTCTTGAGGTATCTCCGTATGACTCATCCGTGTGAAGCGTTCAATCTGAGAGTAAGCCGTCAGCGGGATAATACCCGGGATGATACGGCAATGAATGCCAGCTTTACGGGCCCGACTCACCAGATCCAGATAACGATCGTTATTGAAAAACAGCTGTGTCATCAGAAACTCACATCCCGCATCCACCTTCTTCTTCAGGCTACGTATATCACTATCCATATCCGCAGCCTCCGGATGTTTTTCCGGATAAGCAGCTCCACCTAAGCAAAAGTCAAACTCTGAGCTTACAAAATCAGCCAGATCCGAAGCATACGCAAAGCCATCAGGATGCACTCTGAAGGTAGTCTCCCCTTTTGGAGGATCACCACGCAGAAGCATCAGATTTTCGATATCATGTTCTTTCAGCCAGGTCATATCCGTACGGATCTTCTCTCTGGAAGCATTCACACACGTATAGTGCGCCATCGTATTCAGACCAATCTTATTGTTTAGATAATCAACAAGCGCAAACGTACGTTCCTGATTGGAACCGCCTGCCCCATACGTCACTGTGACAAAAGAAGGTGCAAGATTGAGTAAAGTACCCACATTGATGCCAAAATCCACCGCTGAAATCTCATCCTTCGGAGGAAAGAACTCAAATGAATAGGTACGTTGATCTGTTTTAAATAGTTCTGTAATTTTCATTTATTCTCCCGGCCTTAGCCGGTCCTGTTAAGTGAAGTGGAGGTTACCACTATTACTAAGTATCAATCTTCTCAGCTTTCCAGAGCTTCCTCTTCCGGATCTTTCGGAGCATCACCTTTCACCAGGAAGATGCTCATCTCATACAACATATAAAGTGGCAATGCTACAGCTGTCATCGTAAACGGATCACCTGTTGGAGTGATTATTGCAGAAACTATAAAACAAACCACGAAAGCATGCCTTCTGTATTTACGAAAGAATGATTTCCGCACCAATCCTACCTGAGAGAGGAACCAAGAAACCAACGGAAGTTCGAAGATGATCCCCATTGCAAAGATCAGCATCAGGAAATTATCCATATAAGAATCAAGCGAAACCTGATTAACAATGTAGCTACTAAGGTTGTAATCGGCCAAAAAACGGAGTGTCAATGGAAATATAAGGATATACCCCAGTGCCACACCAACAAAGAACATAACCGAACCAAACACAAGCACCCAACGGGCCTTTTTCTTTTCATTCTCATACAACGCCGGACTGATAAACCGCCATAGCTCATAGATCAGATATGGAAATCCAGTCACAAGGGCAAAAGAGAAAGAAGTTGATATATGAATGAAGAACTGGGAAGACAAAGCGATGTTAACAATCTTCACCTCGTATCCCTTATCTGCAAAATCCGGAAGAAACGGGATCTGTGCGCCTACCATTCTAAACCATTCATACAAGATAAAGTCACCCCGACAAGGAGCCAGGATGACATGATCAAACAGATAGGGCATGAAGCAGTAAAATAAAATGGCAAGGAGACACAGCGCCACTACCGAACGCAACAGAGTCCAACGAAGTGCGTCGAGATGGTCCCAAAAAGACTAATCTATCATCCATTTCTTCACTTTCCGGCATCTTACTTCTTGGTCTCGTCTATTTCTTTTGTAGCGTCGTGGATCTCTTTCTCAACATCTTTGACTCCGTCTTTGAAACTTCTTACTCCTTTACCAATACCATTCATTAGTTCGGGGATTTTCTTTCCACCAAATAGTATTAATACAATAACAACAATACCAATAACTTCAGGTGTCCCTAAAGCAAATAATAAAATTCCTGATTCCATTTCAATATGTATTTAGCGTTTATATTTTCTTTTTCTCTCCATTATGAGCCCGCAAATATAAAGATTATTCGGAAATAACAGGTTCACTTCAACGAATTAATCCATAAAGATACTCAATTTCTTTCGCCCACTTCGTTTCGTCCGGAGTCTCCAATATCAGTGGTATACCATCCATACGAGGGTCATTCATCAACAAATCAAACAGTTGCAAGCCTATAAGTCCCACTCCCAGACTATCGTGCCGGTCCACATGCGAATTCAGCGGTTTCTTTGATTCGTTGATATGCATCCCTTTCAAAAATCTAAAACCTACAATATCCTCCAGCTGACAAAACACGTTTTCGTACCCCTCTGGAGTAGACAGATCATACCCGGCGGTATACGTATGACAGGTGTCGATACATACCCCCCACCCGGCTTTTATCCTCCACCCCGTCAATGATCAAAGCAAGCTCTTCAAACTTATTACCGATGTTACTCCCCTGACCTGCGGTATTTTCAATCACCGCAATCACCCCATGAGTCTTATCCAAAGCTAAGTTGATGGATTCTGACACCCTGCGACAACACTCCTCCACAGAGATAGCCTTCAGATGACTCCCAGGATGGAAGTTCAGCCGATCCAGACCGAGCTGTTCGCACCGCTGCATCTCATCCAGAAATGCAGCTCTCGACTTCTCCAGTCCTTCCATCTCCGGATGGCCCAGATTGATCAGATAACTATCATGCGGAAGGATCTGTGAAGGGGTAAAGCCAAACTCAGCACACCGCTCTTTAAACAAGGAGATGCTCTTCCCTGTCAAAGGCTCAGCCATCCATTGCCGTTGATTCTTGGTAAAACAGAGCAAAAGCTTTTGCTCCGATAGCATGTGCATTCAGTGGTGCATTTTCCACCCCTCCTGAAGCACTTACATGCGCTCCGATAAATTTCATAGTTAGTCTTTTAAATAATACTCAATAGTAGAAACAACCCTGACCGTCTTGATATACGGAGTGTTTGCATCCCGGTCAGAGATAGAAAACTGTCCCTGTGTCGCACTCTTTATCTTGCCCAGATCACTCTCAGAGTCTTTCGCAAACTTCTCCGCCGACAAGCGTGCGTTACTAGTCGCTTCTGCGATCATCCCTGGCTTCACGTCATTCAGTTTGGTAAAATTAAACTGAGTGGAATATTGAAAGTCGCCACCGGATATCGCTATCCCCTGCTTCAGCAGATCCTTTTGGCGGAGCATCAGTTGACGCACCACTTCCACCTTAGTAGAAGAGACCGTCAGCACAGACGTCACATTATAACGGTAAGGCACATTCTCATTTACATAGCGTTCCGCCTTCATATCTATAAGTGTAGGCGCGGGAAAACGTTATCTCTGACTCCTCAATGCCATTACTCTTCAGAAAAGAGAGAATCGTCTGATTCTTCCCCTCTATTGTTTCGTACAAAGCGGGTAAATTGTCACCCACCTCTTTAAACACCAGTGGCCAGATTACCTGATCGGCAGGAACTTCTTTTTCGGCAAGCCCTTTCACATACACTACCCGTTCAGACGCTCTAAAAGTCACAATTGCACTTTTCAATAAAAAACCCAATGCAACCAATCCAATTGCAATGAATAAGCCGGCTCCCGCCATGCTATCTTTTCCTTCGTGTCCCATATTCAACTTTTTTAAAATTCTGTTATACAAATAACACATGCAAAGTTACCTTTTTTTCTATACCTTTGCAACGTATAACTAGTAATATTCAATATAATATGAAAAAGATAATCCTGAGTGTAATAGCCGCAAGCTTATTTACAGTCACATCTTTTGCACAAGGAGTGAAGATCATACCTCAACCAGATAGCATTCAAGTAACCAAAGGAAATATCACGATCACAGGCTATTCATTGGAAGGAGAAGCAACTGCTGACCCCCGGGCCATGGAGCTTCTTAAGAAAACACTCGTCAGAGAAATGCCGGCTACAAAAAAAGCCATCAAGCTTATTATCGGTGAGAAAGGAGACAAAGCAGTCAGTAAATATGCCAAACAGATCCCTGCCATACCAGGCGGTTACTACCTAACCATTGACAGCAAGAAGATCGTCATTGCCGGATACGATGCCAACGGTACCTATTACGGTGTGCAATCATTTGCCCAGATGCTCGGTATCCATACTTTACCGCAAGCCACCATCTTCGATGCTCCTGATATGGCTTACCGGGGCGTTGTGGAAGGGTTTTATGGTACTCCCTGGAGCCAAAGTGACCGGATCAGCATGCTCAATTTCATGGGACAGATGCGCTTGAATACCTATATCTACGGACCGAAAGACGACCCCTATCACAGTGCACCAAACTGGCGTCTGCCCTATCCTGCCAAAGAGGCCACTCAGATCAGCGAACTGGTAAAGGTAGCCAAAGAGAACAAGGTCAACTTCGTATGGGCCATCCACCCGGGTAAGGATATCAAGTGGAATGCTGCCGACAGCACCTTATTATTGGCCAAGTTTGACAGTATGTATCTGTTGGGCATTCGCGCCTTTGCCGTCTTCTTTGACGACATAAGTGGCGAAGGTTCCAATCCGGAGAAACAAGCCGGACTACTCAACTATATCAACACACAGTTTATCCGGAAGAAAAAAGACGTGGCACCCCTGGTAATGTGCCCGACAGAATATAACAAGGCATGGTCCAATCAGGCCAAAGGCAGCTACCTTGATATCCTGGGCGAAAAGCTTGACCCTTCCATCCAAATCATGTGGACCGGCGACAAAGTGATCTCCGACATCACATCCGTTGGACTGGACACAATCAATGCCCGCATCAAACGGCCGGCTTTTATCTGGTGGAATTTCCCCGTGAGCGACTACGTGCGCGATCACCTGTTGATGGGTCCAGCCTACGGACTAGACACCGACATTGCCAAAAAGATGTCCGGCTTTGTAGCCAATCCGATGGAACGTGCCGAAGCCTCCAAGCTCGCTATCTTCAGTGTCGGAGAATATACGTGGAACATGAAAACCTACAAGTCCGGTCCCTCCTGGGAGAGAGCGATCAAGACCATCATGCCTTCCGAAGCTGCCGCACTGCGTGTCTTTGCTTCACACAACTCTGATCCCGGAACGAATTATCATGGCTACCGCCGTGACGAATCCTCAGAGATCAAGCCCACCGCCGATCGATTTCTGAAAGGTTATGCGGATGGCAAGTTCGACACCAAAGACGTTGATGCGCTTATTGCTGAATACAAGAAGATGATTGAAGCCTCCAGCTCCCTCCTCAAATGCAGAGACAACGACCAACTCATCGAAGAGATCCGTCCCTGGCTTCTCCAGTTTGATATTCTTGGCAAGAAAGGAATCAAAGTGATGGAACTCGTCAAGCTGTATCAGAAAGAAAAAGGGCTTCTCTTTTGGAACAACTTTCGCAGCATTGCAGCCCTTAATGAGGAGATGGATAAGATCGATAAGACCTATAACCAAAATCCCTATCAGCCCGGTGTGAAGAGCGGTTCGCTGGTGATGAATCCGCTCATTGCTCAGACAATGGACATTCTGGGAAAGAACTACTATAACTACCTTCAGGAAGGAAGTAACAATCGAAAGAGTGCTCCCGTCACTCAAAGTTATCCTGAGCTGAAGAGTGACATAAAACAGATGGCTCAAGTGCCCCTCAAATCGGATGATAAGACATTATCCATTACGCCTGTGAATGAAGTCATCAAAGTAGGAGCCGGACAATCCATCACCCTCATTCTGCCCTTACTCTCCGACCTTGTAAAGCTTGATGTGAACACAGGTACGACCGATCATTCATGGATCACTCTGGAGCAATCCAGTGACAATAAAAAATGGACCGCCATTACCAACATATCAGACAGCATCATACTCTCCTGCGATCTGACAGGCACCATTGCCAAAGCCGTTCGCCTCATCAACAAGACAGACAAGGAGCAAGAGATGTATCTCAAGCAATTCACGCTGACCACCGTTCAGTCCCTCTCTCCCGAAAACAACATTTCACAGGCGATGGACGGCAACTTTGACTCCTCTTTCTGGTTGATGGGGGGTGAAAGTATCACCATAGGCAACACGCCCTTGTGGAACAACTTCACGTCGGTGCTCAATGAGATAAACTCTCCCTACAAACTAGGAGAAGCCCTGCTACCTCTCGAAAAGGTGACCATGCTTACATCACCCGATGCCAATACAAATGTCACACTCAATGTCACCTACATGAATGGAAAGAAAGTCAAGGCAGGCACATTCACCTCCTCCATTTCTATCATTCCATTAGTGAACTATAACAATATACAATCAGTAGAACTCAAAAACAACAGTGGATCCACTGCCCAGATCTTTGAGATGATCTGGACCGGACGCTAAGCATACTTATTCCCAAAGATCAGGAAACTCGCCACCATAGCGATAGAGCTGTTTGAAATAAGGCTCCCGGTTGCCCCGGTGAATCTCATAACAGTCGCGTGTCACCTTTCGGATTGCATCCACCATATGTGGATACGGACGATCAGTAATGTCCACCAATCCGATGTTGTAGTTTTCCCCGTCACCACGGCCAAAGAGTTCCTGATCGTTCCACTGAAACCATGACAGTCCGATGAGTGCAGGATGCGAGAAAGCCTTGTCGCTATAATTGCGAAATGCAATACCCCTTTCCTCCTGCGAGTTGACCCGCACCAGCGATTCGCCCAACCCACGGTCTGTTGTACCAAAATGATACTCACCGATGATCATTGGCAAACCCGTTGCTTCATAGATCTCATCAAATATATTACGCGTAGCACTGCTAGCAATTGGTGCTTCAACCGTCATCGTTCCATAATTGACATTATTTTCCTCCATCGGATTCATGCCATAATCATTGAAACTATATACATCAAAATACTCTTTAGAGATACTGAGCACCTCTTTCTCCGGCACCCCTCTTCCAAAGCGTATACCCAATATCAAGTGATTAGGATCATACTTACGCGTCGTACTGCAGATGATCCTTACATATTCGCGAAACGTCTCATACGCAAACGCCTTGTTGTTTTTGGAAGAAGCCCCTCCATGCTCTCCTATATAATCAATATAAGCCTGTTTAAGCGGCACAGAGTCATTCGCCTCCATGATCAGTTCGGCGAGCCGGTTCTCCTGGTTGCAAAACGAAGGTTCATTGCCAATAAAATAGCCAATCAGCATCTTGTCCTTCTTGCTCCGCTCCACATTCGCTTTAATAGATTCATCCACACGCTCCCTAAATCCAGGCACATAAATATCCACCAGTCCGAAGATATTGGTCGTGCCACCCGCACGCGAGTAAGTCATATACGGTCTGGGATTCGTACGCATCCCCGACCAGCTTCCCATCGTATTCATACCCCAGTAATCCATCCTATCCACGATCTTCTGTTCAGCCTTCGCCAGCGTGCTATCTCCACCATACCGGCGAAAGAGATTCCATTGTCCCGTCAGAGCCGGAGTCTTCTCAACCCCTTGATCACCCCCTCTACGCCCTCTTGACAACGGTTTGAAGCCTTCCGGAGGAGTCAATGTATAAGCACCATCCGGCGGATTCATATTCCCACCCGTATTCGGACTGGTACCATTGGCACCCAACGAAAGAAACAGATACCCCTGTGGATCGACAAACCACCATTTACCCTCTATTTTCTCCACACGAAAGTAGCGGGTCGCATTCGTATGATATTCCAGAGACCCCCCGTATTGAGAACGAACAGCAGGCTCTTTTTTGAAAGTCTCAATCTCAGCATCCTCCTTCGCCCATTCCTCTTGCAGCTCTTCCGCTGAATACACCTTTCCCTCATAATCGCCCAAGTTCCATTGTCCAAACTGATCCACAGCCGGTTTGGCACCCAGATAAGCATCACCCGGATCCTCTACAGAAAGCCACACCCGACGCAGTTCGATGCTTTGATCACCCCCTACCGGACAATGCATCCGAAAACCCAGAGAGTCAACCCCCTTTAGCGGACGCCTTGTGCCCCTATCCAGGTTAATATAAGCAAGAGGTCGTTTATGATTATATGTAGCAGCCAGATCATTCGCCCCGGCAGCCGGCGCATCAAAATACTCCAGTGGGATACACGTACGAATCCATTCCCCCAGTCCATAATAGATGACTCGCAGTTCGTTGTAGCCGGTCTCTGTCGTCACACCCACATAGACACGCTGAGAAGTCGAACACTTCATCTCAAACACGAGATACCCGTATCCGCTCCAATCCGTTGGAAACTTCTTATCAAACTTCGTAAACGCAATTTTTGTACCCGGCACATTCTTGCTCGCTTCAAACTTGACGACAAGAGGTTTTGAATGAGAGCTACAGCCAGTCAAAAACGAGCCCATCCAGACCAAAGCAATGGATAAAAAAAGTATTTTTTTCATACTACACTATTTATATAGTTACACATCAATCAGATATCAGATTAAACACGATATTTGTGATGCAGCAAGTAACGATTCAACATCGGATCCAACCCCCGCCACACATCTTCCACCGTAATACGGTTATATTGCTCTTGATAAGAGAGCCCTTTCATCTCATCCGTGCTACAAAGATCTTTCGTGCAAATACCCACAGCCGGCACCTCATTGACCGGCAGCCATTGCTCTTTGTTGATCGCCGGCGAGAAGATTGCATACGACGGCACCCCCATGGAATGCGCGATATGACGAGGCCCCCCCTCATTACCAAAGAAGAAAGTAGTCATAGTACAAAGCGCTGCCAGTTCGCGCAGAGAATGAGTCTGCAGATCAATGAACACATGCGGATCCTCCTTCAGTGCACCATACACAACAAAAGCCTCCTCCTCTTCTTTCCCAGGCGCATAATTGAATATCACCTGTGGTGCATACGTATCAATCATTCGTCTGATCACCTCCGTCATCCTCTCTACCGGCCACCTCTTATGATCCAGTTTGGCAGACACTGACACCAATACGATCGGTTTCCTGAAGTCTATCCCTTCTCCCTTCATATATGCACGAATGGCAGTCTTCTCACTCTCCGTCACAAAGAGCCTGAACTCAGGCACAGTCACAAGCGGTGATAGCACCTGTAGCGGTTCGGCGAGCATCCGGTTACGCTGCACCATATCCATGAGAAGCAACGGATTATAATAATCAATGCGATAGTTTTGCAGCCAGCGGTTATACCCCTTTTTCCTTCCGATCCGAAACGGTGTATGCAACGAAAAGAGCGAGAATAAAAGAGTCCTGAGTGTCGAACGCATATCAATAATCACATCATACCGCGTTTGTTTCATCACCCGACGCACTTTCCCTAAATAGGTGCAAAAATGACTGTTCTCCTTCGGATCAAACGTAATGATCCTGTCAATATCCGGATGTCCTTTCAGCAACGGAGCAATCCCTTTGTTAAGCACCAGATCAATCTTTGCATCGGGAAAGGTTCGTTTCAGTGTACTACAAAGAGCAACCGCCAATACGGCGTCACCAATCTGACGGAAACGGATCACCAGGACATGTTCTATATTGTTACTCATAACTGTTCAATAAGTATAGAGCAAAAGTACGAATTAATTTCGTTTACCCTACTATATAGTGATGAGTACATGTCTGTTTTCATTCTGTATAACTATTTACTCTCATACTGCAAACTACTGTCCATGGCAGGATCGTCAAAAGGAAAATCAGAGGGCAATGGGTAGCATTTATGCTTTTTCACATCCACCAATCCAATCGGATGCCTGCCACCGTTTAAATAATTTGAAGTAGCAAATCTCAGACTAGGTAAATTACCAGCAGGATCAAGTATCGCAAGCGAAATAACATAAGTCTCTTCGGATACGTTCACTTTAAAATCACCATTAACAGTATTCTTAACAGGCGGTTTTTGCCATTTACACGTACCTGTTGCACTCCAATTAGCATTGGGCACATAATGTACATAGTCAAGCCCTGATACTAATGTCCAGTCTGGATCTGTCCAGCCATCACCCGGCAACCATTTTCTTATATCAGTATGAGTAAAAGTTGATTTCCATACCGGTTTGAGGCTTCTCGAATCAAGCAGTGCAACTTCCACCGGCCACTTGTAATAAAAAGGAGCTGATCCGGTGTTGGTTACCTCGAAAGCTATCTTTAAAGAATCACTGAATGAAAAACGCACTTCATCCAGCACAAACCGATAACCAAACACTTTCTGGATTTCTTCAGCACCTTTGACAGCCGCTTCATTCTTTCTATCATAACTATCGATCCATCTAAGTTGAGTGCAATGCAGCCATCGGATGGAATTAATAACAAACCTGAGGTGATTTTCTTCCGCCACACTAGCAGTAGGTGAAGCTCCGGGTTGTATTGGACCATTTCCCCAGTCGTAGGCCACTTCTCCTCCGACATAATTATCCAAGTAGCGTCCTGATTTATTCAATTTGGCAATGCTGTTTCCATGAGGCCACATTTGATCATAGTGTGCCCATGAGTCCCAATATTCCCCGAAAGGATGTTGCGTAAACTCCTCCCAGTTTAGGCGCACTGAAACTTTTTTATTTTTAAAAGCATCTGCAAAAGCATCGCCAATCAGCTTCTGCATTTCCAATGTTGGAGCAGGGCTGTGATGTTCGCCCCACTTTCCAACTATTCCCATTTCCACAAATGCTACCCGCGGATCGTTATCCCAGCATTCTCCAAGCCTTTTTATTAACCGCAAAGCCCTTTTCTGAAACTGTTCGCTCGTGTAATCATCCTCCTGCATATCCGCCGGCCAGTATTTTTTATTATCACTCCAATGCAGATAGACTCTTGGAATTACCTTCACATTTTTATCTTCAATCCCCTGCCATTTCTCGTCGCACACTTTCTTTATTTTGTCAATGCCATCAGATTCACTATTTTCTATCTCATTCCATTTGATGTAAATTTGAGCAGTTGTCGCCCAGGGATGATCGTTAACTCCGTTTGTAGTAAACCCCATCAACGGATTTCGAAGAGCACGGTCATAAGTAATTGGAATTACCTTACATTCCGCTGGTCGCCGGGTATCAACAGACAGTTGTTTAGAGTTCTGATCTTCAGGAACTCGATACCCATATGAAAATACAATCCCCATAAAGATAAAAAGGAAAATTCCTTTAGAAAGAAAAGAACTCAATAGCGTAGATTTCAAATTTTGTATTTTAATCATAATACTCATCGAAAGAAAGTTTGTTTGATATCGTGTCAAATGATATATAGTTTAAATGTTTTTCCCCTGTCTTTTTAATCATGCAAATGTAATTTTAATTCTTTACAAATCAACAAATTGATCGGCTGCTTTTGCAAATATCCTTAGGTTAAACTTCTATCTATTTGAGTTGATTTGCTATTCATACGTCGCAATTTTTCTTGAATTACCGCTTTTCGGCTATACAAAATGACGGATTACAAACCACTTACATAATTTTTTGCAATAAAATCAAACCCTTTAAATGAATTGCAAAACATTTTACTTATATTCGCAGCCGTTATATCCACACTTATTAATTCGGGTATTTCAGATAAACTAATTTTAATCTCAATAACAAGAAAAAGATGGCTAATATCAAGTACCACTTAGGGGAAGAAATTCCACTGGAAATGCACAAAGTCAGAGTTGTTCAACGTCTCGATTTAGTTCCCATTGAAAGGCGACAAGAAGCAATAAAAGAAGCAGGCAATAACACGTTTTTGCTTTACAACAAAGATATCTATCTGGATATGCTTACCGACAGTGGAGTAAACGCCATGAGTGACAAGCAAATGGCTGCGATGATGATAGTGGATGACAGTTATGCAGGATCGGCTACTTTTACCAGATTAAAAGATAAGCTTACTGAACTGTTTGATAAGAAATATTTTTTACCCGTCCATCAGGGACGTGCCTGCGAAAATCTACTTTCACAGGCATATGTTAGGCAGGATACGTATGTGCCCATGAACTATCATTTTACCACTACTAAAGCTCACATAATGATCAATGGTGGTAAGGTATTAGAATTACACATGCCCGAAGCCCTTAATCCTATTAGTTCTGCTCCATTTAAAGGAAACTTGAATCTGGATGCCTTAAAGCAATTAATTGAAAAAGAAGGAGTTGAGAAAATCTCATTTATCAGGATTGAAGCTGGCACCAACCTAATTGGAGGTCAACCGGTCGCCCTGGAAAATTTTATTGCAACAAGTAAGTTGGCTCGTCAATATGGAATACCATTTATTATCGATGCAAGTTTATTAGCCGACAACTTATACTTTATCAAAACGCGCGAAGAAAAGTACAAAGATTATTCGATTCGCGAACTAACCAAACTTATTTCTGAAACTGCCGATATTATCTATTTCTCAGCTCGTAAACTGGGTCACGTCAGAGGTGGTGGTATTATTACCAATGACGAAGCAGTATATAAAAAGCTTCTGGAGATGTTACCTCTTTATGAAGGCTTTTCTACCTACGGTGGTATGTCAACACGCGAGATGGAAGCTATGACAGTTGGTCTGGAAGAAACGATGGACGAAGAAATGATCAATCAAGGTCCGGTATTTATTAAGTTTATGGTCAATGAACTTGTTAAGCATGGAGTACCTGTTGTAACTCCGGCTGGTGGTCTTGGAGCTCACTTAGATGCTACGGCGTTTTTATCACATGTTCCGAAAGAACAATACAGAGCTGGTTCATTAGGTGCTGCGTTATATATTGCCAGTGGTGTAAGAGGTATGGAAAGAGGTACAATCTCGGAAGAAAGAGAAGCCGATGGAAGCGACCATATAGCTGCTGTTGAACTTTTACGTCTTGCCCTTCCCAGACGAGTATTTACATTATCCCAAGTGAAATATACCATAGACAGGATTGTATGGTTGTATGAAAACAGGGAACTGATCGGTGGTCTTGAATTTTATGAGGAGCCAAAGGTACTCCGTTTCTTCTTTGGTAAATTGAAGCCTACTTCCAATTGGCAAGAGAAGTTAGTAGCTAAATTCAAACAAGATTTTGGAGATAGCCTCTAATCTCAACCAAGAGAACAATCATGTATAATAAGATAACGCAGCTCTGAAGAGGGCTGCGTTATCTGTTTTTTATCCTATGTGCCGGTACTCAATGCTTATACGCTAACTTACCGTAACATATCCAGATACTCCTTGTGCTGTTGCATGCGCTCCGGTTCATACGTCTGATAGATGCCCAACACTTTTTGATATACTTCCAGTTTCTCTTGTATATCTCTTTGTGCTCCTTTCATCTGTTTGTCAGTCAGACTGAAATACCACTCCAACGTTTTCTTCGTGTTGTTCATGATATCCTCCAATACAGCAACAGCCCTTTCCTTCTCTCCCGCCCGATACAAGCTTTCGCCAAGATCAGCTGAAAAGTAACTAGCATAAGGAACATTAGTTACCGGTATTTTTTCCTGACAGTAAAGAAGAACTTCTTTTGCTCTTGCTTTGTCTCCTTTTTCAATCAAGGCATTCGCAAGTCTACAATACATCCAGCGGAGAGTATGGCACATAGACATGACGTTATCATCAATATAAACGCCCGGTTTATCAATACCTCCAAAGCGGAACTTATGCATCATATTGTCATACATCTTTTCAGTATCAACACTTAGTCCAGGCTGATTAACAGGTATAATCTGATAGGCAAGTCCGGTTAGCCTGAAGTTATTGGTCAGACCCATAAAGTCGTTTTGACCGATTGATATGGCAAAATACATAGGGCGCTTCCAATTATTCTGAGACAGCATCTCAAGAATCATGAGCTCCTGTTTGCCCAACGCCCTCTTATTTTTGAAGTTGAAATCTATTTGTTTAGCAATTGAATCAGCATCTTCCGGACTTAGAGTCCCAGTCTTCATTACTTGTGCAGAATCAACCGGCAGGAAGAGTTGCTTGGAGGGGATGTAATCCACATCAACAGGATATTCCGGACACTTTTTAAGACGAGGATCATCCGATTTGACAAATTCCAACGCAGTCTTCAGGTCAAGTGGTACCTTGCGCTGATCTGATAAATAGGCAAAATCCCGTGTACCCTGTACATACTGGTCGCGCGTCCATGTGATAGGAAGCGGTTTGGATTCGTATGCCTCCCGTTTCATCTGATCAATGTACCAGTCCGTCTGTAGATAACTGAGGTTACAAACACGTACATCCCTGCGTACCCCTTCCACTTCCTGAAGGTACCATAAAGGGAAAGTATCGTTGTCACCATTGGTGAAGATGATCGCATTCGGTTCGCACGAATTGAGATAGTTAGATCCAAAGTCCGGACACACGGTACGTCCTGAACGGTCGTGATCGTCCCATGTCTGACTGATCATCTGAACGGGAACCAATAATGTAAGAACTACTGCGATAATACTGCTAATGGTTTTTGGCGCATAGCGACTCAACCCTTTATAAATCGCGTAGGTACCCAGTCCGATCCATATAGCGAAAGCATAGAAAGATCCCGCATAGGCATAATCCCGTTCACGCGGTTGATTTGGATACTGATTCAGGTAAAGCACGATCGCGATACCGGTCATAAAGAAGAGCATGAACGTGACAAAGAAGGTTTGTTCCCCTTTTTTCCCACGTCCTATTTGAAACGCCAGTCCGATGATACCCAGCAGCAGTGGAAGCATATAATACACATTACGCCCTTTATTGTTGGCCATATCCGGTGGCAACGTTGTCTGATCACCCACAAATTGCTTGTCAATGAAGTTGAACCCTGTAAGCACATTTCCATTTTGTATCTCTCCATATCCTTGAATATCGTTCTGACGACCGGAGTAGTTCCACATGAAATAGCGGAAATACATGTACCCAAGCTGATAGCTGAAGAAGTAACGCATGTTTTCCATGAACGTCGGTTTCATCACCGTCTTAGTCTCTCCGCAGGAAGTGAAAGTCACCGGAGTACCTACAAAGTTGGACCAGCGTTTGTATTCGCTGACATGTCCCATCTCTTCCGAATTGCTATACATACGTGGGAAGAGCATACAGAGTTCCGGCTGATAAACAGGCGTTGATTTGTGTCCGGATACGATATACTTGTCCTTTTCATTCGGATCTTTCTTTATGTTACGTGCGTAGATCGGTGCTCCTTCTTTATTTGCTTGAATACAACGGTTACCCTGTATTTCGACTTTTAGATCAGCGACGAATGTCTGTCCATACAGCAACGGACGTTCCCCATACTGTTCGCGGTTGAGGTAGCTTTCCAGAGTGAACACATCTTTAGGCGCGTTCTGATCCATCGGTGTATTTGCCGATGCGCGGATAATGATCACTGCGTAGGAAGAATATCCGATCGCCATAACCATCATAGAGAGCAATGTCGTATTCATCAGGCGGTAGTTGATCTCCTTCTTCATAAAGAGGAAGACTCCAAGTGACACACTCAAAACAACACCTATGATCAGACTGGATCCGATAAACGGAGCACCCATCAGAATGGCAGAAACCATGAATGAACTATTTGCACGAACGCGGTTCTTTCCATGAGCACTTTCATAGACACCCCAAATCACAGCAGCAATAACCAGGAAGCAATAAACTACAACGCCGGTGTTGAAAGGCATTGAAAGAGTATTCACAAAGAGCAGCTCAAACCAACCGGCCACATGCACCATGCCCGGAATCAGTCCATACATCAATACTCCGACAATAGCGAAAGAGATGAGAAGGGTCGTCAGTGTACCTTTCCAGTTGATTGTTGAATATTTCTTGTAATAAAAAACCAACGCAATGGTTGGGATAGCCAATAGGTTCAGAAGATGGACACCGACAGAAAGTCCCATCAGATAAGCAATCAGAACGATCCAACGATCCGAATGCGGTTCATCTGCATGCTCTTCCCACTTAAGGATCACCCAAACAACAACAGCCGTAAAGAGTGATGAAAAGGCATATACCTCACCTTCAACAGCAGAAAACCAGAAAGTATCAGAGAAGGCATAAGCCAACCCGCCCACCATACCACTTCCTAATATGGCAATAGTCTGTGCTAAAGAAGGTTTTTCTCCATCCTTGCAAGCAATCTTCTTTGCCAAATGAGTAATGGTCCAAAACAAGAACAGAATGGTTGCCGCGCTACATAAAGCGGAGAATATATTGACCATCTTTCCCACCATTGTCACATCAGAGGTGAAGTGGGTGAACAGATTGGCACAAAGCATAAAGAAAGGCGCTCCGGGCGGGTGTCCTACTTCAAGTTTATAAGCAGAAGAGATAAACTCGCTGCAATCCCAAAAACTGGCGGAAGATTCCGTTGTCATGATATAGACAATGGCAGCAATGACAAAACTGACCCATCCGAAAAGATTGTTCAGTAGCTTGTAGTTTTTCATTCAAATATAGTCGTTATTTTATACTATGATTTCGTTCATCTATTAGGAACGAAAAGTATGTCAAATTATTACAAATTACTACTACTATTGAGGGTATAACATCGCAGAGACACAGACAAATAAGCTACAAATAATTTTGATCCATTTTAATAAATTATAAAACATATTTTATATATTTGCAGTTGAAACATACACATGACGTTTGATTAAGACACTGTAATAAGCGAATGAACCAAATTTTTAATAATTGACACCATGAAAGCATTACTGACCGCACTATCGCTACTAATCAGTATCAGCTGTTTTTCACAGACTGTAGCAGAATTAGAACATGAATTGAGCTTTTACAAAGCAGGCGAAAGATGGGGCAATAAAAAAGAGCTGGCAATCAAACTATTGGAGATTGACGGACTAAACAGCAAAGCCATAAACTACCTTGTTCGAGCCTATGGTCAAAACAAACAAAAGGATTCTATTCAAATGTTATTTGATAAGATAATAAAAGAGAATCCCAACAGACCCGAACCCTACATCATTAGAGTCAGCAACAGCAATCCTACTTATGGAGGACTCACAGATACGCAGCAAATAAGTTTCTTGAAAAAGGCGCAGGAGATTGATCCTGCAAATAAGGAAGCAACATACATGCTTGGAAAATTGTATTATGACCTTTTTGTGAAAGAATATCGTGCCGGCAAAAACAAGTCGAACCTTCAATCTTATGCTACCAGTTCACTTCAACAGTTTGACGCTCTTTGTCAACAAAAAGACAGTTGTAAAGAGACATTGAAATATCCTATGTTGCAACTTGCTACTTATTTAGGAGATGCCAATAAGATGAAGCTCTATGAACAATATAATGTTCAAACATCCCATTTCCCACTATCCGAATTAATGGATTTGCCGGTTGATTGGAAAACCAATGACTCAATCAATGTAATCAATAATGTGTCCGGAGTTATGCTTGCAAATTTTCGTCTCGGTTGGTATTCCAAACATCTTGTCGCACTTAAAGAACCGGTACTAAACGATTCATCACCCACAAAAGTGTATCGGTTTACCTTGCTACCGTCATTCCGTAATCCAATAGCTATACGTTTGGAAAATAAAAAAGACCAAATTACATTGTACTGGAAAGTATGCGATGGAAAAGGTGGATATGACTCGGGCAAACTCCTCACAGACAAGAAAAAGAAATTGAGTTTAAAGGAATGGACTCAATTCCAGCAGAAAATAGATTCGATTGATTTTTGGAACACACCAACAATAGATAATAGTGTTTTTGGAGTTGATGGTACACAGTGGATTTTAGAAGGAAAAGAGTTTGGCAAATATCATGTTGTTGATAGATGGAATGGTCGGAATATTCAACCCATTTGTTTAGACTTATTGAAAATGACAGACCTGGACATTAAAGTAGGTGGCAAAAATTGAAAAAGAAAACAAGTAATACACATTTCCAAGTATTTACGAAACTTATACCGGCATGGCCTGATAGATCTTGCCTCCAATAGGCCTTACCATCAGCATGCTTCTCCAACCCCATCGCTTTATCAACTTTCTATTTCAGCTATTGAAGTCAGATTTGCATTTATTTTTTTATTTCGATTACTAAAATATGATCAGGTACATTTAATTCTATCGAAGCGATCTTTGTGTTGACAGCCACCGGGTTTAAGCCACTCCCATCGGGCATAGACTCAAACGAAGGACGATACTGTTTGACCGATGAGATTTTTTCGGGGAAAACCAAGGTGACTTTTCGTTCAGGATTATTTATGTCCTTGTAATTATTGTTGCTTGTGCCATCAGAAGAGCAATTTACGCTCTGCCAAACTACCAGGTAAAACCGCCCATCACGCTTCTGAAAGACCAAGTGTTCTATATCTTTTAAATCTCCATTTAAATTGAAAGTTAATGTGCCGGGCACAAAATCGTCACCGGGATCGCTCATCAAACTAATGAAGTTTTTAAGCGAGGTAAATTGCAAGCGCGGGCTTCCATCACTATTTAAAAGTCCAAAATCTTCCGAATTGTTAATTAGCTGGTAAAAGTAAATCCGCTCAAACCTTTTCATAATTCTCGAGAGTACTAAGCGTGGAGAATATTTTGCGGCAGTTCTTTGTGAGACGGCAGGATGCCCGGGTTGCCCACTGCTCATTTTATACCCTGTTTCTGAATCAATGATTAGTTTATCGCCACATATTTTTTTGTAATTGGCTATCGCTTGTTCAAGGCTTATCCCCCAACCACCAGCTATCGAACTTTCGGGATAAAGTCCACTGTAGATATGGGTATTCCCTTTGTCCAAAATGGAATTGATAGTGACACAAACACCGCTGAAAGAAACGGCACTATTCCTGGTATTGGCAAATGATGGCCCAAGCAACGGAATCTGAGTTGTAGCCGGATCATTTTTGAAAACCTTGTAATAATTCTGCGTATAGGTACAAAGCCTATCCCAATCACTACTTCCATCTGCTTTTTTCCATCCATTATCTCTTTCGTTTGCAGGTTCAATGTATTCCACAACTGATTTTGACGGGGTTATCGCGTTTAACCTTTTAACCTCCTGAAGAGTATTTTCCAGGTCAGTTCCACCATCGTTGTTGATTAAAAGCAATTTAATCCCATAATTATGGGCAAGCTCCTGGAAACGTGAGTTGACAGTAGCATTTCCAAAATGATCGCGAATGTGCCTAATTCCAAGTTCGGCTAAGCGAGGTTTTATTATGTCTCCATAATGTGTATCGTAAATGGTACCCGTATAATTTATATGGGTATTAACGCCAATTGCATCTGCAGCAATGTCTGAAGCAAGAGCCTGTTCCGTTTCAAAATCGTTTTTTTGGTCTGACTTTTCAATGAAATGGCCTGGCGAATTTTTAAAGCTAAGAATAATGATGCTGATCGAAAGCAAAACTAAAATAGCATGAATCGTCCCTCCATGTCTATTTCTAAGAATCGTCTGTATTTTTAATGACATAATAACTGATTGAATGTTTGTTTTTGAACTTGTGCAATTTTTGCACAAGTTGCATCTATCCTTTGAAATATTGTTGATTTGTATATTTTCCACAAATAACTAAAAAACCACATAGGAAAGACAGTCGATACCCACTCCTCCAGTTTATAGCATGTAATCTTCTACTTCACTATCCTGAATCTCTTTTTTCCCGTTTTCAATTGAGCGTATGCTTTTTGCATTTAGAGGAGTGACGACTTTTCTACCTGTTTCGGCTTCTAATCTCAAACGGGCTTCTTTGGCTATCTTTCCTCCACGCATTGCCACATCTTCGTGTTCGGGAAAAGATTCGGGATTGGTTGTTTCCGAAATTTCCTTGGTTGACAATTCGGCAAGCATGTTAAGAACGAGCTCTTTGTTGGTCATATTATCACGAAGGTTTTCCTTCTTTAAGTCTTTGAATTTCTTGTATTCTTTCGCTGTTTTGCTTGCCCATGTTTTGTAGATAATGTCAGTTAAGGTAGCAAATTCAATACCTTCCTGCAAGCCAAAACGTTTCCACTCATCGGTTAAGTCCTTACGAATTTCGATACTTTTCAGTCGTTGGTTAATCCAATTATCTGAATATCCTAAGCATTTGTAATCGGTCATCGCCTGCTCAATGGACAATTCGGGGTCTTGCAACTGGTCGAGCCGCTGCTTGGCTACTTCGGCTAACCACAACTTAAACGGTTCTGCCTTTTTTGAGGGAATTGACTGAATGACACGAAAAAGCTGTGCAGTACTGGCGCCTAATGTTTTACGCTGTTTCCCTGTTTCGGTGGTCATAGCTACCTGGGGACAATTAGTCCCTAGGTAATCGCCAAGCAAGGTATCACGCTTACGCAGCTTTTTCAAATAATCGGTAGGGTTGGCACTATCAGTAAGCACATCAATTACATCTACTACCGAAAAATACCACTCTTCCTCTTCTTCGTTCCATACCGAACGAATTTTTTTATCTTCAAAAAGTTTTAGTGAGCTTCCCTTTTCCATAACTAAAAATAATTGTTAGTGATTAATTCTTTGAGTCGTTCGGTAGCCCAGATACAAAACTTGGTGGCAATATGCGATTTAATTCGGTATCCAACTTATATAATAGCATCAAGGTTGTCTGGAATAACTCGGCCATCATTCTACAAAGCTATGAATAAATGTCGCAATCCAGACTCTTTCAGTTAAAACTATTCTAAACCCATCGAATTCGATGGAATTAAAATGCATTCTACTCCCACTCCGAATAGACAAAAAGAGAAGAAATTGAAACCCGCAACATCTCACAAAAGAAACTTGCCGCACAAATGGGGATTTCACCTGCTTCACGCTTGGCACCACTGCCCTATTCGACCATTTTCGTGACCTCACGAAAATGGTCGTCCTCACTGATAGCCTGTGATTTGCACGATACGACAGTGCTCTCCTCCTATTTGTAGGCTATTTTGAAATAATCGAGCAGTGCCTTATAGTTATCTTGTGCAGTCAGACAGGTGTCCAGCAGATACCCTTTGATAGGAGTCCACTCATGTAAGCCGCGATAGTAGAACAGCTTCAAGTCATCAGTGATAATAAAAGGAACAAAGCCAAAACGCAGACACTCCTTAAACAATATCAATCGCCCCACACGGCCATTTCCATCTTGAAACGGGTGTATCGACTCAAACTGCACATGCATATCCAGCAAATCTTCAAACGTCATTTTCTTCCTGGCATTATGTCTCGCCAACAATGCCTTCATCTGACTATGCACTTCCTGGGGCGGACAGGTCTCAGCACCACCCACTTCATTAGGCAATCGCTTATAATCACCCACGGCAAACCAATCTTTATTGGCATCCGAGATTCCCGATTTCAATACGAGATGCAACTGTTTGATAAAAGCCTCCGACAGTTTTTCACCAGCATGGTCAATGATAAGGTCGATGCAGCGGAAGTGGTTGGTTGTCTCAATGATATCATTAGATAATCCGGAGCATACCCACCCAAAAAATCCGGAACGAATAGTGCCATAATCCAGAAGAAAACGGGCTATATTCAGTGCCATTCCGGCAGATATCCACCCAAAAACGGATAAAAACGGATAAAAAAGAGTTTTTTTAAACGAGACAAACGATTCTTTGAACCGGATTCCGGAGCATTCCCACCCAGTCGATACGAAGTGGGTAAAGAAGCGAAAGATTCCGGAGCATATCCACCCATTTTGGGGAGTATAAGTCATTGAAGATTAGTTTGTTTTGTTTTCGAGAAGCAGCTTGTGAAAAAGAATTCACATTCCGGAGCATATCCACCCACTCATTTATAGAAAATGCTTATATTCTATGTACGAATCATCAATACATAGAATACTATTATGGCAGGAAAAATAATACGAATGAGTAAAATAAAACAAGTATTGCAATTGCATAAGGAGGGTGTCTCCAATCGGAGGATAGCCCAATCGTTGGATCTTTATAAAGGGACAGTCAACGAGTATCTGCGTAAAGTAAAAGAGAACGGATTTGATATTGATACGCTCTTGAAGTTGGAAGATCCTGTTCTTGAGAAGAAGTTCTCGGCAGGTAATCCGGCTTATACGGAAGATCGTTTTCTGGTTTTTAAGGAGAAGCTTTCTTATTTTGAGCAGGAGCTCCGGCGTCCTCACGTAACAAAGCAGACCCTGTGGGAGGAATACAAAAAGGAGCATCCCGATGGCTACGGCTACTCCCAGTTCTGTTATCATCTTTCCCAGGTGAGCGTGGCGCGACATCCTTCTGCTATACTGGAACATGCTCCCGGCAGAGAGCTGTATGTGGATTTCTCGGGGGATACGATGTCTTATGTGGACAGAGAAACCGGAGAAGTGGTAAAAGTTCAGATTTTTATAGCATGCCTTCCTTACTCGGATTACACCTTTGTAATGGCGGTCCGTTCCCAATCCACGGAAGAGTTTCTGTATGGCTTGTCTTGTGCGTTACGCTGTTTTGGAGGAAGTCCCAAGATATTGGTTCCCGACAACCTGAAAGCGGCAGTTATAAAAACAGACAAATATGAGCCGGAACTGAATCGGGTCATGGAAGATTTTGGCAATCATTACGGGTTTGTGGTTCTTCCGGCAAGACCTTATTCCCCCAAAGACAAGGCTGCCGTAGAAAACCATGTAAAGATCATTTACACCCGGGTTTACGCCAAACTCCGTAATGAAACATTCTTTTCCATGGATGAACTCAATAAAGCGATCGCGGAGAAAGTCAAAGAGCACAATCAAACCCGCATGCAGCAAAAACCTTATTCACGGGAAGAAAAGTTTCTGGCCGAAGAACGCTCCATGTTGACGGCATTACCTTGCGATGACTTTGATCTGAAGTATTATGCCTTACTGAAGGTGGCACAGAACAATTGTATCTTTCTGGGCAGGGATAAGCATTATTACTCTGTCCCTTACAGTTATATCGGCAGAAAGGTCTCGGTCGTGTACACAAGAAGCATTGTCAGAATCTATTGTGACGGAGACTGTATCGCAACTCATCTTCGCACGGCCGGTTACGGTTATACCACACAGAAAGAGCATTTGTGTTCTACCCACCGGCATTATCTGGAGCGGAGTCCTGAGTATTATATCCGGCAGGCGCAAAAACGTTCGGAAAACTTAGCAGGGTTAATCATCCGGAACTTTGAGAAGGAAGAAGTACCTGAGCGCATCTACAGACGTTGTGACGGGCTCTTATCCCTACAGAGGAAAACCAATCCCGTTGTTTTTGAAAAGGCTTGCCGCTATGCCCTTGATTGTGATTTGCTCTCCTGCAAGTCATTGCAGAAAATCATAGAAAACAAGGCCTATGAATTTATAGAAAGCACAAAAGAGACAATGAAAGAGGAAGAAAAACGTCTCCCGCATAAAAATATCAGGGGGAAAGAGTATTATATGAATCAAATTAAAACAGAATCAGAATGGAACAAATCAAATCAGAATTGATGCAATTAAAGCTTTCAGGCATGGTCAGTTGCCTGAAAACGTGGGAAGAAACCAGAAAAGTACATGAACTATCCTTTATGGATGGGCTCAAACTTTTAGTGCAAGCGGAGAAAGATCAGAGGGACTCGAACCGGTATGAGCGTCTGTTAAAGAATGCCTCGTTCCGCTATCAGGCATCGGTTGAAGAGTTAAACTTTGAAGCCAGCCGCGGCGTCGAACAATCCAGAATTTTATCATTATCCACAGGAAGCTATATCCGAAACGGGGAATCGGTGCTGATTACAGGTGCAGCCGGATGCGGAAAAAGCTTCCTGGCATCGGCTTTAGGTACTCAAGCATGCAGGAAAGGCTTTACGGTGTCCTATTACAACATGCAGAAGTTATTGCTCCGACTGAAAATTGCCAGAGTGGAAGGATCAATCATACGGTTCTTTGACAAAGTAGCCAAGACCGACTTGCTAATCCTCGATGACTTCGGACTATCCACCATGGAGAAACAACAGCAACTTGACTTTATGGAGATAATAGAAGACAGGCATGCCAGAAAAGCAACTATAATTGCCAGTCAACTACCAGTGGCTATGTGGTTTGATATATTTACCGATGAAACATTGGCCGATTCTATCATTGATAGAATTGTATATACATCGCATAGATTTGAATTAAAAGGAGAGAGTTTAAGAAAAAAACGGTAATTTTGTCATTATAAAAGAGCAGAGTGAGTGGGTGGTTATCACCGGAATCACTGGGTGGCTATCACCGGAATATCTAATCATCCACGCTGATACTTTCGCCACTCACTCCAATGGTATTCGTTTCAAAGATATAGCGTGTCTGTTCGTGCGTCAGTCGGCTACCCTCTATATGGTTGGAATTGTAAGTCAAATCAATCTGTGTACGGTGATAAATGCTGCCTTTCAGTTTCATAGCCTTTTGCTCCCGGAGAGCTTTAAGCAAAGGGGATTCCTTCAGCTGTCGCCTCTTACGTCCGGGCAACACTGCCGAGGCAGGGATAATCCATGTCTTACCCGTCAGGAATGCCCCATCTATCTTACCGCTCGCACAATAATTGCGGGCAGTACGTTCCGATATGCCATACCGATCAGCAAATTCGCTCACTGAAATATACTCTTCCATATTCATCTATCGGCAAGTTTTATTAGCCTGTTTGGTGCAAATATACCTATTTCTTGCCGATAACGGCAAGAAATGAACAGTTTAACACAAATTCAATAGAAATTGAAGTTCTTTTTCCCGTCTTGTATTTCTATCAGTTTAGTCCGCAGACCGCTGATGAGTCGGTGTCACTCCATTTAGTCTTAGGCAAATTTACCACCCGAGATATCCCAAAACTTATTGAAAAAGGCTCTTAGTTTTTCGAGCACGGATTCTCTTTTCTTCGTGCGATCACCTGTAGGTGTAAACCTTGAAACAGGGGGCAAAACTTTTGTGAGTGCCGTGCCTGTCGTCTGTATATAACCGTCACGAAAAGCGTTGTCAATAAATTTGCATGTCTCGTCTTTGTCCAGATTCTCCTCTGTAATAATACTCTCTAATTCTTCCAATTTCTTTGCATCAACAAAAGAGTGCCAATCATCATCGACATTGGTTGATGGCGTTATGGAGTTGATAAATTGATCAATAAGTTCTTTTTTGTTGCGGAGTTCCACACTGGAATCAATGGCCTTATTGATACTTATTACTAATCCCTTGTCTTTTAAATGACCTTCGTGAAATTTCTTAATGAGCGCCAGGATATAATCGATATTGATTTCAACTTGTTTAATCAACTCCATTTCAAAGACTATATCATCATTCACATTTTCATTGTCACCTTTATTTTTGCCGCGATAATCATTATAAAGGTTGATATACATGCTGTGATAATCCTGCACATCACGGTCACTCAACATTTCATTACCTGCATACTCATCGAATGTGGAAATAATGTTTCTTACTTTCAGAATGGCACTATAAAGCTTGATAAAGTCTTTTTGGTTTTGCTCTCCGATAACAGGTTCACCGACAGTAAATTTCTCTTGCAATTCGCTCACAAGGTCGGCATAACCAGCCACATCTTTCTCCCCATCTTTATAGCCGTTGTAGTACTCGCCATACGTTTTAAGCAATACAACCCCTCCGGCTTCTTTATCGCCAAATAGAGCAATACTTTCATTGGTCGCTTTTTCGAGATTGCGGAAGCAAACTATATTCCCAAATGTCTTGACTGAATTAAGAATACGGTTTGTGCGGGAAAAGGCTTGTAAAAGCCCATGCAAACGCAGGCTTTTATCTACCCAAAGGGTATTTAAAGTCGTGGCATCAAAACCGGTAAGAAACATATTGACTACAATGAGCAAGTCAATTTCGCGGTCTTTCACACGTTGCGATACATCTTTATAATAGTTTTGAAATTTATCGCTTGAGGTATCAAAGTTGGTTTTGAAAGTCTTATTATAATCCTTAATGGCAGATTCGAGAAAGTCTCGGGAACTTTGGTCCAGAAGACTGGTATCTTCCAGATTCTCATCTTCTATAATTCCATCCATCTCAGGATCGCATTCATTAACCCCAAAACTGTAAATAGTAGCCACCTTCAACTGCTTATCGCTTGGCAACCCAGCCATTTGTTTCTGAAACTCCGCGTAATATTTTTTAGCTACATCAATGGACGAAACGGCAAAAATGGAATTAAAACCAGCCAATCGACGCTCTTTTAGTTGATAGAAACTATTGCGTTTTGTTTTCTGATCGAAATGTTCACGAATATAATTCACGATATTGGTAATCCGTTCCGGTGCAGCCAACGCCCGTTCCCTGTCAATGTTCCATACTTTCTCATCTTGTATATCTTCCTTCTCCTTCATGGTACTGATATAATCAACACGAAACGGAAGTACATTTTTATCGGTAATGGCATCGACAATGGTATAAATGTGCAACTTAGTTCCAAAGGCTTGCTCTGTAGTCCGTAAATCCGCACGGCTGTTACTGCTTGAGTTTTTAGGAAAAATAGGCGTACCTGTGAATCCGAACAGGTGATACTTTTTGAAAGTCTTTGTTATTGCCGTATGCATATCGCCAAACTGTGAGCGGTGGCACTCATCGAAAATGAGTACGATATGTTGATTGAAAGTCTCATAGTTCTTATGTTTCTTTACCAGAACCGATAACTTTTG
>CAXXFJ010000019.1:0-92673 GCA_963677415.2 Bacteroidales bacterium | reverse complement strand
GTTCGTAAGGATGGCATTGTAGATTTGGGTGTGTGGGATAGGATTGATCCTAAGGATCTCATTATTCCACTGGACACACATGTTCACAGGGTAGCTATTGCCCTGGACATTACAAAGAGGAAACAAGCGGACATGAGAACGGCAACAGAGATAACAAACTATTTTAAAAGCGTTTTTCCAGAAGATCCAGCGCTGGGAGATTTCGCCTTATTCGGTGCTGGAGTGAATACGAATAAATTAACCTAGTGAATTGTCAAATCTGGGTACCATAGAGCTGATAAAAAAGATAAGGAGGTAAAACAATGAAAAACACATTTAAGTTTAAACCAGAAGACAATCCTTTCAATATAGGGGATGTTGTTCCATATAAGAATACGAGAGGAAATATTAGGGAGGCATCAATATCTTCCTTTGAGGTAGTTGATAACGGTGATACATGGTTTCATGGGATTAACACAATAACGGGAGCGAAAGTATGGTATCCATTACACTTATCGCTAAAATTCAAATCAGAAATTGTTGAATTATAAATAAGTAATCATGAAAGAATTTAAAGGAAAAGCAATTTATAACCCTAGCGGAAAAGCAGGTGAGTATAGCTATTGGGCGTGTAATTTCTATGTCGGATGCTCCAACGGGTGTACTTATTGTTTCTTGAAAAAAGGAATTGGTAAGGCAACTCTTGGAGGAGATATCCCGACTTTGAAGAAATGCTTCAAAAATGAATCGGATGCACTTAGCATCTTTGAAAAAGAGCTAAAGGCGAACTTAACCGAATTACAGGAACACGGTTTATTTTTCTCATTTACTACTGATCCTTTGTTAAGTGATTGTTCTGATTTGACATGGGAAGCGGTAATGATAGCAATGGAAAACGATGTTCCGGTTAAGATACTTACAAAAATAGCCGGTAAATGGGTTGATCAAGTAGTCAAATATATGCACAAATCATGGATAAAATATATTGCTTTTGGATTTACATTGACCGGGCACGATGAGCTGGAGACAAACGCATCAAAGAACGTAGAGCGTATTGAGGCAATGAGGAAACTTTATAATGCAGGTTTTAAGACGTTCGATTGCTGCGATCTTTATAAGATAGGGCTTGAAAGTGGAAGGAGCTATTGTAAAGATGATCTTATCCAATTTATCCGAAAGGTGTATGTAATAAGGTAAAACTACAAAGGGATGCTTCAATCAGGGGATGAAATTAAAATCTACTTCAAAGATTCACTGTTAAAGCAAGCAGACATTAACCGTTCAGATCTTCCTGATAAATTGTGTCGGTCGTGACTATAACATATTCGAGTGATGGATTGGGCTGCATTGGCGATAATAACGCTGCTGATTGTAGCGATTGTTAGTTTCCTAGCTTTCGTCGTGCTTATATTACAATATTACACGGTGACAAAGGAAACTAAGGTTATGAAGGAAAACATCTATTTTTCAAAAAATGGAAAGCGCACAGTATTCTCTAATAAGATCAGCTATACAGGACTCAATGAATAGATACATATATCAAATAGAACGCAATTGTGCTATTGATATCTATTCGCGCTATGAACTCGGTGGTATTCGTGACTATTTCATTTATCATCGTTTAAATTGGGCTCAAAGATTGCTGGTTACAATAAAAACAAGAAGGGCGATAAAAAAACATTGCCCAACATGCAATTCATACAACAATTGCGGAATAAGAAATCTATCTAATAATAAAATATGACAACTATAAAACTATTGGATTATGAATAAGCAGAAAATAGAAGATCTAAAGAGATCTTTAGAGCAAGAGAAAGAATTGCATATGCAATCAGAAGAGGAGGTTAAGAACTTGCAAGAAGAGGTTCGTTTTCTTAATCGCTGTATAGATGTCATATCAGGTAGAACTGGAATTTACATCTCTATTAACGATGATATCGCATTGATTCGTAAAACTCAAAGCATAAATAATGAGATTTGCTCTGAGAAACAGAACTAAACTGATCAAGGCATTTGGAGAGGATGAGTACAAAAAAATTCTCTCCAGTCTAAAGCTATATTCCCAGGAGAATGACACACCGGAAACAACCTCCCAGGATAACGTCAAGTATCCTATTTTGAACGTTCATTCACCAGGTGAAAAGATATACCAGTTTGCGGTATTGGGGTCAAAATGGGATGTTATTCATGTTGCTTTCTATGCAGCATTAGATTAATATTTTAATAAATGCTCTTTTTGGAAGCTGATTTGTTTGTTATATGTAATATAATTGCTATATTTGCGTTTTTAAAACATATGATTATGATCGAAGATAAAGAAATAAAGAATTGCATCTGTGGGATAAAGAAACGCCTGGATGATAAGCGGATTAATCGCTTCTGCAACTCCTCCGTTAGAATAGGATACATAAAGTCCTTGGAGATCCTGAAGAAGAAGATTTGCAACTATGAAGATGCTAATATTAAGGAGCTGCCAACTACACAAAGCCGTGCTATTGCTGTGCTGGCTGTTGACTTTCTGAACGGAGAATGTACTGAGAGTGTTTTACTGGGCGTTCCAATTAAAGACAGATAAGATGGGCACTCAAAAACAGCAATTCAAAGTAATTCATATAGAGCTAATAGAACCATTCCAAGGGAAAAAGCATCATTATTTTGGCTCAAAGACTGCAATATATGAGTATTTAACATCTGATCAAATAGGCATAAGCCTAGAAAGTTTATGGAACATAGATCTGGATGCTGGAGAGTATAAAAACCGGATATGCATTATCCGGATGGGAATACTGAGGAGAAAACACACCCTTAGAGGTGGAAACAAAAGAAAGGAGTAATATGTTAGGAGCAATTATCGGTGACATTGTTGGATCCAGATTTGAATTCAATAACACCAACAAAACAGATTTTGAGCTTTTCACACCTGAATGTAGCTTTACTGATGATACGATCTGTACTGTTGCTATAGCAGACGCAATTTTGAATGGGAAAAGCTATAAGGAGAGCCTTCTGGAGTGGTGCCGAAAGTACCCAAACCCCAAAGGCGCTTATGGAGGTTCCTTTGCCCGCTGGATCCAGTCTGAGAATCCACAGCCATACAACAGTTTTGGGAACGGATCTGCCATGAGAGTAAGCCCTATTGCATGGGCATATGATGTGTATGAAGCGGTTTTACTTGAATCTTTTCAGTCTGCGATTGTATCTCACAATCATGCAGAAGGTGTTAAGGGGGCCCAGGTAATATCTGAGCTTATATACGGGCTAAGAACAGGCTGGATATTCACCCCTGAAAGAATAAAGGATATGGATCCCATTATGACACCAAGCGGCCACATGTATCGGATACCCTCAATGGAAAGAATTAGAAGGGCTTCAAACTACTTTGATGAAACCTGCCAGGGCACAGTACCCCAGGCTATCAGATGCTTTCTGGATGCAAACAACTTTGAGGAAACTATCCGGCTTGCTGTATCTATTGGAGGAGACAGCGATACCATTGCTGCCATAGCCGGATCATTAGCAGAATCGACATTTGATATACCAATGGAGATCTATAACAAGGCGATGGAGTATCTACCAACTGAGATGCTCAAAGTGATTAGTGATTTTTATGCAATGTTGAACGACAAACATAATTTACCAATATAATGAGCAAAATTGTAGATGGAATAATAAATGGCATCAGTCGTGCTTTGGCTGTAGATAGTGAGTATCTTAAATTCACAGTAAAGCAATGTGAAGCTAAAGGAGTCCTAGCCGTTGAGGATCTTAGACAGCTATCAGAAATGGGTATTCCTATCACAAAAATAAGTTCGAACGTGTTAGGAATCAAAGAAAATGAATTTTTTGAGCAAATAAGAGATAGGCAATTATCATACGGTGATCTTCTTTGTATATTAGGCATATTTGCCCAGGATTGCATGATCAGTTATCAACAGAAAAGAATCAATAAGTACAATGGCTAAGAATTGGAATAAAGAGGGTTTTTTCTCTGGAATCACAGAGGACTACTCAAATTATAGATGGTATAAAGGAGAGGCCGAAAACCCCTATACAGGGGACAAAGAAAAGCCCTTTGCTGCCAGACTATGGGAATATGAAAGAGAGTTTCATTTCATATATCTGGACTCTCCAGGAAACAAGACACTGAAAGAGGTTTATCAGGAATGGAAAAAGAGTTTCATTGAGGACTATTTACCTGGTAAATCTCCAAATCCCTATGGCGATGCTACTGATTGGGAAAGTGTCTTTAAAGACGGAAAAAAGAATCTCAAAGAATAATTTGTTTATTTGTTTTGTATATTTGCATTCATTATTAAAATAGATGCGAATATGAAAAGATTTATTTCTATGCTTTGCCTGGTAGCTTTAATAACAGGATGCTCGAAAGACAATGAGCCTGAATTAAAAATTACCGTAACCGTTTCGGCCAATAATATTTTACATAATGGAGTAGAGGAGACGTTTCAGGCTTCTACAAGTGAAAATGTTGATGAAGTTATTTTCTATTTTGACGGTCAAAGCATTGGATCTTCTATATCAAATCCATATAGAATTAAATTTATACCTAAAAACATTTCTGCTGGAAGTCATAAAATAGCTTGCATTGCAAAAAAAGATACTAAGTCCTTTAATGGTGAAACAACTGTAAATGTTGTATTACGATTAGGTGATGAGTTTCAGGGTGGTAAAATTTTTCATTTAGAGGCTACTGGTGATCATGGACTTATTGGATCATTAGAGGATATGTATCATCAAAATGACAAGTCAGATGTTGGTTTTATATGGGGTGGATCTGGAACATTATTAGGTACAGATCTTGATAATGGTAAGACAAATACAACAAAGATGGCCCGTATTTCCACTTCATCCGATTATGCCGGATACATCTTTAAATCGACATACAGCTTTAATGGTTATAATGATTGGTACATACCTTCATATAACGAACTTATTATACTATCAGAGAATAAAGAATATATTGGTACGTTTACAAGATCTGATACTAATTGGGAAAACTATTATTGGTCATCTTCTGAAAGTAATGAAACAGAGGCTTTTTGTCTTAACTTTTTCGCTTTATCCGGCAATACATCAGATAAAGGCTTAAATAAGAAAGTAAGATTAATCAGACAGTTCTAATGGGAATATTATTCTTCATATTATTTGCCACTATTTTAGTTATCACCATCCTTGTATCCACCAATAATCCAGGAGATAAGAAGGTGCAATATAACGAACCTACTAAACCAGTAAAGCCACAGAAGCAACGGATAAAAAAAGTCAAATCAGTACGAAAGTGGCAAAAGAAAATGCAACATAAAGCTGGCAAAAAGGCTATGGAAAAAGTTGATTTTGTCTATCTTACAATAGAGGAATCAAATGCTATATTTCAGTATAATAGTTCATCAGATGAAATAAAACTACTGGATATTATGCTGGAGGCTAAACTAGAGGGTATAGATATAATAAAAGTTGATCGAAATTTATACAATAGATTAGTTTTAAAAAAAACTAGTACAAACGATTGAGCAGTAAGCCCCTTCTTATTTATACCTCCAGAAGCTAAGGCGCTTTCTATTATTCAGATACTCCATATCATATTGATTTGAATAAGCCTCAGCCTCAAAGCAGATGTTTCTATAAGCAGTTTTCGGATCCTTACACAACCGGATCAACCACTCAATCAGATACCACAAATAAAAGCCTACATAAAGCAGCTCCCTCATTTGGGCCGTATGGATCCTCTCATGGTTAAGCATACGCTCTGATACTACCACATTTTTACGCACGAATAAAATACCAAACAGGTTAATACCATTAAATCCCTTGAACGGGATAACATTGTTTCTAATAATCTTCATTTTACATTTCCTCCAATTCTATTACCCAGCCTCGGCCAAACCCATATTTCTGAGTGGCTTCCTGGTACACATTTACAACTTTAAATTTTGATCCGGCACGAAATACTATTTCATCCTCACTGGCATAATGTGAGATCGCTTTTACATCAACCCCCTTTCGGCTTTGTATTACAAGCATAAGATTGTCTCCGAATATTGTTGTACGGTCTATGTTAGTAGAGGATGATATGAATGCCTTATTTACGTATTCTTTGCCCGATTTTAAGCATCCCTGTAGCTCAGACACATATTTATCCAGCTGCATTGTATCGAAGCTAATACCAGAGAATACGGTGCCATTGTAACGGGGCATTTTTTCCAGAGCAGCGTTATGTGCTGGATAGTACTTTTGGCATAAACCCCCATAGTCCTCTACTTTCCCGAAATATGAATCATTAATGCCATAGCCATAATTATTACACCATTTAGATCCGTAGGTATATCGGTTAATCAGGCCCAGCTCATCCTCTGATATACCCGATTTTTTTGAAAAGTTAGATATTGAATACTCCTCACTGCTATATTTTTGAAATCGACCTCCCACAGGAGTACTAGCATTGTTATTTGTGGGAGAATTGATATACTCATCCAGGGCTTTCTTTGCCAGCTCATCAGTTTCACCGTTTAGCTTAACTAACCGGCCCTGCTTAGACAAATATTTCATTGATAGATCTTTCTTATATGCTGCCAAACGTTTATAACTCTCATTTACAGAATCATCCCATTGGCTACCATATTGCCCCATCATCTTATCATATTCATCCTGGAGACGTGCAATCTCCATCTTTTCCTCAGTTGTAGCAAAAAGGTCTATTGTATTTCCATCAGACCCATTCTTCACGATCTTAACGAGTCGGACCTTTTCTATCTCCTGGATCTTAGCTGCTGCTTGGGCTGTTAAGGTTTGAATATCCTTTGCGGATCCATTGGCTATAGCTCCATTCAGATCTCCTAGGATAGCATTTAATGGTTTGCTCTTGCTCTTATACAATAGAACACTGTTAGCAGCCTCAACAGCATGTTGGATTTCGTATTTACTCTCCACCGTTATTAGCTCCTGCTTTAGCATGTTCACCATCTCCGGAGATGTAGGAAATTTGCCTTTTTCAGCAACCCAGTTTATTTCAAAATTGAGTTTCTTAATCTGATAGGGTAGATCCCCATCGGATATTTTTGTTTTGAATGAATCAAAAGCGCCATAAAGCTTCTGAACACTTTCCTCTCCATACTTTTCAACCAGATCCTGGTGATACTGTTCCTCAGGAGAAAGAGGTTTGAGGATCTTTGCAATGCCTTTTTGGTTATCCTTGACGAAATATGGCAATGTGCCTTTGCTTTTTGCCTTATCCATCCGTTCCTCATTGTCCTTTACCCAAGTGTTGAACTCATCAGGTGTATCCTTGACCTGCTCAGAGCTTTCCATCTTATCCGTTTTCTCTCCAGAAAGGATCTTATCAATCATTTGATCCATTTCCTCCTGGGTTGCCAAAATCGGGATCATATAGCACCTACAGTTTGGATGCCAGCCCGTCCATTTGAATGTTTTCGGATACCGGCCTTTCAGATCATCGCAAATATCTGTCACAGGATGGTTATTGGATAACTTAATCTCAACCCCCACAATAAAATCTAGCTGCTGCCAGCGTTCAAAATCGGCTGATCTATAGGCAATATTCGTTTCAGTACGTGCCAAACGCTGTGCATTACGATAAGAGGAACGATAAACGCCCTGCCCAGACTTGTATTTCTTAGGATCCTCATCAATCCACTTGTAGCCCTCTATCTCTTTATCGTATACCCTACGTTTCCAAATTCTGCCATAGACAGCCTCTCCGTTTTTGTCCTCCCCGATTTTAACCCTAAACCTACGATAGAACCTATCAGGCTCCTGGAGGTACTTCTGTATGGTTCCAGCCAGTTTGTTGGCTCCAGTACCCTCCCCAATAGCCAGATCCAGAGAATCTTCTAACTCTGTTCGGTATTGGTTGGTGTACTTCCATACCCTTTTAGAAAGATCCAACCCCTCAGATCCTGATTTGCGGTTAAGGAAAGCATCCATTGCGTCCTTGTTCCGTTGAAAAAAGCGTGAATAGTGGTGATCTTGAATAGAGTGTTCACCAAAAACACTTTTAACCAGCTCATCATTGTTGCTTTCGGATAACAGCCATTCCTTTTCAGAGTTTCCACGGATCTGTTTGTACACAGAAGCGTACAGGTTACGGAGGATCTTATTTGCCTCATCCCCATAACCATATTCATCAAAGGAGAAAGGTTTGCCTTCTTCCAATTCTGTACCCTTTACCAGGTTAATTATCTGGGTTAGGGAATCCACGTACATTTTACGCACATTCTCAGCATAGCCCTCAGTGCGTTTAAAAAGCTCCTGCTGGAGTTTCTTTGAATTGATATACTTAGCTGCCATCAATGTCGTTTTTATGTCGTTTTTAGCTCGAAGTCATTGCATTGTGGACTTGATAACAGTTTGCTCCATTGGCTTAGCTTGCATTTACACATAAAAGGTTCTCCCGCTGCATTTTTTTCATACCAGCCATAACTGTTTTTACAGTCTCTACAGCAGAACTTTGGCTTTTCTTTAACTTGCTTCTTCATCATATAAAAACATTGGCCTATTCCAGGAATATTAAGCGGGGCAATATTGCCCCGCTTAATATTCAAATGTTACAACTTCTCAAACGTTTTACCATTTTCACTCATAATGAAGTAAGCATATACCTCATTATCCTTACTCTCAGAGATAAAAAAAACCAGTCCATTTTCTCCAATTACTAGAGCTTTAACCTCTGATTTGTCATACTCTCCAAACTGCTCATCCATAATCTGATCAAACATACGAGTTTTTCCCTTTTCTAACTTTGCGTAAGAATTACCGAGCTCGTTGTTGTCGGTGATTTTGTCAAGAGGATCAGTTTCTTTGTCTCGAAATTCAGTGACAATTCTCAATGTAAACATATCTGTATGTATTTATATTTTTGCCCTACTTACGGTGAAGGCAATTAACCGTTTATTGCTTAACTTCCTTTTGTACTATTCTACAATCCGTCATTGCTACAGTTGTGATACTACCATCAGGTAAGGCCACTACAAATTTAGGTGTACCCCAAAAAGTTTGATATCTATCAAGTACCTCGCCTTCATAGATCTGTTCATAATCCTTTACATCTGCCTCTGAATAGGTTTCATATGCTATACGATAACCCTGGTGATCAAATACAGTCCATTGTACTTTCATATTCAATTATTATTAGATTGTTATTCAGCGTTTCCAAATACATCCATTTTATTCAATTCCTTTTGTCTCTCCAGGGCCTCTACTTGTTCCTGTTTAATGCGATCCATTTCCATTTTTGCATTTTTTACCAGGTAACTCGTTTCTAAGGTTGTTTGCAAAGACAAAGCACCAGCGCCAAACTGTTTCAAGACATCATTAAGAGCATCAGAAACATCATCTCCAAATGGTTCCTGGAACATGTGCCCTAACTTTAATGCATCATACCTGGCTTTATTGGTATAATCTAACACGTTGCCTAGTATAGCCAATGTAAGTTTCCCCGCACGATTCATATAGCCATCATGCGTTTCTTTGCGCTTCTCAGCTTTGATAACAGCTAGCATCATCATTTGCTTTAATGCTTTAGCTGACACATTAGTAATATTTTTCATATTATCAAAGTCTACATCCGGAGTAAATGACTTATTCAAGATGTGTTTATTCAGGCGATCATACTCATCCTTTTTTGATTCACTGGCATCATCCCATGTAAGATATTTTACTTCACCTCCATTTTTCAGAATATAAAGTTTCGCCTCTTCCTCAGCCTTTGGTAGAGAGTTCAGGATCTCGCTGGTTGCAACCATAGCAGGATTGGCAAACCGATCATTCACGTCGGCATCAGTACTCTCCATTGATTCTACACGATCAATCATTGGTTGCACACCGGCATGTTCCACCTCCTGCTCAAATAGGATCACTGGAATTTTCCCTATTAAGTTCTGCATTACCATAACCTCCCAGCCCATAGCAACACGCTTGCACCTATATATAGCATCTGCCGTGTATACGTCGATATGATAAACCGATTTATTACCCGTCTCAGTCAGTGTATAGCCCCAGGCAAAAGCCATCAGCCGTTTATACTGATCTTTGATAGTGTAAATATCATCATCCTTTGACTTAGCCAGGACGTTGAGTAATAACTTTGGTTTATTGTCCTGATCTTTGTAGGTATGGTAAAGAATAGCAGCCGAACCCTCAGCCCCGGCCAAACGCTTGCATTCCCTAACGTGTGCATCAAATCGGATCTCTTTCAGTAGATTTTGATATGATTCAAAAGCATCATCCGTACTCTTACTTTCCTGGAGCCATTTCACAGGTCTGCCATAGAGAAAAACTAACGCTACTTCATTAATAAACTGCTGATAGGGGATAGGAATCCTCCACCTTTTTTGATAACGTAGGAAATTCCCCTTTTTGTCAAACACGGGTTTGTCCTTACGCTGCATAATCTTGTGAGTTTTCAGATTGTACTCCTCCATGTTTTTTTGTGCATCATCACTGTGCGATCTCATGAAATTCATAGCCCTACCTACATCCTGGGATGCAAGTAATTCGGCAAAGCTCTGTTGATAGCCTACAGCTGCTTTGACTTCATTTGTTATTACATTTAATAGCCCCATAACTTAATTATTAATCGGTTAATCCTAACATTTTCTCTATATTATCCGGAATATTATACTCATTGTAATCAAACCAGCACCTCATTAGAAACATATCTCTCCAGTCTGGAGAGCACCCAATATCCTGCTTTATTTCCTCTTTGGGCTTGATCTTAAGTCTACCCTCATCATCTGCTTTCCACGTCTGGATCTGTTCTAATTCCAATGTGATTTGCTCCATATCAGCAGGACTAACCAGATCAGAATCCACTCCAACCTCAGAGTCATTAATGTGATCTGCTAACTTATAGGCACATTGGGCTTGTAAGTTCTGATAATTTTCATCATTGAAAGCCCTGCTATTATTCACAAAGCCCTGGATATCGCAATTATCCACAACTCCACCACCTACACCATCCTCATCCGCTATACATTTATGTTTCGGGATCCTGTACTTTTTCTGTAGATGAGTAATGCACGTTTGTATATCAGTCGTTTTACTAACAGGAAAACATCTGATGTCAATGAGCTTGTAACCATTCCAAACACCAATACGGGCATAATCGGATCCAAAGCGTGCTATATCTGCTGTGAGGTAATGGGTACCAGTTATACGAGCCAGAATATTACCAAAGATTGCCGTGATAGAATCATGTGAGCAAAGGGCGTTCGGATTATCATCATATTCCCAATTACCTTTAAGCAAACGCTCCCTTTTTACTTTATCCTTTGTCGTTTTAAGCCCCTCTATATAATCGGGATCTATAAATGGATTTTCTTGAACTAAACAAGCCAGATAGTACATATACTCTGGTAAGTCTCCTTTTTTCGCTGGTTTGTAGAATGTCTCATACATCCAGTTCTTTTTAGGATTACAAGTAATAAAAAGTTTACGCTTAACTTTCAGTTCTTTATTTAAATGTCGCCCTATACGTGTTTTCAGAGTGTCATATGCTCCAAAGTTAACCTCACCGCCTTCCTCTATCCAGCCTCCAGTATATTCAATAGATCCGTAACGCTCATAGAGCGCATCCCCTGGTAGATATTTTAGATCCAGTAAGTCAATGCGTGAACCATTGTAGAACTCAATGTAATTGTATTGCCCATTGTACTTGTACATTGTGTCATCTACACTGTATTGATTACAAACCTTATAAAAAGTAATAAGGGTTGATTGAGTGATACGTTTTAGCTCTGCACGACCGATAAACCATTTCGAACCAGGAAAGCATAAGCACATAAAGAGAAGCCAGGCAGCACCAGTCCACGACTTTGCACCACCAGCAGCACCACCATACAAAAACTCAGCATGTTCATTGTCGGTAAGGATCCGTAAAGCCTCATCCTGCTTTTCGTGCTTTTCCCCATTAAGACAGGTTATGAAGTCAAAGCAGCCACGGCTAAACAGCTCTATCTTAACTGCAAGAGCCTCTGGTATGGCAATATCTTTCTTACTTTTTGCCATAAATCTTCTCCAGCAGTTCGTTATACTTCAATAGATCATCAGTAGAAAGAGCAGAAAGATCCGGAGAAAGAGATCCGGACACATTTGCATTTATATCTCCTTGTATTGGCTGGCTCGCTTTTCCAAATAACCGATCAAAGATAGAGTCTATAGTAGCAGTACGACCATAACGAATATCGGAGTTTATTGCAGATATTACATTGATAACCCAAACAGGAGTACTCCCGTTGGTATCATCTTTGGCATTCTCCAGGATCTTCTTTAATTCACCTGGTGTACGTTCCATCAAGTAGCGGATTACCTTGTAATAGTCCTCTTTGCTTAACTCAAAATCAACCTTTTTGCCTGTCAACTCTTTTAGTTTTTTGTATAGGGCTGGCTTCCTGCCTGAATTCTTAGGCTGGCTATCAGAGGTAAATCTATTACCTATTTTATTCCCTTTCTCAAACAGTGTCATGCGTTGTTTATTCGTTGATTTTCATTTATGCGTTCTTTAAACACACTTTTGGTTAAAAAGAAATCAGATAGGAAGCCTATCTGATCCTTTCACTCTCAGACTACTGTTGCTCTTGCTTCTGGTACTGTTCCCAAAACCATTTTAACATATCATCACCGGATTCATCATAAGCGTCAAGTTCCTCCTCCAGCTCATTAGCCATATCCAAAACCTGATTCATTGCCTCTTGCTCGTTTTCATTTGAGAAAAACGGACTGTAACTTCCATCAACATATTTCTGGATAACAGCCTTTTGCCTTACATCTAATACAATTTTACTCATAATAATATCTTTTATTGTAACTCCTTACAAATATAGTAGTTACAGTTTATACTTTTTGATAATATCCTTAACAGCTTTGGTGTACTTATCCGCTTTCCCATGCACGGCCCTTGTACTTACCTCGGCAAAGAACTCATTTACATTGGAGGTTGCATACTTACCATAGCCGGATTTAGCTTTATCCATTTTCCATTTCTTGTAAAGAGTGTTTACGCTGCTGGTTGCTGCCTTTGCATTTGGAGATGAAATGTGAGAGTTCCACGTAGCGTGTGCCAGCTCATGCGTTATAATGTGGGCAACCGGCTTATTTGTTTTGGTTAGGTGTCCAGACTTATAACCAGCCTCGGCCCATTTTGCAACGCTTTGAGTAGTCGTACCCTTTGCATTGAATACCTGTTTATTCAAAACTACCAGTTTTGAAACCCCATTAGCTGTAAGATGAACACCGCCCGTACCTCCATCCAGGGTAGCAATTTTAATATCCTTTTGCCTTACGCCCAGGACAGAATGGAATCTGGAAATGCTTTCTTTTACTGTTTTATATACAGCCGGATTGCTAATTGAAGCCAGCGATTCCAATTTTCCAACCTTACCCTTGTAGTTGGAATCATTTTCTTTTAGTCCACCGTTTTTAGGAGGCTTACTATTGCTTCCACTCGTTTTAGCCATTTTTCTTCTTCTTGTCGTTAATAAACTGCTCAATATATACTATGCTGTTATCAGCGCAAAACTGTCTGATCTCATCACCTCCACCATAAACCAGCAAATTAGGAGTTTCTAATCCTGATATCTCCCTGGCTACTTCCAGCTCCTGCTTTAGATACTCCAAACGTCCGTTATATCCTCTTGTAAAAAAGGCATTGTAGCCTTTCGGCAATCCCATTTTATTGTATTCCTTAAATTTCACTGATACATTGAGATCTGCATACACAAGAATACCGCACTCCTGGAAATAGCGACTAATCCAACGCTTTTTATAGATCTGCTGTAACCCGTAGGATAGAGGAGTGGTATCATACACGGAAAGGTTCGGCTCAACAATAGCCTTGCAACCGCTGGTTAGTATCTTAATCGGATCTTTCCAGATCGCCTCAAAACGGTAATCATCAACAAAGAAATGATAAGTAGAAACGTCCTTTCTCAAACGGCTATCAGCACCCCATGGAGCGAATGGCAATAATAGTTTACCCGCTTGTTTTTCGATCAGCAGATTAGGAATATCAAAAATGTTATTGCTCTCATACAGGCAATCCTTCAACATTGAATTGTAGAAAGCCTCTTTATCATCACTATCCTCTCTATTTGGATCCTGATTTTCCTCTTTGGCTTTCTTTGCCTTCTTTTTTTTCGGTTCCTCTTCCTCGTCATCACCAAAAGATGGAATTTCAAGGCCCATAAAATTGAAATCGACCTCAGCAAAGTAATTACTTTGCAAACCGACCGGATCCCACTGTCCATTGTTGATATTATCCCTGAGGATGATTTCTTTCTCATCATCTTCATTAAGATTCTCATATAAAACTGTTGGAACCTGCTCTATTTTCAACTTTTTTGCAGCTTTTAGACGTTGATTTCCTGCTAGGACTATCATCTTACCAGTACGATTTGATAATACTACTGGTCGGTGCTCCCAAAACCCATTAATACGGATAGAGTCAACCAACTTATCAAGATCCTTGCTGGTGATTGTCCTGGGGTTCTCCTTCAAAGGAACCAATTCGCTAATTTTTCGATAAACGATGTTCTTAATCTTTTCCATCTTCTGATATAGGTAAATTGTCCTCACATTCAGGACTTCCAAAAATATTACGTACAGCCTCAGCCAAAATAGCCAGATAAGAATACCTATACCGGCTTACAATTAGAAGTCTCTCACCATCTCTGAGAATACCCCTTGCATAAAACGTCCCCCTGTGATTAATTACCAGAGGTAATATGCCATAGATATATACTAGATTACCACTAACCTTTGAAATGGTAGCAGATCTGTTGTACATATAGTTGATATAAATATGAACCCTATCACCTGTTTTCATAGGCTTATAAGGGAAACACTTTGCGAAAAAGCCTTTGCAATGTCGTGCTAAAACGAATAATGCTAATAGGGCCAAAGCCAGAATCGAAAATAATATTACCATATTCCGTTACTCTGATTTATATTGTAATGCAAATATATAAAAAATATGTGTTCTGTAAACACATTTGTACGTAAAAAGTTGACTAAAAACCAAATACTAACATAGCAGCATCACGGCCGTGCTCATTTGTCTGATTTTTCCAACCTGTATATGCCCTAAAAGTTTCCTGAGTTAATTTTGTAATGTTCCTTTTCGGAGCTACCATTTCATACTCAATACCCAGATCTTTCAGAAACTCATCCCAGATAGAGGCATCACGCTTAACCGATCCAACTCCCTGGAGTTTTTTACGTTCCTCCTCTCTGCTCATTCTTTCAGTTCCGAACCATGTTCTCTGCCTCGGATCTTCAACTCTTACAACCAGCTTAGTGCAATTCTCCTGGGCATTTACCTGGTGAAGTTTTACGACCTCCATAGCCTTATGGATAGGCATTGAGGTAACAAATTCCAGGGATCGCTTACGGTTATCCCATAAAGCAATCCCTGTATGAACTCCTGTATCAATACCGATATAGATCATTTCTTTTCTTCCTGATTAGGTATCTGATACAATGTAATAAGATCATTGCCGGAGCGTTCCTTTCTGCTTGGTAACAGCATAGCCATTAGGCAGTCATTGGGGATGAACTTGTAGCGGATCTCTTGGATCATAGGCAAACCTACTGGATGCTCGCTGTGGATCTCAACGCACCACAATCCAATCTTATTAACTGAGACTTTCACAATAGAGCAGCCATGTAGGAATATCCCATCTTTGTATTCTCCATGCTTATCTTTAAGCGTTGCTGTTTTCTTTGCAGTCTCTTCCAGCTGGCTGACAAATGAGCATTTCAGACGTTTCTTTCTCCAGTACTCAGGGAAATAGATACCCCTGTGGTTTTTCTCTTTATTAGGCTGGAAAAATCCCTTTTCGATTTCTTCTGAAAAAGCTGCTTTTTTCTCGTTCTTCTCTTGCTCTGCTAATATAGCAGCATCTTTTTTTTCTTGCATGACTTAATTATTTATTTGGTGAAACAATATCGTAAATAGCTCTACAGATCTCAATATCATAAAGAGCATCATGTAGTTTGGAATCATCAACCTGAATCCCCAGGGTTTTAGCAACGGTTCCCTGCTTGAAATTCTCCATTTCGGCACGTTTAGAAGCTAAGTATGGAGTAGCCAGAACCATTACATCAATGGCATTGCTCCAGAAGTAGGATCCAAAATACTTATCATTATTCTGGAGGAACCAAGCACGGAGAAACGGGTTATCAAAGCTGGCATTATTGTATCCGGCTAAAAACAACTTATCTTTCTTATCAAATCTACTCACATACTTATCCAGCATGGCTGTAAATTTCCTGTAGATCTCACCCATAGGGGGATAAGCTAGGATTTGCTCCTTAGTTACTCCAGCTATATCCAGAGCCTCTTGAATGATCTCTGCTTTTGGGTTTGGTTGCACTCTAAGATCAAAAGATTCTTTTGTCTCACCATCAATCACTACAGATCCGCTTAACTGGTGGATCCCGTGTTTATTTACTAACGTGCCTGTAGTTTCCAGGTCAAAGAATAATACTTTCATTTTTTGCTTACTTTTATTTTGATTCCGCTCTTTTTATACCCTCTCAATACACAGGCAATAGTGTAATAATTATCACGCCCTGAGACTTTGATAATATCCTTTTTCAGTTTTCTTGGTAGCACTCCCATATCACTTAACTATTTTTTTGTACTGTCTCATCGCTTGTGATAGGCTGCCTGTTTTATCGAGGAGCTTAGCCAGCTCATCAACATTAATCATTACGCCTCCATCCATGTAAGCCCACACTTTCCTGAGAGCCTCAGATATTATCTTTGCCTCTTTTCCTTCTCTCTGCTGGGCGTTTATCTCTTTATTGGTAACAATACTCTTTCCCTGTTCCTGGGCGCTCTCAACGGCTTCCTTTACGGCTTTTACCTGTTGGCCCTCTTCTTCATAACTGGCTACAATATCACGGGCTGCTTTGCTTGAAATAAGATTATTTTCAATCCTGTCACGGATCTCCTGGGGTAAGCTCATCAGCGATAAACATTTGCTCACGAAAGCAGGTGACTTTTTGAACTTTTCAGCTATTTGCACCTGGCTATATCCAAAATCATCTTTAAACCGTTTAAACATGATGCCACTCTCGTACTCAGAAAAACGCTTTCCTTCATTTCTCATCATTTGTTCAATACACAGATCCTCCAAAGAGGCATCTTTCGGGGCTTTAAGTGCTTTTACAAAGGGAATCTCAGCACCTTCACTAATTGCCAGCATTGTAGCACGGTAACGTCTCTCCCCATCTACTAATTTATATCTTTCGATCCCATTATCTTTGAATGGGATCACAGTAAGAGGATTAAGCACCCCTTTTGCTCTGATTTGTTCTTTCAATTCTTCTAAATCAAAATCTCTCCGAACATTGAAATTGTCTACCACTACTATGTTTCGTGGATCAATGAGAAATATGTCCGTTCTTTTCGTTGCGTTTGTCTCCATAATTACATTTATTGTTTTAATCCTTTTAAAATATGCGTTATAACATCAACAGTCCATCCGTCACCCAGAACATTAGAAGCTTCACGGTGAGATAAACATGAGGTGTACCCCTCTGGTACAGTTTGTAGTCTCTCCATTTCGACTCGCGAGAGCATTTCTATGCTGTCGTCATTCATTGATTCATTAGACCACTTTACATTCAAGAATGCTTTTTTATATCGTTTCAGAAGATACTTTTTAAGTTTATCTTCATCAGAGGGGCAACCGGTGTAATGTTTAGCCAGAAGTACTAAACTTTTATCTCTATCAACAAATCCACATTCAAGAAGATCCTTTAGTTTGATATTTCTATCTTTCGGTTGCTCAATTTGCCCCCCCCGAATAGGTTAGTTCCGCTTCCTGGTATATTAGTCCAATAGATCCTATCTCTCAACTGAGCAGAGACCAACGAAGAATCTATTCTTACCCCATTAACACCCATTTCCTTTGTTATAGCCATAGCATCATTATAAGGCATTGAACCAACATTTTCAAGCATAAAAAAAGTCGGTAATACTTCTTTTTTAATTCTTGCATATTCCCAAAACAGAGAACTCTTTTCACCTTTAAGCCCAACTTTTTTTTTATTCATACCAGATAAGTCCTGACAAGGAGATCCACCAATTAATAAATCGACATGCCCAATATCATAATTCCCTCTTTCCGTTTCCAGAACCCCATTCTTATATGATACTTTTTTGACATCCCCGATGTGTATTGTATCACTGAAGTTATACTTAGTTACTTTTATTGCAGATGGTTTTATCTCAGAAGCGTAATATTTCTCCGGAATAATACCTAATTTATTTAGAGCTATTTGTCCGCAACTCATCCCATCAAAAAGACTTAATACTACCATACTAATATCTGAAGTCTGTAAAGTGAATAATAACACCCTCATAAACATTGGATTTGCTGGATCCAAAGAACCATTCTACAAAGTCCTCAACACTCAGTGTGTCTCCTTTTGCTACCTCTTGGAGAGGTACCTGCTTTCCATCAATCCAAACCTGAGGATAAGCATCATCTGATCCGTATGTCATGGTTATTTTTTGCAGTGCTATCTTGGGGAGCTTTAGCCACTCCTCCGGATGGGAATTATAGGGTTTCCCAATCCATGATTTAAGTGATAAGTACATCTCGCCTTTGTTTATCTTTTCTTCTTTCGATTTCCACCAGCCATAATTTTTTCTGATTGTATGCCTCTTACGGGTGCCAGGTCTCATATATATTTCATTTAAAATGTTTTCCTGGAAGTTTGTCGGTTGCCCAGCCTTGCTATGAGTTGCAGGGAATACCTTTGATATAGTAATAGGGGCTTTTTTAATTTCTTTTTTCATGTTAATGGTATTTGTTGAACACATTTTTACTTAGTAAATGACTTTCGATAACTTTTATTGCTGTAGTGGATTCGCTCAAACATTTCATCTAAACGGTCTGCTATCCGCTCTCCATACCTTTCTGAAAAATCGCTCTCTTTGAGGTTAGAGGTTGCTAAGGTGAATAGTTGTCTATCATACCTGGCATATATAAGCTCTGTAACAGGAGAGAACTCATTTCCCCAGCTTTTTACACTTGCTGGCTCTGTTCCAATATCATCGACAAAAAGCATGTCTATGCTTTTCAACTTATTGAATAATGCTGGATCATCCGCAACATTTTTAGCCAAATCCAAGGCTGAAACACGGTAAACTTGCTTTCTTTCGGATGAAAAAGAACTCTGGTAAAGAACTCCGATCATATTGCAAATAGCACGTGCGAGGGTTGATTTTCCAGATCCGACTGTGCCATAGAGCAATAGGCCTACTTTGTAATTTCCAGTGAGCCATTTGGCTGCCTGTCTAATTTTTTGCTGTGTTATAGCATCGTTGGTAAACTGTACACGTCTTTTTACTACTTCCTGCTGGTAAAACATCATAAGCATCTCACCTATGGTTTTCTCATCGTAATTGGTAATCCTAAAGCGTGTCTCTGTAGTTTTCTCCAGCTGTTGACTCAAAACCGTCTGGAGCTGCTTGTACAAATTTTCGTCCATTTTTCTGTATCTCCTCATTATATCTACCTACAACCCAATTAAGGATTGCCAGGTAATCAGATTTATACTTTTTCCCTTTTGATCCCTTGTAATTATTCAGGATCTCAATCATTCTTTTAGCACCAACCTCTGAATGTCCCTCAACCAGTTTCATGTATTCCTCCCTGGTTAGGGTTACACTGTCTGCATATTTATATTTTTTCGCCTTTTCAACTTTAGCTTGTTCCTCAGCTGATAACAACGGAGGAGTATCAAGAGGGGTGGGGACTGGAGTAGGAGATTCTACTATTTTATTTGGTTTTAGAACTCTCGTTTTAGTAACCTCTCCACCTCGTTTTCCTGCCTGTTGCCGTTTCCGGCGAATATCTTCATCTTTCACCATACGCCTGCTAAATATAGCACCGTCACTTTCTCTAATTGAACATACACCGTTATCAATCAGTACATCTAGCCAGTTACCTGTACCATTACAGTCTCTGCCGATCATGTTAACTAGTTCATTTTTAGTGTATGGCTTACGACAAGGCTTTATCATAACACCTCTCTCGACGCTTCCCCACATATAGCAGATCATATCAAACCATAATCCTCTAATATCAGGAGGTAAAATCATCACCTCTGGGCATTTAAGCCAATCCCCGACATAAAAGGGCATTGCTGGTAGGTCTTGTTTTTTTGCCATTGCGGTATTTCTTTTTAAAGGGAGAGGGCACAGAGTACCCTCATCCCATAAACTTGTTATACTTCCAAAATTGCTATATTTGGGGCAATCTCTTTGATCTTATCCAGAACGGCATCAATGCAAGTATCACGGTAACTTTCAACCATCTCATTCGCACCTGGAGAAACGAGCTGTAAATAAACATCACCATCACTTAGGTAATGATCAAATTCAACCTCAATCCGTTCTTTTTCGGTGCCTTTGAAAATTGAAAGTCTGATAGAAAAACTTTTTGGAAGGTTACTTTCAACCTGTTGTTTAAAGACATCAGCAGTAGACCCGGATGGATCCTTTTGCTTCTGTATTTCGGATTTTGCTTTTGCAGTAAAGTTCTTAAGGCTAGAAACCAGTACCATACATTTCTCCTTTTCCTCAAAAACCCCACGGTTCAATCTCAGGAATTGTCCCAATCGTGAAGGCTCCCAAGACTTATTTTCATTGTTGATACCGAACTTTGCAAATACCTCAGATAGCTGTACAGTTCCAGAGATGGTGTTTTTATTATAGGCATCCGTTTCATTGATTGTAAGCTCAATACTCATTTTTTCACGGTTAACCTTAATATTCGCCTGCTTCTGGTTGATTGTATCAACACGCTTTTGAAGCCAATCGAACGGTGTTGAAATAACACCTGAAACACTAATACTCTCCGGGGCTTTAGTTACTAATTCTTCTTTTGCTCTAGCAGCAGCACCCTCTCTCAAAATGATTTCAATTGGTTTTGAAACATCTACACCCTCATGGATGTGAACCTGTAATTTTTCTTCTTTTTCCATTTCTGTAAGAATTTAATTGTTTATAATCAGTTATCAGTACCTGTTTTCCTCAATGATTGAAAAGCGGTTCTTTGTCTCTCCTCAGATCGAATATCTCTCTCCTCGAGCAAATATCCCTCAGGAGAATACCAGCCAGCTTTACCCTCCTCTGGATCAATAAATTTGTAACATTCGCCTTTGACATATTCACCTCCACTTTTAAGATCTCCTAAGATTCTGGAGATACGTTCTGCTAATGGTTTAGTTTTACCTTTGTATTCAGCTTTGATTTCAGCAAGTTCTTCATCCAGGGTTTGGATCTGAATTGAAACCTCAGCTAACTCCGCACGTAAATCATTAGTTTCAATTTGATCGAATTTCCGGGTGTAGCTTCTTTCTTCAATCTGATCGCAGCTATCTCTCAGGATCTGTGTTCTTTGTTCTATCGGATGATCCGACAACATAATTTCTTGCATTTTTAATCCTCCACTATTTTAAAGTTAAACATGTGATACTCGGCCCAAAGTTTGATGAATTGCTTTCCAAGATAAGCAGCCTTTTCTGAAGTCTCCTGGCACAGACGGAACCCAACGCTCGCAGCCGCAGCCGAGGAGCGAGAATTCGTATCCAGAAAACCGAAACCCGCAGACGCACCATTAAGCGCAAGAGCAGACAAGAGGGAGCCTCTACTATCTTCGTTCATATTTTCCATCTCTTTTTTGGTATAAAATGCAAACCAGGGATAGTAGTATGTTTTTGTCCCCTCTGGATCTGGAGTAGGTTGGAAATTCTTACCCCATAGTGCTCGGCTAATTGTTTCAATTTTCATCAAAGCAATAAGATGAGAGGAAACACCGGCTTTCTTAAGCTCAGTTTCATTGATAGGGGACTCTCCCAGAGCAACACAAGCATCTTCATACTCCTGGATAGTTTTGTAATCATCCAAAGTAGGAGTAGGGTGGTTTACAACATCACCAAACAAAGCTTCTAAAACTTTCTTCGTTTTTGTATCTGCTACGGAATATGCAGCAGCTACGTTTTTCTCATTTAATTGAACCATTTTTTTTGATTTTAAAAATTAATATTCACTCGGTAAATTCATTATTAGTTTTCCAATTGGGATCTGGATCTGGAATATCAATGTTCAGGTATTCCTTAGCGTAATCCCTTAGTTTTTCGCAATATGTGGAGAATGTTACAGTATCCATTTTTGCGGTGGATCCGGGGAACTCAATAATTTCCCCTGTGTGCTTATTTACTACCTTATCAGCAGTCATTTGAGACTTAAAGAACTCATGTACCTGTTCCGGACTTGTAAACTCCCAGCCCTCATTTATCAGAGCCTCTAAGAGCAGCGGATAGATACATCCGAATAGCCAGCCGTTTTGATCTAATGATCTGGGGTTTCTTACAAGTTTAACATCAACCATGTACTTACCATCCTTATGAGCATTCAGATAATCATAGACTGGCTTTAGATTAAACAGCCCACTGATTTTGTCTATTGTAATCTTTGCCATTTTCTATATTGTAGAGAGTTGTAAGCATAATCCAGGTGTAGCAGCATATACTGCTTTGCCTGTAGCTTTCTGTATTTCTGATACAAATAATAGCTCATCACCGTTATTTTCTGATAAATGAATCAGGATGATATTTACTACTTTGCTCAGATCATTACTTTTAAGGATATGTTTACAGCTATTCAGTTCCATGTGTGAGGCCATAAGCCTATTTCTTTGTGATGAAAGTGTTCGGCCGGCATTGATATTTTCAATCAATCTGGAATCAGAATAATTACATTCTATCAGTATATTACTCAATCCAGGTATTAAATATTCACACATGCAGCTATCAGTTAAAAACATTAATCTACCAGTTTCAATGTGATCTATGATAAATCCACAGCAGGGGACATCATGGTAAGCAGAAAATGGTACTACTCTGAAATTACCAAACTTGTAACCTTTTCCCAGCTCAATAGAAATTGCTCTGGATCCAGTTAGATCTTTTGCAGTCCAAACCTCTGGGAGTGCCAATGTGTTAATACCACTTTCCACGATTGTTTTGATATACTTAGCGTGATCATTATGCTGGTGAGAAATAAGGCAGCCCACCACTCGCTTAATCTGAAAATCCAGAGCTTTCTTGATCTCTTGAAATCGAATCCCGGCCTCAATAATCAATGCCTCATTTCCATTATCCAGAATGTAACAATTTCCACTGGATGAGCTGCCTAATACCTTTAGTTCCATATCAATATCCTGGATCTGGTTCTGTTGTTCCGACTCCACCATTTACTGATGAGCGGTCTGTTATATCCTCATATTCAACATTTCCAAGGTCTATTACCTGGCTATTTCCCTGCTCATGACTATGATCATCATGCGTATCATCATCGGAGTCATCCGCAAATGCCTGTTGCATTTCAATTGACAAATAGCCATATTTGGATAACAGGATCCTAATAACAGTTTTCAAAGACATTCCATGGAAATTCCCCATCCATCCTACAGTTTTGCTATCAGCAGCTACAGGCAGGTTAGCCAGATTCAAAAGGCTTTCGATTGTTGTTTCTGCTTTAAGGCCCTTACTGTAGCGTTTGGCATGAGCAGCCATTTGCTCAACAGTCATATATAGGGTTTTGCTGAATCCGTTCAGAAGCTCAAAGTAGCAGAAGTACCCAACCACTTTATCCGACGCCTTATCGCCATCAAATGCTATTTCTCCAGTCAACTTGTTTACTTTTCTAAGCTCTCCATCATAAACTATATCAGCATTTAGTGTACGGTATTGCCCTGTACGCATTGCAAGTTGGATGTAGCCTTTATAACCCATCTGAAATGTTGGTTCCATTACCTTAATCCAATTGCCTCTATCATCTTTTTTTGAATTGTTGAAAGGGATGATAAAAGCATATCCTAGAGCCTTATTGATAGGTAATTTCAATACAGCAGCTTTCAGGGCCTCCATAACAACTGCTTTTGGTTCGCATAGCTGGAGCTTACTATCCGTATTGTAGAGATCAATTACAGATGCAATAAATGCAGGTGCATTTTTAGAAAGAGCGTTTTGGAACTGTTCCATTACTGAGGGTGCATTCATTACACCTTTCAATATATCCACCTTCTTTACTTTTGCCGGAGCTGGAGCATTTGTTTGTGTTTGTGCTACAGTAGCAGGAGCTTGTGGAACTTGTGATGTCTGTTGTGTCATAATGATCGTTATTTTAAAGTTGTATAAAATCAGTTGATTCATTTGCAAAGAGTGAGCTAGTAAACATAACTAAGCTCTTGTGTTTGCTTACTGTTAGATTAATAACCTGTGATAATGTAGGGAGTAGATCGTTAATGCTCTCACGGTTATCAATGAATATTGGGGCTAATACGCCTTTCGATTGACAAATAGCATTAATTATATCCAGCCCAGCATTTATTTTTCCAGCGTTATTTACATCAGGATATGGAGTACCATTAACAGTACACACACAGGTTATTTTTTCATTGCCGTTTAGCTGTTCTGAAACAAAGTTGAATGAAACGAGCTTGAACATGCCGTTGATACGGTTCATAAGTTCATTATCTTTTGCCTTTTGAAAGTCAGTTATGATAAATTCCATCCTTTCAAGATCAGAAAGTGCCTGATTATTCGCTGATCTAATATCCTCTAGTTCATTGATACGCATATTGCTTTTCTCAATTGTTTCACGTTTTGAAAGCAGCTTCTTTAGTTCATCAATGTTTTGGGAGAGTGTGCGTTTCCCCTCTTTAAGTATAAAATCATCAACAGGTGCAGATTCAATATTCAGCTGGTTCTCCATATCGGTTATCTCATTACCAAGTTTTATCCAGTTTTCATCAGCATTAATTAAAGCACTAGCATCCTGAGCAGATGGCAGGTTCTCCTCCTGGTACTGTTTTTGTCCTTTCAGAGTAATCAGCTGGTTCTCCATATCGGATATTTTAGAAAGCAAAGCATCTTTCTGCTTTTGCAGTTCTTCCTTTCTGGTAACATTACGCTTACCCTCTTTCTGGTTAGCCTGTAAGCGTTCAGATTTACGCTGGTTAAAATTGGCTTGTAATTCGTTTTGCTTAGCCTCAATGTCGGCCACTTCAAGAGGGCGTTTACAGGTCGGACAAATAAATTCACCCTCAGGAATGCTCAACTGTTCAGCATTAATCTCTTTATACTTTCCACGCAAAGCAGATAGCTCGTTATCAATAGAGGTAATCTGGTTATTGATAGTTTGCTCCTGGCTGTTTGAATTATTTAGGTCGGTAGTAGTAGCTTGAATCTTATATTCCAGATCACGGATAGCAGAACTGGCTTTATTGTTAGCATCATTAGCTTCATTCTTGATCCTATTCTCAATCTGTGTACGTTCCAGGCGTTTATTGCCGATCTGTTTTTGAATGGCTGATTTGCGTTCATAGTCGGCCTGTACCGATTTTGATTTATCCAGTAGCTGGTTATCAATATCCTGGAGCTTAGTTTGTTTTTCTCCAAGTTCTTTCTCCAGTGCGTTCCAATCCTCAGCCTCAGGCTTTGCACGATTAACCTCATCAATACGTCCAGGAATAAAAGAAATCTCATCTTTAACAGCCGATTTTTTAGCTGAAACTTCTTTTTTAAACTGAGCCAATGATCTGCCTGATATCATGCTTAACAATTCCATGTATTCAGGCTTCAATGATGCTATTTCCTGATCTGATACATCACCAGCCATATCATCTAGCATTGCTTTTTGCTTATCACTGGGCAAAGATGGAAAATAGAGAGGATTTGTAACCATACGAAAAACATCCTCTGGGATAATAGAGGATACCTCTGCATCATACTCCTTTTTCGTGCCCAGCTTTACATCGTTAAGATAGTACTCAGTAAAATGGCTCAATAGTTTACCGGCATTAGCACCAACTCCCCATTTTTCACGATAGCAGCGTTTTAGAGTAACCTCACTACGTCCACTAACAACCAGAATAGCCGTAACCTCATGATCCAGATTAAGAATAGGCTTACCATCTTTATCAAGTGTTTTGATATTAAAATTAGTATCCGCACGATCAGTGCTATCTTTCCCAAATAAGCACCAGAGGAAAGCATCCAGAACTGTCGTCTTTCCTGTTCCATTATCACCAGCTATAGTAGTTTCTTGCTGGTTAAAGTTAATCATAAGATTACTGATCCCTTTAAAGTTCCTAACTATCAACTTTTTAAGAATGATTTTTTTGCTCATAACATTATTTATTTTAAAAATTATTTTCTATACTTCGACATTATATATCCAATCCCCTTCTTAAGAGCACCCTCTTGTGAAAATGATGCACTTTGCGAGATATATGAACCAGCGATAAGGAATACATACCAACCTGATTCAATTTGTTTGGTTGTGATACTGTTAATCTCAACAACCTTTTGTTGTTGCTGTGAAAGCATAATTATCTGTTTATTATTCCGTTTAATTTTTCAGAAGTATCTATAGATAGCAATTCCGATATTGAATAGATCTTCTTTGACCTGGAAGCGTTTCCACTTCTTACAGAACTGACTAATTTCATAGATACCCATCTTTTTACACGAGCCTCACCAAATGATTTGTAAGCCTCTCTTTGAGAGATTGCATCCTTAGCAGGAGTTGTTCTTTTTGCATAATTTGCAGCTCCAAGTTCAGACATCTGCATACAGATATTTTTCAATTCGTATAAATCCAAGCTTATCATACTCTCTTATTAATTCGCCTTGCTATTCTTTTATTCTTGATGTACTGCTTCACACTCATCCCTAAATTTTCATCAGTGTAAAAGACATATGCCATAGATAAAGACATTGCAATGAAAATAATATGATGGAATGATCCTACACATACAGCGATGAAAGAGCATAATCCTAGGAATAAAAAAATGCTCATTGATATCACATTTAATAAAGTTGAACTACTCATAGTTTCTATTTTTTAAATAAATTATTGTGCATAGCGTACCTCATAAACTCAGGCATTGAGTGTATCCCTAGCTTTTTAAAGCTATTTTTTCTGTGATTGTTTACCGTATTCAGAGATATAAATAGTTTATCGGCTATCTGATCATCAGTTACTCCTCTAAAAATCATTTCCATTACTTCCAATTCCCTTTCTGACAATGTTGAATTGAATTTAGGAGAACAAATAACTTTGTCAAATTTACACTCACCTCTAAGTGGGCAACTAACAAACTCGAATTTGAAATTCCAATTCTCATCAAGATCAATGATATTGTCGTACATGGAAAAATTACACTTTATGAATCTGCGAACTATCAGATAATCATAGTATGATTTTGACAACTTGCTCTTTGAATAAATGTCAAGCAGCGCCTGGAAAGCTCCTGGATAGAAATCAGAAATAGTTGTTTTAAATTTTTGGATAAAATCCGTGTCTGATTCCAGTAGTTGCCTTTCAGATTTGCCATATTCTCGAACAGTAACATCCCCATCCGGCGTAATGTAAAATTCAATCTGCATGATCTTCCTGATATTTATTAGGGAATAGGACACTCACACTAATACCAAGTTCTTTCTCAATCATAGATGCAGAAAGAGGATCGGGAGTTTGTGCACCAGCAAGCCAGCAACGGACTGTTTTCGTTGATTTCATCGTTATTTCTGCCATTCGTTCTACGAATAGAGTTTTCGGTGCTTTTACAGCACTTCTTTCAGGTAAATGATCATATACCTGCCTGAATGTTAGTTGATCTTTTTCTGTCATTTTATTAATTTTAATTGTTAATTGCTTGTTCGTCAAACACATATTGCTTACTTTTGTTTGTAACGTAATTAATCACAGTGCAAATATAGAGCAATGTTCTGTAATACGCAATATTTTACAGAGTTTTTTTCTGTATTTCTAAAAATAATTTATATATGTCAGTAAAAGAGAGACTTATAGAATTTATAAAATACCTTGAAATTGGGCAGGGCGCCTTCGAGAAGGAGGTTGGATTGTCTAATGGCTATGTAAACAATATAAGAAAGTCAATCCAACCAGATAAATTACAGAGAATATCTCTTCGATATCCACAATTGAATTCTGGATGGCTTATGTCAGGAGAGGGAAATATGCTTAAAGGAGATGTTGAATTTAATATTAAAGATTCAACTCTTTTTGATATTGTAGCAATGGGTGGTGAAGCATATACAAGCTTATTGAATAAACTAATTAGGGAAAAACAATTGGCACCATTCGCATTACTCGAACAAAAAGATCAGGAAATTAAAAATTTAAATAGAGAAATTGGGAGACTGGAGGAAAGATTGGAAAATTCCAAAAAAACGGATGCCCAGGAGGAAGGAAATGCAACATGTGCCGTTGCAGAGTAATCTTTGGAGTTAAGCAAATGTTATACTAATTTACTAAGTAAGCTGCATGGAAATATATTACCGGATTATCATTGATTTATATCAGAAATCCTTTACTAACTATATAAATAATCAACCAATTGATATTGATGCCATTTCTGAGGCTCAGAGATGCATTAATTATGCGATAGACTATGCAACTATACATAATGAGCCATTTCTTGAATTAGAGGCTCTAAATGATGATATAAATAAACTAAAATACGATTTGCTGTGAAATATAAATATTGTCTCTTGATCGTATGTGTTCTTTTAGCAGGTTGCCAAAAATCATACGAAAAAACTATTGATGAATACTTAAATAAAAATTTGAAAGATCCATCAAGTTATAAATGTATTGAATTGGGAAAACCTGAAATAATAACACCGATGAGTATTGCTTTTACCGAAGCCACAAAAAGAGCTAAAGCTGGAGAATTTCCATTTGATAGTATAAATTCAAAATTGGAACAGGCAAAATCATATTTTAAATTACAGAGGACAAATCCATCTGATACATTAGGATGGGAGGTTTCCCATAGATATCGAGCAAAGAATTCCTATGGAGCTTATGAGATTCAGAATGTAATCTATATTTTCAATAAGGATATGACAAAAATAGAAAGGGTAAATTCAAAATGAATACTCAAGTGAGCAAGCAAATAATGGAAAGGTTTTATAGCACACTGGATGTACTAATAGCTACAAAAAAGATACGCGGTGTAGCGACGTATTGTCGCCAATGCGGAGAAATTGACAGAAGAAATTTTGTTGCACAGAGGAAGAATCTGGATAGGGGATGGTTCCAACTGTCATGGCTAGAACTAATGGTTAAAGATTATAATGTGAATGCGAAATGGCTAATCACTGGAATAGGAAAAATGTTTGAAAAATAGTCGGTCAATGATCATCGCTTTTTTATTCAAGTTGTTTTGTTTTCTCTCATACTCTCTTTCTATATATACTAATAATATATTTATATATAATACTATATATATTACCCATATAACTTTTGCTTGACATTTTGCTTAAGCAAAACCACAAAAATAGATCTTTGACACTTTTGTAATATTCTGTATATTAAGCTTTTAATTTTATATTATTTTTGCTTGACATTTTGCTTAAGCAAAAGAGGCAGCAAAAGAGGCAGCAAAAAATAGACCTGAAATAACACTCATTACTAATTTTACTATTTTTAAGTATTACCAATTAATTGGTATTGAATATATTACGCTAATAATTATTTTTTGCTTGACATTTTGCTTAAGCAAAAGAGGCAGCAAAATGCTTGTATTTTACTAAATAATTTTCATTTATTTATTTTCTTTATCTGATTAAGCCTTATTATCTGCTCTTTTTCCTACCTATCAGATGGCTTTTGCTTGTATTTTTGCTTGACATTTTGCTTAAGCAAAAGTTTGTTTTTCATGTTTTCACTTATTGGTTCTTCTGTTGAATTAATATCTAATTTAAGAAAGTCGATAACCTTTCTATTAGCCTCATCAATCACATCCCAGTTTTTACTAATATAGATATCAGTAACCCTCATTTTATCATCCACATGATTTAAAGCTGTATGAACTGTATACTTATCCACTTTAGCGTAATTTGTTGCGATTGTGGCCCAAGTATGCCTTGCAGAATAAAATTCAAGATCATCTACACCAAGTAAATTACCAATTCTTTTAAGCCCTACAATCCGTCTTTTACCGTTTTCTATTCTATCACAACCGTTTATTGCGGCAGTGAAAGCATCAACACTACTATAATGATGATAGAAATTGAAAACTCTTTTTCCTTCTTTATCCCTATATTTATCAAATAATGGTTTAATTTCCGGCTGTATTTTTATTGATATTTCTGCATGATCTGCCCTTCTATTTTTTGTCTTAGTTCTATTGTAAGTGAGTATGCCATTTTTATATTCACTACAATAATATAGATCCACAGCATTCATACCAATCAGACAGAAGGATAAAATATATACATCTTTAGCTAAGTTGAATCTATTATTGCCTGGTTGAGTTATTTCTGTATATGGTAAGCTTGCAATGGCTTTAATTTTATCAGGATCCAGAGCACGCTTTCTGGATAATGGAATTCGAGGGAGATCTATTCTGCTGAATGGAGAAAATGGAATTCTGATAATACCCGCTTCCTCATCATTAAATTCTCTCTTTGCTCTGTTGTAAATAGCTCTGAGAATTCCCGGATACATGGATTGCGCCCTACCTCCTTTTTCTTTAGAGGATGGAGCTGGCTGTTCCCGAATCCATTTTATCCATCCATTTATAAAATTTACTGATATTTCTCTAATACTGATCTTTTCTCGGCCTACAAATCTAATCAGATTGTTGATAGAAATTTCATAAGTAAGAGCGTTACCATGATGCCCGGAATCATGCATAGTCTTAGCTATATCTCGCCCGTATTGAATAACATCTAAGTCAAAATAATCTTCCTGGGAATTAATAATATAATCCGATATCTGTTCAACACTCATCTGATTGGCGCGTTCACCCAGGCGATCTAATATCGTTCTGTATTTCCGTATTATTTTATCACACTCATCAATGTAATGCTGGTTTTTTAATTTCAATGTTCTTGTAAGATCTTCTTTGTAGACATAGTAAGGAGTCGAAAGATATTTCTTTTTCTTTTTATGTGTTACTCGGATCTTTATGTTCCAGGTACCGTCTGCTCTTTTTTGGTGAGCGTAAACCTCTGCCTTAAATGTTGCCATATCTTGTAGAACTATTGTAGAACTTTTGACTGCAAATATATATTTATTTTGCGGATTTTGAGGAAAAGAGAAGCCCACTCTTTAATGAGCAGGCTTAAAAAAGTACCTCCGATGGGAATCGAACCCATATTTACGGTTTAGGAAACCGCCGTTCTATCCGTTGAACTACAGAGGCTTACGTAATAAAAAAGTTCTTGTTATGAATAGAAATATTTGGGTAAGAACATAAGCTTCATAAAATTCAAATTTTACCAGAGCATATGTTTAGGAAACCACTATTCTATCCGTTGAACTACGGAGCCATTTTAGAGACGACAAAAGTAGATTATTAAATTGATACTGGCAAGTACAGATGGTTCAAAAATTAGTTTTTCAACCATTTGTCAAGCCAACCCAGAAAGGTGCGGTGCCAGAGCAATGCGTTCTGCGGTTTTGTAACCCAGTGCCCTTCATCGGGAAAGATAAGAAGTTCGGATGGAATGCCCCGTAATTGGGCTGCCGCATACGCCGCCATGTTTTGAGAAGCAAGAATGCGAAAATCCTTCTCACCGGTGATGACCAGGATCGGAGTGTCCCACTTATCCACGAAAAGGTGCGGGGAGTTTTGAAAGCTCTTTTGAGCCACTTTATTGTTTTTGTCCCAGAAGTTGCCGCCAAAGTCACGGTTGACAAACCACATCTCTTCGGTCTCCAGATATTGCTGTTCGAAGTTGAACATGCCACAATGCGCGATGAAAGTCTTGAAACGTTTCTCATGATGACCTGCCAGCCAGTAAACGGAATAACCTCCAAAGCTGGCACCTATACAACCGAGTTTGTCTGCATCCACATAGGATTCCTTTTTCACCTCGTCAATGGCAGAGAGATAATCCTGCATACAGAGTCCGCCGTAATCGCCGCTGATCTCTTCGATCCATTCGCGTCCGAATCCCGGTACACCTCGTCTGTTAGGCATGACAATGATGTATCCTCGAGCCGCAATCACTTGCATATTCCATCGATAAGACCAGAACTGACTCACTGTACTTTGTGGCCCACCCTGGCAATATAATAGCGTGGGGTACTTCTTGTTTTTGTCAAAATGAGGTGGATAAACCACCCAGGTAAGCATCTGTTTCTTGTCCACAGTCTCAATCCAGCGCTCTTCCACATTTCCCATCGTAAGCTGATTCATGAATGCTTCATTCTCTTTGGAGATGCATACCGCCTCACCATTTGAAGGTTTCACGCTGTATATTTCTGTGGGTGCGGACATCGACTGACGGGTAGCAACCAGTTTGCCTTTCGCATCAGTTACAGCGAGATAGTTGTGTTTCCCCTGTGTCAGACAGGTTATCTTTCCTTCCAGATCTGCTTTGTAGAGTTGATCGGTGCCATGCCAGGAAGCACTGAACAAGATTGTTTTTGAGTCTTTAGTCCAAGAAAGATGAGATACGTCAAAGTCAACAGTCGCAGAGAGATCCTTTTTCTCACCACTTCGAAGATCCATGACAAACAATCGGTTCTTATCTGCTTCCCAACCCTCATGCTCCATGCTTTCCCATGCCAGGAAATTGCCATCGGGAGAGAAAGACGGGTTCTGGTCGTAGCCCATGTTCCCTTCTGTTGCATTGGAAGTAGTTTGTTTTTTCTCCACATCATAAAGATAGATATCTGAATTGGTGGAGAGTGCGTAGGAGAGTCCCGTCTTCTTGCGGCAGGTATAAGCGATAGTCTTCCCGTCGCTGCTCCAATCCAGTTGCTCTACTCCTCCAAAGGGTTTCATCGGACATTCAAAGGATTCACCTTCCAATACATCAAATGCTCCTTCGAGCTTGTTGCCTTTAACCTCGGCGATAAATGGATGAGGCACTTGACCATCTTCCCATGCATTCCAGTGTTTAATCATCAGATCGTTGTACATCCGTCCGGTTGTCTTGGGAAGATCTTTGTGTATATCAGAAGGAAGCTCACCTACTTTTATGTTTGAGACATAAAGCACTTTACTGCCGTCCGGTGCAAACTTATATCCATCAACCCCTTCTTTTACATCGCTCAGACAACGCCTGTTGCTACCATCGGCATCCATCCGCCAGAGTTGCGACGAACCACTTTCCGAAGAAATAAAGGCAATCTGTTTACCACCGTTGATCCACTGTGGGTCAGTTTCGGTCCTATCTGCTTCAGTAAGGGTTTGTTTGTTTGATCCATCGCTGTTCATGAGATAGATGACGGTGCGGCTGTTGTTTGCTTCCACATTTACATAGGAGACAGTATAGAGCACTTTTTCCCCGTCTGGAGAGACGGCATAACTTCCGATCCTTCCAAACTTCATCATTACCTCAGGTGTCATCAGATCGCTCGTCAATTTTACCTCTGGAGCGGTGTTTACTGCTCCGTTTTCTTTTTTCCCTACACACGATGCTATCATTACAGCTGTTGTTATCAAAGTCAGTTTAATAAGATTCTTCATATAAGTAGTTGGATTCATCAATAAGTCTGCGAAAATAGAAAAAAGTCTCCGTTTATCCATACTATTTATGTAATAATGCAGAATATTTAAAATTAATGTTTTACTTTGCAGGGTCTTTTATATTCTCTTTTCTTATTCAGGAAACTCATCTTTTGATACTACTAACTAAATATTTACGACGATGAAAAACTATCTTGATTTCACCTTGACAGGTAGAAAATTATTTCCTATCTGGTTTTTGTTAATTGTTTTATTCATAGTTCCGTATATTCTATTGCTTACCACGGTAACTAATATGCACTCCGGGGATATGAACTCACTCATCAATGCGGCAGATCCTGTTAATCCTGCCAATCCTAATCCCTTCGGAGCTCTTCCTTTGTATTTCTATCCCTGTCTGATGGGGTTATTACTTCTTGTTTATTCTATCATATTCTATATGGTGAAGTTATTAATAGAGGGTGTAGCCTACAAGGACAAATCAATTGTATTTGATGGCACTTTTGGCAAGTATCTCGGCATACTTCTTCTAGGCACCTTGCTTTCAATAATCACTCTGGGGATATATATTCCTTGGTTTATCAGAAGTATTGTCCGGTTTTATATCGATCATTCCGCTCTTGATTCACAGAAGTTTAAGTTTGTGGGTAAAGGAAATAAATTGTTTTTGATTTTTCTTTTAACACTGATTATCCCTCTTATTCTCTTCTCGGTAGCTACTATTCTTGTTACTCAGTTTGTAGAGACTGTTGATTCTCCTCCAGTACTCTTATTTATGATAATTGGGTATGTAGTTGAGTTGATGATGCTAGTACCTTATATCTACCTCTATTATAAATGGATCGTTCAAGTGAACTATAAAGAATATTCGATTAGATGGGAAACAAGTTTCTGTCCTTCCTGCATGCATATTCTCTTTGAAATGTTGTTTTCCATCATTACCTTTGGACTTTATTTCCCTTTGGCAATGATACGCTTGTACCGTTATTTCGCAGGTAAGACCATTGCAGACTCAGGAGATTACAAACGGAGATTTGGGTATGACTGTGATCCTTTTAATGACTACGTCTATATTCTTGCGCAAATACTACTCACCATTGTTACCTTAAGTATTTATTATCCATGGGCTTGCTGTAATATTTATAAAAGATTACTTAGCAAGACCTATTTAGAAACCAATTAATCCAAACGTAATCAATGGAAATTGAATTCAAGCAACCTGAAAGCAAAAAGAAGCAGATCTTCAAATTTGTAGTGAAGCATCCTCAATATCTGATAGCCCTTATCATGCTGGCTGTCGGCATATTTGTAGATATACCTGAAAGTACAAAAGCGGTGTCTGTACCTGCCGGCTACCTAAAACTTTGGTCGCTGATTATCTTTACATTGGGATGCTTTTTCCCTTTTGTTATTGCATCCATTTCGCGGAGAAGCCACTCGGCCAATCGTAAGATTTCATTCATAAGCATTCTGATGCTTATCTCACTTTTTTCTCTCGCATTTGGCATCGGACTTTTCATTGGTGATTTCTTTTCGTTCAATGTAATTAATCTTGCTTTTATCTCGTATGGTATTGGGGGATATGCGGGGTTGTTACTCATTAATATTCTGGTACGCGACTGATCTCGTGGTGTATCACTCTGTTTCAAATTGGGAGCCGTACTACTAGTTAGTCGGCTCCTTTTGTGTTTCATAAAGTGAAATAGATACTCTTTGTCTAGCACTGATTTTAGTTGAACTTCAATGAGTCAACTAAATGGAAGAAGAACCATTTGTTTTGTCCTCTTTTAGGAAGAAAAGTATTCTTTGTCATGTTGAAAAGATTGTCACTTGCATACAAATAGTTCGTTCCAAAGCGTGAAATAATCGTTCTGAAGTTTGGAATGATCATTCCACGCTTTGGAACGATTATTCCACGCTTTGGAATGACAAAGATGTCTATGTCGATGACTTTTATCTTCAGGTCTGGGCTATTTATCTCCCTGTATTAAAAAGACTTCTTTTCCTTTTCACTCCACCTTTTTTCCTTTTCAATAATAGTCTATTGTACCCAAAGCTTATTATGTATATATTTGCATGATTGAAATACCTAATTGAGTTTATGGTTCAAACAAAGAAAGTAACGATTTGTGCATGTGTATCGCGATCATTTATCAATAAAGAGAAAGTAGCTGAGATTGCTGCCTTATTGAAAAGTGAAGGTTATGCTGTCACTCTCTTATCCGATCTATGCCAAAAGGTGGTACAAGCACCATCAGAGATGCCTGAAATAGCTTCCTCTGTCATTGTTGCATGCCATCCACGAGCCATTCGTTCGCAATTGAACAGACTGAATCTGGTTGCGGAGACTATTCTGGATATGCGCAACAACTCTTGCGGAGAGATTCTCAATCAATTAAACATCCAATCTTGTAACAGTACCGGACAGGAATGCTCCAGGGATACTTTCCAAAAAGAAATAGAAGCCTTTCCCATAGAGAGCGGCAGTGATGCCTGGTATCCTGTCATAGATAAAGACAGATGCACAGAATGTGGAAAATGTCGCGACTTCTGTCTCTTTGGTGTATATTCCTCTGAAAATGGACATATAAAGGTCGTGAAACCGGAAAACTGTAAGAATAACTGTCCGGCATGTGCACGTATTTGTCCGAGCCGGGCCATCATATTTCCCAAGTATGATAAATCGCCCATCAATGGCGGACTGGACGAAGAGGAACAGTTTGCTCCGGATGTAATGGATGCGATGTATAGAGAGAGGCTTAAATATAAGCTGCAACAACGCAGAGAGGGTGTCTCACTCCTCAAAAACAAATAATCAATGACAGCAAAAGAATATATCGCCAACCTTCATACTTCCCTGCGTGTAGTGCGGGAATGCTCGCCCCGCCTGGTCTGGAAGTTCATGTACAATTTCGGATGGCGCAGTGTAGTGAACATGAGCAGGTTTGAAAAGCGACAGAAACAAGGAAAACCTTTTTTTCCTGCCTTCTTGATGATTTCTGTTACAGAAAGTTGCAACCTGGCATGCAGTGGCTGCTGGGTTTCAAAGGGAGGGAAGCGCTCCTTATCGCTGGAGCAGCTCGACGGAATAATTACAACCGGCAAGAAGAAAGGTTCTTATTTCTTTGGAATTCTTGGTGGTGAACCACTTATGTACAAAGGATTGTTGGATGTATTGGAGAAACATCGGGATTGTTACTTTCAACTATTCACCAATGGAACTCTGCTGACTGAAGAGGTGGCTATGCGTCTTAAAAAAGCAGGCAACATAACCCCACTTATTAGTATCGAGGGATTGGAAGAGGAGAGTGATATCCGCCGTGGAAAGGACGATGTCTTCGAGCGGACGCTGGCGGGTGTTCGTGCATGCCGCAAAGCCCGGTTAATATTCGGTGCAGCGGCCAGTATATGCAAAAGTAATTATGATGATTTGGTGAACCGCAAATATATTGACTTACTTGCGAAAGAAGGTGCTCACTACCTCTGGTACTATATTTACAGACCGGTAGGAGCGGACCCTCACGTGGAAAACGCCCTGAATAAAGAGCAGATTCTGCAATTTCGTCGCTTTGTAGTAGATCAACGAAAGGATGCTCCATTATTTATAATCGATACCTATTGGGATGATAAAGGAAATGCCCTTTGTCCGGCAGCCACAGGCATGAGTCACCATATATCCCCATCGGGTGCATTGGAATTTTGTCCTCCGATACAGCTGGCAAAAGATTTTATCAATGCTGATGCTTCCAACCTGGCACAACTATTTGAAGATTCATCCTTTCTGGCAGATTTTCGCAAGATGACCGCGGAGACTTCAAGGGGGTGCATCCTGCTGGAGAACCCACAGAAGCTGGTGCAGTTTCTTGAACAACATCAGACTTTTGATACAACTAGCCGCGGCACTGCTTTGGATGAATTAAAGAAGATGACCACACAGGCGGGTCACAACATGGAAGGAGAAGAAATACCGGAAAAGAATATTTTATATAAACTGGCAAAGAAGAAATATTTCTTTGGCTTTGGTGCTTACGGATAATAGAATGGAATAGTATGGGAAAAATGATAATTCGTGCTGTACCTGATACGCATATAAAGCGGACCAACCTGCGTTTGCTGATGCGTTCTTTCGTCACTAATCTGGCGCTCACTCCTCCTTTGTCTATAGAAGACCTGTCTGACTTGTCTGACCTGATGATAAAAGAACACACACTTGACCCAATCTTAAAGGAGTGGCTCATGGTTGAGATAAACAACTGTGTGTGGATGGATACAGTCGCCTCTGTACCTTATGAAAAGCGAATATTGCTGCTACCTAAATGTCTGAGCAACTCTTCGGGATGTGAAGCTGAGATTGATGATCTGGGTTTGCTCTGTCATAGATGTAAGCGATGCTCTATCCCTAATCTGCAAGATAAAGCAGAGAGTCTAGGCATGATGAGTATGGTAGCTGAAGGATTTACTACCGTGGTCGGGTTGATTGAAAATAGAGTAGTGGATGTTGTCATTGGCGTAGGATGCCTTGAGTCGTTAGAAAAAGCGTTCCCACTCCTCATCAATAATGCTGTTCCCGGACTTGCCATCCCACTTAATATAGATGGTTGCAAGGACACGGAGGTGGATTACGACTACGTAAGTGAGATGATGAGTATGCAATCTGACACTGAAATTACTTTGTTGGACTACAATCACATAAAGTCAACTATTGGCGAATGGTTTGCATCTGATAATTTGACCCGGTTACTTTCTCCTGAGTTGGAACAGACTTCACTTGTTGCAATGGATTGGCTTGCTGGAGAGGGAAAGCGGTGGCGTCCTTATTTGCTTGCTGCTACGTATCAGGCTTTGAGCCACGACACGACACTTCCGGAAAAGATCCAGTCGGCTTCTATAGCTGTAGAATGCTTTCATAAAGCGTCACTGGTACACGATGACATTCAGGATAACGATTCAGAGCGTTATGGCAAACAGACCGTTTATAGTGCCTATGGGATACCTGTAGCCATCAATGTGGGTGACCTTCTTTTAGGTGAAGGATATCGTCTTCTCGTAGCAACCGGAATGATGGAATTGATAAAAGTAGCCTCCGATGCACATATTTCTCTCTGTAAAGGGCAGGGTATGGAACTGGAATGGAGCTTTTCTCCATCCCCTCTAACCATGGATTTTGTGATTGAGATCTTTTGCAACAAGACGGTTCCGGCTTTTGATGTATCTCTAATCATGGGTGTTATTTGTGCCGGTGATGATCAAACGCTACGCAACGTGCTGCATACGTATTCCCGTGCTTTGGGTATCGCATATCAACTCTTGGACGATATAGAAGATTTTAAAACGGAGGCTCCCATAGAGCTTCGCCCATCTTCTGTGCTGGCTGCAATTTGCGAACAATCAACTGATCCTTCATTCATAGACACACTTTTGCATTCGGGGAATATGAAAGCGCTTTTGTCCCTTCCTGAACACAAGCCTCTCCTGCAAACAGCTATCAGTCGTGTGGAACAAATGGCTGACGACTACCGCAAACAGACATTAAATGCTTTGCAGGATCTATCGAATATAGAGTTGAAACGACTGCTTTTCAGAGTGGCCAAACGTATCTTGAAATAAAACAGTCTTAAAAAGAAAGATGAGAGAGACATTATCCATAAAACTATTCAAGACCCTGCAAAAAGGGAAAAAGAATCTCAATCCGGAAGCCCTACACCGGATAGAGAACTTTGTCCTGTCGCAGCGGTTGGAAGATGATAGTTTTATGAATAAAAGTGGGATGTCGGATATCTATTATACCCTCTTTGGTTGGATGCTATCCTATGTATTGGGCATCCGTCTAAATCCTGAAAAGATGAATGCCTATCTCGCCGCACAAGACATGGAGCAAATGGATCTGATTCATTATGCAGCTTGTATGCGTTGCCGGATGATATGTAATCTGATGGAAAAGGGGAAGACCCGATTCCTATTACGTTCCTTCTCTTCAGTTGAGATAAAGCAATTGCATCAGTTTGCCGACGTACCACACAATGACCTGCAATCTCCTTATTCGCGCTATATATGGTTGTCTTTACTGGAAGATACCGGACATACGATAAAGGATAAAGAGGTAGTCTTACAATCGTTGTCCCGTTACCAAATACCAGGAGGTGGTTATTCAAACCTTCCAAACAGTGATGTGGCATCGACTAATGCAACGGTTGCTGCTTTGGCCGTTATTGGTGAACTGGAACATTACAGGATGAATGACGGAGTCTCCTATTTGCAGCAGTTGCAGGAAGTGACTGGTGGTTTTTGTGCCGTTAAAGGTTCTCCGTTACCTGATCTGCTTTCCACTGCTACTTCTCTTTTTATGCTGAATTGTTATGGGAGAAGACCAACCTATTCTTCTGGTTCCTTTATCGAAGCACATTGGCTGGATATGGGAGGCTTCTCGGCTACTATTATGGAAGAGAGCAGTGATGTTGAATATACTTTCTATGGACTTTTAGCATTAGGTACGATATGAATAACGCAAAAGCAATAGAAGAAATGATGGACGTACTACGTGCCAAACTTATACAAGAGCGTCCGGCAGGAGGTATGTGGCAAGGAGAATTATCATCCAGTGCTATCTCTACTTCTGTTTCTGTATTCGCTCTTTATCTAATGGATAAGGATTCTTATACTCTCACTATTAAGCAAGGAGTGGAATGGTTGAAACAAAACATGCATGCTGATGGCTCATGGGGGGATAGCCTGGAAAGTCCTTCTAATCTGACAGCTACTTTACTTTCTTATGCTTGTTTGTGCGCAGTGGATGTTGCTCCATCGCAAACGAATGAATACCTGACGACTCAATTTGGAGGGATTACTGATCAACATATTATTAAAGGTGTACTTGCTTATTACGGAAAAGACCTGACTTTCTCAGCACCGATACTTGTCATGTGTGCATTGGCAGGAGTCATCCGGAGTTGGGATAAAATCCCGCAGTTACCCTTTGAACTTTCGGTATTGCCTCAGCGCCTATTCCGGTTCCTTCAGCTTCCGGTGGTGAGCTATGCCATACCGGCTTTGATTGCTGTGGGTATCCTTCGTTATAAGAAAGGAAATAAAGGAATTACATCGCTCCTGCGGGAGGCTTTTATAGGTAAATCATTACAGGTGCTACTGAAGTTGCAACCCGCACACGGAGGTTTTCTCGAAGCAGCTCCACTTACCGCATTTGTCACAATGTGCATGATCGAGGCTGGATACAGGGAACATACAGCTACGCAAAGAGCAGCTGCCTTTCTGGTGGATACAGTTCGCGAAGATGGTTCATGGCCTATTGACACCAATCTTTCCTCTTGGGTAACGGCATTAAGCGTGCGGGCTTTAGGAGATGATATAGCCGATAAGCAAGCATTGGCACAGATAATTAAACAGAATGCTTTTACCTTGCGGCATCCTTTTACGGGAGCTAAAGAAGGTGGCTGGGGATGGACAGACTTAGCTGGAGCAGTGCCTGATGCAGATGACACGGCAGGCTCGCTTGTGGCACTCCATATATTACTGGATGGCGAATACTGTCCGGAAGTAGGGAAAGGAATCGAATGGCTTTTGGATCTGCAAAACAGGGACGGTGGGATGCCTACCTTCTGCAAAGGATGGGGGAAACTACCATTCGATCGGAGTTGTCCTGATATTTCTGCACATGCGTTCCTTGCCTTTCAGTTATGGATGGATCTGCTTCCCTCTGATTTACAGCAGAAGTGTAGGCACAGCTCTTTCCGGATGTTAAACTGGATGCAAAAGACACAGTTGGATGATGGTTCGTTCTTACCACTCTGGTTTGGTGACCAACATGCGAAGGATGGACGTTCACCTGTGTATGGGACAGCGATGGTGGTGGAGTATCTTGCAACATCTGATGAACCTTTGGCAAACGAGATAGCTATGAAAGGATTGAAATATATCCTATCCACACAAAATGAAGATGGTGGATGGGGAGGGGATAAAGATATCCCTTCGAAAGTGACCTTTACAGGTCGTGCGCTGAGTGCTATGGCATCATTTCCGCATACAGAAAAAGAAGCAATGGATAAGGCCTTCGCCTATTTGCACCGCAAATATGAAGCAGGTCAATTATTTCAAGCTGAACCGATAGGGCTTTACTTCGCCCGTCTGTGGTATTCGGAGAAGTTGTATCCTATTACATTTTCGCTCAACGCCCTGAAGAAGTACCAAACAGTGAATGAATTGAACAAAACTAAATAACAAGATCATGAGAAAAACGTTAATCGCATTATTATCGCTAACTGCAGTTACTTTATCTGCACAAGAAAACATTCAATGGAGAGGAACTGATCGTTCCGGAGTTTACAATGAAACCGGACTGTTGAAAACATGGCCAGCAGAGGGTCCAACTCTCTCGTGGAGCTACGATGGATTGGGTCTGGGACATTCTTCTGTAGCTATCGCTTCAGATAAGATTTACGTGCCGGGGGTGAAAGATAGTATTGGTTCTATTTTCGTATTCGACCTGAATGGTAAATTGCTCAATAAAAAAGAGTATGGAAAGGAATGGATCAAAAGTTTCAATGGTTCACGTGGTAGTATCACGGTGAATGACGGAAAGCTTTATTTTATAAGTGGCGTGGGTGATCTCTACTGCTTCGATCAGGAAACACTGAATGTGATCTGGAAAAAGAACATACTAACCGAATACAATGCATCCAATATTACATGGGGTATTGCTGAATCACCGCTGATTGTAGGTGACAAAGTCATTGCAACACCGGGAGGTAAAGAAAACAACGTTGTCGCTCTGAATAAGAAGACCGGCGAATTGATTTGGAGTTGTCCGGGAGAAGGGTCACCTTCAGCTTATTGTTCGCCGCTCTATATCAAAGATCAGCAGGTTCCACTCATCGTTACGATGACAGGGAGCTATATCATCGGTATTGATGCTGATAAAGGTACAAAATTATGGTCTTTCGAAAACAAGAATCGTGCATCCGTTCATGCAAACACACCTGTTTACTGTGATAATATGATTCTTTGCACGAGTGGATACGGGAAAGGATCCACAATGTTACGCCTGACAAACGGTGGGAGAAGCGTTGAGCAGGCTTGGTTTGTTGCTGAAATGGATAACCGTATCGGAGCTATGGTTAAAGTAGGAGACTATGTGTACGGTTCAGGCGATAACAACCGCTTCTGGTATTGTGCGGATTGGAAAACAGGTGCAATCAAATACAAAGAACCGGGCCTTGCGATGGGTGCTATCATTGCAGATGATGGAATGCTCTACTGTTACACAGATAAAGGTGAGATGAGTCTGGTCAAAGCAAATCCTGAAAAGTATGATGTTGTAAGTCGCTTTAAAATCACGAAGGGAACAAATGAACATTGGGCTCACCCCGTTATCTATAAAGGAATGCTTTATGTGCGTCATGGAGATACTCTGATGGCTTATAAAATCAAATAAATGAATGAAAACTACTCTGATCGCATTATTTACGCTTGCTGCAATCACAGTAACTGCGCAAGATAATATCCAATGGAGAGGAACTGATCGTACCGGAGTTTACAACGAAACAGGCCTCTTTAAATCATGGCCAGCAGAAGGTCCGACTCTCTTGTGGAGCTACGATGGATTGGGGAAGGGACATTCTTCCGCTGCCATCGCTTCTGAGAAGATTTACGTGACAGGGATAACAGATAGTACTGGCTACATCTGCGTATTGGACCTAAGTGGCAAGCTGCTGATTAAGAAAGAGTACGGACAGGAATGGAACAAAGGCGACAATGGTCCCCGGGGTACTGTTACCATCAATGAGGGAAAACTCTATCTGATAAGTGGTTTAGGTTACCTCTACTGCTTTGATCAGGCTACCCTGAATCTCATCTGGAAAAAGGATCTCCTGAAAGAATACAATGGTTCGAATATTAAATTTGGTATTACTGAATCTCCGCTGATTGTCGGAGATAAGGTAATAGCCACGCCGGGAGGAAAAGAAAGTAACGTCGTAGCTCTCAACAAGAATACCGGTAAACTGATATGGAGTAGCGCTGGAGAAGGAACATCTTCAGCCTATTGTTCGCCTCTATTTATTAGAGACCAGCAGATTCCGCTTATCGTTACGATGACAGCGAGTCATACCATTGGTATAAATGCGGAAACCGGACTGAAAGTATGGTCGTTCGCAAACAAAAATCTGACTTCGGTAAATGGCAATACACCGTTTTATTTTGATAATATGTTGTTTTGCACGTACGGATCAGAGGAAGGCTCAATCATGTTTCGCCTTACTAACGGTGGAAAAAGCATTGAACAGGCTTGGTCTTCAAGTGAGATGAACAACAGTATGGGAGGAATGGTGAAAGTAGGAGACTACATTTACGGTTCGGCTAAAAGCAAACGCTTCTGGTTTTGCGCGGACTGGAAAACAGGTGAAATTAAATATAAAGAGCAAGGAATCGCATTGGGTAATATCATTGCAGCCGATGGAATGCTTTACTGTTATACAGATAAGGGAGAAATGATTCTGGTAAAAGCAAACCCTGAGAAGTTTGATATTGTCAGTCGCTTCCAAATTACAAAGGGTACAGAAACACATTTTGCTCACCCCGTCATCTATAAAGGTGTTCTTTATGTGCGTCATGGGGATAGTCTAATAGCTTATAAAATCAAATAAATTTATGAAAACAACACTGATCGCATTATTTTCGCTTGCTGCAATCACAGTGACTGCACAAGACAATATCCAATGGAGAGGAACCGACCGCACCGGAGTTTACAATGAAACCGGACTGTTGAAAACATGGCCAGCAGAAGGTCCGACTCTTTTGTGGAGCTACGATGGATTGGGTCAGGGGCATTCTTCTGTAGCTATTGCTTCGGATAAGATCTATCTGACAGGAATGAAAGACAGCATTGGCTCTCTTTATGTATTCGACATGAATGGAAAACTACTCAATAAAAAAGAGTACGGACCAGACTATAAGAAAAGTTATAACGGTCCAAGGGGTTCGATAACGCTGAATGATGGAAAACTTTATTTGATAAGCGGAGTTGGAGAATTGTATTGCTATAACGCTACCTCTCTTGAAATGATTTGGAAAAAGAATATATTGAAAGAGTATAATGCATCCAACATTACATGGGGTATCAATGAGTCACCACTGATTATTGGTGACAAGATAATCGCAACGCCGGGAGGAAAAGAGAATAACGTTGTCGCTCTTAACAAGAATACGGGTAAGCTTATCTGGAGCAGCGCAGGAGAAGGTGATGCATCAGCTTATTGTTCGCCTCTGTATATCAAAGATCAGCAAGTTCCCCTTATTGTAACCATGACTGCGAACCATATCATTGGTTTAAATGCAGAAACAGGATTAAAATTATGGTCCTACGAACAGAAGAATCAATATGCCGTTCATGCCAATACACCAGTTTATGGTGATAACATGATACTTTGCACAAGCGGATACGGAAAAGGATCTACAATGTTGCGCCTCACAAATGGCGGAAAAAGCATAGAGATGGCCTGGTCTTCCGTAGAACTGGATAACCGAATCGGGGCGATGGTGAAAGTGGGTGGCTATGTGTACGGTTCGGGCGATAATAGCCGTGCCTGGTTTTGCGCTGATTGGAAAACAGGAGCAATCAAATATAAAGAACCTGGCCTTGCAATGGGTACTATCATTGCAGACGATGGGATGCTCTACTGTTATACCGATAAGGGTGACATGATTCTGGTAAAATCGAATCCGGAGAAGTTTGATATTGTCAGTCGCTTTAAAATCACAAAGGGAACAGAACAGCATTGGGCACATCCTGTCATCTATAAGGGTGTTCTTTTCGTTCGTCATGGTGATAGCCTGATGGCCTACAAAATAAAATAACAACGTATTGTCTATCATCTAATCAGTTAAAAGCCGAAGTATATCGTGAAAGAAAAAAGAATAATAGTAAGTGTTACTGTCTTCCTTGTGCTTATTTATACTGGAGTTATAATCGGCTGGCATTTGTATGCTCCCCGCCAAAATATGGCTGTTCAGGCTCCCGGCGCAGACAATCGACCAGAAGGTTTGGCACGGAAAGTGGATGACGTACTGATAGGTGAGTTTTTTATGAAATACGAAGAAGCTACTTCATCCCTAACGGGAAAATGGAGTAGCTTTCGGGGTGAGCGTGCTGATAATAGTGTTGTAACAACTGAAAAGATAAAAACGTCTGAAGCGGAATATCCTATCCTGTGGAGTGTTGAAACCGGGGAAGGGCACGCTGCTCCGGTCATATACAACGGTCGAGTCTATTTGCTGGACTACGATGAGAAGTTAAGTTCGGATGCTCTTCGCTGCTTTTCTCTTGAAACAGGGAAAGAACTCTGGCGTAGATGGTATCGTGTACCCATGAAACGAAACCATGGTTTCTCGCGCACCATTCCGGCTGTCAGTGATACATACGTTATAACGATTGGTCCGCAGGGACATGTTATGTGTTGTGATCCGGTAACGGGTGATTTGAAGTGGGTGCTTGATATGAAAAAGACATTTAAGACGGATGTACCTTTCTGGTACTCCGGACAGTGTCCTCGTGTGGATAAAAATATCCTTGTGATTGCCCCGGCCGGCGAGGAAACATTGCTGGCTGGTGTCGATTGCACATCGGGAGAGGTAGTTTGGAAAACTCCAAACTCGGTGAAGTACAAAATGTCGCATTCCTCTGTGATGCCAATGACCTTGGGTGGCAAGAAAACGTACGTGTATGCAGGCGTAGGAGGTATATGTGGTGTATCTGCAGAAGAAGCTGACCGTGGAACTTTGTTGTGGGAAACAAGTAAGTTTCAACCATCTGTTGTAGCTCCCTCGCCACTGCAAATATCAGATAACCGGATATTCCTTGTTGCCGGTTATGGAGCCGGTGGTGCTTTGGTGCAGATTGGTAATTCGGGTGGCAAATGGACTGCTTCAGTGACGGACCAATACAAACCGAGTGAAGGGCTATCCAGCGAACAGCAGACACCTATATTATTTAAGAACATGATCATTAGTGTCATGCCAAAAGATGGTGGTGGGCAACGGGAAAGATTAGTTTATTATTCTGCTGCTGACCTGCATACTCCGGTATGGAGTTCTGCTGCCGATGAACGATTTGGATTAGGGCCCTATATGGTCATAAACAATATGCTCTTTGCATTTAAGGATGATGGCGAACTTTATGTGTATGAATTAAAGGCCAAAAGTATGACGTTGTTAAAGAAACAACGTATCATGGAAGGACTTGATGCTTGGGGACCACTGGCTTATGCTGACGGAATGCTGATTGTTCGTGATGCACATACGGTCAAATGTCTGAGAATTATTTAAAGAAAGGTACAAACTATGAAGCCAACAAATAAGAACATAATCGACTATCTGTCTCGCAGAAAGTTCCTGTATACCTGTGGTTCAATACTTGCAGGAGGAACTATCCTTGGCGTTTCGGGTGTGTTATTGCATAAAATATTTATGCTTCCCGTAAATAATCCGATAGCACCAAATGGTACTATCTTGAATAACTCTAAACAATCTAATGAGAACGATCTCAAATCACCTTATAAATTAGTCTCTACATTCAAAACTTCTGATCGGATCGAAGGTTTTGACGTGTTTAACGACAGAGTGATTTTGGCAGCCTCAAACTTACTTTCTATTTACGATTATTCAGGCACGCTTCTGAAGAGTTTTGCGATAGGAAGTAATATCCGTGATTTAGTGGTAGATAAAGAAATGATTTATCTTCTTTTTCCCACGAGAATTGAAGTTTATACGATGGAAGGGGATTTATTGCGTGATTGGGAAGCTTGTAGCGAAGATTCAGATTATTGCTCTTTTGCAGTCACACCTGAATCTGTTTTTGTTACAGATGCCAGCAATAAAAACATCTGCCAATATACCGCTGAAGGTACTTTTGTCAAATTTATTCAAAGTCCGGATGGCTTTATTGTTCCCAGTTATTCATTTGGCATCACCTATGCTAACGGGAGCATTTTTTGCTCGAACCCCGGAAGACATAAAGTGGAAAATTACACCTTAGAAGGAGAGTATGTTGATTCCTTCGGAAAGGCGGGAGGAGCAGAAGGATACTTTAGTGGATGCTGCAATCCTGTACATCTCTCTTACAACACTGCCGGTGAAATCATTACTTCCGAGAAAGGCAATCCCCGTATCTGTTGTTACAGTCCTAAAGGAGAGTTTCGGAGTGTCCTGCTTGATAGCAAAACTCTTGGTGGCGGTCATGCAGCCTATGATATAAAGATTAACAAGGATAAATTAGTTGTTGCCGGAGAAAAGAGTATCTCAATATTCCAATATGATGCACAATTGGCTACAGAAACAGCTTGTTCCACTTGTGACGTCGATTGTCCTTTACGAAAAGGACTAACAATTTAAATGAGAGAAAGATGGAACAGAAGATCGAAAACAAGAACGAAAATAAAAACAGTCCGATAGCCCGTCGTAAGTTTCTACGTGTGCTCGGGACGGCTGTTGCAGGAGGCTCCATTCTGGCCATATCCGGAGGATTGATCAGCAGAGCAAAAGGGAGTGAAGTAAGCCATTACTGGCAGATTGACCCGCAGAAATGCACCCAGTGCGGACGATGTGAAACTGATTGTGTACTTCAGGTATCAGCTGTTAAATGCATTCATGCAAACAAGGTCTGTGGCTACTGTGATTTGTGCGGTGGTTATTATCGTTCTAATGTCAAAGAATTGAATACGGCGGCAGAGAATCTGATGTGTCCAACAGGAGCAATCCAACGAAAATTCGTTGAAGATCCCTATTTCGAATACTCCATAGACGAAAGTCTGTGCAACGGATGCGGTAAATGTGTGAAAGGATGCAGCTCATTCGGAAATGGCTCCCTCTACCTGCAGATCAAACGTGATCTTTGCAAAGATTGCAATGAATGTAGTATTGCCACAGTATGTCCGTCCAATGCGATCACCCGCGTTTCTTTGGATAAGCCTTATAAACTAAAAGACGAATAGAATGATGAATAAGATATTGTTGATCTGTCTGTTTTTGCTTCAACTTGGTCAAGGAGTGGCACAAAACAGGTTCCCCAAACCTGATTTTGAATCGGGATACAAGTATCCGGAAATACATTATGCTATACCCAATGAAGAGCTGCTTGTGATGGTTGACATTGTACTTCTGGTCGCTTTGATGGGAATTGTATCCTGGGCTGTAATCAGAAAGCGGACGAGGAAACCGATCATCTGGGTTTCACTTATTTCGGTCGCTTACTTCGGATTCTTTCGCCACGGATGTGTCTGTAGTATCGGATCTATTCAGAATATTTCCCTTGCGCTTGTAGATAATACATATGTACTTCCCTTTTCGGTATTATTGTTTTTCATCTTGCCGGTGTTGTTTGCCTTCTTGTTTGGCAGAGTATTTTGTGCGGGTGTATGCCCCTTCGGTGCTTTGCAGGAGTTGGTAAATATTAAGAGTTACAAACTGCCAAGAACTCTTACAATAGTGTTGGGCATGATCCCCTGGATTTACCTGATATTTGCCATATTGTATGCAGTTACAAGGACTAGTTTCATTATTTGTCACTTCGATCCTTTCATCGGTATCTTTCGTTTGGGGGGAGAAATTGGAATGATACTCTTTGGTGTTATTCTTCTTATCATGGCAATATTCACTGGAAGACCTTTCTGCCGTTTTATCTGTCCTTATGGTGCTCTTCTCAGCCTTTTCTCTTCCGTTTCGATATGGAAAATCAAATTGACCGATAAATCTTGCATCAATTGTGAACTTTGTCACAATGCCTGTCCGGTAGATGCTATCAAAGCACCTTATCAAAAAAAGGCAACAGAAAGTAGGCTGCGAGGTGTAAAAAGACTTTTGAACTATTTTGTTCTTCTGCCTCTCATGATACTATGCGGAGCCTTTCTGATGCGATCGGTGAGTAATGAACTCAGTCGATCCAATAAGGATGTGCGTTTATATGAAATGGTCATTCAACACGAAGCTAATCCAGAGGAAGTGCTTTCTGTCGAATTGGATGCCTTTTACGGACAAGGCGGTGTAATTGAAGAATTAGCGAAAAGGGCAGAAAAGGTACAGGCAGATTTTAATTTCTATTCTACCATAGCAGGTGTTTTTATCGGACTGGTTATCGGAATCTCTTTGATTGAGCTTTCAGTCAAGCGCACACGCAAACTGTACGAGATTGATCACGCTGCTTGTGTAGGATGCGCCAGATGTTTTAGTTATTGTCCACAATATAAAATCGGAAACGAATCAGGAAATATATCATTATGAATAAAGTGATTCTTAGAAATATAGCTATAATATCGGCTATATTTATTGTTACCTTCTCAATCATGTTGATTACGAATTATTTTCAAGTAAGAGGTACAACACCTCTTCAAACGGAAGTAGTTGAAACGCTGAAACATCTGAATGATGAGAATAATGGCAATCCTGTTTTACAGGAACAGATACGCCAACTGGATTTGTTGGCCCGGACGGCCTATTTCGTGCAGATAGACCATTTGATGGTAGGTGTATATATCCTGCTGGGAATGCTGGTTGTCTTCATTGTCAGTGCACGTCTTTATTTTGTACGTGACAAGAATATTCCCTTGAAAGCCATCGATGAGATGGATGAATGGATTGTTAAAACCAAAGCTCGTAAATACGTTGGATGGATTGCCTCGGGGATAGCGGCCGTTGCTCTCATTTTTGTGGTTCTGACCTCTCCTTATCTGACAACATTAAGAACAACACCGAAGACGGAAGAAACAGTTACTGCCGCCATACTTCCCGAAATACAAAGCGACACTGAGCAAGCCATGCCGACAGACAGTTCGGCAGTCGCAAGTGCTGAGGCAGACTCCTCGAAATTACCTGTTGATTCGGTTAGCAAGCAGACCCCCGTTTCAAAAGTCACATTCAATGCTTTCCGTGGGAATAATTCCAATGGTATCTCTTCAGCAAAAGGGGTACCTGTAAAGTGGGATCTCGCTAGTGGTACTCATATTGCCTGGAAGCATAACATACCGCGAGTCGGATTCAATTCACCCATCATCAATGGAAATAAAGTATTCTTTTCCGGTGCAGATGAAAAAGCCCGTGAACTCTATTGCTATGACCTTACTACCGGTGAACAACTTTGGACATTGGCCGCTGTCAATATCCCCGGTTCTCCCTCCAAAATGCCGGAAACAACAGAGGATACAGGACTTGCGGCTTCCACTGTAGCGACCAATGGCAAACAGGTATGTGCTATCTTTGCTACTGGTGATATAATATGTGCGGATATGGAAGGAAAGAAGTTATGGGCAAAAAACCTGGGTACCCCGGATAATCATTACGGATATGCCTCTTCTCTTCTAACATTCGGCAATTTGCTCATTGTACAGTATGATAACCAAAAATCCCCCAAGGTGGTTGCCTTCGATATTACCACCGGAGCCGAACGATGGAGCAAGAGCAGGAAGGAAAAGATTACCTGGAGTTCGCCGATTATTACGTACGTCAACAAAATTCCTCAACTGGTATTGATGGGAAATCCGGCAATTACAGGGTATAATCCCAACAATGGAGAACAACTTTGGAGGGTGGAATGTATGACTGGGGAAGTCGGTTCAAGTGCTTGTAGCTCCAATGGAATTGTGTTTGGAGCCAGCGAATACGCCAAACTTATAGCGATTAATGCTGCTGATGGGAGTGTCCTTTGGGAAGCAAATGACTACCTTCCGGAAGTCTCCAGTCCGGTAGCGACTAAAGATTTTGTGTATTTGGCAACCAGCTATGGGACAGTAGCTTCCTATGACATTAAGACGGGTAAACTTGGTAAAGTGCATGAGCTGAATGGTACTCAGTTTTATTCATCCCCCATCATTGCTGAAGGGAAGATTTTCCTTTTCAGTAACGAGGGAAAGATGCATGTATTCTCTGCTGATGCTGAGTTTCGTTTGTTGCAATCTTTCGATACAGGAGAAAAAACATTTGCCACCCCGGCTTTTACCGACAATAAAATAGTGGTACGTACTGAAAAAAGTATTTACTGTGTAACTGCAAACTGATATGGCATGTAATTGTGAAAATAGTATAGTAGAAACCAATGAGGCAATGATTGCCCGGGTAGACGCTATTATAGATAGGATAGGGAAGACACGAGATGTAGTTATCCCCTTGTTGCAAAGTCTGCAGCAGGAATTCAGTTACCTTTCTTCGATAGCAATCGAGCGAATTTATGAACGGACGGAGATAGATCGGGCACAATTGATAAGCGTTTCAACTTTCTATTCTCAGTTTCGCCATATCCCTTATGGGAAACATCTTATCAAGGTCTGTACCGGAACAGCCTGCCATGTAAAAGGAGCAGGAAACGTATATGATTCTTTTATGCGGGAACTGAAAATAGAGAATGACAGTATAACAACACCCGACAAACTGTTTTCTATCGAGAAGATTGCTTGTTTAGGTTGTTGTACGCTTGCCCCGGTGGTTCAGATAGACGAGAAAATATATGGTCACGTAATGCCTGGAAAGGTAAATGAGGTCATTGAGGACTTTCTGCTTCTTCAGGACAAGATTGAAAAAGAAGAAACTGAACATGCACGCCGGAAGATAGCCGGAGAAATCCGTCTCGGAATGGGTTCGTGTTGCCAAGCCAGTGGTTCATCTGATATATATAAGGAACTTCAATCGGCTTCCATTGAGCTGGGTATTGAAGTCAATATCAAGCCTGTGGGCTGTGTGGGAGTTTGTAATAAAGTGCCTTTGATAGATGTTGTCCTTCCCGACGGATCAATAACCCGCTATCCCAAAGTGAAAGCCGCCGAAATTAAAGAGATACTTCATCATCACTTTAAACCTGCCGGATATCTAAGTCGTTGGAAAAATAACTTTCTGAATCAGGTTGATACTTTCCATACCGATATTACCTGGGATAATGTGATATGGAAGTCCGAACACGAACGGACAGGTGTGATAGATACTTTTCTTACTGGTCAGAAACATATCTCTACTGAAGGATATGGCTTCCTTGCTCCTTTAAACATAGATGAGTACATCTCACATACTGGTTTTGATGCTCTGAAAAAGGTACTATCTTCCTATGACAGAAAGGAAGTTGTCAATACGATACTTAAAAGTGGTATCAGAGGACGGGGAGGAGGTGGTTTTACCACAGGAAAGAAGTGGGAGATTGTAGCCTCTTCGCTTATAAAGGATAAATATGTCATTTGCAACGGTGACGAGGGGGATCCCGGTGCTTTTATGGACCGTATGATGCTTGAATCTTATCCTTACCGGGTCATAGAAGGGATGATTATTGCAGGATATGCAGTTGGAGCTAATAAAGGAATCTTTTATATCCGTGCCGAATACCCGCTTGCTGTGACACGTATTCGTGCTGCCATCCAGCTCTGTCGTGAACATAACCTGATAGGCCAAAACATTGCCGGCAGCAGTTTCTCCTTCGAAGTGTCTATTTTCGAAGGCGCCGGAGCTTTTGTCTGCGGAGAAGAGACTGCGCTTATAGCTTCGATCGAAGGAGAACGGGGCTTCCCAAAGCAACGTCCTCCTTATCCCGCAGTCGAGGGACTGAATGGCAAGCCTACATTGGTAAATAATGTGGAAACATTGAGTCAGATACCTTATATAATAAATAATGGTGCCGATCAATACAGTCAAATAGGTACCAAGGGAAGCAAAGGAACAAAAGTCTTTGCCCTGGCAGGAAAGATACGCTTTGGTGGACTCATAGAAGTTCCGATGGGAATAACTCTTAACCAGATTATTAATGATATCGGAGGTGGGGTGGAAGGAGATGAAAAGCTGAAAGCAGTTCAGATTGGAGGACCTTCCGGTGGTTGTATTCCTGCCCATTTGTGTGATATGCAGGTTGATTTTGATGCATTCAATCAACTGGGGGCTATGATGGGTTCCGGAGGACTGGTTGTACTGAGCGAAAGTGATTGTATGGTGGATATGGCCCGCTATTTTTTGAGTTTTACTTGCGATCAGTCCTGTGGGAAATGTACGTTTTGCCGTGTAGGTATCCGTCGTATGCTTGATATACTTGATAAATTATGCAGCGGAAAAGCGGAGATGGCAGATATAGATACTCTCGAAGAACTAGCATTGAATGTTAAGAAGGCATCTTTATGCGGTCTGGGTAAAACGGCCCCCAATCCAGTGCTGACTACCCTCAAATATTTTCGTGAGGAATATGAATCACATGTAAAAGGAATATGCAAGACGGGTACATGTAAAGAGATGATTAAATATGTAGTTTCCGATGATTGTATTGGTTGCACCCGTTGTGCAAAAGCTTGTCCGGTAGATGCCATTCCCTATACGCCATACGAAGTTCATACTATTGACACTGAGAAGTGTGTGCTCTGTGGCTTGTGTATAAACGAATGCAACTATGACGCCATACACAAGGTGCCATTGCGATCTATTTAATATAAACGAAAGAGATTATGGTGATTACAATAGATAATGTAAGTGTCGAAGTATCCAATGGTGAAACATTGCTGGAGGTTGCCCGCAGGACGGGATATTCTATTCCTTCGCTCTGTTATGCCAAAGAATCTGCTCATAAATCCTCCTGCATGGTTTGTGCAGTAAAGAACTGTGACAACGGTCAGATTATACCTTCTTGTACAACCCTTCCAACAGAAGGAATGCATATTGAGACTGACAGTGAAGAAGTGCGGCTCATTCGTACATTGTCTCTGGAATTATTGCTCAGCGATCACCGGGCCGATTGCGATGCTCCTTGTATCATGGTTTGCCCACAAGGATTAAATATCGAGCGAATGCTTCACTATTATGATGGCGGAGAGTTTGAGGAGGCTTATGCTGTACTCGATGCTGCTTTCTTACTTCCAGTGATTGCTTGTGACACGTGTAAAGCACCTTGCGAAAAGGTCTGTCGTCGTGGTAATGTGGATCAGGCTGTATCCATCCGTACTATTATCAGGGAAATAGCAGCAAAAGCATATCCTGTTTCTTCAGAAGCGGGAAAGAAGGGTTGGAAACTGGATAAGAACAGATTTCAATCCCGCATCGGACGGTTTACGGAAAAAGAAAGACTCTTCTTGAAGGAGACTAATAGTACTTCTTCTGGTTGTCTGCATTGTACTTGTGCAGGACAAACAGGTTGCAAACTACGTCTTTTTTCCACAGAGGCGGGGATAAAGCGATCACGCTATGAAACATATTCTGCTATACCAGCCATGCAAAAGATACAAGTGAGCGAAAAGCTCTGGTTTGAACAGGCAAAATGTATTCGCTGTGGACTCTGTGTCTATAACAGTGAAGATGGTTTCACCTTCAAAGGCAGGGGGTTTGGTATGCAAGTGGTCATACCGGATGAAAGTAAGAAGAATGTTGAGAAAGAGCTGGCTGAGTTATGTCCGACAGGAGCATTATATGTATTGGAAAAGTAATAAATAAATCAGGAGAGTGACTATGAAACGATTGATACTGCTTGGAGTACTTGCATCTCTGTTGGTGAGCTGTACGGGAACTAGTAATCAAAGTGACGAGAAAGGCACTATGGATTGGCTATTGTTTCGGGGAGATGCCGCATTGAGTGGATATACGCATACCCGACTCCCCAAGGAACCTGTGTTACTGTGGAGTTATAAAAGTAACTCACAGACAGTATCATCCCCGGTAGTTCAAGAAGGAACAACTTATTGGTCTGACAAAAGGGGGCGTATACAGGGAGTTAATATAAAGGGAAAGCTCACCTTCGACTATTCACTGAATACTGCCGTTGAAGCTACTCCGATGATCCATGACTCCGTCCTCTACATCGGGAGGATTGACGGCTTTCTGACAGCTATTTCCCTTATCCGAAAAGATACTTTGTGGAATTATGAGACCTTGGGACAGATATCTGCTTCGCCCAACTTTATAGATTTCGAAGGTCGCCAGGCAGTCGTCTTTGGCAGTTACGACAATTTCCTTTACACTCTTGATTATCGCGATGGGAAATTGATAAACCGCTTTGAATCGGGATATTATCTGAATGGTGCTGTTGCCCTCAGGAAGGGGTGTTTCTTCTTTGGCGGATGTGATTCATGGCTGCGTATCGTTAATTGCCAGACAGGACTTCCTACGGATTCATTGTTGTTGGATGCCTATATTCCGGCATCACCGGCGATTAAGGGTGACTATTGTTATGTAAGCGACTATTCCGGCAATATGTATGAACTTCAGTTGGAGGATGGAAAGATAGTCCGTCACAAGAAGATTATAAAATCAACCAATGAGAATGGTTCTTTTGTATCTGTTCCCTCTATCACATGTGAGACAGTGTATGCTCTTTCAGATGAGAGATATTTGTTTTCTATCAACAGGAAAGACGGAAGAGTGAATTGGAAATATATGCTCAAAGGAAACGTAGGCGAAAGTTCGCCGGTGGTCTGTGAGGATAAGGTAATCGTCTGTACAAAAACCGGGATTGTCTCAATTCTGGATATAGAAAAAGGAGTCTTGGAATGGGAATACGATACAGGAGAACAGATTGTCGGTTCACCGGCAATTATTAAGGATCATTTCTTTATTCTTACAGCTAAAGGAACCCTATTATGTTTTGGTAATAAACAGACTTAATCAATGAAAAGTATGGCACTAATCAAGTTATCAGATATACAGAAGAGTTTTCGGGATGGTGAAAACCAGCTGAATAATGTTCTGCGTGGAATAGAGTTGGAGATCCAAAAAGGAGAGTTTGTAGCGATAAAAGGAGCTTCCGGTTCTGGTAAAACAACACTTCTTTCTATCTTGGGAACATTGATTCTGCCTGATGGAGGAAGCTATTTGCTGGATGATGCCGAAATAACGACTCCGGGAGTTGATCTGTCTTCAGTACGCAATAATCAGATTGGTTTTATCTTTCAGGATCATCGGCTGATGCCACAGTATACCGCTCTGGAAAATATATTACTGCCAGTATTGGCATATTCTTCTAAGGTAGGAGAGTCGGAGATGGAATATGCACGTCAATTAATGGATCTGACACGCATCTCTGGGGTAGCTCAGCAATATCCGGCAACTTTATCCGGTGGAGAAGCAAGCCGTGTGGCTGTTTGCCGCGCATTAATCAGGAAGCCATTGCTACTCCTGGCTGACGAACCGACCGGACAATTAGATGCCGAGAATGCATGGAATATAGCGACTTTGCTATCCGAGATTAATAAGAGTTTGCAGACGACTATCGTGATGGTGACCCACTCAGACGAAACCTCTTCTGTAGCCCACAGGATACTCACATTAAAAGAAGGACTCTTGAAATGAATATTAAAAGTCTGACACGTAAGAATATAAGCTATTACAGTCGTTATTACAAACTGATAGCGATTGCGTCACTTATCACAGTTGCCGTTATTGTCGGTAGCTTGGTGGTAGGGGATTCTGTTCGTATGACACTTGTCAGACAAGTAGAGGAGCGTTTGGGTAAGACGGAAACGGTTATTTTCTCACGCAACTCCTTTATTTCCGAGAGTATATTGAAGACCCCTTTGCTCGAAACATCAGCAAGAGGTGTCTTGTTAACCAATGGCTTTGTCTCTCAGGGAAAGAAGTTGATTCCGGTGTTTGTTTGGGGTATGGATGACGGATCAGTTCCCAAAGATTCGGTGAAGATGAATCCTGCATTGGCAGCAGAAATGAAGTTGGATGGTGCGAATGATATTGTGCTCCGGCTACCTGCTGCAGGTTTGGTTCCTTCAGGATCTTTGTTCGTAACCGAAAACTATACCTCCAGTCTGCGCCTTTCTTATAGTGGAATAGTGAAAGTTGAAGAGGGTGGCAACATCAGCATGAGAAACGAACAGATTATTCCCTTCAATATTTTCGTTAACCGTCAGAACCTGGCTGAAGTGTTGGACGTAAAAGGAAAAGTCAACCTGATTCTTGTTGATAAGCAAGTATCTCTCTCTGACCTGTCAAAAGTGTGGGATTACACCTCTTCCGGATTGAAGGTCAGCAAGAAGAATGGATTTACGGAAATCACATCCGACCGTGTTTTTCTTCAGCAAGAAGTGGCACAAACAATCTGTCGGAATAACAGTGAACCAAACCGCCTCTTCTCTTATCTTGCCAATTCAATAGAGAGAGATAAAACGTCCATCCCTTACTCCTTCGTAGTAGCGATGGAACGTTACAAAGGAAATGTCTTGAAGAAGGATGAAATAATCCTTTCCGATTATTCGGCCCGTCGTTTGAAAGCGGCGATTGGCGATACGATACAGATTACTTATTTTACTTCTCAGCATTTAAAGATGCTCGTTACGGATACAGTTCGATTGTGTGTACGACAAATTGTTCCTTTATCCGAATTACAGGAAGACAGTACCCTGAGTGCTGATTTCCCAGGTCTTTCCAATGTAGAACGTTGTACAGACTGGGACAGTGACCTTCCGATTCAGATGGATCTTATCACAGCTGAGGACGAAGACTATTGGAAACTATATCGCAGTACTCCCAAGGCAATCATCGCCTATGATGCGGTGGCTGGCGACTGGAGTAATGTGTATGGAAGTGCCACAGCCATCCGTGTGGCCAATACAGAGCCAAACCTCTCCCAACTTCATCCGGAGATGTTTGGTGTTCAGCTACTTTATCCCCGTGAAGCCGGACTGTTTGCCGCAAAGAACGGTGTGGATTTTTCCAGTCTTTTCCTCTCCTTGGCTTTCTTTATTATTGTCTCAGCGATCTTACTGATGCTAATTCCCTTATCGGAAATGCTGTATCAACGGCAACAAGAAATAAACCTGCTCAAGGCGTTGGGATATACGCAGAAACGTATTGTCAGGATGCTCTGGAACGAACTCTCTCCAGTTGTACTGATTGCTTCAGTGATAGGAGTCGTTGCCGGATTGGTTTATACAGGTCTGGTGATGTGGCTGCTTGGGAATGTATGGAAAGGAGCTACCCAAACGGATGCTTTTAGCATTTATCCGTCATTTACAACGATTCTTATCGGTCTGCTTGTGGGCATCGGCATTTCTTTATTTGTACTCCGTCTGGCGATTGTACGTGCATTAAAGGAAAAAAAGCTTGTTTCCGGACGAAAGAAGATTGCATATCCTATGAGAAAGTGGCTGGTTGTACTTTCCGGCATCCTGGTGCTTGGTCTGTTAACTGCCAACTTACTTCTTTTGCATTCGGTCACTCTCTTTGTTGTAGCAGGAGTTGTTCTGATTGGAGTAGCTGCCTTGTGGGGCGATTTTCTTATTATCCGTAACGCTTCGGCTTGTCCGGATAAATTCGATACATCCAAACTGATATGGGCTACCTTGTACTCTGGCAAGAAGCAGGCTCTTTTATCCTTCCTGGCTCTGGCAACCGGCGTATTTATTGTTTTTTCTGTCGGACTCAACCGTAAAGGGTTTGCCGACAGTTCGCAGCTTCGCACCGGAACGGGAGGATACACACTCTGGTGTGAAAGTACTGTGCCCATCTATCACTCGCTGGCTACACCAGAGGGAAGGGAAAAACTATCACTCAAAGACCTGCCCGCAGATACGAAAATACTTCAATGCCTTCGTTATAGTGCAGATGATGCCAGTTGCCTGAATCTCAATAAAGTGACTACCTCTACTGTTTTGGGAGTTGATATGAATGATTTGTCCGGAAGTGATTTTCAGATTGAACAGAGTTTGTACCCGACAGATAGGAAAGCCTTTTTTGACAGGATGCAGTTGCGTAACGATACCGTTTATCCGGCATTGGTAGATGCCACTGTTCTTACCTGGGGACTGGGACTTAGTTTGGGAGATACCCTCTTTTATGAAGGTGATAAAGGACAAAGAGTGGCGATACAACTTGTCGGAACGCTATCTAATTCCATCTTTCAGGGAAATATACTGATTGACCGTGGCCTGTTTGGGGAGATATGGAAAGAAACTACCGGCAGCGAAGTATTCCTGCTTAAAACGGACGAGCCAGACAAAGAAGAGGTGAAAACGCTTCTTTCGCAAGCCTTGAATGAATATGGTGTTCGGGTTTCCACAACCAATGACCGCCTCAAACAATTTAACACCGTGACAGATACATACCTGACTATCTTTTTGACTCTTGGAGGTTTGGGATTATTATTAGGTATAATGAGTTTCATTATTGTGATCCGTAAAAACCTTTCCATGCGACGCAAGGAAATAGAGATGTACCGTATTTTAGGCTTTACCGATCACAAAATTGAGCAACTCCTTTTCAAGGAAAACCTGATCGTACCGATAGTTGCCATTGCAACAGGTGTACTAAGCGCTTTGGTAGGAGTGATGAGTAGCTTTATGAATGCCGGGATATGGATATGGCTGCTGGCTTTGCTCTTCACGATATTCTTTGTAGTATGTGTGTTGGTCTTTGTGCGTAAATCAGTGAAGCAGGAAGTTAGAAACTCAAAGCAGTTGTAGTTATGAGAATACTGTTTATCGTGCCGGGTTCCGGTGATTCGTTCTATTGTGGAAACTGTTTCCGTGATAATCTTCATGCAGCAGCATTACGCAAAGCGGGTCACGATATTACAATCATGCCGATCTACCTTCCACTAAAACATCAGTCGTTTCAGGCTGATACTCCATTATTCTTTCCAGCTACTACCTTCTATACTGCGCATCGGTTTTTTAGCAATAGAAAGATGCCGAAATGGTTGGAACGTTTTACCGCATCTGATGCGATGCTCAATATTGCCTCTTCTATGTCTGGTAGCACCTCAGCCGAAGGAACGGAAGCAATGACTTTATCCATGATTACCGGTGATGGTAAAGTATTTCAAGATCAGATTACCCCGATGATAGATTGGATAAAAGAACAGGAGAAGCCCGATATCATTCATCTTTCCAATTCCTTATTGATTGGAATCGCAAGGATGTTTCGTCGCCAACTGGATATTCCCATTGTCTGTTCTGTTCAAGATGAAGAGGTGTGGCTGGATCAATTGAAGGAAGAGGATGCTTTGGCAGCTTGGCAGGGAATCAAGGAAAATAGTCAATATATAGACCGTTTTATTACAACCAGCCAATTTTATAAAGAGGTGCTGAGACAACGGATTCCTCAGATTACTGAAGTGGACGTTATCTATCCCGGAATAGACAGGATCAAATATGCCTCTGATAGTTTGCCAAAAGATCCGGTGATTGGATTCTTCTACCGGATGAACCGCGAAAATGGTCTTGATATCTTGGTTAAAGCTTTTGTCAAACTAAAAGAAAAGGGTACCATTCCCAACCTCAGACTGAAAATAGCAGGAGGCTATACCGGAAAGGATAAGCAATTTCTAAAAGAGATTAAGAAGATGCTTTCACCTTATAAGGAAGAAGTAGAGATTAGTGACACCTATAGTCTGGAAGATCATGCCCGTTTTTACAGTACCATCACCCTCTTGTCCGTACCCATCACTTTCGAGGAAGGAGTCGGACTATATCTCTGTGAAGCATTTGCCGCGGGACGTCCGGCTGTCGAACCGGCTACCGGTTCGTTTCCGGAAATAGTAGGAGAGGCCGGTATTCTTTATGAACCGAATACCCCCGATGCTTTGGCAGAAGCATTGGAAAAACTTTTGACCGATAAAGAGCTGCTCGCCAGGTGTGAAGAGAAAGCCGTGGAGCTATCTGCCACACGCTATAACGAACATGTGCTGGCAGAAAAGTTGCTCGCACTCTATGAACAGTGTACAAACAAATGAAATCAAGATGTCTAACAAATATAACAGTATGAGAACAAGAGAAAACAAAAAGAAGCTTTGTTATTTGGGAGTAGCCCTGGCTTGCATGGTGACGGTTGAAGCGATGGCTCAATCGACCAATGGTTTTAGAGGCCCTGACCGTAATGGAACCTATAAAGAAACCGGACTGCTTAAATCGTGGCCGGAGGGAGGACCTTCACTCCTGTGGGAAACACTCGATGCCGGAAAGGGATATTCAAGTCCCGTAGTCGTAAAAGATCGAATCTACATAACAGGTATGAACCTTGAGGAAAATAAAGAGATTTTCTCTTCTTATACCTTGGATGGAAAGAAGGTTTACGAAATTGTTTACGGTTCGCCCTGGGAAAAGAGCTATCCTGATACACGTACCACTCCGACGATTGTTGGGAATAAAGCATATGTGATCAGTGGTTCGGGAGAAGTAGTATGTATCAGTCTCGAAAAGGGTGATATCCTCTGGACAATAGATGGGGGAACCACATTTAAAAGAAAGACGGGTTACTGGGGTACCTGTGAATCCCCTTTGGTCTTCGACAATAAAGTAATATTCACTCCCGGAGGAGATGAGACGACGATGGTTGCCCTGAATGCTGAAACAGGCGAGACTGTTTGGAAAAGCAAACCATTAGGTGAACAGAGTACCTACATTTCGCCGCTCCTTATTAACCATAATGGGAAAAAATTGATTATTGCAGTTGCAGGAAAAAAGGTGATAGCTATTCATCCCGAGACCGGCGACATTGTATGGACATTTAGTGACTGGGGCAGCAATGCGGAAGGTAAAGATCATGTTGCGACTAATACACCTCTTTTCGAAAAGGGCAGACTTCTTTTTTCTTTTGGCTATGATGTAGGTGCCTATATGTTGCAACTGAATGATGATGCATCTGGAGTAACCCTTGCATGGAGCAACAGTGATTTCGATAATCATCATGGAGGATTTGTATTGCTTAATGGTGTTGTCTACGGATCCAATTGGATTAACAACAATCAGGGAAATTGGGTTGCTGTCGACTGGAATACAGGTAAAACAATCTATGAGAACCCGTGGAACGGCAAAGGCAAAGGTGCAATAATCACTGCCGATAATATGTTGTATTGTTATGATGATCGTCGTGGAACGGTAGGCTTGGTGAAACCTGATTCTGAAAAGTTCAATGTTGTCAGCGAATTTACGATCAAAAAAGGAGAAGGACCTCATTGGGGACATCCGGTCATTAAGAACGGAGTATTTTATATCCGCCACGGCAATGCGCTGATGGCTTATAAGATTAAGTAATACTGAATATTGGGGGAGGGTAAATTGACATACTGACAAAATGATAATTTACCCTTCTTTGGTAAACAACTCAAAGATATTTGTAAAGGTAATCGTATTTCCCTGATATAAATAACCCTGCTGATTCCTGCATCTTGAATAAATGTTCTAATTTTGCAAAAAGTCAATCAATGAATCTATTAGATAAATACAGCTCTTTCAAGCTTTTATTAATTAGTTTGCTTAGTGCTATTTTTGTTGTTTATCCAAACATAGCCTGTTTTTGGTGGGAACTGAGTTTTCTGGATGAAGCTGCCCGGACACCCCATATACAGTTCTTCGTTTTCAGGTATCTCTTCTTTACTGTGCTGATTTGGATATTACTAAAAAGCAATATGCAGCAGATGAAGCTTTTTTCCATCCGAAAACGTTTCTTCTACAATATCCTCGTTACTGCGATTGCCTACTTCATTTATGTTGGAATCTCAAATTTCTGCAGCAACAGGGCCGATTGCTTTACTAGTGTATTGCTTTTCCAGTTTTTGGTTGTATGTATTGTATGTACGTTTATAGGGCATGTTTCATATCTCTATTCTGTACAACGGAAAAAAGAACTTGAGATTGAACAATTAATGATTGAAAATCTGGAGAGCCGCTGTAATGCACTTTCTAATCAGATCAATCCTCACTTCTTCTTCAATTCACTCAATGGACTTACAGCATTGATACGTAAAAAGAACAATGAGATTACACTTGAGTATGTGAATAAGCTGTCAGATGTTTTCCGTTATATCCTGCAAAGTGATAAAAAAGGCTTGGTCACTTTGAAAGAAGAATTGGAGTTTGTACAGGCCTTCCGTTATATGATGGAAGTTCGGTTTGCCAACAAACTGGTATTCGATATTGAGGTGGATGAGGCCAAGTTGGACCTTAACATTCCGGTACTTTCCTTGCTTCCTCTCATTGACAATGTGGTGGTCCATAACATGATAGATAGCCTGCATAAGATGGAAGTATCTATCCGGCTAAACGATCGCATGGAACTTGTTGTCTCAAATCCTATTTATCCGAAGTTAACCCCTCAGGTAACGAATGGTACCGGACTTAGAAACCTTGAAAACCGATTCTCTATTCTGATGAACGAACAGATACGGATGGAAGATGACGGGAAAATGTTTCGTGTTTATTTACCTCTGAAAAGTCAAAAAAGATGAGAACACTGATAGTTGAAGATGAAACTGTAGCCTTTGAAAACCTGGTGGACATTCTTGCCGGTATTGCTCCGGATGTCGAAGTGGTAGGAAATACAGAAAGCATCAGTCAAACTGTCGAATGGTTAAAGAAAAATCCACAGCCGGATCTGATTCTGATGGATATTCATTTATCGGATGGGTCGGCATTTTCCGTATTTGAACGAATGAAGGTGGAAATACCCATTATCTTCACTACAGCTTACGATGAGTATGCCATTGAAGCCTTCAAAGTGAACAGTATAGACTATCTCCTTAAGCCCATCAAAGCGGAAGAGCTCGAACGCGCCCTCAAGAAGTTCAACAAATGGACGCGGACAGACATTATGCAATACCTTGCTCAGTTATCGCAACTTTCGCCAGCTAGCAGGTATAAAGACAAACTCCTGATACCTGTAAAAGACAAATTAACACCTGTAAACTTGAAAGACGTTTCCTGTTTTTATACCACAGACAAGAGTACGCGCATCTATATGAATGATAGCAATTACTATTCCTATTCCAAGACGCTGGAGCAGATTGCATCTTCTCTGAATCCTACCGATTTCATCCGTGCCAACAAACAATTTATCTTAGCCCGCAACAGTGTAAAGAATATAACGGTATGGTTTGATAGTCGCCTTCTTATCACTTTAGATATTGAAACTCCTGAACGAATTTATATAAGCAAAAACAAAGCAATGGAGTTCAAGGCATGGATGGTGAGCGATCGACCTCTGTGATATATTGATATGCAAGCAACAGAGTGATTGATAGAATAATCAGTTTTCTCATAATTGCATAATTACTATTACAGTGCTACTTTCATTGTCTTACTACCAACCTTTACAAAGTAAAGCCCTCCGGAAGGAAGTGCGATCCGCTGTTCGTCGCCGGTGGCAGGAAGAGTGAGCAGTAGCGTTCCGGTAACCGTATAGACAGTGATCGAAGCACCCGGCTCAGCTCCAGTTATTGTGATGCCATCAACGTCTGTACTAATCATGAGCGGCATCTCTTCACTTACAAATATGGATGTCATGTCTATTTCTTCTACATTCTGGAACATATTCCATTCATCCGCTACGGCATACGCCTCTTTTGAACCGATGGGCACATACAATTTGCAAGTACTCGTATCTTACTCCAGGGTACAAACACATAAAGGGCGATTATTGTAGGTGGAAGTTGAATTCCGGACATATAGCTTTTGCAAATCGCTACACCCCACGAAAAGCAGCCATCTCCAATCGAAGTGAGACTCTCAGGAATTGATGATTGATGTAAGATTGCTGCAGAAAAGAAAGGCATGGTCACCTATAGATATAACACCTGAAGGAATAGAGTACTGCTTTGCTTTTGCGAAAGGAAAAGCTACTAATTATTCGTTTTGTCTTTTGAAAACAAGACCCCTTCTTCTGCAATAAAAGCTGTATTTTCTTTCGTTACAACAAATTGTGTCAATGCTAGGCAAGCAGCAAAAGCCCCACCATCTCCTATTGATGTAAGGCTTGAAGGAATTGTAAACGAGGTAATTCCGTTGCATTGAGAAAAAGCCCCAATCCCAATCGAAATGACTCCCTCAGGGATTGTGATTGAGGTAAGACCATAACAACGACAAAAAGCAAACATATCAATTGAAATTACACTTGAAGGAATTGCAATCGAAGTAAGACCACTGCAGCAATAAAAGGCATTATAACCAATTGAAGTAATGCCCTCAGGAATTGTTACAGAGGTAAGACCTGTGCGTTCGGAGAAAGCTTCATCTGCAATTGAAGTGACAGCATAGCTCTTGCTGTTGTATGTCACAGTGGCAGGAATCTCAAGATGTGTGGCTGGTTTATAAAAATCGCTTGAAAAGCCACATATACACACAGAAATATCGTCAGCATTCGTTTCATACCACAAATTATCGAGTTCTAATCCAAATGCATGCACTTCCAACGCAAGCAACAGACTGATTGATAGAATAACTAACTTTCTCATAATTATTGAATTACTATCACAGCACAACTTTCATTGTCTGACTACCAACCTTCACAAAATAAAGCCCTCCGGAAGGAAGAGCGATCCGCTGTTCATCGCCTGTGACAGGAAGTGTGAGCAACTTCGTTCCGGTAATCGTATAAACGGTGATCGAAGCTCCCGGCTCAGCTCCTGTTATTATGATGCCGTCACCGTCTGTGCTAATCATGAGCGTTGCCTCTTCACTTTCGGGTACGGATGTCATGTCTATTTCTTCGATATTCTGAAAGTCTTTCCACATGGCGGCAGCAGCATAGGCTGTTTTAGAATCGATAGGCACATACAATTTACAAGTGCTCTTATTTACCTGTAGAAATACAGATGAAGAAGAAGATTCACCAGCAGGAGGAGTTGAATTCTGGACATAAATTTCTTGCAGACCGCTACAACTAAAAAAAGCCCATGTACCTATTGAAGTAACGCTAGAAGGAATCGTAATTGAGGTAAGAGAGCTACATTCGCAAAAAGAGCTATCTCCTATTGAAGTGACACTAGAAGGAATCGTGATTGAAGCAAGGTTTCTGCAAGTCGAGAATGCAATATTTCCGATGGATTTAACACTTGAAGGGATGATATAGTGCTTTGCTTTATCAGAAGGGAAAGCAATAATTCTCTTCTTATCTTTGGAAAATAAGACACCGTCTTCAGTAATATAGGTTCTATTTTCCTCTGCAACAATAAATTGTTGCAATGAATCGCAGTAGCAAAATGTTCCAGCTTCTGCTATTGATGTGACACTTGAAGGAATAGTTATTGAGGTGAGGTTGCGGCAACCACCAAAAGTCCAGATTCCTATCGAAGTGATCCCTTCAGGAATTGTTATTGTAGTAAGTGCACAACAACCTTCAAAAGCAAATGATCCAAGAGAAATGACACTTGAAGGTATAGTTATAGAGGTAAGTTTGCTGCATCCTCCAAATGCAGAAACTCCGATAGAAGTGACGCCATCAGGTATATTTATCGAGATGAGGTGACTACAATTCTCAAAAGCCCCATCTCCAATCGAAGCGATGCCCTTAGGAAGCGTGACCGAAGTAAGACCCCTGCTATCAAAAAAAGCATAGCTACCAACTGATGTGACCGCATAACTCTTCCCATTATATATCACACTAGAAGGAATCTCAATTCCTCCGAGAGGTTCATTCTCAAAACTACCTAAACACACAGAAATGTCATCATCATTCGTGCAATACCACAAATTATCGAGTTTGAAATTCAATGCATGTGTTTCAAATGCAAGCAACAGACTGATTGATAGAATAATTAACTTTCTCATAATCGTTGGATTACTATTACAGTATTACTTTCATTGTCTTACTACCAACCTTTACAAAGTAAAGCCCTCCACCAGGAAGAGCGATCCGTTGTTCATCGCCGGTGACAGGAAGTGTGAGTAACTTCGTTCCGGTAGCGGTATAGACAGTGATCGAAGCACCCGGCTCAGCTCCAGTTATTGTGATGCCATCAACGTCTGTGCTGATCATGAGCGTTGCCTCTTCACTTTCGGGTACGGATGTCATGTCTATTTCCTCGATGTTTTCGAAGTCCTTCCACTCATCGGCTGCGGCATAGGCTGCTTTTGAACCGATGGGCACATACAATTTGCAGGTGATTGTATCTGCTCCATAAAAACCATAAGCACCAACAGTCGGAGGAGTTGTATTCTTAACATATATTTCTCGTACACTATAACATTCGCTAAAAGCGCCCAATTCTATTGAAGTGACACTCGAAGGAATCATAATCGAGTTAAGATAGTAGCAAGTAGCAAAAGCAACCCTTTCTATCGACGTAACTCCCTCAGGAATTGTTATCGAACTAAGGGCCTGGCAATAAATAAAAGCCCCATCCCTGATAGATGTAACCCCCTCAGGAATAGTTATTGATGCAAGGCCTTCGCAGTGAGAAAAAGCTCCGTTCTCAATTGTAGTCACATTAGAAGGTATGACATAGTTTCTCGCTTTCGCATTGGGATATGCAATAAGCGTTGTCTTATCTTTGGAGAATAAGACGCCATCTATAGTCGAGAAGTTCTGGTTTTCTTCTGCTACACTAAATTTAGTCAATCTACTACAACCAGAGAAAACCTCAATCCCTATTGAATCGTAAGCGTCTCCACGATACCGTATAGAAAAATTCAAAAGTTCTTTTTCTTTTGATTATTTTTTCCAGTAGTTTGGAAGAAGCTCCCTATATACATCGTCTGAAGCGTTCGGGCTTATACAGGCCATCCGATTGAGTACGTCTGTGAAGTATTCGAAGGTGTTTATTCCCTGTAGCCTGCAGGAACACGCCAGCGAGTAGATCAAAGCTGATCTCTTTGCTCCCGCATGACTGCCACAAAACAGCGAGTTTCTCCTGCTTAAGCTGATGTATCTCATGCAGAGTTCGATGGCATTGTTGTCCAGCTTATAATCAGCCCTTTTTATGTAATTGCACAATGCGTCATACTCGTGCAGTATATAGTTTACCGCCATAGAGAGTGGACTCTTGGGAAGTGTGGCAGGGTTGGATTGTATCTCCAGTAATTTTCTTTTGAGCTGCTTTAATATGGGCGGTGCATATTCTTTTCTGTATCTGAGTCTTTTATTCGGACTCCACTCTTCTTGGATCAGATGTTCTTTCCTGTATAGCTGGTTGATAAGATCGATGATTTGCGTGGCATCTTCATCTCCTTCAATATCCAGAAACTTACGTTTGCAATGCTGGAAGCAAGAAAGACGTATGATATCCGGATATGTATCTGTTTCATAAACCTTATAGTGTATCAGTCCATCCGACTGGATGGCTCCTTTATATTCTTCACCGATATAATTGTTCAGCACTTCACCTGATCGTGATCCGTCGTGATAAAAGTATTGTATCAGTTTTTTCTCATTGGCCAATGCCGCCCATATATATCCTTTGCGTACTCCTTTTCCTTTCTCGTTTTTATCTTTTACGAGAATGGTATAGTAGCTTTCGTCCATGCACAAATAGCTGTCCCCAAGGATCTCCGTTCTCATGACCTCATCCAGGCGATCCATCATCATGGCAGACTTTTTTATCAGACCGTGTGCGGTTGCTTTGTTCAGTTCAAAACCGGATTCATTAAAGAATTTCACGATCCGTTCAACGGGCATGGAGTAGATGTATCTGAGTTGCAACATCCCGGCGATAAAGGAAGCTTCATAGTTCGAGTTTTGCAGCGGAGCCATCGGTGCTTTTGCAAAGTACATCTTTTCCTCAAACAAGCAGTTGTACTGATGATAGAGATGCTTGATAAAGCGTGGCGGGATATATTCATATCGGATGGAATCCACATGGCTTATGATTTTGGCTTTCTCTTTATCAAAACCGGGATCATTCGGGAAAATATCATGAGGAACGACCTCTAATTCAAAATGCTCCTTGCGTTTGGCATTGTTGTTACCGCGATCTTTAGGTGAAGAGCTATTCGCTTCAGGAGACACAGCCTGATTTACCACCTTTGGAACAATCTTTTCCGATGGATTGGAAAGCAGCTTGCTCAGACCCCGGTTCTTGCCGATCAATGTTTGTATGTCGCCATCCTTTTGGACAAGCGTATCTTCCAGTGAGCTGATTGAACTGGTCAGCTTATCGATCTGGGCGGATAACGATTCTATCTGGAGAGATTGTTGCTGAAGCTGGAAGGATTGTTGCTGAAGCTGAAGGGACTGACGGCTTATCTGTTCCAAATAAGCTTTTTCTCTTTCAGCAGAAAGTCTGAGTTGATCTTCCAGCAGTTCTACAATCCGTTTAAAATTCATGCCATAAAGGTACGAATAATCATTTGTTTCACCAAGGAAACAAGGAATTAAATATTATCTATATATTTGTATATCAACGTATTAAATCAATATCGAACCGTTTTCTGTATTTTGCCGAATGAATATAGACGCCCTCCATTATTAAAACGAAGGTGCTCCATTTCATCTCGTATTGACCACTGAATGGGTTAAAAAGGGGTATCTCGAAAGTACCTTTCTCAAGTTTCTTCTGATATAAAATAAATCCGCCATGTTCCCAATGAAGTATCTTTATGGTGGTTCTGTTTTTGCTCACAAACAGAAAAACTTCCCCGGACAAGGGGTTGCGTTTCATGTCGGACTTGACTAACTGATACAAGGAATAGATCCCTTTACGCATATCCACATCATGCGAACAGAGGTGGTAACTCATGGATTCTGTAAGTGCGAACATCCTAGTAACCGGTATTGCATGAGAGGAGCAATGTGGCTAGTTCCTTTGCCGTGACATCTTCTATGGAGACTGCCATCCCGTTAGGGTAGGTGATTTTCACTCCTTTAATACAGGATGGAATCTGCTCACAGACAAATTTTTCTTCAACTGGGGATGCATGAAACGACAGTGGATAAATATGCTGCGATGACTCCGTTATTCCTAAATGGCATGGGACTGAATCTAAATTGTCATCGTAACGAGGTGCCGGATCGAAATCTTTGAGCGTCAGGTCTTGTTTGCGCATCCATGCCTGAAGACTGTTATAGCTTATGTGATACATCAAACAATAATCATACAAGGGTATGTCACAGCTACACAATGCGCGTTTGTAATCCTCTAGTAATTTCGAATATAAATCAGAGTTGTTCATCTTTCGTCTTTTTAGAAGACAAAAGTAATTGGCTAGATATTACCATGCAAGATGGTATTGCGGAGACGCTTACATTGAATCCACATTTGCAGGTATCGTTACGGATGTTAAATCAATACAAGAGAGAAAAGCAGCATCTCCTATCGAAGTGACACCCTTGGGAATCATGATCGAATCAAGATGGTAGCAAAAGGCAAAAACATGCGCGTCTATCGAAGTGAGATTTTCAGGAATAGTGATTGAGGTAAGATAAACGCAATTCCAAAAAGCATGATTTCCTATTGAAGTAACACTTTCAGGAATCACAATCGAGGTAAGGTCTAAGCAAGCTTCAAAAGCAAATGCTTCGATCGAAGTGACAGCATAGTTCTTCCCATTATACATCACATTAGAGGGAATCACAAACTCTCCGAGAGGCTTAACCACTGTTTTCTTTACAGAGACTGAAACGCTATCTGCATTTGTGGTGTACTTCAGATTGTCAACTGAAAACTCCAATGCCTGCGCTGTCAACGCAAACAACAGGGTGATTGATATGATAACTAATTTTCTCATAATTGCTCCTATCTCAAAGAATTGGTAACTAAGAAAAGCTCTCAACAGAGTATGAACTTGCAGCATGTATTTCTATACTTGTGTCACCATAATTCATGATAGTAACTATTTAAAAGGTTAGAAATTCATGTATTATTATATAATGAACGTTACAAATATAATTATATTTAGAATAAATAGTGTGCACTAATTCCATTATTTCCGAGTTAATTAACTTTGTTTAAACTAGTAGTATCAAGATCAACTTTGCAATGAGTGAGTAAAGTCTGACTCCAACCCTTCAGATTCTTCCGGCACTGCCTTCTGTTTGAAAGAAATGTTCGGTGTCCGGGTTACGTGCTGTCCGCAGTTTTGAAGTGGATATCGCATGGGAAGGCAAAGAAGCGCGGATTGCTTCTATTTTTCTCTACCGTATTGTTCATCTAATAGTTATAACCTTTTGATATATACCTTATTATTACCTCGTCCTGTTGTAGTAATTCCTGTTTCAGCATTCTCTCTAAACTCAATAAGTTCTCTGGAAGCCGATGTTTTAGACAGTCCGGTCAATACAACATAATCATCTAATCGCATGAAGGCATGAGTAGGATCATTTAGATAATCGAGTGACAACTGTAGCCGCGCCTCTTTCGTATAAGGCGAACGGCAAAGTTCGCGCACTCCGCCACGTATAAGATGGCAATGCGAATGAGTATCACTGATCATTTGTTTGTCTGCTCTATAATTGATACCAGTCACTTGCAGACTGGTGGCATTGTGTTTTGGTTCATCTCCGTCAATGGTGTCCATCTCTTTATCTTCACGAACTCCAATCGATGCCTTGAATATACCGAGACCATCGACTGAAACGCTATAGCCATCTGCCATTGCTCTTGCCATTTCATGGGTCAGTGATTGAAGCACATGCGCCACAGTACCCTCACTCAATCCGGAACCGGGTTGAGCAATACGGTTAATTAACTCTTTGGGACTAAGATTACCACTTGTCTGTAGCCGATAAAAGCACTTGATTTCGCCTGTGCCTTGAAAGTCAGCCATTTCTTGCTTGATATATTTTGCCATCTGATAGGAATAAAAGTTTGCTTTGTTAGGTTGTAAAGTTAATCATTTCCCGGCACATTATTCATATTGAAGCACGGAATCATTGTTCCAAACCGTGGAATGATCATTCTGAACTTCAATATGATCATTCCACGGCACGGGATAAGAAAGACATCTTTGTCGATGACTTTTATCTACAGGTTTGGGCTATTTATGTCCCCTGTTTAAAAGACTTTTCTCATTGATTGGTTCACAAATTCTATAAGATTCAACTTAACTGACGAACAACTACCTTCAGGTTGTATTCTGCATCGGATAGGCATGCTCTCTTTTTTTCTTATTATGTAGCTTATTTGTTTGGAAAATCGTACTTTTGTAGTTCTAAAAAAACGATAAACATTTCGTATGTATTTATTTGGTTCATTTTTCATGCACATATCTTGTTTGGTGTTAGGGTTTTCCTACTTTTTAGGTTTACTCTCTTTCACACACCAATGGGTGATGGATCATCCTGATTCCAAACAAGCGCAAATAGTACAAAATGTACTGTCAGGAGAAGACCATCTCACCCCTTCATCTGATACCTACGATTCTTCTGTCTGTTTTATGGATCTTGATGCCACTTTGGTTTCTATCCAGGCAGATCTTGCTTATTATCCTTCACCATCTTCCTCACTGACTGTCTTTTCCCGGGTATCTTTACCTGTGCAGGAGAGAAGTTCACTTTTCTGCCGTCCTCCTCCCGTCTGCTGATCAACAGCAACTTTTAGTCATTCCCGTATGCTTTGCACTCGGAGAATGCTTCTATCCTTATCAAAACGATTTATTCTTTAGACAAATATAAACTATAAATGAAACAATCATTTTTACTTTTATGCCTGTTGCTACTGCTTTTTCCTTTACACGCGGAAGTACGGGTCAACAATACATCCGGAGAATTGCCCGGAGACACACTTGAAAATTATATGCTGGGCGAGGTCCTTGTGGTCTCTTCCAATAAAGAGACAAACAGCCTGAAATTTCTTCCATCTTCTTATTCCGTCGTTTCACCCAAGGCAATCAGCAGCAACCAGATTCTTGCATTGAAAGACCTGAGTAGTTATGTGCCAAACTTTTTTATCCCAGATTATGGTAGTAGGATGACCTCTGCGGTATATATCCGTGGTATTGGTGCCCGTAGTGCCGGACAGGGTATTGGTCTGTATGTGGATAATGTGCCCTATATGGACAAATCCACTTTTGATTTTGATCTGATGGATATCCAGCGTATTGAAGTGCTGCGTGGGCCACAGGGTACACTTTATGGTCGTAATGCCATGGGAGGGATAGTCAATATATATACTAAATCGCCCTTTGACTATCAGGGTACAAAGGTGTCAATTGGTGGTGGTAATCACGGATTGATGCGTGGGAGTGTCTCACATTTCAATAAAGTGAATGATCGCCTGGCTTTCTCATTAAGTGGCTATTACAATCAGGATAACGGTTACTTTACAAATAGCTTTACTGGAAAGAAAGTGGATGATCAGACGAATGCCGGAGGACGGGCAAAACTGGAATGGCTGATCTCTGATCAGTGGAAAGGGACGTATTCCGCTAGTTTTGATCATACCAATCAGGGTGCATATCCTTACAAACAACTTGACAGCCTCGGTGTTCATGATGTGAGTTATAATGACAAAGGTTCGTATGAACGTAATACCTTTACCAATAGTATCGCTCTTACCTATGAGGATGATAATGTTCTTTTTGCTTCCACAACCGGTTATCAATATAACGATGACAATATGTGGATGGATCAGGACTATACAGATAAATCTATATTTACCTTGAATCAGCGTCAGAATCAACACTCCATCAATGAAGAATTGTCGCTCAAGTCCAACAGTAAGAATAATTATCAGTGGACGGTGGGCGCCTTTGGGTTTTATAATGATAATACCACTGAAGCACCGGTCACTTTTAAGAACGATGGTGTGAAAATGCTTATTCAGTCTGGATTCGATGCTGTCAACAAGATATTCGAAGGAATTAAGGCTGATAACCCGAGAGCTCCTTCAATGAGTCTTTCTGCCACAGATACAGAAATTGCGATTCCCGGTACTTTTGATATCCCAACCTATGGATTTGCTTTGTTTCACCAGTCTACCTATAATAATTTGTTTATTGACGGACTGTCTGCAACTGTTGGTCTAAGGATGGATTATGAGAAAGCAAAGCTAAGATATAACACTCAGTCTGACATGAATTTTCTCTTTAATATTCAATATTCTCCATTTCCTTTAGGATTCAATGCTGATACTACTATTGCCGGAAAGAGCTCTAAGGAGTTTATTGAGTTGATTCCAAAGTTTTCTTTGAAATATGAATGTTCTCCTACTTCATTTTTCTATGCTTCGGTCTCGAAAGGATATAAGTCAGGAGGATATAATATTCAGATGTTTTCTGATCTTGTGCAGCAAGGACTGAAATCAAAGTCCATGCAGGTTTTGATGGCAAATCCAACGATTAAGTCAAGCATGGATAAATATGCTCCGGGTTCAACTCCTCCGGTAACGGCACCAACTCCCGTCAATCAGACTGTTTCCTACGATCCGGAATATAGCTGGAACTATGAGTTCGGTACCCGTGGTGAGTTGATTCCCGGCAAACTGAATCTTGAAGCTTGTGTCTATTATATTGATGTGAAAGATATCCAGCTGACCAAGTTTGTATCTTCCGGTCAGGGACGTATGATTGTTAATGCTGCCAAGGCAACCAGTAAAGGTGTGGAAGTGTCTGTGGACGGTGAACTTTTTAATGGTTTGACTTACTTTGCCAATTACGGTTTTAACGATGCCACTTTTGATGAATATAAGACGAATGTCAAAGTCAATGGCATAGTAACAGATGTTGATTATAAAGGCAACCATATTCCGTTTGCTCCCGGTAATACGGTGAAGGCGGGTTTGAATTATCTTTGGAATCTGAATAAGTCGTATGTAGATCGTATCCTGTTTAGTGCGCAATATCAGGGAGCCGGCAAGATCTACTGGTCTGAAGCCAACGATATAGTTCAGGATTACTATTCAACTGTCAACGGAAAAGTCTCTTTCGTCAAAGGAGATTTTGAGTTGGGATTGTGGGGAAAGAATCTGACAAATACAAACTATAATACATTTTACTTCGAATCATTGGGCAACAGCTTCCTGCAGTCAGCTAAGCCAATCATGTTCGGAGCTGATCTTACACTTCGCTTTTAAAAAATTCCTTCCTGATTTTTGTATCAGCGAAAAGCCGGAAGAATCTCGTTTGCAACGCGAGATTCTTCCGGCTTCCTATTTCTATCAAGACTTATATATAATACTCCTGAAGTAACTTTGCAACCGCCGGATCAATCATGTCTTTCCGACGGATCTCATCAAAGAGGCTCAACAGATCATTTACTTTCAATCGTTTCTTATCTTCTCCTTTAAAGTCATATGCTACTTTGCCATGATGCATCATGATGATTCGGTCGCCGAGACTGACTGCTTGCTGCATAGAGTGAGTTACCATCAATGTAGTCAGCTTATCTCTATTGACAATCTGTTGAGTAAGCTCAATCACTTTGGCCGCAGTCTTCGGATCGAGGGCCGCTGTGTGTTCGTCGAGTAAGAGCAACTGTGGTTTGACAGCTGTTGCCATCAGTACGGTGAGGGCTTGTCGCTGACCACCCGAGAGTTTTCCGATCGGACTATCCAATCGATCTTCCAGTCCCATATTCAGAGGGGCAACCATCTTCTTCAGATCAGCGATGAGCGAGGAGGGAAGTCCCCAACCCAGTCCACGTCTCTTTCCTCGCTTCAATGCAAGTGCCAGATTCTCCTGAATAGACATTCCAGGTGCCGTACCGCTAAAAGGATTCTGAAAGACTCTTCCGATATATTTTGCCCGGTTATTTTCACTCCATTTGGTGATATCTACTCCATCGAGCACAATGGAACCTTCATCCACAGGGAAGCTTCCTGCAACAGCATTCAGAACCGTGGACTTACCCGATCCATTCGTACCCAGCACACAAACCCAGCTACTTTCTTCCACTTCAATACAAATGTTTCGGAGAGCTTTGACTTCGTTCACCGTTCCTACGTTGAACGTTTTCTGTATATTATCAATCTTAAGCATTTAATTTATGTTTAAAAGTTGGTTTTCTATTTGACACCAATGAAGGAAGGATCAGCGCAACAAATACAAATAAAGCTGTGATCAGCTTCAGATCATTTGGATTTAAGCCCCATCTCAGGGCGATAGCTACGAGCAAACGGAAAAGCACCGATCCAATGACAGCACCGAGGATTACAGCTCCCAGACTATTGTCATTGATGATTGCCTCACCGATGATGACACTTGCCAAGCCCCACACCATCATTCCTATACCCATCTGCACATCAGCAAATCCCTGATACTGGGCGAGTAGTGCACCCGCAAGAGCAATAAATCCATTAGACAAGGCGGTACCAATGATAATCATCACCTTGGTATTAACTCCAAGGGCTCGTATCATCTGATCGTTATTGCCTGTCGCACGCATTGCTGTGCCAATGTTCGTTCGGAAAAACCATAAAAGGATAAAGCTGACTACTATGACTGCCAACAAACAGAACAACAAGACCCACAGATTTTTCGTATTGACTTCCCAGCCTAGCAGATTGCTCATTGCATCCGGTCCGGAGATGGAGGCAGATAAGTTTTCGATCCAGGTAAATACGGTAGTCTCGTTCAAAAGAGGCATGTTACTCTTTCCCATGATATGAAGATTGACAGAATATAATGCGGTCATGACCAGAATGCCGGCAAGCAAAGGATTGATTTTAAACCGTGTGTGAATAACTCCCGTAGTTGCTCCTGCAAGCATTCCGACAATAAAGGCGATCAGACAGGCTAGCAGAGGATTCATCCCGGCTACAATCAAAGATGCTCCGGTAGCCGCTCCACAGGTAAAGGAACCCTCGGCGGTCATATCGGGGAAGTTAAAGATGCGGAAACTGATAAATATTCCTAACGCTAAGAGCGCTAATATAAGTCCTATGGTAATAGATCCGATAAGTAATGACATGATTCTTACTTTTAAATTGTTTGAACTGAATGAATGGGTGATACCCAGCAGAAGCCTTGTATGAAATGACTTTCTCCAATGCCTTTTATATCCCGTGAATCGTTTGTAAGGTGAAGAAGATCCATTAAGATTGTATTGAACATAGAGTCAATGGTTTCATACAGGTTGATATTATTCTTATTGATAGGCATATAAGGAAATACTGCTGTATGAATATGTCCTTTGGTTGCCGAACCGGGTTTCAGGGAACGCACGAAGGATTCGGATTGAGGTTCGTGCTTTGTTGTGATATATCCGATAGACAGCGTAAGCATCTTCTCATGTACCGGCTCTGTGGTAAAGCGAACAGCCTCTATCACCTCCGGATAGGAAAAGATCGGAGCTCCCTCTACAGGTGAGACATTCAGCGAGGTACCGGTAAGTCCATCACTTTCCGCAATCATCACAAGTGCGAACGTGTCATATCCAGTCAGTTTATGGATACTTTCAGCTAGTTGACTTACTCCAATACCCTGAATGGCGTTATTCCTTTCAAAATGCAACATGTGAGAGAATTCTCCCTTTAGATGCACTCCATATAACTCTGTGAGCTTGCCAACTAGTTTGCCGCTACTGACAATGTAATCAGGCTTTTGCGAACCGTCACCTGGTATGTATGCCATGTTTTTACCGGCAACGAGATATTCGCCGAAGCGTTCTTTGCATTCTTCATATGACTCACCAATGCCACCCAGACCGATAGCAAACGATAGTTCATCCGTTTGAAGCAGGCGAGCATCCTCCTCCTTGAAATCAGATTGCATCACCTTCTCCGGTTTGCCGTAGAGTGTCACTTTCATGCTTGCATCTTCTTTTAGAGGAGCATCATAGAATGTGTAGCCATGTGATTCAAAACCACTCTGTACATCTTCTGTTTTCTTCGTGTTGCCGATCGGATGACTTCTTTTACATAGCATCTCTGCCATTCCCACGAGGTTCAAAACCTCATGAACATTATCCGACATGGCTGAGATATAAAAACAACCGTTCACTGATAGCAGGTTCTTACTTTGAGTAATCAATGATCTGATTCCTGCCGAACTAAGATATTCGATGCCTGTCATATCAAGAGCGATCAGATAGCGACCTTCACGTACCAGTTTGTCAATATACTCGTTCAGATATCCTGCACGGTTTGCATCCAGTCTGCCGGAGCATTTCAAGACTGTCTCATCGTCATTGTACTCTATAATAAATTCAAGGTTATTCATGTATGAAGCTTTTTATTTAGATTGATCAATATATTTCTGAGGAACCTTAATGCCAAAATATTTCATGGCGTCAGTATTAACGCTGTAGGATGTCTTTGAGACATATTGGTATGGTATATCCTTGGGCGATTTACCTTCAAATATCAACATTGCCTGTTTGCCGGCATCCACTCCTGCTACATAGTAGTCGCGTGCGAGAACGGCAACTGCTCCGGATTTGATCTGATCAGAGATAAAGCCAAAGTAAGGAATCTTTGCATCGTAAGCGGCTTTTAAAATGGACGAACCGCTGCTCGCCGTCAGGTTATCGGATATCTGTGTAAAAGCGTCAATTCTGTTGCTTATAAGAGAAAGTGATGCGTCTGATACTTCCGTCGCCGAACCGGCAGGCGCGGCAATGAGTTTGAGTCCGCGCTTCACCGCTGCTTTGTTAAGCTCATCCTTAAATGCGACTGAGTTTACCTCATTGGGAGTGAATACAGTTCCAATAGTCTTGATGCCTGGCACAGATTCAATCACCAGATTGACTAATCCATCAAAGTCACTCATTGTGGATACTCCAGTCATATAGGGCAAATGATCTGTGAATGAATTGCCGAGGCCGGCTTTTACAGGATCACCTACATTGGAGAAAACGATTGGGGTGTTCTTTATCTTCTTGGCTAAGGATTGTATTGTGGGAGTGGAAGAGGCAAAAATCAGATCCCACTTTTCTCCGGCTACTGATTCGGTAATGCTGTTTAACGTGACATTGTCACCCTGTGCATTGAAGGTCTTCATCGTGAAATCTGTTCCTTCATTCAACCCTTGCGTTTTCAGTTCGTCACGGACTCCTTGTTCTACATTCTCAGAATTAGGACTGTCCACATAGTGAATCAGACAAAGTTTTAGAGGATTCTCTCTTTTTACTTTCTTCTTTTGATTGACATATTTATCAGGGAACGTGATTCCAAGAGTTTTTGCTACTTCAGGATTTAAGGTAATTTCTTCTTCCACATAGTTCTCGATATCAATGTTTGCCGGACTTTCGCCATTGAGCACCCGGGCTACAAAAGGTGCGGTATGTTTTCCTGTTGCATACCATCCGATACCCACAGCTGCAAGAGCTCCCTGCTGTACATAATCCACATCATTGAGTATTAGAGGTATCTTGTTATCTTTGCACACTTTTACAATACCGGGCATCGACTGCAAGGCGGTGTTATCGCCGGTGACCCACAATACATCGATATTCTTGAGGCACAGCGCATAAGCAGCCTGATATACTTCAGAGGTATTTACCACGGTGCTTTCAATCAGAGTAATTCCTTTATCCTTTAGGTATTCACGGCCTTTTTCAATCACCTTCACTGAATTAATTTCCGAAGAATTGTACAAAGTACCAATGCGCTTTACATTAGGGAAAACGTCCCTGATGAAGTCTAATGTTTTTTCAACAGGAGGGAAGGAGCCAACTCCGGTAATATTGGGAAGATGATCCGTATAACTTTTCCCTGCACCTGCCTCCAGCGGAGTGTACGTCATGGTAAATACCATAGGATGTCTTTTTACTGTTGCTACAGCTGCAGTGATTGCCGGGGTTGTATTAATCAGAATAAGATCTATATCTTCATTATCCATATTCTGGTGGATAGGCTGCAAGTTAGCCATTTCTCCGTTTGCATGTGACCGGATGACAGTCACGTTACTGTCTTCGACGAATCCCAACTCTCTCAGCCCATCCCATAATCCGGTCCATCCAACTTCCATAGTGGCATCTGGAGCGAAGAAAGTCATTCCTATCTTGTAGTTTCGTCCCGCAACTGCATATAGTCCGCCATTATCTTTCCGATCCTCTTTTCTTTCTTGCGAACCGACGCGGTTTTCAAGATCTGATAGTAATAAGAGTCCTCCTGTGAGTCCAAGTGCCAGGACTCCATTTATAAACTTCCGTATTTTCATGTGTATTCTCTTTTGATTCTATAAGATTATTCTAACTGTTATTTTCTTTACTGTATAGCCTCTTCTTCTGTTCCGTATATCTTAAATATGGTGGAAAACCCCGATATATCAAAGATCTCTCTGATCATTGTTTGCATGCAGCAAATGGATAGTTTTCCATGAGCAGCCATCACACGCTTCTGAGCCATGAGAAAGATGCGCAACCCCGAACTGCTTATATAGTGTAATTGAGAACAATTGATGATTAAATTAAATCTGTTATCTTCAAATATTCGATGAAGTTCTGTTTCAAACTCGTTGGAATTGGTTACATCTATCCTCCCCGTAAGATATATTACGGTGAAGTCAGACTTTGTCTCAACTGTTAAGTTCATTTCAAGTTTTTATTTAGTATTAGTATATTCATATCATCATCTCGGCTATAGGATACAGAATCCATTAGTTTGTTAATCAGAAAGATGCCGAGTCCTCCGATATTACGCTCCTCCGTTGGTAGAGTAATGTCGGGCGGAATCTGACTGGTAGGATCAAATGGTTTCCCTGTATCTGTAATCCGGATAGAAAGATTATCAGACTCATAGTCAATAATAACGTCTATCTTTTGCTCATCATCACTACTGAACGCATAAAATATAATGTTGGAGATTGCTTCTTCCAGCACCAGATTAAGATTCATAGTCAGCGCACCCGGCAACTCCCAGAGTTCACCGAGCATTTCCATCTTTGCCGATAAGAGTGACAGTTCCTCGGTCTTATTTGTCAGTACAAACTTAATCTTACCTCTTGCTTCCATAGTACACGATTGATAACATTGTAATATCATCCGATTGCTCGTTGTTGTTTACGTGTAGTGCGACATCTTCAGATACTTTGTTGATAAGTTCCTTTGGTGTCAGCTTGTAATGGCCGGAAAGGAACTCTATCAGTCTCTTTTCAGAATAAAACTCTTCCTTCTTATTTTCGGCTTCCGTAACTCCATCCGTATAGAAGAATAGTTTGTCATTATCAGAAAGCTGAATTTTCTTCTCTTCATAACTAAAGTTTTCGAACACACCCACAGGAATATCTTTCGTTATCTCAAACACCAGCGTTTTACCGGTCGGATGAATTAATACAGGAGGATTGTGTCCGGCATTCGTATAGGTTAATATCCCACTGTCCAGTTCAATGATACCCAGAAAGAATGTTACAAACATATTAGACTCGTTATCAGTAGACAACGATTTGTTCAAGGAATTGACGATGGCAGAGGCTGTTTTTAGTTCTGGAGCGAGCGAACGAAGCAATGTTCGGGTGACTGCCATAAAGAGCGATGCAGGAACGCCTTTGCCCGATACATCACCGATAGAAAAACAGAGATGGTTGTCGTCAAGCATGAAGAAGTCATACAAATCACCGCCCACTTCTTTTGCCGGATGTAGAGTTGCATACAGATCAACCTGTGAGAGGTTGGGGAAAGGAGGAAATATCTTAGGAATCATACCCATCTGTATTTCCCGTGCAATCCGAAGTTCGCTTTCAATCTTTTCTTTTGAGATAGCAGTCTGCTTGAGGTCTTCTATGTATTGAGTCAGCTTTCGTTGCATATACTCAAAGGAGTCATGAAGGTCATTCAACTCGTCTTTTGACTCTATTACGGGTAGTATGTTGTCGAACTTTCCTTTCGCTATTTCTCTCGCAGAACCGGCAAAGAGCCGTAGTGGTTTAATTTGTCTGGATATTATTTTGGACACAATGACGGATAGAAATAGCAAACCTAAGACAACAAGTACAATAAGAATAATAGATATTTTATGGAGTGGCAAGTACATTTCTGACTTAGGGAAAACGACTGCTATGGACCAGTTGCTGGAAGGTAGTCGTTTAAAATAAAGCATTCGTTCCACACCATTCAAGGTGCTTGATTCAAAACCACTATTCTCTTTTTGTATCTTTCTTCCGATCTCCCTCAATTCCGGATTATTCATTTCGGCGGCATAGCTGAAGATCGTCTGATTCATAATCAGTTCTTTTTTCGGGTGTGTTACAAATGTTCCATTTCTGGATAATATGGCTGCATATCCTGTCTCAAGAATCTTCAGAGCAGAGACCGAGTCTGTAAACTGGTCTAGTGAAAGGTCAAAGGTAATTACACCGGCAATCTTTCTTACATTGTTTATTGTCTTATAGAAAGGTACTGAATAGGTGGTCATCAGCGCATTTCCTCCACCGGTGTCGTGATATGGTTCGCACCAACCGCTCTCCCCGGTTGCTACCGGAATCTGATACCAATCCATAAAAAAGTAGTCATACGAAGGATTCCCTAATTGCATGGATTTGATCGAATCATTTTCTCGATAAGAATAAGGTGAGAAATAAAGACCTTCTTTTTCGAAGAAGTTAGGTTCAAAAGCAATAGCTGAACCCATCACATCGGGATTGTTTTCTACTACTCTTCTTGTCAGTTCATACAGTTGCTCGCTATTCTGCTCCTTATTTTCAAGGATCCATTTATAGTTTTGTGCAACATGAGTGATTGGCAGAAGCGTTCGTTCCACATCCATTACAGTCTTGTTTGTAATGACCTCGGCATTCTTTCGTGTCATTTCCTCTATTTGCTTTCTGGAAAAGAAATAGAAGACGAATAATACCAGAAGAAACAGAAGCATACAGAAAGATAAAACGTATACAACAATCCGCAGAGACAGGGATTTGTTTGTGTTGAATTGAATATTCATACTATTGATCTTGTTTATTTTATGACTGGTTTGTAAAACTCTTTGAAATCAGTTCTGGTCTTTATATTACCAGCTTCAAAGAGCATGTTTTGAGCTTTGATGAAATCACTCTCCGCAAGTTGTCCTATTTTTACGTTTTTACTACCCGGATCAATCATAAGTAGCACCTTTTCCAACATCCAGGCCTGGTGTGCCTTATTAGTAGGGACATGTTCTTTTTTCATTTCTTCCAATACAATATCCAAAGTTTCCTCTTTATTATCTTTGGCATATTCCCACCCTTTTAAGGTTGCCCTGACAAACTTCTCCAAATCTCCCCTGCGCTGAATAAGAGTTTTATTCAAGCAATAAAGTCCATCTTCGGGAATATTAAAACCACAATCGGAAAAGAAGATGCGGTTTAGTTCCTCTTCGTTGACACCGGATTGAATAATCTGCTCATATTCATTATACCACATCACAGTCATGGCATCCAGATATCCACACAAGAAAAGATTGACAGTATTCAGTACCGGCACCCATTGCACCTTATAATTGTTGGATTTAATAATTTCTTTAGCAACTTCGTCAAACCCAGTTCTCCATATCCCTATTTTCTTTCCGTTGAGATTTGAAAGTTCAGAGATGCCTTTTTCTTTCTTGGAAACAAACAATAGAGCTGAGTTTTGAGATATTTGTCCTATATTCACAAGATCTACTCCAGCATCCCGGAAAGAAAAAGCAGAAGTAAGAAATAGAGTCGTTATATCCGATTGCTCATTTTTTAGGTTTTCCACAGAATTTAACAGAAGGAGAAGGGTGTACAATCTTCACATCCAATCCTTCTGCTTTATAAAATCCTTTTTTCTGAGCAACATAATATCCAGCAAACTGTGCCTGGGGAAGCCATTGAGGTGTAAATGTAAGTTGAGGTAATCCCTGTGCCACACAATGTAAACAAAGCAGAAAACCACCAATCAATCCAATCATTCTATTTTTCATAATACTTAGTAGATAAGGAACATTACTATAAATCTCAAATTGCACTGAAGGATCAAGAGGAGTTATCCAATCTCAAAGCTTGTCAGTCCGAATATTTTACTCATCTTAAGCAGTGGTACATGCCCAACATACATACGGGCTGTTTCAAATACCTTTTCCATATTGAATTTTGATGCCAAATGAATAGCAGACTTGTTCAATTCAGGAATATCCAGATAGACAGTAGCGCCTTCCTCCACACTCGAACAAAGACGTACATATAGTGCTTCAGCTTGCTCTTGATTATCAGCAATCAATGGACCAATTTTGTAGCCATCTCTGCATTTGCGTATCACTCCATAACCACTTACCCTTCCTTTTCGGATACTCACAAAAACGGTATGATCGGGTTGTTTTACCCAACGACGAAAGAAGAGAGGTCTGGTGATGGAGAAACACGAAGCATCCTGTATTTCCACCTCTTCCATCAACTCGTCGGATAAGGGAACGATTTCCGGCGATTCTTCCATGGAATTGACAGCCTTTCCCTTCATCCGATAATTGTTCCATGCAATCTTGAAACCTGATTTCATATAATTAGCCTGTTGTGCTACAACACCATCCAATCCGATAGTACGGCTACCTAAGTAATCAAATCCGATCTTTCCAATCTGAAGACCGTATTCATGTCCCCTGTATTCCGGTTTTACAATATAAAAGCCCATGAAGCCAAAAGACTTGTCATAGGCTACAGCAGAAACACATGCGATAGGTTCATCATCAAGAAGCCCAATAAAAAACCCGGTCGGATCAGCTACATAATAGCAGGTTCCGTCGTGCAATCCGGGATTCCATCCTTCCTGCGCTGACCATTCCACAAGTATCTGCTCAACTTCTTTCTCGGTAGCATTCCGAACTTCAAACTTGTTTTTCATATAGTATTTAAATCTGTTTGGTATTATGCTTTAATTCCTTTCAGAAATTCACGGATAGCCTTAATATCAGCTCCCGGAACATCATGCATTGTCGCATGTGCGGCATCGGGATTCTCCATATAGAGTGAGTCGGGAGTCAAACTGTGGTAATACTTAACGTTGGTCGGAGAGGCCTCATCATACTGACCGACAATATAAAGTACCGGGACTTTTATATCTTGCAGTTGAGGAGTGCGGTCGTAGTTTGCCAATATACCGGTACTGTTAAACTCACTCGGACCAAACATGTAATTGTAAACAACAGAACTCATATTCTCAAAAGCAGTCAAAAGATCTTCCGACCAAGGTTCTTTTCGTGCTACATGCCTTTGGTAGAATAGATTGAGCGCCTTCAAATAGTCAGGATCATCAAATGTGCCACGCTCCTCATTGATACGGATAGCTTCCCGGTTTTCTTCTGGCAGAGCATCAAGCATTAATCTTGTACCCTTGATCCAGAGAGGAATACTTAGTGCCGGACTACTGAAGATAATTGCTTTTACATGTTCAGGATATGTCAGATAATAATCCATTCCAAGCATAGTCCCCCATGACTGTCCGTAGAGATAAAAGGAGTCTATACCCAATGCTTTACGTAATTCTTCTATCTGGTTGACAAAAAAAGGAATTGTAAATAAGCTGGTATCGGTGATTCGATCAGAGCGTCCGCAACCTAACTGATCAAAAAAGATAACCGGGCGTTCATCAGCCAGAGCACGAAAAGGATTCAGATAATAGCTTGGCACTCCCGGTCCGCCATGAAGAAGTAATAGGGGAGTCTGATCTCCTTCTCCGACCACTTCATACCAAAGTTTACCCCCATTCACATCCAAAAAACCTTCTCCCGGATGCAATCTTGTATTTTGATTGGTGGTTCCGCTTTGAATACCAGAATATTCCATAATAGCAATTAACTAATCATCATGGTACAGTTTGAAAACTGCCATAAATATAATGAAATATACGAAAGGATATACTTATTTGGAGATATTTAACAAGAATAAAGAGCTGAGAAGTGGCTTATAGATTCCAGGTGAAGTCGTAACTGGAGCGACGAAGGCGGAAATAAAGGGAAAAAAGAGGAGCAATTAGTTCAAAGAAAAGAATCGTGAGATAACACGAACGTTCCTGCAGGAGATGGTTGCTTTTTTCAAGGATGATCTGCTGGACAATGTAGCGGATAAGAAACAGGAGAGAACCAATCAATGAGAAAACCCATTCAGAAGCAAATCCTACAGAGATCAAAAGGATAAAGGCAATGTAAAAGAGGTACATTGAAGAAGTACGTATCAGTGAAAGAGCTGACACATAGCGTTTGTAAAAACGGGAGGATGCTGCATACTTTTGCTTGAAGTTACCCCAATGAGTGAGATTGACAGATGTTTCGGAGACCAAGCTTTCTGAAGAGCATTCAACGCGAGTGTTTTTAGAAGTAGCTATACTGCTGACAAATAAATCGTCTTCTCCCGAGATCAGATCCAAGTGTCCTTTGAACCCCTTTTTAAGGAAGAAAAGTTCCTTGCGGAAAGCCATATTGCGGCCATCACCTTTATAGGCAGAATGATGAATAGCACTTCCGAGATACTGTAATGCATCTATCATTCCATCATACGCAATAAACCGGCTCACCATTGAATGATTGGATTTGAAGTTGCTATACCCCAGTACAAGATCTATCTCAGGCAAGAAGTTGCGCGACATGTTTTTGATCCAAAGAGTAGAGGAGGGGACACATCCCGAGTTTGTCATCAATACCCATTCATTTTGAGCTGCCTTGATACCAATAGTTATGGCTAGCTTCTTGCGGCTTATGTATTTCGCATTCAGAGGCACATAGGTATAGTATAGATTGGGGTGATTGTTTTGTAAGATGGATACATAGTCATAGATCTGACTGCCGTTTCCATCATTAACTACGATCACCTCAAAGCTGGAATATTGCTGTTCCAGAATAGCTGGAAGGGTTTTTTGTAGTTCTTCCAGATATTCTGCATAGATGATTACTGATACAGGCATTTCTTCGCCTGTATATCTTATTTTGTTTTTTTCTGCTCTCCGGGATTGAAACCAAACAGCTCCATAGAAATACAAATAACAGAACAGCTGAACCAGCAGTGCAAGCAAGGCTACAATGCAAATAGTTATTTCGTATGGATATTGATCGAAGAGAGCCTTCATCGGTTATGAGTATATTATATAAAATCTTCTGACAAGAAAGATCCGGGTAGCTTGCGCAGATTATATTGCGATGCCATGATTTCACCGTATGCTCCTGCCGAACGAAGTGCAAAATAGTCACCGCGATGTGCTTTATTGAGATCAGCCTCTTTTTCGAAGGTGTCTGAAGATTCACAGATCGGTCCTACAACATCATACTTCTCGAGTGGCTCTTCAGAAGAGATATTTTCAATCTTATGATAAGCCTGATAGAGAGCAGGTCGGATTAAGTCCGTCATGCCCGCATCCAAGATAGCAAACTGCTTGGCAGTGCCTTGTTTGATATAGAGCACTTTAGAAATCAAACTTCCGCACTGAGCCACTAGCGAACGACCTAGCTCGCAGTGAAATGTCTGTCCATCATATAATTTGAGATGTTTGTGGAAAGTCTCAAAATAGCTTTTGAAGTCCGGAATCGGCTGACGGTTTGGATGATCATAATCGATACCCAGTCCGCCACCAACATTAATATGCTCCAGTCGAATCTTTCGTTCAGCCAGTTTTGTCTGAATCTCGTTGATACGGACACTCAAAGATGCAAACGGAGTCATGTCAGTTATTTGCGAACCGATATGAAAATGCAATCCGACCAGTTTGATGTTTGGCAGAATGATAGCCCTTTCAATCACCGTATCGAGATCACACAAGTTGATGCCAAACTTGTTTTCCTGCAATCCCGTTGTGATATAATGATGCGTGTGAGCATCCACATTCGGGTTGACACGGATAGCGATGGAGGCAACTTTATTTTTTGCAGCAGCGAGTTCATTGATCACTTCAAGCTCAGGAATAGACTCAATATTGAAACAGAAGATGTCATTATCCAATCCGGTATTGATTTCCCAGTCTGCTTTACCAACACCGGCAAACACCACCTTTGAAGCAGGAAATCCTGCTTTGAGGGCAGCCAGCACTTCACCTCCGCTTACGCAATCAGAGCCCATTCCTTGTTCACGGATGATAGAAAGCAGTCGGGGATTCGCATTTGCTTTCATAGCATAGTGAATATTATACCCATACTTGCCAGCTTCTTTTTTCGCAGTTTCAAGCGTTTCTCTTAATAATGCGGTATTGTAAAAATAAAAGGGCGTTTCCGTCCCTTTTAATTTATTGATTGGGAATGATCCTTTCATACTACTATTTAATTATTAAACAGATGATTACTCAACGACTGTAATGCTTTTTTCTTATCACTGGCTTTGATTAGAAAAGAAATATTGAAATTGCTGCCACCATAAGAAATCATACGGATTGCAATATCTTTCATTGCATGAAGGGCAACATCCTCGAAGCCTACATTTTCCCACTCCAGGTCACCAACTACACAGATAATACACATCTCTTCATCAATAGTGACTGTTCCAAATTTCTTTAGAGCATCAACGATTTCATTTATATTCTTCTTATTATCTATCGTGAGGGATACGCCAACCTCTGAAGTCGTGATCATATCTATCGGTGTTTGATAATTCTCAAAGATCTCAAATACTTTGCGCATGAAACCGTGTGCCAGCAGCATACGACCTGACTTGATCTTTATGGCTGTGATGCCGTCTTTGGCAGCAACAGCTTTGATGCTTCCACGTACAAGTTCGTTGCAGATCATAGTGCCCGGAGCAGAAGGATCCATCGTGTTAAGCAGACGTACCGGAATATTGTTGAATTTGGCCGGAAGTATGCAAGTCGGGTGGAGGATCTTCGCTCCGAAATATGCAAGCTCTGCAGCTTCTTCAAAGTGAAGCTGACGCACCGGACTCGTCTTCTCTACAAAGCGCGGGTCATTGTTATGCATACCATCAATATCCGTCCATATCTCGATCTCGCTTACAAGAGCTGCAGCTCCGATCAATGATGCTGTATAATCGCTGCCACCTCTTTGAAGGTTGTCCACTTCGCCATAGGCATTGCGGCAGATATAACCCTGGGTGATAAAAAGATCTGCATCCGGATATTTGCTAAGCAACACCGCAAGTTTCTCTTTGATATAAACAGGATCCGGTTCGCCATTCTTATCAGTACGCATAAAATCAAGTGCAGCCAGCAAGATTGATTTAACACCCTGTTCGTTCAGATAGTTATTTACCAATGCAGTAGAAATAAGTTCACCCTGAGCCAGGATTACTTTCTCCTCAAACACGGTAAACAGATCTTTTGTGAAAGAACGGATATAATCGAAATGAGACTTAACCACCTCAAGACCTTTTTGATAGAATTCATCTTTTGTGTAAAGCTCTTTAATAACTTCCATGTATTTCTTCTCCAGACGGTTAATGATCTCATTCGCTCCGTCAGGGTTTTTCTTATACAGATAATCAGAAATTTCAACCAAACTATTAGTAGTGCCGGACATAGCTGATAGAACAATGATATTCTGACCATCACCACAAATCAACTTAGCTACATCTTTTATGCGTTGAGCACTGCCCACTGAGGTACCGCCAAACTTTAATACTTTCATTTTATACTTCAAATTAATTATTCAAATGACAACTGTTTTTGTTAATCTCTTTCCTGATGCAAAATTACAATATTATTCCCAAATTACAAATCAGCTTGCAATTCTTTAACTAGCAGTGTCCGTTTCAGAATCCAGTTCTTCCTTCAGTTCCTGTACTTTTTCTGTTTCAATATCAGGCTTTAAGCAGGTCAACCGATTGTGTTCACATACATATGTTTTAGCAGGAAACTTGCTTACCCAATCCAGATTATGAGTGGACATGATAACAGTTGTTCCCTGTTCGTTGATGCGTTTCAGCAGTTCCAGGATTTGTGTCCCGGTCTCCACATCCAGATTACCTGTTGGCTCATCGGCAAGTATCAGATCCGGAGCATTGAGCAATGCCCGGGCAATGACAATACGTTGCTGTTCGCCACCTGACAATTCGTGAGGCATTTTGTAGCCTTTTGTCGTCATACCTACTTCTTTAAGCACCTTATTTATGCGGTCTTCCATCTCATCTTTCGATTTCCATCCCGTGGCCTTGAGCACAAACTCCAGATTCTTATGCACACTCCGGTCTGTCAGTAACTGAAAATCCTGGAAGACTATTCCAAGTTTCCTTCTGAGCATTGGTATGTCTTTGCGTTTCAGCTTTCTAAGGTTGTAATCATAAATGGATGCTTCACCTTCACTGATGAGTAATTCATAGTACAATGTCTTCAGCAAACTGCTTTTTCCGGAGCCTACCTTTCCAATCAGATAGATGAATTCTCCCTTGCGCACTTCTAAGTTCACATCTTTCAGGACGACCAGCTCTTTCTGTCTGATATCCACATTCTCATATTGGATAAGTAGTTCTTTAGCCATTGTATTACCTATTATTTATGTCGGGTTTTCAATTCACGGGCAAGATCTTCAATACGAAAACCTTTGGAAGTAAGCAACACAATAAGGTGATAGATAAGGTCGGAAGCCTCATATATAAAACCTTCATCAGTGCCATTGGTCGCTTCAATTACAGACTCTACAGCCTCTTCGCCCACTTTCTGAGCCATACGGTTGATCCCTTTTTGAAAGAGTGATGTGGTATAAGAACCCTCCGGCATCTCTTTGAATCGACGTTCGATAAAGTCTTGAAGATATTTAAGGAACAGAATATCATCCATATCATTCGTTTCACTCCAGCAAGTATCAGTGCCTAAGTGACACACAGGTCCGACAGGATTCACTTTGATCAATAAAGTATCCTGATCACAATCCTCCTTCATTGAGACCACGTTCAAAAAGTTGCCACTCTCTTCACCCTTTGTCCACAGTCTGTTTTTAGTACGACTAAAGAAAGTCACCTTACCCAGTTCTACCGTTTTGTTGTATGCATCTTCATTCATAAATCCGAGCATCAATACCTTGTTGGTCACATCGTCCTGAACAATAGCAGGAATCAATCCGCCCATCTTGTCATAATTGAGTTTCATATCGTAATGATTATTTAAATTCGTACTGTAATATGTTGTTCCTTCAGATACTGCTTTAACTCTGGAATCATGATCTCACCAAAGTGAAACACACTCGCAGCAAGAGCAGCATCCGCTTTTCCCAGAGTAAACGCATCTTTGAAATGCTCCATAGTGCCTGCGCCGCCCGATGCGATCACCGGTATATTGAGTATATCAGCCAATCTAGCCAATGCATCATTGGCATATCCCTCTTTGACACCATCATGACTCATGCTGGTAAACAATATCTCACCGGCTCCACGATCCTGTGCCTCTTTAGCCCAGCCAAACAAATCTCTGTCAGTTGGGATTCGTCCTCCATTCAGATAACACATCCATGTGCCATTATCTTCATGCCTGGCATCAATAGCTACGACACATACCTGGCTTCCAAAATGCGATGAGATCTCTTCAATCAGATGTGGGTTACGAAGTGCTGCCGAATTGATGGAAACCTTATCAGCTCCGGCGTTCAGCAGTCTGTCCACGTCTTTCAACTCATTGATGCCACCACCCACTGTAAAAGGGATACTTATATTGGAAGCCACCCTTGTGACCAGATCAACAAAAGTCTTACGACCTTCGTGAGAAGCGGTTATATCCAGATAGACCAGTTCGTCGGCTCCCTGTTCACTATACGCTTTGCCTAGTTCCACCGCATCACCAGCTTCCCGGAAGTTGACAAAGTTAATACCTTTGACAGTCATTCCTTCTTTTACATCCAGACAAGGTATTATTCGTTTTGCTAGCATAATTGGTTCTTATTAAATGAATTGCATCAAATCTCTCATAGAGATGCGCCCTTCGTATATTGCTTTTCCAAAAATTACAGCAGGCACTTTAGCTTCGTTGAGTGCGATGATATCGTCCACCGAACTCACGCCACCACTGGCAATCAGGTAGAGTGACGGAAAACTTTCGAGTATCTCTTTATAGAGTTCGATAGCAGGTCCCTGTAGCATGCCGTCTTTGCTGATATCCGTGCAGATCACCTTATAAATGCCTTTTTCCATGTATTCTTTGACAAAGTCAAACAGTTCCACTTTGGTCTCTTCCTGCCAGCCATTTACAGCAATCATCTTATCTTTTACATCGGCACCTAGAATGATTTTCTCCGATCCGAATGTTTTGATCCACGACGTAAATACATCCGGGTTTTTTACAGCAATACTTCCGCCGGTAATCATCTGCGCACCACACTCAAAGGCAATATAGACATCACTATCATTTTTCAGACCACCACCAAAGTCAACGGCAAGCGCTGTTCGGGTAGCAATCTGTTCCAATACCTTGTGATTGACAATATGATTGGCTTTCGCCCCATCCAGATCCACTAAGTGCAGTCTGTGAATTCCATGATCCTCAAACATCTTGGCAACCTCCAGAGGGCTCTCATTATAGATTGTTTTCTGGTTGTAGTCCCCCTGTGAGAGGCGAACACATTTACCATCAATTATATCAATTGCAGGAATTATCTCTATCATCTTTATAAGTCTAAGAAATTCTGTAAAATCAGTTCACCGGTCTTCCCGCTTTTCTCCGGGTGGTATTGAGTGGCATAGAAGTTATCCTTGTGGATTGCCGATGTGAATGGCACAATATAATCTGTTTTTGTCGCAGC
>CAXXFJ010000018.1:0-52315 GCA_963677415.2 Bacteroidales bacterium | reverse complement strand
GATTATTGCTTGCACAGTTTGAGACACTACGTGAAAACGGACACACACCATCTGAAGCATTCAACGAAACAGTAGAAGAGCTGACACAGTCACTCATGCCACTGTTTGCAGAAAACGGGATGGACTGGATGTATGCCAACTGTTCAACAACCGCACAACGCGGTGCATTGGACTGGATGGGGCCATTCCACGATGCTACCAAACCGGTATTTGAGAAACTCTATGCAGAAGTAGCCTGTGGCAACGAAGCACAACGCTCTATCGACACCAACTCCAAGCCCGATTACCGTGCCGGACTGGATGCCGAACTCAAAACACTTCACGACAGTGAGATGTGGCGCACAGGAGCCGTAGTACGCAAGTTGAGACCGGAAAACAACTAAAAACAAAAAAAAGCCCTTTGTGAAAGCAGAGGGCTTTTTTTATTTCCATATCTTTACGCAATTAAATTATAAGGACACCATGATACGATCCGTCACCCTGCAAGACGCCCCGGCTATCGCAGCAATTTACAATGAATATGTGGAGCACAGTGTAGTCACCTTTGAAACCGTCCCCGTTACCGAAGACCAGATGCGAATCCGTATTGCCGAAACCATCCCCAATTACCCCTACATCGTCTATGAAGATGACGGTCAGGTCATAGGCTACAGTTATGCCCATGCATGGAAAGCCAGAAAAGCCTACCAGCAAACAGCAGAAACCGCCATCTTCGTACACCCCGATCACAAGCGTAAAGGCATTGGCTACCAGTTAGTCCAACAGCTGATCGAAGAATGCCGTCAAAGCAACTTTCACGTATTAATAGCCTGTATCACAACAACCAATACCGCCAGCATAGTGATGCATCAAAAGCTCGGCTTCCAGCAAGTCTCCCACTACCACGAAGTAGGCTGGAAATTCAACCAATGGCTCGACGTAGCCGACTATGAACTAATACTCTAAAAATTAATTGATTAATAAATAGTCAGTTCTGATTATTCGCTGCAATTCAGTGATCTCTGTTGTACGAGTATAGAATTTCATAAGCCACCTGTTTTTTTACCGCTGTAAATTTTACCACCGTTGCAAAGCAACGAGCGCAGCGATCATTTAAGCGCAGCGATAAATGGAGGGCTTCCGTCAGGAGATTGCGGGTCAAGCCCGCAATGACAGCAAGGGGGCAGCGAGTAAGGTTGCGCAGCGAGTAAGGTTGCGCAGCAACAAGCGCAGCGGAAGCAGCTACGCTGCGATTGTCTAAAAAGGACTTCCGCCTTGCGTTATGAGCCGAAGAGGCAGCCGCAGGCTGCCCGGCGAGAAATGCAGCGGAGAGTTTTTTCTTTGTTACTTTTCTTTTTTGCGGAAAAAAAGAAAGTAAGAGCAAAAGTAAAAAAGAAGAAACTGAACCTCAAATCAGTAAAATGATAAAGAGAGAGATAAAGAGAGAGAAAGATTATAAAGAAGTATCATGCCTGCGATACTTCCACAACTGATAACTATTAATAGCATTCTGCCATACAATATACGCAGCAGGCCCAATCGACGCCAACGGATGCAAATACACCTGCGCCATCCAGATCGCCAGGATCGTGTTCTTCTGTCCCAATCCCTGTCCCGCCGACACCGCATCATTATTATACCGCCTACCCAGGAAGCGTCCCAGCCAGAACTGAGCAATACACAACACCAGAGTCCCCAGAGCAATAGCTATCTCCGTCGTATAATCCGGACTCTGCTGTGAAACCAGAAACAAAGTTGTCCGTCCCGTCACCACCGTCAGAGCGATCACCCACAGATAAAACGAGCTCAGCGACCACTTCGTCAGTTTGCGATGCACAGCAGGCAAGAAGTAATACAACCCCCATGCTGTCAGTAGCGGTACGATCAGTACCGGACCCACTTCCGTCGCTATCCGTGCCACCGAAGTCAGGAACGGCACATCCGTCTGCGCCCCCATGAAAGAGAAGAGGAGAGGAGCAGCCACCGCCACCCCCACACTACAAAATATCACATAACTCGTCAGAAAAGCGATGTTGCCACCCAGCAATCCGGTTATCACCGCCGCCGCCGTAGCCGTAGGAGCCAGCACACAAATCATGATCCCCTGCGCCACCACCTCGTCATACAGCCCCAGCACCATATACACCACCACGGCACCCACCAGTTGAATCCCCAGCAGCCACACATGCAACCTGTTCAGCTTCACCTCTCTGGGCGATAGCCGGCAGAAAGTCAGCAGCAGCATCACAAAGATCAGTAAAGGGATCATCGGAGCCAGTAGCGACGTGTAACGATAAAACACCGCCCCGACAATCATTGCCACAGGCAGCGACCAATCCTTCAAAAGTTTCGTTACAGAAGAAAATCCCATACCCGTTTAGTCTGTTATTTACCCATCCTTACTCCCTGCAAAGATAGTGCTTTTAAATAAAATTATTTGCCGCTTTCAGAGAATAGATATACTTTTGTTCCGTTCTAAAGACTATTCCGATTACACAAAACATATATAACGACACAAAATCATGGCTAAAGTAGCATTAATCTCCGGTATCACCGGGCAAGACGGGTCTTATCTCGCCGAATTACTCTTATCCAAAGGGTACGAAGTGCACGGAGTTCTCCGTCGCTCCTCCTCCTTCAACACAGGCCGTATTGAGCACCTCTACTTCCAGGAGTGGATCAAAGACATGAAGCAGACCTCCGCCCTTCAGATGCACTATGGAGATATGACCGACTCCAGTTCGCTTATCCGTATTATCCAGATGGTACAACCCGATGAGATCTATAACCTCGCTGCCCAGAGTCACGTCAAAGTCTCTTTCGACGTACCCGAATACACCGCTGAGACCGATGCCGTAGGCACCCTTCGTATGCTCGAAGCCGTCCGCATCCTCGGACTCGAAAAGAAGACCCGTATCTACCAGGCATCCACTTCAGAGCTCTACGGACTCGTTCAGGAAGTGCCACAGCGTGAGACCACCCCCTTCTATCCCCGCAGCCCTTACGGCGTTGCCAAGCTCTATGGCTTCTGGATCACCAAGAACTACCGCGAGTCCTATGGCATGTTTGCCGTCAACGGTATTCTCTTCAACCACGAGAGCGAACGACGCGGTGAGACCTTCGTCACCCGCAAGATCACCCTTGCCGCCGCCCGTATTGTCAAAGGCAAACAAGAGAAGCTCTATATGGGTAACCTCAGTTCGCTCCGCGACTGGGGTTATGCCAAAGACTATGTCGAATGTATGTGGCGCATCCTGCAGCACGACACCCCCGAAGACTTTGTCATTGCCACCGGACAGATGCACACCGTCCGCGAGTTCTGTACCCTCGCCTTCAAAGAAGCCGGCATCGAGCTCCACTGGGAAGGAGAAGGCGTCCATGAAAAAGGCATCGCTGCCGACGGACGCGTCCTCGTCGAAGTCGATCCCAAATATTTCCGTCCCGCCGAAGTAGAGCAGCTCCTCGGTGACCCCACCAAAGCACGCACCCTGCTCGGATGGGATCCTTGCCAGACCTCCTTCGAAGAACTCGTTCGCATCATGGTACAAAGTGACCTCCAACTCGTTTAAAAAAACAACATGAACAAACAAGAAAAAATATACGTCGCCGGTCACCGCGGACTGGTAGGATCAGCCATCGTCCATTCCCTGCGCAGCAAAGGTTACGATCATATCGTCACCCGCACCCACCAGGAGCTCGACCTCACCGACCAGCAAGCCGTGACCCGCTTCTTTGACCAAGAGAAGCCCGACTATGTCATCCTTGCCGCAGCCTATGTAGGCGGCATCCTCGCCAATTCACGCTACCGGGCCGACTTCATCTACCGCAACATGCAGATACAAAACAATGTCATCCATCAGTCCTACCTGCACGATATCAAGAAGCTCCTCTTCCTGGGCAGCACCTGTATCTATCCCGGCAATGCCCCACAGCCCATGCCCGAGACCTGTCTGCTCACCTCACCATTGGAATACAGCAACGAGCCCTACGCCATCGCCAAGATTGCCGGACTCAAGATGTGTGAGAGCTATAACCTCCAGTACGGCACCAACTTCATCGCTGTGATGCCCACCAACCTCTACGGTCCCAACGACAATTTCGATCTGGAGCGCGGACACGTCCTTCCGTCACTGGCACGCCGTATCCAGCTCGCCACCTGGCTCGAACAAAAAGCATGGACGGCGATCCGCCATGACTTCGCTGCCAATCCCGTCGAAGGAGTAGGAGGGGACGCACCCGAAGCAGCGATCAGAGAGAAGCTACAGAAATACGGCATCCTGCAGGACGCAGACGGCACCGTGGAAGTACAGATCTGGGGCACCGGCACCCCGCTCAGAGAGTTCCTCTGGAGTGAAGACATGGCCGACGCCTGTGTCTTCCTCATGGAGCAGATCAATTTCAGCGACCTCAAAGGCGACGGACCCGAGATACGCAACTGTCACCTCAATATTGGCTCCGGCAAGGAGATCACCATCCGTGGGCTCGCTGAGTTGATAGCCGCGACAGCAGGCTTCAAAGGCAATCTCACCTTCAATACCGACAAGCCCGATGGCACGATGCGCAAGCTCACCGATGTCTCCCGCATCCATCGCCTTGGCTGGCACCATCAAGTCGAACTCGAAGACGGAGTAGCCCGCATGCTGGAACTGCTCAAGCAAGAATAATATAAAAGATACACACTAATCCATCCAACACCATGAAACACAAATTATCCACAATCCTGACAGCCGCAGCCCTGCTCTTTACCCTCTTTGAGGCAGCAGCGCTACCACGGGCGGAGTACCCGCGACCTCAGTTTGAACGTGCCCAATGGCAAAACCTCAACGGCACCTGGAGCTACACCTTCGACTTCAACAAGTCCGGAGCTCAAAAAGGCTATACCAACTCCAAAGGCTTCGACGGCAAGATCACCGTCCCCTTCTGTCCCGAGAGCAAGCTCAGCGGCGTAGCCTACACCGACTTCATTGAAAACATGTGGTACCAGCGCACCCTTGCCATCCCTGCCGACTGGGCAGGCAAGAAGATCCTCCTTCATTTCGGAGCAGTCGATTATATCGCCGAGATCTATCTCGACGGTACCCTTGTCACCCGACACACCGGAGGCACCTCCTCCTTCACCGTCGATCTCACCGACTACGTGCAGGCAGGCAAGACACACAACCTCGTCGTGTCTGTCATTGACGAGTTGCGCAGCGGTCGTCAGACAGGAGGCAAGCAATCCACCGCCCTCCGTTCTGCAGGATGCAACTATACCCGTACCACCGGTATCTGGCAGACCGTCTGGATGGAAGCCGTCGCACCACAAGGACTCAAACAAGCACAAGTACAAGCCGATCTTGATCAGCAGCAGTTCGTCGTTCGCCCTCTCTTCTACAACGAAAGTGGCAATACCCTCCGTGTCATCATCAAAGACGGTGACAAGAAAGTAGCCGTAAAAGAAGCCCCCGCTACCAACAGCACCGTGCTCGTTCTACCCATTAAGAACCCCAAGCTCTGGTCACCCGAGACCCCACACCTCTATACCCTCGTCCTGCAGGTAGTCGATAAAAAAGGCACCGTCTTGGACGAAGTCACCTCCTATGCCGGCATGCGCAAAGTACATATCGCAGGCAACCGTTTCTACCTCAATAACCAACCCTACTACCAGCGCCTCGTGCTCGACCAGGGCTTCTATCCCGAAGGCATCTGGACCGCACCCACCGATGAAGCACTGAAAAACGATATCCTCCTCTCCAAGGCAGCCGGCTTCAACGGAGCCCGTCTCCATCAGAAAGTCTTCGAAGAACGCTTCCATTACTGGGCCGACCAACTCGGTTACCTCACCTGGGGCGAATCCTCCAGCTGGGGCATGGATACCGGCGACGAACTAGCCTGCCGCAACTACATCAGTGAGTGGGTTGAGATCCTCCAACGCGACCGCAACCACCCCTCTATCGTAGCATGGACCCCCTTCAACGAAACCTGGGGATCCGACAACACCGTCTATCCCCGCCTTATCCGCGACCTCTATTTCATCACCAAAGCCATTGATCCCACCCGTCCCGTCAACGATGCCAGTGGCGACGACCACGTCATCACCGACCTCTGGACAGTCCACACCTATATGCAAGACGGCGAGAAGCTCAAAGAGCAGCTCACCCTCAAAGAAGGAGTAGAGCCCTACCGCAATAGCAAAGCCAAGTTTTGCAGCTATGCCGGTCAGCCCTATCTCGTCGATGAATTCGGAGGCATCAAGTGGATCCCTGAATCCAAGCGCACCGCTCAGGACGCAGGCTGGGGATATGGTGAAGGCCCCAAGACGTTAGAAGAATTCTATACCCGTCTCGAAAGTCAGGTCGATGCCATCCTCTCCCGCGACCATATTGACGGCTACTGCTACACCCAGCTCACCGACGTAGAGCAAGAGCAAAACGGTATCTACCTCTATGACCGCACTCCCAAGTTTGATATGAAGCGTATTCATGCGATCTTCTCAAAAACAAGAAAATAATTCGTTGTAATATAAAAACTATTCGTACATTTGCACCCGCTTAACGAGATTAAGCACGAATTTATAAATTAAATAAAGAAACATGGCAACAAAGATCAGATTGCAAAGACACGGACGCAAGGGGTATGCATTTTACCACATTGTCGTTGCGGACAGCAGGGCACCACGAGATGGTAAGTTTATTGAAAGATTAGGTTCTTATAACCCGAACACTAATCCTGCTACGATAGATTTAAAATTCGAGCGCGCACTCTATTGGTTAGAGACAGGAGCACAGCCTACCGACACTACCCGTAACCTTCTTTCCGAAGAAGGAGTGATGCTCATGAAGCACCTCAAAGGCGGAGTAAAGAAAGGCGCCTTCACACAAGAAGAAGCAGAAGTAAAATTCGAAGCATGGAAGAGTCAGAAGACAGGAGTAGCCACTACTGTAAAGAGCAAAGAGCAGGAAGCTAAAAAAGCAGCCGCAGCCCAACGTCTCGCAGCAGAAGTAGAATACAACAAAGCCAAGATGGCCGAGCTGGCAAAGAAGAACGCCCCTGTAGTAGTAGCTGAACCGGAACCGGAAGTGGTTGCAGAAGCAGCTCCCGCAGCAGAATAATTTATACCTTTTAAACAATAAACGGGGCAACGCCCCGTTTGTTGTTTAAAATCTCTAATCTATGGAACAACTCGACACCACGATTATAACAACGCAGCAAGAGTACCCCATCAACTATCCGATTAGCAGGATGGCAAAGCGAGCCTTTGACTTTACCTTCTCCCTGTTTGTCATCCTTTTCATCTTCCCATTCGCCTTTTTGATCATTGGAGGTCTTATCAAGATTACCTCCAGAGGACCTATCCTCTTCAGTCAGCGACGCACCGGTCGCGATGGAAGAGAGTTCATCTGTTACAAGTTCCGCACCATGCGTCTCAACCCCTGTGCCGACCTCTGTCAGGCAGTCTGGAAAGACGAGCGCATCACCCGGTTTGGACAATTCCTTCGCAAGAGCAACCTCGATGAGATTCCCCAGTTCTGGAACGTCCTGATAGGCGACATGTCCGTCATTGGCCCCCGTCCCCACATGCTCAGGCACACCCAAGAATATACCGATAAGATGTCCAACTACATGGACCGTCACGGCGTTAAGCCCGGCATCACCGGCTATGCACAAGTCACCGGCTTCCGGGGCGGCATCACCACCTACGACCAGCTCGAAGGCAGAGTCAACCGCGACCTCTGGTACATCACCCACTGGAGCCCCTTCCTGGATCTCAAGATCATCCTCAAGACGATCAAAAACAGTTTCAAAGGAGAAGAAAACGCCTATTAAGACTTTTCGAAAAGAAATCTTCATTAAAAATATGTTACAAAACAGTGAAAGGCTTGTTTGGTACAATATTTTCAACTACTTTTGAGCTCGTTAAAAAGTTCGAAATACTCCCTCCGTACCTCAGTCCTCTGTGACTGAGGGAGCTACGGGTGTATTACACAGATACAAATACTAAATCCATTCATACATTATGCGCACACACAATCTTCTCCTCTTTGGAATGACAGTGCTCCTCCTTGCCACCTCTTGCGTCTCCACCAAGAAGCTCATCTACCTGCAGGGAGCCGACAAACTGGGCGACCTGCCTGAACAGATAAGTCAGAACTATGAACTTACGGTTCAAAAAGATGATCAGCTCGCTATCTCGCTGAGTACAAGAGATAAAGAGCTTTTAGAACCATTTATTAATAAAATTCAGTTAGGGCAGAATGCAATGACTACATCCAGTTTCTCATCTGGAAATATTCAAAAGCTCAATTATATTCAAGTTGATGTGGATGGATATATCCTTTTGCCTATGCTTGGCAAAATCAAGGCGGAAGGACTTACCCTTACAACTCTACAAGAGAATATTGCAAAGAAATTGGTTGATGATAATTACATGAAAGACCCACAGGTGACCGTCAAACTTATGAATTTTAAAGTAGCAATACTAGGTGATGTCAAACAGCCCAAACAAGTCGATGTACAAAATGATCGCATTACTATTCTTGAAGCCTTGGCGCAAGCTGGGGACCTTAATGTAAGTGCAGTTCGTAATAATATCTTAGTACTTCGCGAAGAAGATGGGATACGTACTTCTCATATTGTTGATCTGACTAAATCAGACCTTACCAAGTCTCCATATTATTATTTAAAGCAAAATGATATTGTATATGTAGAACCTAATAACAGTATTGCTGTTAATTCCAGCCCATTTTGGACATACTTCAGTAAAGTTACTTCTGTCGCCTCCCTGGCGATCTCAGTCATTACTTTAATCATCATTAGCCGCTAAAGCCATGCAAGAAGAATACATCAAAAACAGTGTGGAGCAGAAGAACGAGACCGAAGAGAACTTCTTTACGCTTCAATCCCTCATCGCGTTAGTGCTCACCAAGTGGCACTGGTTCCTCATTTCAGTAGTTGTCTGTTGCATCCTTGCTGCTTTTTACATCGGTTCGGTCCATCCCCTCTTTGAGCTCCATTCACAGGTGCTCATCAAAGGCGATGAAAAGAAAGGGATGACCTCTGAGCTGACCGACTTCCTCGAGTTGGGAGGGATGAGCAGTGGAAACAAGATTCAGAATGAACTCTACGTCTTTCAGTCCACCCCATTGATTACCGAAGTAGTGCGACGTCTCCACCTGGATGTCACCTACCGTCAGAAGCGGTTGCTCCGTTACCATGATGTTTTTGAAAAAACGCCGATTCAGGTCTCCTTCTTGGATAATTATACTCAATCACTTGATTTCAAAGTAACCCCGCTCTCCGCTGATAGTTGTCTCCTCTCCGAGATCGTCCTTTACGACAAAGAAGGCGACAAAGTCAAACGCACCGAAGAGCAGCTTGTTCCCTATTATTTGCCGGTATTGACACCGGTGGGCAACCTTACTATCCAGCCCCGTTCATACCGCGACAGTCTGATCGTGTTTGACGAGCCCATCTATGTCAGCCGCAGTAGTATAGAAGCTGCGACAAAGAATTGTAAGGATAACATTAATGCAACTCTCGCCGATAAGAATGCCACCATCATCGATCTCTCCACCACATGTACTAACTTCTCCAAGGCGGAGGCGATTCTCAATACGCTGATAGCAGTCTATACCGAGTACAACATAGAAGACAAGAACCAGATTGCCCGCACCACGGCACAGTTCATCGACGAACGACTCAAGATCATTACCGGCGAACTCTCCGAAGTAGATACCAAACTTGCGAATATTAAGAGCCGCAACAATGCCATTAGCTTCGAAACCATGGGGCAGCAGTACCTCACCGAGAGTGGCAAAGCCAAAGACGAAGTGCTTCAGTTGGAGATGCAGATCACCATCGCCCGCTATATCAAAGACTACCTCAACGATGCCACAAAAAAAGACGAGTTGATCCCCGGATTGGCAGGCTTCAAAGACCTCACTGCTGCTGAGCAGATCACGGCATACAACGAAACGCTCTTGCAACGCAACCGCCTGATTCAAAACTCAGGTCTCAACAGCCCGGTGGTAGTCAAGATGGATGGCACCATCACGGCCCTTCGTGCTAGTATCAAGAGTTCGTTGGATGCCAATATTCGAAGCCTCCAACTACAGCTAGACCGGGCACAAAGCGTCGAGAAGAAAGCCAATGCCAGCATCGCTTCGGTGCCGGAAGAGGAGAAGACTACCTTAAACATCCTTCGTCAACAGCAGATCAAAGAGCCGCTCTATACCTTCTTGCTCCAGAAACGAGAAGAGAATGCCATTACGCTGGCGATCACTGACAGCAATGCTAAGATGATCGAGCCTCCTTTCGGGAGACAAACAGCACCCCGAAGAGCTGTGATTATGATGGTTGTTTTTCTGATCGGAATAGCTATTCCCTTTGGTATCGTCTATCTATTGGCTCTGCTCGATACCAAAGTGCGAGGTCGTAAAGACGTAGAAGACCTCACCACCCTGCCAGTCTTGGGCGATATCCCGACCAGAAAGGATAGTGACCTCGAAGAGGAAATCCTCGTCAAGGAAGGTAGTAACGACTACATCAGCGAAGCATTCCGCTTGATTCGCTCCAACCTCACCTTTATGAACAAAGACGCCCGTGTCATTATGTTTACCAGTACGATGGCAGGAGAGGGGAAGACTTTTGTCTCTCGTAACTTAGGCGTGACCATTGCCATGGGAGGTAAGCGAGTAATCATTGTCGATAGTGATATCCGCAAAGCCAAACAGTCCAAACTCTTTGATGTCAAAGGCAAAGCTGGCCTCTCCAACTACCTCGCAGGATCTGAAAACGATCTGAAGAAGCTGATTGTCGCTAGTGGCGTGCATAATAACTTTGACTTATTACCGGCAGGCCCCATTCCTCCCAACCCGGCGGAGCTGCTGTTGAGTGACAATCTGGAAGCGTTGATTACGGAGTTAAAGAAACGGTACGACTATATCATTGTCGATAATGTACCGGCTATGGTCATTGCCGATGCCGGCATTGTCAACCGGGTGGCTGAGCTAACGATCTATGTCATTCGTGAAGGGTTGTTGGATCGTCGCTATTTGCCGGAGTTGGAAAAGATTCACAAGACAGGTAAGTTCAAAAATATGTGTGTTATCCTGAACGACTGTCAGATGGAAAAATCCGGCTACGGTTATGGCTACGGTTATGGCTATGGCTACGGTTATGGCTACGGTTATGGTTATGGTTATGGATATGGATATCACAGTGATGACGAAGTAGCTGATAAAGCAAAGAAGAAGCACAAGAAACAGTTGCAGAGTTTGTCTTGGCATCGGAGGATGATTAATAAGTATGTGTTAGGAAAAAAATAATCCTCTTCTCTGTTTTTCCACTGTTTTGATTGTAATAATTAAAAATATCTTATTGTGAGTATTTTTGCAGACAAATCCCTTATGATTACAGGGGGTACAGGTAGTTTTGGTAACGCTGTGTTAAATCGTTTCTTGCATACAGACATAGCAGAAATTCGCATCTTTTCACGCGATGAGAAGAAGCAGGATGACATGCGTCACGAATATCAGGTGAAATATCCTGATGTGGCACACAAGATCAAGTTCTTCATTGGCGATGTACGCGACTTGCAATCATGTCGTAATGCGATGACCGGAGTAGACTATATCTTCCATGCAGCTGCCCTTAAGCAGGTGCCCTCTTGCGAGTTCTTTCCCATGGAAGCGGTGAAGACCAATGTTATCGGTACGGAAAACGTGCTGACGGCTGCCATCGAAGCGAAGGTAGGGGCAGTTATTTGCTTATCCACCGACAAAGCTGCCTACCCCATCAATGCCATGGGTATCACCAAAGCCATTGAAGAGAAGATTGCAGTAGCCAAGTCTCGCTACTCAGGCGAGACAAAGATCTGTTGCACCCGCTATGGCAATGTGATGTGCTCCCGTGGTTCTGTCATTCCTTTATGGATTGACCAGATTCGCAACGGCAACTACATTACATTGACCGAGCCTACAATGACCCGATTCATTATGTCATTGGCAGAGGCTGTAGATCTTGTTCTCTTTGCATTTGAGCATGGCCAGAATGGGGATATCCTTGTACAGAAAGCACCGGCATGTACCATTCAGACCCAAGCAGAGGCTGTTTGCGAGCTTTTCGGTGGCAAGAAAGAGGCCATCAAGGTCATAGGTATCCGTCACGGTGAGAAGATGTATGAAACCCTCCTCACAAATGAAGAATGTGCCAAGGCGGAAGATTTGGGCTACTTCTATCGCGTACCTGCTGACAACCGTGGATTGAACTACGATAAATACTTTAAGGAAGGAGAGGCAGAGCGTAACAAACTCACTGAGTTCAATTCGGACAACACCCGTCGTCTTAATCTCGAAGAGACTAAGGAAAAGATTGCTGCACTTGATTATATTCAAAAAGAAATGAGTGGAGAAGGTAATTTTGTGCAATAATAATGATAACTGGCAGCACAGGTGGCTGACTTTTATATAGTTTTCAGTTAGTGGCGTACAATACGACCTACCAGTACTAGGCTAAATAGAAGATGAATCACGTAGTAATTATGGCCGGAGGCATAGGTTCACGCTTTTTGTCACTCTCCATCCACGAATTCCCAAAGCAGTTCATTGACATCCCCGGATGTAGACGCACTCTCTACAGCTTACAGTAGATCGTTTCAAAGGTATCTGTGCTGATGCCAACTTCTAGGTAGTAACCAACGAGAAGTATGTCTCTATAGTCAAGGAGCTGATACTGTTCATTCCTTCATCCTACATGTTATAATCCCAATGGATTTTCAACTTGTCATCAACAATGAATTCAAATTCGCAGCAGAAAAGAATGCTATAGCTACCATCGGTATTATGTCAAATCGTACAGGAAATGGTTATGGTTACGTGTAGGCATTAGATGCTGTCGAAGGATAAATATACAAGGTATAAGACTTCAAGGAAAAACCAAATCTCGAAACGGATAAGCATTCTCTTGAAGCTGGTAACTACTTATGGAATGTCGGCATCTCCGTTCACAACGTAAATACCATCTCTACAGCAATATCTAAGTTAAGACCTACTATTGCAGCTGATATGAACAAGATGGTACTTGAAACTCTGGAACCTTAAGAAACTCTTGAAATCAAAACAAAACGGATATTCCCCCTTTGTGAGAAGGTCTCCATCGATTATGCCGTCATGGAACCAGCAGCCGAAGGTCACGTCTATATCTATCCTGTAGACTTTGGTTGGAGCGATCTCGGCAACTGGCAGTCACTCCACGAAAATCTTCAGAAGTATGAAGACAACAATTCTACAGTAAGTTATTTGAAGTTCTTCGAATCTTCAAATAACATTGTACACATGGAGAATGCTAAGTTTGTATTCCTCCTAGGACTTGAAGGGTACATTGTTTAAGAGAAGAACGTTCAGTTCATCGTTTGCAATCGCTCAGAGGAACAACGTATCAAAGTGTATTCTGCCGAATAAAACTTCAAAATAAAGTTTTATTTTTAGGTTCAATGAGAACCCTAACGCATTCAATATTAAAGTATTGTGAATACACACTTTTTTCTATACATGGCAGTTTATGTCATAAATAAGTTGAGAAAATTTTCATGTATGGTTCAATACATCTGCGAGTGTTAATTAAAAGGTTTTATGAGTAACGATAAATCTAACAACAAACGTATAGCGAAAAATACTCTAATCTTGTATTTCAGAATGTTCCTCCTGATGGCGTTAGGTCTGTACACTAGCCGAATTAATTTGATATCATTAGGTATTGAGAGTTTCGGTGTATATAACGTTGTCGCAGGATTCATTGTAATGTTCAGCTCCATTACAGGATCTTTAGGCAATGCCATAAGTCGCTTCCTCATGGTAGAATTGGGCCTTAAAGATTATCATAAGTTAAAGATGGTCTTTTCTACGGCTATAAATGTACAGCTCCTATTTGGTATTATTATAGTAGTTATAGGCGAGGTTGCTGGATTATGGTTCTTAAATAATAAGATGCAAATACCATCTGACAGTATGTATGCTGCCACTTGGGTCTTACATATGTCAATTATTCAGTTTGTAGTTGGTCTTGTGATAGTACCATTCAATGCAACAGTTGTTTCACATGAAAATATGGGAGCTTTTGCATACCTCTCTCTCTTTGAAGCTGCAATGAAATTATTTATTGCATTCTCAATATTCATCACTCCTTATGATAAGCTTATCACCTTTGTATCCCTTATTTTGCTAAACCAGTTTTTAACGTTATTTATTTATGTATTTTATTGTGTTGGCAAATTTAATGAGTGCAGATATACTTTTGCCTTTGACAAGAAACTCCTTAAAGAAATTTCTGGATTTGCAGGTTGGAATTTTATTCCAAATGCGGCATATGTGCTGAATATTCAAGGAACCAATATTCTGATGAACGTCTTTTTCGGAGTTGTCGTAAATGCCGCAAGAGGTGTTTCTAATCAAGTAAACAATGCCTTAAATCAGTTTATCAATAATTTCATGACCGCTGTAGTTCCTCAAATAATGAAATCTTATGCGTCAGGAGACAAACAGGCAGCATTTAAATTAGCATGTAGATCTGCAAAATATTCTTATTTTTTAATGTTTGTACTATCACTTCCTATTCTCCTAGAAACAGATATTATTTTAGATATATGGCTAAAGACACCTCCAGACTATTCTGTAAGTTTTGTGAGATGGCAGCAAGCTGCTTCATTGACTATGGTATTTGGACATCCTTTATTTAATCTTATGATGGCGGATGGAAGGATGAAAAAATTTCAAATGATAATTTCGACATTTACGGTATGTCCATTCATATTATCTTGGGTTCTGTTTCAGAATGGTTTACCCGTCATTACTGGTTATATTATATACTTCTTAATTTATCTAACTCTCATACCAATTCGCTTCTTCTTAGTAAAAAATGCTACAGGGTTATCATCTACTGATTATCTTGGTGGTGTTGTGCTAAAAACTGTTTTTGTATCAGTATGTGCATTAATTATTCCCCTTGCAACGCATTTGACACTTCCGTATGGTTTTACTAGACTGATAGTTGTTGCTATTCTAAGCATTTTGTGTACAGTAACCTCGATCTATTTTGTGGGTTTAACTGAGAACGAACAAATATTCTTCAAGTCTAAGCTTAATACAGTCTTGGTTAAACTTAGTAAAAGAAATAACTGATGAGAAAGATATATATTATAATATTAAGCACAGGCATATCTATATTTCTTGTCATATGTATCATACTATTTATAAGTTATTATGGTAAAATTGTGCATTTGTCTTTTGATGATGTAAGCATTTGTATGAAGGATCTCACCAAAGAAAGTAGTAAATATCGCAGTATATTCCAGCATCCATTCCTTAGAGAGCTCAAAGACATCCATGAAGCAACAGGAGCGAAGTTCACACTTTACATTTATGAGCAAGATGAAGTAAAGTATATGAGCAAAAGAGGTATTTCTACTTTATTATCTGCAGATGACGATAGAGTAAGTTATTCTCTAAATGCTTCAGATAACGCATATCTTGTCGATAATGAACTGCTTACATATGAGGATGTAAAATATGATAGGACAGACATTCGCGTCGAAAAAGATGTTTTGATAGCCAAAATTTTTTTAAACGCAAATGATGATAAACTCGTTGTCTTTACTCATGAGTGGGCTTATGATGGAACTACGCGCCTAAAGTATCGCGCGTTAATTAATTTGCTATCATTTTGTAATTCTAAATTTGAAAATTAAGCAAAGTGGAAAAGATTAAAAGATTTATAGACTTCTATGTACCAGTAGAGTCGTGTACGTTTAGATGTCATTATTGCTATATAACACACCATAGAAAATTTGACAACAAACTACCAATACTCAAATATTCAGCAGAACAAGTAAGAGCCGGATTATCCAAAGAAAGAATGGGAGGTCCATGCTTAATAAATCTCTGTGGAGGAGGTGAAACACTTCTACCTCCAGAGGTCATTGGATATATTCGAGTTTTGTTAGAAGAAGGTCACTATGTGATGGTGGTTACGAATGCTTCTATAACTAAAAGATTTGAAGAGATGGCACAGTTCCCTCCTGAGCTGATGAAGCGCTTGTTCTTTAAGTTCTCGTACCACTATCTGCAACTGAAAGAGAGAGGTTTGTTAGAAAGATTTGTATCCAATGTAAAGATAATGAGTAACGCTGGTGCTTCGTATACAATAGAAGCAACTCCATCTGACGAACTTATTCCTTACATAGATGAAATGAAAGAATTTTCGTTGAAGAATTTTGGAGCCATCAATCATGTGACAGTGGCAAGAAATGAAGCAGCCACTGGAAACTTGCCTATACTTACAAATTATTCGCATAGCGAATACGCGAAAATATGGAGTACTTTCAAATCTGAATTCTTTGATTATAAATTTAGCATATTTAATAAGAAAAGAAAAGAATTTTGTTATGCAGGAGATTGGTCTTTTGTATTGAATGTAGGAACAGGTATGATGCAACAATGTTATTGCTCATACTATAAGCAAAACATTCTTGATGATCCAACAAAACCTATAAGGTTTCTTGCTGTCGGTAACAACTGTGATCGGTATCATTGCTATAATGGACACGTGTTTTTATGTTTAGGTGACATACCAGAGCACGTTGCTCCTACTTATGCAACTATAAGAAATCGTGTGTGTGCAGATGGTACAGAATGGTTAAAGCCAGAGATGAAGGCCTTTATGAGTTCAAGATTAAAGGAGTCCAATAGAGAATATACCGATTCCAAGAAGAGAAAGACAAACTCAACTATAAAGAAACTTAAACTTAAAAGATCTATCTATTCTTTATGGAATAAAGTAATTTGGAAATGGAACTATTACATAAAAAAGAAGAGCTAAGAAGTCTTGTATGTAATACGCTTCTTCCTCTAATAGACAAAGACTATATTTTCATAGATCTGCCGTATTATCAAAATATCGGTGACGTTTTAATTTGGAATGGAACTGAAGAATTCCTCATAAGGGTAAAACATCGTTGTCTTTACAGATCGTCTTTCTATACCTTTGATAACCGCATACTAGATGGCTCTACCGTTATAGTTATGCAGGGAGGAGGCAACTGGGGCGATGTGTGGCATGAGCATAATGACTTTAGATTGAAGATAGTTCAACAGTATCCAAATAATAAAATAATCATTCTTCCGCAGACTATTTATTACGAAAAAGACGAGAATCTGAAAGCAGATATGGATATGTTTGCAAAACATACTAAATTATATGTATGCGCAAGAGACATGGTTACGTACCAGCTCTTAAAAAAGCACTTAAATTCTGCAACCAATTTATTACTCCCAGATATGGCTTTTTTCTTGGATATAAAAGAATGTACATCTAAGACAGGGAAAAGCTTATTCTTTAAACGAATTGATAAAGAGTTAAACGAGTTCATAGGTTACGACATTGTTCCTAAAAATGCCGATAAACATGATTGGCCAACCTATGAGAATCTGGTTTCTGTTGATAAATGGATGGGCAGAATTGTATATGTATTGCAGAAAATACGCCCAACTTTTAAGTTAACGAACTACCATTGGATTAACGATATTCTTTATCAAAAATATATAAGGCACATATACCTAAAAGAGGGCATCAAACTATTAAATCAGTATGATAAGATTTATTCAACTCGTCTACATGCTGCAATATTAGGAGTATTGCTTGGAAAACAAGTTTACTTCTTTGATAATTCATATGGGAAAAACAAGAATTTTTACAATACTTGGTTATCAGACCTTGACAATGTAAAACTCTTGGCAAAATAATAGCATATTATGGATAATAAAGTGACTGGCATAATGCGTGTCAAGAACGATGGTGAGTTTATTGGAGCTTGTGTCGAATCGTGTATTGATGCACTAGATGAACTTGTCATAGTATGGAACGATTGCACAGATAATAGTGCAGAGATTATTGAGAAGGTTCGTTTGCGCTATCCTGAAAAAATAAAAACTTATGAGTACGAACATAAGGTCCTTGGAGTTAATTTGACAAAAGAGGAGTATGACTATGTGAAGTCATTACCAGTGTATTCACCTCATCTTCTTTGTAATTATTATAACTTTGCTTTGTCGAAGGTCTCAAGCCAATTTGCTGTAAAAATTGATGCTGATCAGATTTATTTTACAGACAAATTAAAGTTCTGGTGCGACTTATATAGAGGTAAAATTGTAATTAAGAAAGATTGGCAGGTACGATTGGGGTATTGGATATGGTTATATTGGAAGGTATGTGATATTTTATTGCAAAAGAAAAATAAAATCACATCATTTATTCCTCGAATGTTTTCTAAAAAAGCTTGGTCTGCGTATCTGAAATTTGTTTCTTTCCAGGTATCGAACCATAATGCTCCAGTCTCTTTATCAGGCTTAGATGTATTTCGTGGAAATGATAAGTGGTATGTCACTTTAGGGAAAACAAATTCAGTCATAAATATATTACCTCCATATAATGGAGTCGGTGACCATCTTATTTTCAAGGTTACTACTGGTTCTTACTTCCGTAGGAATGACTGTTCTTTCTATAACAAACTTCGTAGCGATAGCTATACGTTTATTGAATGGCTCGTACATGATGGCGGTCGTGAGTATGCTATTGGAACCACATGGTTTCATGTAAATTCTATGCGAAACGCCACACGCTCTAGACTGACAAAAGCAATGGAGGCATATCCTGATGCATTTATTGAGACGGAACAGTTTATTGCTTCTAATTACAACTCGGTTATTAAACCTAGAATGGATGCTGAGATGGTTGTCGCATATCAGAACCGTCTTTTCCAGTTCATACATCAATTAGGTGCTCACGAGATTACTCAATATTTACATCAGCTTATAAATATAAAACTATAATGAAAGTAGTTCTTCTTGCTGGTGGCTTTGGTTCACGTATAAGTGAAGAAAGCCAGTTCAAACCAAAACCAATGATCGAAATTGGTGGTATGCCTATACTGTGGCACATCATGAAGGAGTATGCCTATTATGGCTATACCGAGTTTATCATCTGTGCTGGTTACAAGCAGGAGTATATCAAGGAGTGGTTTGCCAACTACTTCCTCCACAATGCTGACGTCACCTTTGACTACTGCAACGGTAAAAACGAGATGACCGTACACCAGATGAATATGGAGCCTTGGAAGGTGACTGTAGTCGATACCGGTTACAACACCATGACAGGCGGTCGTATCAAGCGTATCCAGAAGTATGTGGGTAACGAGCCGTTCCTCCTCACCTATGGTGATGGCGTATGTGATGTTGAGATTGATAAACTTGTTGAGTTCCACAAATCTCATGGCAAATTGGCCACCCTTACTGCAGTAAAGATGGCTCAGGATAAGGGCATGTTGGACATCTCTGAGAACAACTCCGTTCGCTCTTTCCGCGAGAAGAATGCTTCTGATAGTGCTCCTATCAATGCTGGATATATGGTTCTCCAGCCTGAGATATTCGATCTCCTGGATGGTGATTCATGCGTATTCGAAAAAACAGCTCTCGTAAATCTTGCCAACATAGGCGAATTGATGTCATACATTCATGAAGGCTTCTGGCAGTGTATGGATAACATCCGTGAGAAGAATATACTTGAGAATCTTCTTGCAGCCGACAAGGCTCCTTGGATGCGTTGGGATCGTCAGATTCCATCTATCGAAGCACGTAAGGCAACCGGTAATATCTAATCGCTATGGCTCAGATAGATAAAGTACACATCATCAACCGCAGACTCATTGCCGATGATCGCGGTTGGTTCCTGAAGGCTATCACAGGTACAGAGGAGGGTATCCCTTCTCATACAGGTGAGGTATATCTGACGATGGGCAAGCCTGGGCAGGCAAAGGGTGGTCACTATCATCCTGAGTCCGTTGAGTGGTTCACTATCATCGAAGGTTCTGCAATCCTCAAACTAGAGGATATGGAGACCCACGAGCGTAGAGATATTGATATGCCATTCGAGAAGGCGCAAACTGTCTTCATCCCTAATGGTGTGGCTCATGTGGTAGTCAACAATAGTGACAAGGACTTTATCCTGCTTGCCTATACCGACAAGCTCTATAATCCTGCTGACACCATCGCTTATACAATTGAATAATCACATTTAAGACATAAAATCATGATAGATGTATTTGACGGCTTTTTCCGTGGCAAGAAAGTCCTCGTAACCGGCCACACCGGTTTCAAGGGCTCTTGGCTCTCCATCTGGCTTCACGAACTTGGAGCAGAAGTAGTAGGAGTGGGGCTTGATCCATACACAGAGCGTGACAACTTCGTGCTATCAGGTATCGGAAACAAAATCAAGGCAGACATTCATGCCGACATTCGTGATGGCAAAAAGATGAAGGAAATCTTTGCTGAATATCAACCAGAGATTGTATTCCACCTTGCTGCTCAACCACTCGTTCGCCTCTCATATGAGATTCCTGTTGAGACCTACGAGAATAATGTGATGGGTACCATTCACATTATGGAGGCTATTCGTTCCACCAAGAGTGTCAAGGTGGGTGTGATGATCACTACTGATAAGTGTTACGACAACCGCGAGCAACTTGAAGGTTTCGTAGAGACCGATCCATTCGGCGGCTATGACCCATACTCTTCTTCAAAGGGTGCTTGTGAAGTGGCTATCCAGTCATGGAGACGTTCCTTCTTCAACCCTGAGGATTATGGCAAGAAGCATACTGTTTCTCTCGCATCTGTTCGTGCCGGTAATGTAATTGGTGGTGGCGATTGGGCAAAAGACCGCATTATTCCTGACTGCATTCGCGCCCTGGAGACTACCAAGGTTGTTGACATCCGTTCCCCAAAGGCAGTTCGCCCTTGGGAGCATGTTCTTGAACCTCTCTCTGGATACATGCTACTTGCCCTGAAAATGTGGGACAACCCAACCGAATATTGCGAGGGATGGAACTTCGGCCCTGAAGCAGAAAGCGTACTGACCGTTTGGGAAGTAGCAACTGCCATCATCAACAACTTCGGCTTTGGTGAACTAAAGGACGTATCTGACCCTAACGCCGTCCACGAAACAAACCTCCTGATTCTCAATATCACCAAGGCAAAAGCTCGCCTCGGTTGGACTCCCCGTCTCAATGCCAAGGAGACAGCTGTACTTACCTCTGATTGGTACAAGCGCTATAAGAAAGAAAATGTATATGACCTCTGTGTGGAGGAAATCAATAAATTCCTTGCATAATGAAGATAAGTATTCTTGGAACTAATGGCTTCCTCTCAACAGCCATTGCTAAATATGCCAACGAAGCAGGTTGGACACTTAATGTGTACGGACTTGATGAACCTGTAGGTCACAAGTACGACAATTTCTATAAGGTGAACCTCATGGATGCAGAACTCGATTGTTCTGGTCTTGTAGATTCTGACCTCATCATCTATGCCATTGGTGCAGGTATTCAGGCGGACCTCAAGAACGGTTTTAACCTCATTTATAACCTCAATGTAACCGTTCCAGTAACCATCTGCAACAAGTTGAAGGAGTTTAACTTCCAAGGTCGTTTAGTGACCTTTGGAAGTGTATTTGAGATGGGCGAAACCAAGAAAATGCGCTCCTTTTCTGAGGAAGACGTTCTTACTTCAACTTGTCCCGCTCCAAACGACTATACCGTTAGCAAACGCATGCTGAGTGCATTCGTATCTTCTTATAAGCACGAGTTCACCCACTGGCATTTCTATATTCCTACTATCTATGGAGCAGGCGAAAATCCAAAGCGCTTGATTCCTTACGTAATCAATGTGATACGCAATGGCGAAGAACTTCACTTCACGGTTGGTGATCAGACACGTCAGTACGTCCATGTGAACGAAGTTCCTCGTATGCTCGCATTGGCAGTAGAGAAGAACCTTGCATCAGGTGTTTACAACATCCAGGGCAAAGAAACTGTAACCGTCAAGGAAATAGTTACTGAGATCCATCACGCAATGGGCAAGAAAGTTCCTGAAGGCTGCTTCGGTAGCGTCCAGCGTTCAGACGTAGGCATGAAGTATCTTGCTCTTGATGGCAAAAAATTAAGAGAGGCTACAGGCTTTGAAGCAAGTACTAAAATAGTAGATGTAATAGATACCTATTAAAAGAATGAAATTATCTTTCTGCATACCTACATATAACAGATGTCAATTCCTCAAAAAGAATATTGACATCATCATTAATCAGATTCGTGAGCTATCAGTTGAGAATGATGTAGAGATTCTGATTAACGATAATGCATCTCCTGATAATACAGAAGAACTATGTAAGGAGTATATCGTTAATAATCCAGATATTCACATTGAGTTTTATAAAAACGAAACAAATGAAGGCCCTGATTGGAACTTCATCAAAGCAATGCGCCTTGCACATGGTGAATACTCTATCCTTTTTGGAGATGATGATTTCCTAATGCCAGGTTCTTTGGGGCTCATTTTAAAGATGATTTCAAACGATAAAGCAGATTTGTTCTTGACAAATAGAACGAGCATAGATACAGAAGGAAATATTATAAAAGAACAGACCTTTATTTACATATCTTCATCTTCTAAGTTGTTTAGTTTCACAGAAGAAGATGCTATCAGGTCATATTTTTATGGGGTTAGAACTCTTGGAGGAGTACTGACTTTTATAAGTTCAGTTGTTTACAAAACAAAATTAGTATATGAGCATTCTTTAGACGAAAGCGTAATAGGATCAAATTATGCTTTTTTGTATTTTTGGTGGTCTAGTCTGAAAGATGGAGCTACTCTTAAATACTACAACCGATCTTTGATATATGCAACAACGTTAGGGGCTACAAATAATAACTATGGAAAAAGAATTGATAGAGTCCTCGTGGATTACAAGGGTCTCCTTACAATAGCAAATTGTGTATTTGAAAATATTGCATTTCGAAACTGTTTTTTAAGAGCTATTGATATTGATCATAGTATTATATCATTACAGACTCTATATCGTATCTCACCGAAAGAATTTAATAGAAAGTTAGAACCGTACCTATTGGCTACGAGTTGGGATAAAAATAAGCTTGCTGAATTAAAACAATCTTCAAGTGCATCGTTCGCGATTCGAATTATTGCTCACAGAATTATATCTAGATTATCAAATATTATTCGTAATTGAAATTGCTTTATTTACCATATGGATTTTAATAATAAAAGTTTTAAAGAGAAAGTGGCAATGTTAATACTTGCTCTTTTCCCTATTTTGAGTTATTACCCCTTCTTCTCGGAACTTATTTCAATAGGTAATACTCTCCTTCTTGTTTTTTTACTATATGTTATTTTTGCACATCACAAAAGAATAGATTATCCAAAGCCTTTCGTTACTCTTTGGATTTTCGTGGCAGTAGCATCAGTTATAACGGCCAAATCATTCAAAGTTACGTTGTTGATACCTGGCGGAGTTTCATTTTGTATGTTTGCTGTTGCCCTAGGCGCAATAAAACCGTTTTTTAATATTCAGTATCTTCGTAAGTATACCTTTATAATTTCTGCGCTAGCAATAGCTATATTCATAGTTCAAGAGTTTACATATAGTAAGACAGGTATCCGCTTTGTTGCATTGCTGCCGATGGATCCTCTTCTTTATGCAGGCATGACTTATAAAGAGTTAGTTGCATCTCATATTAGTTCAGAGAGGTCTTGTGCATTCTTCTGTGAAACTGCATATTATGCTCAGTATCTGTTAATTAGTCTGTGCATAGAATTGTTTGCATTTACGCAAGAAAACAAATTATTCAACGTACGTACAGTCATACTTGCTATTGCTCTATTGGCATCACGATCGGGATGTGGCATTGTTGGTTTGGCTACTTTGCTTTTTATTAAGTTTATCAGTTATAATAAAAAATTATCCTTTTCGTCGATTACTATTTCCTGCTTATTTGTTGGTGTATTGACCTATTTTTTAGGAGGATGGATTACTGAGGGATCTGGAAACTTTTTAATAGAGAGAAGTGCTGAGTTCAACAGTGATACATCCAGTGGATATATACGTACTATAAGAGGATATTTTATATATAACGAATTACCTTCTTTTAATAAAATCTTAGGTATGTCTTTGAACGAAGTTGGAGTACTAGCTGAATCTAGAGGAATCTATGAACAAGGCACTGGGTTTATTTCGAATGGACTTCAATCAGTTCTTATTATACATGGTTTTATTGGGTTGTTTTTGTGGTTTGTATTCTTGACAATAATTTATAAGCATACTAGTTTAATTGGACGTGCATCTTTGTTACTTCTGTTATCTTTATCGCTCATGGAATCCGTTTACCTATCACCAATTATGTTAATTCTTCTAATTACAGCTCAGACTGGCTGTAAAATTAACAAAACTAATCGAATGGTTTGAATATGGGAAGAATCGCTATACTATCATCTGCCCATGGAGGTAGTACAATTCCATTGGCAAAGGCACTTATCGAACGTGGATATGCAATTGATTATTATATGATTGCAAATGCTGTTGGAATGGAAACTACCATTGAAGCCACTGATTTTCGATACATTACGCAGTCGTTGGGTCTCCAGTCTATTCCTATGACAAATTGCCCTCATTTAATAGAGTATATCAATAGCAAGAATTTTCGATTTTTCTCAATAACACTTCAAAGGCCATATAGAAATGTACCATGTATACATGAGATAATGCGCTTTATTCGCAGCCGATTGATAAAAAAGATATGTAGCGTTATAAATGAAGAGGACTATGATTTGATCAATATTGTGGGCAGGTATAACTTAGATGAAATCGCTTCATATTGTAAATACCTTGACTCAAAGATAATTGTTTCATTACATGAAGTATGCAATCATTTTAATCCGGATTTCAATAAGCCGTCATATCTTCTTAAGTATTTATTCAAAAATAAAATAGATTTAGTAGTGCACTCTACAAAATCATATAATGATATTGTATCATATCCGTTATGTGTGAAAGAAAAGGTGCACGTAATATCATTTGGTCTCTTTGAAACCTATAATGCCTTGGCTGTAAGTAATAGTTTAGATCTGCCATCAAAATTCTTTCTATTTATTGGAGGCTTGTCAAAATACAAAGGTGTCGATTTGCTTATAGAAGCTGCTGATTCAATAAGGGATACCAAAGATTTTTATTTTGTTATTGCAGGTTCTGGATCATGTGATTTAATAGATCAAATACAGAATAAATCGAGATTTATTCTTATTAATCGATTTTTAAGTAACCCTGAATTTGCTGAATTATTAAATAAATCTTCCGTTGTAGTTTGTCCATATAGAACGGCATCTCAAAGTGGGATACCTCAATCGACATTTGTTTTTGGTAAACCCATGATTGTATCAAACCTTGAGTCATTTCATTCGGTAATTAGTAATGGAGTGGAGGGTTTATACCACAAGCCTTGTGACGTTGCAGATTTAGCTAATACAATAGAGAGCATCATAACCAACCCAACGTTACTTAACACATTAACAAGCAACGCTTCAAAGTTTTGCGAGAGCCATCCAGACTATAGCTGGAACAATATAGTAGATGATTACTTAAGAGTATAGTAAGAGTATGAATATATTATGTAGAAGGTATTGGCCGGAGAGGCTTGGACGAATCGTGTATTGGCTTATGCTAGGGGCTTTTCCGAACAGGGAGTATCTGTTACTATTTTCTATCTGATAAAAGAAGAACATCATACGTAATAAATATACCTTCTTTACTTTGTAATGCAAGAATTCTCGCATTAGCCCGTCCAGATAACTTACAGGCAAAATTTGGTTTCCCAACAAAGCTAGGTGAGTATTTATCCACAGCAAAACCTGTATTAGTTAGGGTTCACTGAATTTAAGTAATTGTTTGATATTGAGGTGGATATGGCTATTGTTCTTTGCTAATATATCCAGAAATAGTTATCTTTAGGGTCAAAAGAGGTGCTCTGCTACTTGAAAAAAAATGTAATGAAGTTCCTTAAAGAACTTCTTTGTGCCCTGCTGAAAAGAAGATATTTTTTATATGTATTATTGCCGGATACGGATATGTTATTTTATTTCCTGTTTTTGAAACGAACAGCTTAGTATATATTCGCGAATATCAAGTAGTTCAGTGAAACCTAGTTACAAGTGTGGGAAAGATACCTGATTTCATTAAACATGGACAAAATGGATTCTTGCTTCTCCAGATCCTGTGGATTTTGCAGATGCTATTCGTAGTCTTGACTAGTGTTATGTGTCTTTCATTTCTGACCTTCATCTCTTTGTTAAGAATGTGAATGAAACAGTGGAATTGCAAAAAGAAATATGATTTTATCGTAAATAGAAATATGAAGATATTGGTTACTGGAGCAAAAGGATTCGTAGGGAAGAACCTTTGTGCACAACTAAATAACATCAAAGAGGGGAAAGCCAAATGTTATGGCGACCTTATTGTGTATGAAGTGTTTGAATACGATCTAGATTCAACTCCAGAGCAGTTGGATGTCTGGTGTAAAGAATGTGACTTCGTGTTCAATCTTGCTGGTGTAAACCGTCCTAAAGACTCCGAGGAGTTCATGAAGGGCAACTTTGGATTTGCAACCACTCTGCTAGAGACTTTGAAGAAGTATAGGAATAATTGTCCAGTGATGATAAGCAGTTCAATTCAGGCTACATTAGCTGGCCGTTTTAGTAACTCTGAGTATGGCAGAAGTAAGAAAGCTGGTGAGGAATTGATGTTTGAATATGGCAAGGGAATAGGTGTACAAGTGCTTGTTTATCGCTTCCCAAATCTGTTTGGCAAGTGGTGCCGACCAAACTACAACTCTGCAGTTGCAACCTTCTGCAATAACATAGCCAATGATCTCCCAATTCAAGTGAATGATCCGAACGTGGATCTGGAACTTCTCTATGTTGATGATCTCGTGGATGAGATGATTGGAGCCTTGAAGGGTGAGAGCCATCGCTGTGAGTTTGATGGTGTAGAGATCGTACCTGCAGCCAATGGACGTTATTGCTATGTGCCAACAATGCACAAGGTGAAACTTGGTGAGATTGTTGACATTCTGCATCAGTTTGCAGAGATGCCCAAGACTTTGATGATTCCTGAGATTCCTGCAAATAGTTTTGCTAAGAAACTCTATAGCACTTATCTCAGTTATCTTCCAAAGGAAAAGGCCAAATTTGACCTGAAGATGAACAAGGATGATAGAGGCTCATTCACCGAACTGGTTCATACCCATAACTGTGGTCAGGTGAGCATTAATATCTCAAAGCCAGGAATTACTAAAGGCCAGCACTGGCATCATACAAAGTGGGAGCAGTTCATTGTGGTGAGTGGTCGTGGTTTGATTCAACTCCGCAACGAGAATGACCCAGAGGCAGAAATCCTCAACTTTGAGGTGAGTGGCGATCATATTCAGAGCGTGATCATGTTGCCTGGATATACTCATAATATCATCAACCTATCAGACACAGAGAATTTGGTGACTGTTATGTATTGCAATGAGATTTTTGATCCTAATCGTCCTGATACATTCTTTGATCCAGTAGAAAAAAATAAAAACATCATACTCAATGGATATTAAGCATTTTAAAGACAATGGGAAGTTAAAGCTCCTCATCATTGTTGGAACCCGTCCTGAAATCATTCGTTTGGCTGCTGTCATCAACAAGTGTCGCAAGTACTTTGATGTACTCCTTGCTCACACAGGTCAGAATTACGACTATAACCTCAATGGTGTGTTCTTCAAGGATCTCAAGCTTGCTGATCCTGAGATCTACATGGAGGCTGTAGGTGATGACCTTGGTTCAACCATGGGTAATATTATCGATAAGAGCTATAAGGTAATGGTTGAGACTAAGCCAGATGCAGTTCTTGTTCTCGGTGATACCAACTCATGTCTTTCTGTCATAGGTGCCAAGCGTTTGCATATTCCCATTTTCCACATGGAGGCTGGTAACCGCTCTAAGGACGAATGTCTGCCAGAGGAGACCAACCGCAGAATCGTGGACATCATCAGCGATGTGAACATGGCATACTCTGAGCATGCAAGACGTTATTTAGCAGAATGTGGACTTCCTCTTGAACGTACCTATGTAACAGGCTCTCCCATGGCAGAGGTGCTGCATCAGAACCTTGCAGAGATTGAGGCAAGTGATGTGCACAAGCGTTTGGGCTTGCCGAAAGGACATTACATTTTGCTTTCTGCTCACAGAGAAGAGAACATTGATACAGAGAAGAACTTCCTCAGCCTCTTTGCCGCTATTAACAAGATGGCAGAGAAGTATGACATGCCCATTCTCTACAGTTGCCATCCACGTTCACGTAAGCGTTTGGAGGCTACTGGCTTTATGTTGGATGAACGTGTGATTATGCATGATCCTCTTGGATTTCATGATTACAACTGCTTGCAGATGAATGCATTTGCAGTAGTTAGTGATAGTGGCACTTTACCCGAAGAAAGCAGTTTCTTTACCTCTGTAGGTCATCCCATTGCTGCCGTATGCATCCGTACATCAACGGAGCGTCCTGAGGCACTTGACAAGGCTTGCTTTGTACTCAGCGGTATTGATGAGAAGGGCTTACTGCAGAGTATGGACCTGGCAGTAGGGTTGGTGAAGGATGGTGATTTCGGTACTCCCGTTCCCAACTACACCGACGAGGATGTCAGCACCAAGGTGGTGAAGATTATTCAGAGTTATGTGGGTGTGGTGAACAAGATGGTTTGGCGTAATTACTAAGATTATAGCTGTCTGATAAAAGTATTTTGAATAAGAATGGGCTGACCCTATACGGATCAGCCTAGAATGGTAATTTTGCAGTGCAAACAAACATGATTACCATGAGCAAAAGTAGTTGTTATTCATAGTGAAAATGGAATGCTCTTTGAGTCAGGCAATGCAAATCAATATTGTCAATTGGTTTAAGCTTCCCTTTGGGATCATTAATGGTTCGATTTTTGATGTACGTTGATCCGATTCTTATTGTTTGTTATGTTAGAAATAATTGTCTTTATAATAACAAGTTGATGTTCTTCTTGATTATTATTACAACATATAATTTTTATGTCTTTCTGGGTGCTAAATGGTTTGTTACTTTTCTTAATTATCAATCAATATTTGAGTCACCAATACTATTATGATCACTTACGATTTTATATTATTCGAAAATTTTCATTGGGCAATAAATCATTACAAGGATGTTGTTATTATTGCAAAGATGCTCGCTGCTAGTGGTTTTCGTGTTGCAATCGCCGATGTTTTTCAAGAAGCGAAATATTGTCAAACAGATGAGTCTATTCCTCATATAAAAATTAAAGAACAAATTGATTTTAATATATTAAAATGCTCTGAAAAAAGTGGATTAAATTCTTTTATCACAAACTCTCTAAATAAAATTAAAATTGATAATTATCTTAATAGGGTTGTAAAAGAGATCATTCCATCAGCTAGTAATTTTTATGTTGGTTCATATCATTCTGCAATTTCCTCTTCTTGGCTGAAATTATTTCCTTCAGATAAAAAAGTCTTTTTATGGGGGTTGAGAAGTTACCGTTTATATGAGTATAAGATTCGTCCATTTAGTCCTGTTGGTATCAATTCTTTTTTTCTTCGTAGATTTGTAGATAAACACAATAATATTTGTTTTTTTTTGTCAGACGAATTAATAAAACGTGAATTTCTTCAGTTGGGTATTGAGGGTAATAGATTGCTAATTAGACCGGAACGATTCACCGAAAAAATTCAATTTAACGAGAATAACTCTTCCGTTACAACTTTCTTCTCTATAGGATCAATTCGCCCAAACAAGAGAGTTGAATTAATAATTGAAGCTGTAAAGCGTTCAAGTGTTAATCTCAAATATATATTGGCTGGAAAAGCAAGTGATTCGTATGAGAATTTGTTAAAAAGGATGTATAACAATATTGATAACATTATAAGGTTAAACTATAGAATTCCTGAATCAGAATATAACTCTATTTTTGAAAATTCAGATTTCTTAATCTTGTGTGACAAGCAACAAAAATCGTTAGTTACTAACGGAACTTTGTCTGAAGCTTTATTAAAGGGCATTCCAGTTATAGCACCTGATTACGATCCTTATAGATTTGTTCTACAAAAGTATCACGTCGGTATTTTGTTTGATCCAGATGATGTTAAATCCTTGGTAAGTACTATAAGAGAAGCTTCAAAACTAGGCAAAGAACATTATAAATATAATTTGTTGGCATATCAGTCTGAGAATATGTTTAATAACATTTCAAATAAATTTGGTAAAGATTTAAAGTGTTTTCTAGAACAAAAATGAATATTGCGATTGTTAATACTTTATCAATTCCTTCAGGACAAGCCTCGGTTAATCGTATTTTGTCTTATGGCAAAGAGTTATTTCGATTAGGAAATAGCGTTTCGATTTTATCATCTGGTAATTCAGATATTTATGAGGGTAATATAGATGGTATAAAGTATCATTGTTTTGGACATCTTGGCAATTTGAAAGCGTTGATTTCAATCCTATCACGCATAAAAAAAGAGAGGTTTGATTGCGTTATTCTTGTTTCAAACAGCTTATTTTTAATATATCCATTAGCAATTGTTTGTTTCTGTTTAAGAATTAAATATTTTCAAGAAAAAAGTGAATTTCCTTTCGTGCTAATGAGAAATGGTTTTTTTCAAAAGTTATTTGCTGAATTATATGTAAATACTACATATAAGCTTTTTGATGGACTAATTGTAATGACTAAGCCCTTGATGAATTATTTTAATGATAAAGTTCGAAAATCTGCTAAACTCTTCGAGATGCCAATGACTGTAGATATTGATAGGTTCTCCATTCCTAAATCTACTTCTCCTTATGGCAGTTATATTGCCTATTGCGGAGATATGGCTGGTAACAAAGATGGAGTAAGGAATTTGATTGAAGCTTACCATTTAGCATCAAAAGAAATAGGTGATGTCAAACTTCTACTTATTGGTGGATCAAGTAATCAAGATGATTTTAATAAATTGCAAGAATATGCAATAGCTTTAAATAACAACGGAATCATTTTTTATGGACGAGCAAGTCGTAATGATATTCCTCAGTTGCTTGTAAATGCTAAAGCACTTGCTTTGGCACGCCCTTCTAGTTTACAATCAACAGGTGGTTTTCCGACAAAACTTGGTGAATATCTATCAACAGGTAATCCTGTTGTTGTAACAAAGGTCGGTGATATACCTAGTTATTTAAATGATGATAATGCTTTTACGGTTGAGCCCGATGATAATAAAGCTTTTGCCTTAGCGATTGTTGAAATATTTCAAGATTATAGCAGTGCTTTAATTAAAGCTAAAAAAGGTAAAATGGTTGCAATAACAATATTTAATGCAAAGGTTCAAACTTTGAGATTATTTGAATTTCTAAAAGCCACTGTATGAAAATAGCATTATTAGGAGATACGGCCCTATTTGGTAGATGTTCTTTCTCTGGGAATTCAAATATAGGTGATTATTTTAAGCATGTATCTGACTATCTTGATCGTTTTGATTATGTGGTATGCAACTTAGAAACGCCTTTCTCTGCGAAGAAAATAGCTTATGGAGCAAAATCTGCATATATTTGTTCAGATCAAGAAAATGTTGAGATATTGAAAATGCTTCATGTTGACGCTGTTACGCTTGCTAATAATCACATATACGACTATGGAGATGAAGGTTGTGAACTAACAAAAAGGTTGTTGGAATCCAATAAAATACGATATTTTGGCGTCGACGGACAAGACCTAAAAATTGAATTGCATGGTAATAAGATAGCTTTTACTGGTTTTTGTTGTTATTCATCAAACCCGCTTAGAGCAGTTCCTTATGGACAAAAGGGAGTGAATGAATTTGATTTTAAGAATGCTGAAGAAATATTAGTTAAAAATGTAAAAAACGGTTATTTCAACATTTTAGCTATTCATTCTGGAATAGAACATGTCAATTATCCAAGTTTAGATACTATTGATGTTGCAAGGCTATTTTCTAAGATAGCACCTTATGTATATTATGGTCATCATCCTCATGTTGCACAAGGAATTGAACAATACAATGATAGTTTATTGGCTTATAGTTTGGGAAATTTCTGCTTTGACGATGTATATACTTCAATTTCAAAAGCACCTTTGGTAGAGATATCAGAGAATAATCGTTCCTCTTTTATATTAGAAATTATTTTAGTAAACAATAGTATTAAATCATATAAAACAACACCAATTTATATTGGGGAAGATTGTATTTTTGTTGGAAGGGGTGTTACTGAAGAAATTCTCAAACAATATTCCTCTGTATTATCAGAATTATCAACAAACGAATATGAATCTCTAAGGCAGAAATACCTTGATGAGTATTATGATAAACGTAAAAATCAACGTAATTTAGTCTGGTTTTTAAAGCGATTTAAACTTCGATATTTCCAGCTATATCTTTCAAATAGACAAAACGCCAAGAGGTATTTACAATGCGTTAAACGGTATTTGTAATCCTTTAACATGAATACGCTTCAGATATCTAAACGTGGCATTGAGATGCCTCAGTCACCATTACGCAAACTTGCTCCACTTGCTTATGCTGCAAAGAGCAAAGTATGAAGATTTATAGACTGAATATTGGTCAGCTGGATCTATAGATGAGTAGGGTAACAAACATCAGGGCAGTATCAAAATAGATGCCACATGCTGTGACGCGGAGGTCAAATGTCCGACTGATATTGAAGTATTGAATGATGCCCGTGATGTAAGCGAACGTTTGATAGATCGTTTGTGCGCATTGAGTGGTACTCCCACCCCAAAAACCTATCGAAAGAAAGCCCGCCATATGTATTTGACTGTCATCAAGAAGAGGAATAAATCCCGAAAACTTGTCCGAAAAGGAATCTGTGAACAACTCGGTTATTTGGGTCGCAATATTCGCAGCATATTTGAGATTATCGCCTCCTCGTCCACTGCTTTTTATGATCGTCTGAAAGAGAAAGAGAAGCAATGGATAAGCACCATCATAACCGTTTATTCGCAGCAAAAAGAGATGTTTGACAATAATGTACATCAATGCGCGGACAGGATAATCAGTGTGTTTCAACCTCATGTACGTCCGGTAGTACGCGGCAAATCAAAGGTGAAAGTGGAGTTCGGTGCCAAGATAGGTGTTTTTGTTGTACAGGGTTATACGTTTATCGACCGTTTTAGTTGAGATGCTTACAATGAGTCAGAAGATTTGGAAACGCATATTCAATGCTACTTTGAGCGTTTTGGCTGTTATCCGGTAAGATGTTATGCAGACAAGATTTATATGAACAGACACAATCGGGAGATATTGAAGAAGTATCATATTCAAGCAGCCGGCAAACCTTTGGGCAGACCAAGCAAAGAGATGCAAACAGAAGAATACAAACAACAGTCAATCAAAGATATGGGTCTAAGAAATGAGGTAGAATCAACCTTTGGGACAGCAAAGAGAGTCTATCAGGCAAATGATATCCGTGCCAAACTAGCCGATACGGCAAGTGTTTGGACGGCTCTCTGCTACCTGGCAAAAAATGTAATGAAGTTCCTTAAAGAACTTCTTTGTGCCCTGATGAAAAGAAACTCTTTTTTATCGGTACGATTCTCGGATATGGATATCTTATATTATTACCTGTTTTTGAAACGAACAGCATAGTCTAAATTTGCTAATATCAAATAATTCAGTGAACCCTATATAGTAACAGTGTCTCTATGATGAATGATTTGAAACTTTTGTTTAATTTCGCAGTGAACTCATTTACGACATCGCTGCAGATACCTCTATATTGGTTAAGTATGCTTGATTTTCTCATTGTAATTTATAGTCTCGACAACCATAAAGTTACTGAAAATCAGTTACTTAACCAATCCTTTTGTGTTAAACTATCTTATTTAAATCATTGATTACTAGTTGTTTAATTGAATATCTACTGAACTATTTATTTATGAGTAATGATATTTATTGGTATCAACGGTTCGTAAAGAGTCGTGATACGCGATTTGCAATATTGAAGGCACTATCTTTTGTTCCTGATTCTATAATGCTAGAAATTCAGTATAGAATAAAAATGGGGCGATGGCCGAATTTGAAACATCCTACTCGGTGGACAGAAAAACTTCAGTTGTATAAGATGTATTATCGCAATCCTATTCTTGCTACATGTGTGGATAAATACGAGGTTCGTTCATACATAGAAAGTAAAGGGTTAAGCAATATTCTTAACGAACTTTATGGCGTTTATAATAATGCTAACGATATTGATTTTGAGAAATTGCCTAATTCATTTGTAATAAAAACTACAGATGGCGGAGGAGGTAACAATGTTAAACTTATTTATGATAAGCGAAGTGAAGATATCAATGCTTTAAGAAAAGAAATCAATTCTTGGCTTAATATTAAGGATATCAATGCTGGTCGTGAATGGGCATATACTGGGATAAATAAGTCTCGGATAATAACTGAAGAACTATTAATTAATAAGGATAATCCTAAAGCAGGAGTGGAAGACTTTAAGATTCTCTGTTTCTCAGGAGATCCAAAATATATTATTGTTGACAAGGATAGATATATAGACCATAAACGTAATTTTTATACACCAGAATGGGAAAGGGTTGATGTTTCGACAGACCACGAACAGTTTGATGAATATTTTCCAAAGCCAAAGAATTTTGAACAGATGATATCTGTTGCTACCAAACTCTCAGAAGAATTTCCATTTGTTCGTGTTGATCTTTATAATCTAAATGGAAAAATATACTTTGGAGAACTAACTTTTTATCCATGGACTGGTTATGTTAAATTTTATCCAGATACTTTTGATGAAGAGTTGGGTGAACTTACGGATTGCTCGACTTTTATGAAGAAATAATTATATGGAAAAACGTAGGATCAATAGTTCGGTAAATAGAAGAATGGAAATCGGTAAACTCTTTATAGTAGTAAATGTAGACTGGTTCTTCCTGTCTCATCGCCTTCACGTAGCTTTAGCCGCACAGGAAGCGGGTTGGAATGTTACGATTGTGACAGCTGATACCGGTAAGCTGAAGGATATTGAGGCGAAAGGTCTCAAGGCTATCAACCTGCCTATGAGCCGAAGCGGTATGAACATTTTGGAGGAGTTGAAAACTCTCTACTTCTTGCGTAAGTTGTATAAACGTGAGAAACCGGATGTGGTTCACCATGTGGGTATGAAGACCATCCTGTGGGGTACATTAGTCGCAAAGTTCTCGCATGTGAAAGGTGTGGTAAATGCAATCAGTGGTCTTGGTGTCTTTTTTGCAGAAGACAATAAGGGACTTCTGAGCAAGGTTATACCTAAGGTGCTAAAATATAGCCACAACCGCCCGAACCTTTTATGCATCTTCCAGAATGATGATGACTGGGGGCTGTATGTGAAACATGAAATTATTAAGCATGAACAAGGCAGATTTATTAAGGGTTCTGGTGTAGATCTGAATAAGTTCTGCTATACTCCTGAACCTACAGAAGGAAAAATAAAGGTAATTCTCACTGCTCGAATGATTGTGGAGAAAGGAATTTTCTTACTCACAGAAGCTGCAGAACGACTTCGTTCAAAATATGAAGATAAGGTAGAATTTCAATTGATTGGAGGTTTGGACGATCATCCAGGTGCCATTTCTAAAGAACAGTTGAATGAGGTTTGTGATGGAAGATATATTCACTGGCTAGGCTATCGTACTGATGTAAATGATTTGCTGAAGCAATGCCATATTGTGGCGTTCCCATCGTTCTACATGGAGGGCCTTCCAAAATCTTTAATTGAAGCTGACGCTACGGGTCGTCCTATAATCACCAGCAAATCAGTAGGATGTAAGGAAACTGTTGTTGATGGTTATAACGGATATCTTATCGATCCTAAGAATGTGGATCAACTGATAGAGAAACTGGAATTTTTGCTCTCAGATAAGCAGCTGCGTCAGACGATGGGAAAGAATGCAAGAAAATATGCCGAAGAGTTCTTCTCTATCGATGATGTGAAGCAGAAGCACTTGTCTATTTATAACGAACTTTTGAATTATAAGGTATGATCAAAGTATTGATTACCGGAGCTGGTAGCTATGTAGGTGAGTGTGTCCGCAAATATATTCTGTCTACATCATCTGATTTCCAAATTGACACTGTAGATACCATGGATGGCAACTGGAAGAAGGCTGATTACTCAAAGTATGATGTGGTGTATTATGTAGCCGGTATTGCTCATGTGAATGCCGACCCGAAGATGGAGGCATTGTATTATAAGGTAAATCGTGACCTTACTATTGAGGTGGCACTCCATGCTAAAGACGCCGGTGTAAGGCAGTTTATCTTCATGAGTAGTCAGATCGTATTCCATGAAAGCCAGAGTTTGAAGCCTGAGGTGCTAACAAAGAATACAAAAGAAAATCCAAATGGTTTCTATGGTGATAGCAAACTTCAGGCTGAAAAAGGTATTCTAGAATTGGAGTGTGATACATTTAAAATCTGTATTCTTCGTCCACCAATGATCTATGGTCCAAATGCAAAGGGTAATTTCCCTCGTTTGGCTGCGTTGGCTTGTATGACTCCATTTTTCCCTGCTTACCATAACAAGCGAAGTATGCTTTATATAGATAACTTGGCTGAATTCGTAAAGCAAATTATTTTTTGCAAGATGAGCGGAACCTTCTATCCTCAGAATCGAGAGCAGAGTGATACTGTAGAGATAATCCGCTTCTTTGCAAAAGAGAATGGTCACAAGATATGGATTACAAGTCTGTTGAATCCTTTAGTTTTTCTGGGTAGTCATTTCCTACAGCCAATCAATAAGATGTTTGCTACATACTATTATGATCCCGAGATGAGCAAGATGGAATTTGACTATCAACTTGTGAGCCTTGAGGGCAGCTTGAAGCGTGTCGCAGATTCCTTGAAAGTTTAATCTTTTCATTCATGCAATTGTACCCTTACAGATGATATGGCAAAGCTATTCCGAATGAAGTAATAGTGCCTTGAATGGAATTAGTAAATAATTGTGTTTTTAGTAATCATTAATTATTAACATAGTTATGGTCACTAGTGTTCATTAAAATAATCTTGTTTATTATTGAACTTTTGTTAATATCAGAATATCAAGTGATTACAAATAAGATTTAACGAGAAACGACTTAAAATCAATTGAAATAGTCGATTACTAATTGTTTAATTGAATATTTACCGAACTATTGTAATAAAGAACGTAGCATCTCTAGGTTTGCACCGCCATTCAATTTGAGTGAGACACCATTGGGGTAACTTATTTCGCAAGAGATGGGCCGGGTCACAGGGGGGGGCACCACTTGCCGGTCATGCAGCGATGCGGGAATGTTTACTGATCCTACAAACTGGTCTTTATCAAAAACGACAGGCATAAAACCTCTTTTGGGAGGCAACAACCCCTTCATTCTATGCTGCCAGTAGTAGAATTTGGCTTCACCTATGTGTTGGTTGGAACAGTAATCGCGGATTGTCAATCCGGATTCCAAATAATCGTTGTAAATCGCCCTGAACTTATTCTCGTTTAACATAGTCATCTGCTTTTTAAATTTACTGCAAACATAGTGACTATTTGAAAAGTTTAAAATACGGGGTTTACCGAATGCTTACTCTTGTTTTCAAATACAGATCTTTTAACTCCCTAACATAGCTCTGACGAAGTTTGATATCCAACTTCTTTGAAAGGTCATGACATCTTTCGATTATTTTACGATACAACTTTACATCTGTCGGAAAGGTTATGTTCTTTTCCTGAATCGTGGAGTCAATCATTACTTCTGTTTGACCTTTCAGTTCATCCTTATTCAGATGAATACTCAATGCCAATAGTTTCTCTGAACCGTCTGATCCGATACGTTTACGGAATTTTGAAAAATCAGCTGGATCTATCGGCTGATCATACTGAAACACATATTCTCCAGTATAGTGCTGGTAATATGGATTCTCAATCCAGCGTGTTACCACAATTTCATCACTCAGATTGTACAGACTCTTTAGAAGCATCAGTCCAACCATTTTACGGATTGGAACACTTGGACGCCCTACTTCGGAAAAGTATCCTTCAAACTCTTTTTCTAATGCATTCCAGTCTATTGACTGAGCCAACTTCACCAATTCATGATTCGGGTTGATAAAGTTTAAAAGTGGAGTTTCAAATAGCTTCAATTGATGTGTTTCTGGTGTCTTGCCTATCATTTCTTTTGAATATTTTGCAGGTTTCTGATGTAAATTTACAAATTCTCTGCAAATATTCAAAGCTTTTTATCGATTTATTCTACTGATATTCATAACTATAGACTCTTTGGAAGGGTCAACTAATTAGGATCATTTATCACTTAAAACAGATATCGGCTGCAAGTCGGAGCTTTTGCTCTTTTTGCAGCCGATACTGTTTTTTTAGTTTTTTAGATAGACTCGGTAGGAGATACCCCCACTGAAGTATTTGCAGCTCTGCAAACCGGCTACGGCATACAGGTGATTGAAGAGCAGTACATTCGCTCCTACGTTTAACGCGTGCGAGTCATACTCCGCCATGACATCCAGTTGCGGCAGGAAGGAGGGGCGGTAATCCAGACCTGCGAAGAAACCATTCATGTTGCGGTTGTAGTAACGTTGCGGGGAGTATGCCAGACCTGCCGTTACTCCCAGCTGGTGCCCGGAGAAGGTGAAGTGCTTGGTGGCCACACCGTAATACATCTCTTCAAAGCCGGTGCCATAGACATCAATCATACCAATTGCCACGGCCGGGAGGTATTTCCCTTCTTTGATCGGACGGAGTTTGAGACTGACGTTGCGATCGATCTGGGTGTGCATTTTACTATCTCATAAAACTTTCCAGTCTTTTTGATTATTTCGAAAATTGATCTCCATGAAGGAGAATAAGGTAATATCCAAAATTACTGCTTTGAAGTTCCCTTCTTGCCATCCTTTTGTTGGATCATTCGTATGAAAGTTCTTGAAATTAACTTTGTCGAAGTGATGGTAGCCGACAAAGAAGGTGCCTTCTGGTAGCATATCGGCCGAAGGGGCATTGAGCAAGCCGGTCGGACCCTGGAGTGATGTATCCTTCTTGTAATTCTGAAAGATATTCAGAATCAGTTAAATCCATACAATGTCCTAAATCAATTATTGCTCCTATTACTGCCGGATTATTGATTTTTGAGTTTTCGCGATGTTGAGCCTCTTCTGCATATTGAAAGGCACGACTTTTATTATTCTGCCAAAAATAAATGCCGTGCCCTAACCAATCGTATGTATTTTCGCTTTTCTGAAGACAGTCTTGTCCGTTTATTACTTTCTCAAGCACAGATTTATCACATCCATGAAAACCTATTACTAAATTAGAGCGTTTGGAATATAAATGCTCTTTCATCTATAGAGGCGAGCAAGTTTTCCCTTCTCATCGCAGATTCCTGCTTCCTTTAGAAAGGTAATCGCTGTTTTTTTAGATGATAGTATCCTGTTTAATGTATGGGATCTTAGTTCCGCTTTTAATGATTCCGGATCATGATCATGAACAGTAGATACTTTTAAGTGCTGTAATTTATTTCTTAGGGATTCTACAGTCACATTTTCCTTTGGTTTTGCCATTTCCTTCATCTTTTATTAACTAGAAGTTTTGAATACTCCAAATCTTATATATGCAAAGGTAGTAACTTTTTTGTTCACTCACTCAATTTGTGATGTTTTTGTTCTATGTAGTAAGATCCCATTGAAAAGTGTATGCTTTTCAATGGGATCTTACTCTTTCTGTCTTACTTTTCCAAACTAGGGGGATAAAACTCGCCCGCCGTACTAAATCCAGGACAGAATTTAACCCACTCATTGGGCTCGACGATGCCATTGCCGTTGAGGTCGGGGGAGAGCTCCCGGTGGCCATAGATATGACAGCCGGGGAAATCGGATTGCAGACAGCGGATAAGGGAGCGGAGGGCATACTTCTGTTCGAAAGTACGGGTGTCAGCAGGGATACCCGCACTGTTGAGTCCGCCTTCGTAACAGATGCCGATGGAGTCCTGGTTGTGACCGTGACAGTGGGCCCCGATCTTGCCGATGTCACGCATGGTGACGATAAGTCCGCAGCGACGGATGTAATAGTGATAACCGCATTCGGCAAAGCCGCGTGCCTGGTGAGCTGCCTCGAGCTGTGCTGGGGTGAAGTCGTGGTCGGCTCGGGTAGCCGAACAGTGGAGGATAATGGAATGTATTTCTCTCATACTATTTGTTGTTAAATGAAGATGGGAGCCTCTATCGCTAAGGATAGAGGCTCCCATCAGTTAATTAGCGAGTTTTCGCTGGTTACAGTCGGTGAGGTAGCATCGTAGGCCGGCGCTCTTGCTGATCTCTTCGCGCAGACTGGTAATCTCTACATAGAGGAGCTTGATGCGCGTGCTGAGATCGAAATAGTCTATCTGGAACTGCTCTATCTTCTCAACGAGAAAATCATACTGGTCGGTGATGAGCTCGCTGAACTCGCGTGCTTTCGCAGGGTCGTTCTTGAACAGGTTCAGTAGGGTTAGCAGCCACTCGAAGAGGAGTTTGATTTTTGCACTCATACTCTTACTTGCTAAGATCAGGGTTCGATGACTACGGGTACCTTGACGCCTGCGGATCTGAAGGTCATGGTCTTCATCATGTCTTTCAACAGCTTGCCGGGGGCGAAGATAATGCGCTTGCGCAGGATCATGGAGGTGGCATAATCTGCAGAGTCTTCCACTCCGTCACCGCCAATACTCATACGGAAATTGCCAAACTCACCAAGCTGGACGATACGGCCTTCTGCCAGACTCTGTTTCATCGTGAATACGAGTCCGTCAAGCGCTGCCTGGACATCGCCTTTGATGCAGGTGCCTCTGTCGGCAATCGTGTTACACAAGGATTCAAACTCTGTCATACCGCTGCTCTTTACTGAGGCATAGTACTTCTTCACTGCCAGCCTGTCTTTCGGGTTGGGACGTTGGACTAATTGATAGCTTACACTCATCTTTTCTTTTTTTTTAAAATGTTTTTACTGGAGAATTGTTTACTCCGGGGATCCTCCGGTCGTGTATCAAAGGTACTACATCACTGTTCCTCTTTGAGGTGGTTTGAAGCTTCTTGAAGTTACTGCTCTTATATTTCTTTCTTTTCTTTCTTTTCCGCTCCCCACTTTCTTTTTTTCCGCTCTTCCACTTTCTTTTTTTCCGCAAAAAATAAAGTTCGCAAAGAAAAAACTCTCCGCTGCATTTCTCGCCCGGCTGCCTGCGGCTGCCTCTTCGGCTCGTAACGACAAGGCGGATATCCTTCAAACAATCGTTGCGTAGCTGCTGCCGCTTCGCTTGTTGCTACGCAACCCTGAGGATAATCGCACTATAATAATGCAATTTTTTGTGATAAATGCATTATTATAGTGCGATTGTTGTATATTTGCTCCAAATATTTGATTTATGGAAAAGCTATTAGAGTTGTTTTATAAGTTATTGAAGGACGTAAATACAGACTTTTATCGGTATATGTATGCTCAGATCAATTGGGAGAACCGTATGATCGGGCTTACCGGGGCTCGAGGGGTTGGCAAGACGACGTTGATTCTTCAGCATATAAAAAATGATCTGAATGTGAATGAGGCTTTGTATGTGACGGTGGAGGATTTTTATTTTGCAGGTAACAAGCTGATCGATCTGGCTGATGCGTTTGAAAAGAGGGGCGGTAAATATCTTTTTATTGATGAGATTCATAAATATAAAGAGTGGTCGAGAGAGCTGAAATTGATTTATGATTATCATCCGGGTTTAAAGGTGGTTTTTACCGGTTCGTCTGTCTTGGATATCAACAAAGGTGCTTCCGACTTGAGCAGAAGGGCGGTGATGTATCAGATGAAAGGGTTGTCGTTTAGGGAGTATCTCATCCTGTTTCATCAGATCGTGTCTGAACCGTATTCTCTTCATGAGATTCTTTCTCATAAAGTGTCTGTCAAGGGTTTGGAACATCCTTTGCCTCTCTATCAGGATTATCTGCGACGGGGGTATTATCCTTTTGCGGTGGAAGGGGATTTTCATATCCGTTTGCAACAGATCATTAATCAGACGCTGGAACTGGATATTCCTCTGTATGCGGATATGAATGTGGCGACAGGGCGTAAGCTAAAACAGCTGCTCGGGATCGTGGCTCAGAGTGTTCCTTTTAAGCCTAACTTCACAAAAATAGGGGAGATGCTTGGGGCGAGCAGAAACAATATCGCTGATTATTTGCTGTATCTGGAAGAGGCGGGAGTGGTCGCTCAGCTACGGGATGCAACCGGCGGAATAAGAGGGCTGGGCAAAGTGGATAAGGTGTTTCTCGATAATACGAATCTGATCTATAACCTGGCGGACAAGGCTTCGGATATAGGAAATGTAAGAGAGACTTTTTTCCTGAATCAAACGAAGGTGCTTTTTGATGTAATGACCTCGCCTGTGGCTGATTTCCTGATCGATGGAAAAACGTTTGAGGTGGGTGGCAAGAATAAAAGACAGAGACAGATCATGGGGGTGGAGAATGGGTTTGTCGTGAAGGATGATATTGAATCTGGCTTTGCAAATGTCATTCCGCTCTGGCAATTCGGATTGCTGTATTGATGTTGCTTTCTTTTAGGCAAAGGGCTCTTCCACTTTCTTTTTTTCCGCAAAAAATAAAGTTCGCAAAGAAAAAACTCTCCGCTGCATTTCTCGCCCGGCTGCCTGCGGCTGCCTCTTCGGCTCGTAACGACAAGGCGGATATCCTTCAAACAATCGTAGCTTTCAGCTGCCTCCATTTATCGCTGCGCTTAAATGATCGTTGCGTAGCAACCTCCATTGCCTCCGCTTCGCTTGTTGCGTAGCAACCTTACTCGCTGCCTTGGCTGCCTCCTTTTTAGAAAGGCAACCTTCTTAACCATATTGCCATAAAGCGGTCGTAAACGATATAACCGGCAGCGGATTTGTATATCAGTTCGTTGTTGATGAGCTTCTTGAGGGCTGAATTTACGCTACTTGCTGCTTTAAGTTTGTACTTGGCAATGAACTCGCCTGCATTTATCTCTTTGACGCATTTGGCTTTGCCAACGGCATTGAGTAACTTAACGCTCGTTGCAGTGTATGCCGCCAAAAGTTTTTCATAGGTGTATGTCGATTCGGCAACAATCTCTTCAATGGCATAATTGACCAGTTGAATGTCTATTGGTTCACTATATCCGTAAAGTCTGTTTAGAAGTACTTGAATGTACCACGTATGCCCATCAAATTCGTCGTAAAGGGATTCAAACGTTGGTTCGTCCAAATCGCGCCCTTGCTGCTCGAAAAACTCTGCTGCAAAGTGGTAATACTCTGCTTTGTCGATTCGGTCGATGGATAGTGTCTGTGTGCTTTGATAGAATGGTCTCTTTGCGGATAAGAACATCTCTTGCATAACGTGTTGCTTGCTTCCTGCGAACACAAAATTAATATTCGGGATAAACTGAATATAGGAACGCAATAATGCTTCCACTCCTTTTTCGGGATATTCGGCAATCTGTTGAAACTCGTCGATAGCAATATAGCAATGTTTATCTGACGATTGTAAGTAATCAAAAATCTCTTTGAGTGTTGTTTCCTCTGACGAAGGAGTTATGTCAATGGTTACTTTGGGAGCTCCTGTCAACTCATCAAAGGTAAATGAAGGACGGCAACTTTTCAAGAACCGGCTCACTCTGCTAAGTGCTTTTTGTGGTACTGAATCCAATTGACCAAGCACCGCACTCGCGAGCAAACGGATAAAATCGCCCAAATTCTGAGTGGAGTAGATGTCCATGTAGAACGTCATAATGTCCGGCTGCTGCTCGTGCAACTTATAGAAGATGTTTTTAATAAGCCCGGTCTTACCCATACGACGTGGAGCAATCAGCGTAATGTTTCTGCCATTATGCAGGGCATTAATCAGTGTCTCTGTCTCCTGTATGCGGTCGCAGAAGTATTGCGGACTGTAATATCCCGTTATCAAGAATGGATTATTCGGCTTCATAGTAGTATAATTTACTAGTTACGTTGATTACGTTACGCAAATTACGTAATGATATTTCAGATTACCAAACTTTATAGGAAGTTAATCTCCTATTCTTTCTCACTTTCTTTTTCACTTTCTTTTTCACTTTCTATTTCACTTTCTATTTTTCGGCTCTTCCACTTTCTTTTTTTCCGCAAAAAATAAAGTTCGCAAAGAAAAAACTCTCCGCTGCATTTCTCGCCCGGCTGCCTTCGGCTGCCTCTTCGGCTCGTAACGACAAGGCGGATATCCTTCAAACAATCGTTGCGTAGCAACCTCCTTTTATCGCTGCGCTCGTTGCTATGCAACCTCCATTGCCTCCGCTTCGCTTGTTGCTGCGCAACCTTTCACACAATCGCTGCCCCCCTTGCCGTCATTGCGCCCCCCTTCCGTCATTGCGGGCTTGACCCGCAATCTCCTGACGGAAGCCTTCCATTTATCGCTGCGCTTAAATGTTTAAAAGCTTTTCAGCCATTTCCATACAGGAATGAATTCTATTGTTTTTCCGTTTATCTCCAACGTCCTTTCTGTATCCCGTGTAATAATCAACAGTTTGTCGCATTCCAATACTTCGGTAATTTTCAGCAGGGCTTTTACTTCCCGGTCAAATGTGCCGTCGCTATTGTCGAGATTGTAACATACCTGAATGGCTGTGTGATCTTCGGGAACGTAGAAGTCAACTTCAATACTTTGATTGTAGAAATAAACGGCATCATTTCGACCGTATTTACGTAGTAAATTTATGGCTACTATATTTTCCAACAAAGAAGTGTTCCCGTCCAATAGAAAGAGGTTCAGAATGCCATTATCCGTGAAATAATACTTGGGCGAAGTCTCCTTATCGACCAATTTGGACGCTATGTTTTGTACGGGATTGATAAGCCACGCGTCTTTGGCATATTCCATATAATTAATGACCGTCTGAGTTCCTACCTTTGCCCCGGTGGACGACACTATATTTGCTATCCGGGGTAAACGACAAAGGTTGTTTTACGCTTTCAGCCAGTTTCTTGAACATAATACGCAAAGCGAACGTGTTATCGACTTTATGACGAGCCGCAATATCTCCCAAATAGATTTTCTGATATACACTGGTCAAGTAATCCCGTTTGGCTGAAAGCTCAGCTCCTTCCGGAAATCCGCCAAAATAAAAAAAGTCATTGAACTTTCGTACTATTTCAGCTTTGCCTTCTGTCGATAACAGGTCATTGGCAGTTGCAGGAATATTGTTTGCCGTCAGAAACTCTTTGAAAGAGTACGGATAAACATCTATAGGAATATAACGCCCGCCCAAAGTCGTTTGAATATCCTGACTTAACATTTTGGCATTGCTTCCCGTGATATAAACCCGGTGCTTGGTATCTGCCATACGGCGGGCAAATTTTTCCCATCCGGAGACGTTTTGTATCTCATCCAAAAACAGGATAGGCTTCTTTCCGTACATTTCCAAATGGACTTCCAACAGCAGATTCAAATCTTCCGCCATCATTCCGGTGAGACGTTCATCTTCAAAATTGAGATATAGCATTTCATCCCACTGTATGCCTTGCGCAAGTAACTGCTGCATCCGTTGATAGAGCAGATAAGACTTTCCTGCACGCCGGATGCCTACAAGGACGTAGTTGCCGAACTCCTCAAAAGTGAATTCACGGGGAATTACCTTGTATCTTGGAACTTCTATCTGATTGTCTGCAATAACTGTTTTCAGACTGTTTTTGTCCATATCTTTCTATTTTTGTTTTATCGACAGGACAAAGATAGTGAATTATTGTTTTATACACAAAACAAAAATGATGATTTTTCATTTGGTTAATGACAACTTATCCGCATAAGAATCAGTTTGTCATCGCTGCGCCCCCCTTGCCGTCATTGCGGGCCCCCTTCCGTCATTGCGGGCTTGACCCGCAATCTCCTTGCTTACCCCCCTGCCGTCATTGCGGGCTTGACCCGCAATCTCGTGATTGCTCGTTGCGGTGGTATATTTCTGTATTAATGCTGAATTTGTGGTGCCATATTTCCTGAAATGATTTTGCCTCAAAATCACATAGTGGTTTATCTCAAAAACACATAATAGAAGTTGTTTGTAATAGAAGATATTGAAGCGTGGTGTCCGGCTATTGTCGCTTTGCAACTTTGGTGTCTGTTCAAAGATATTCTTCGTTTTTTTGGCTGTTGGGTGTTTAGTTGTATCTTTGTATCTGAAAGGAGAATTATTATGACTCAATTGATTGTTACAATAGAAGATGTAAGTTTATTGCCTGATTTGAAAAAGGCAATAAAAATGTTGCGTGGAGTGAGTACTATTTCTGTCAAGAAGTCGAAAAAAAGTTTCAATAAAACTACTTTGCACGCTATGCAGGATGTAAAAGAGGGACGGACTATTAAGTGTGAAAGCTTTGAAGAGTATTTGGAGAAGGCTAAATGAAATATGATTTAGAATTTACCGGCCAATATCTGAAGGACTTAAAGTTAGCCCGCAAGAGGGATCTTGATGAAACAAAGTTGAATGAAATTATTTTTAAATTAATATCAGGTGAAGAATTGCCGATAAAAAATAAAGATCATGCATTTGAGTGGCAATTATAAAGGTTTTCGTGAATGTCATATAACACCAGATTGGTTGTTAATATATAGTTTGAACGCTTGTGTTAAAATGGTGACTTTAATACGTACCGGTTCTCATTCTGATTTATTCTGATTACTCTCTTCTAAAAGAAAAAACTCTCCGCTGCATTTCTCTCCGGGCAGCCTTCGGCTGCCTCTTCGGCTCGTAACGACAAGGCGGATATCTAATAATCGCAGCGTAGCTGCCTCCGCTTCGCTTGTTGCTGCGCAACCTTTCACACAATCGCTGCCCCCTTGCCGTCATTGCGGGCTTGACCCGCAATCTCCTTGTAATCCTATTCAATACACTAATTCTTGGAAAAACGGCAAAATTATTTGATTTTATCTTGGATAAGTGGAGAAAATAGGTAATTTTGTATTGGAAAAGAGGGTGTATGATCCTTTTATAGTTGATAAACAGCCTATTATGTTGAAAAGAAAGATTGATAGATCTATTCGCAGCTATTACGAGACAACTCGTAATGCGCTTCTTATTACCGGTGCCCGACAGATTGGTAAGACTTTTTCTATTCGTGAATTTGGAAAATCTTTTAAGACCTTTATTGAGATTAACTTCGTTGACAATCCTGAAGCTATAGGGGTATTCAAGAGTGCGAAGAGCAGTGCTGACATTTTACTCCGTCTTTCTGCTATCACCACAAAGCCGCTTATCAAAGGAGAAACTTTGATATTCTTTGATGAGGTACAGATGTACCCCGATATTGTAACTTCTATTAAATTTCTGGTAGATGAGGGCTCCTACAGATATATTCTGAGTGGCTCGTTATTGGGCGTGGAGTTGAAAAACCTTCGATCAGAGCCGGTTGGGTATATGGGAGTCAAGGATATGTACCCTTTAGACTTCGAGGAGTTTATTTCATGCGTAGGTATAAACGAAAACATCATCGCCTCATTGCGAACCTCATGGAAAAACCGAACTCCTGTGGACGACTTTATCCATTCCAAGATCATGGAGCTATTTCGCCTTTACCTGGTAGTTGGTGGTATGCCTGCTGCTGTCAGCAAATACATTGAGACCAATAACCTACAAGAGGTAATGGCAGTACAACAGGATATTATTCGTCTTTATAAGCGCGATATTGCACAGTATGATCCTAAGAACAAGTTAAACATCGAAGAAATCTTCAATCTCATTCCCCCCGAACTGAATGAGAAGAACAAACGCTTCATCCTTAAAAGCCTGAATGAATATGCCAAATTCGATCGTTACCAAAATAGTTTTCTTTGGCTAAAGAATGCCGGTGTAGCCCTTCCCGTTTACAATATTGAAGAGCCAAAGGTGCCACTGTTGCTTTCACGTTCAAGAAATCTATTTAAGCTTTTCCAAGGCGATATAGGTCTGCTTGCTGCTCAATACGCCGAGGGAATTCAACTGCGCATTATTAATGGAGATAAGGATATAAATTTTGGATCGATCTACGAAAATGCCGTTGCCCAAGAGTTGGTTGCGCATGGGTTAGAACCCTATTATTACAATAGTAAAAAGCGTGGCGAACTGGACTTCATTATCGAACTTGCAGGAAAGATTCTACCTATAGAGGTTAAGTCCGGCAAAGACTACGACGTGCATCGTGCACTCTCTAATATCATGGATTGTCGTGAATACGATCTTCCGGAAGCAGTTGTGTTCAACAACGATAACCTCAAAGTAAATGGCAAGATTATCTATACCCCTATCTACATGGTGATGTTTCTTGAAAAGAGTAATGTAGCACCTACTCATTATAAGGTAGATTTGAGCGGATTGATATAATTAGGGTTCGCTGCCTCCTTGCCGTCATTGCGCCCCCCTCGCCGTCATTGCGCCCCCCCCCCTTGCCGTCATTGCGGGCCTGACCCGCAATCTCGAGGTTGCTCGTTGCTGCGCAACCTTCAACCCGGCAGAGCTGCAAGCAGGGGAATAATTGCAAGAAATAGCTCAAAATGAGAGTAATTAAAAGATATTGTGTAATTTTGCAAGCATAGTAGATTTATTTCAACGATGAAGGAACTATTCAAAACAGAAATAGTGCACTATGAGGCAGTCCTCAAACAGTACGAGAAAACTATCGGCACACGAATGTCGATTGAAGACTTGCGTACCAGACACGAAGTGCTGTTCTCTGCCCACAGCTGTGCTATAGAGGGTAATAGTTTCACTGTTGGCGATACGCAGGAGCTTCGTGAGAAAGGTCTGGGTTTGATACCTCATGGTAAAACTCTTTATGAGGCTTTTGAGATACTTGACCATTTCAAGGCGTATGAGTTCTTGCTTAACGACATATCCAGACCGCTAACAGAAGATTTGCTGAAGGAAACTCACCGCATTTTGATGAATACCACGCTGCCATATAGAGTGCAGGGTGCTGTGCCTGGTGAGTACACGGACACTGATATGTGCGCAGGCGAAACTGTCTTTGGCGACCATGAGGTACTCATTGCTCGTGTGCCGTCATTACTGGAATCTACAGCAGGGGGCTATCGATGCGGCAGAACAACATCCGCTGATAATCTCAGCCCGCTTCCATGGATTTTATGAATACTTGCATCCCTTTAGAGATGGGAATGGAAGACTCGGAAGACTTTTTAGCAATTACATCCTTCAGAAGATGGGGCATTCTATGATAGTGATTGACTCAAAAGATCGAGAGGAATATCTGGCGGCTCTTCATGCAATCCGAAAGGAACGGACAGATGAATACCTTATTCGCTTCTTCTTTAAGACTGCCATATCACGCATGCAACAGGACGTTGAAGAGCATGAAGCGGCAACTCGTAGACACAAGACACTGAACTTCCTTTTTTAATATTCGCTGCGTCCCTTTGCTGTCATTGCACCCCCTTGCCGTCATTGCACCCCCTTTGCTGTCATTGCACCCCACTCGCCGTCATTGCGGGCTTGACCCGCAATCTCCTGCTTACGGTTCGCCAAGGTGTTCGGCTATGAGCCGTACCTGGCGGGGGCTGAGTATGTGGTTGCGGTTGGTGAGTCCTGTGGCTGCGAGGGCTTCGGTGAGGGGCTGGCAGTGGTCGATCCAGCGGCGCACTACCTGCCATGCGTGTTTGGGGCAAAGGGTGGGTACGTAGAGCATGCCGAGTTCGCTCTTGCTATAGGGACGGATGATGAACCGGTCTGTTGTTTCTGTCTTCTCCATAGTACGTAGTTGTCTGATTAGTAAGACCTAAAGGTACGAAAAATTCTTCAAAAGATATACGGTTAACGTCGGAAAGATATAGGGTTAACGCAACAAAGTTTTCTAATAGTTATGCGCATAACTATTAGAAAACTTTTTGGTTGGATAGGGATCAACTTTTTGGTTGGTTCGTATCGGTTGCGGGGCTCTTTTAGGGGCTGATTTCAGAGAGGGCAAAAATGTCAATAATGTCAATAATGTCAATAATGCACTTGTGCCATTTTTGACATTATCGTCCTTTTTACTGCCTTCTCAAATCTTCCGATAGACGCCCTGAGAAACCCTTTCAATGAATATTGAGCAGGCACTGTGGATGTGACGCATCACTTTGCGCTGTTTCATGCCAATGGTGGCTCCGACTGCTACTGCTTCCTGGGTGGTGAAGACAACTTTCAGTTTGCTGAGTAGGATCTGTTACCGGCTTGGGCTGACTGACAGGGATGGTGCCTGAGGCAAATCCGGGCAGTGCGAGTACTGAGTAGATAGCTGTGCTCAATGCAACATTCCACAATAGAAAGAGCAGTTAGAAAGTCGTCGTCGGTGCAATAGACTGTTTTGGCAGGATTCTTATCTTCTGCTTTGCGCTGTGCTGTGAGTATCATCGCAATACGAAAAGTCATGAACCCGTGCCGCTTGACTACACTGTGCAGGGTGATATCATTCTCCGCGGAGATCTGAGTGAGCTCGTTGCCAAAATGTCCGTTGAGCTTGTTCCACTGTTTGGGGGTAAGGCGTACGTCTGTGGGATGCATCTGCAGGTAATCGAAATTGTTGAGCACTTCTTCACCTTCGGCTTTGAAAAATTCATCGGTACTGATGGTTTCATAATCCGGTGTGACGCAGCGCCATACGGGTTTGGCAAAGAAGGTCATGAAGAGGAAGCGGCTGAAGAGTCCGTCACGTTTGTTGGTGATCAGGTTGCTCAGCTGGTCGGGGGTACCGGAGAGTGCCATGGCGGAGTTTGGCGCTTTCTATGTGGATGGGTTCGCCGTGCGATCGGAAGGAGCAGTCGATGGATTCGTTATGATAGGAGGCACACATGAAGGGTTCGATCTTGCCGTAGTCTTGCTTGGTGGCATTGGCCATTCCTTGTACTTCGGTGGTAAACAGGATGCCTCCCAGGGTTCCATTATCAGAGAGATGCTGTATGAGCATCGACTTGCTGAGGTCGGTGGGGATGAGAAAAGTGACGGGCACGGGTTTTTCCGGTTCGTCCATCTCCAAGGGTTCGTCTCTCCTTGCAGGCTTTCTCTTTGTCGAATAGCCACTGGTCGTGCGCAACAGCGTACTTCTTTTTGGCACGCTCGTACTCCGCGATCTCTCTTTTGTGAATGGCGGATGCCAGATGACGGATGGAGCTCATTACTCCTTTTCCGGTAGAGGCTTCTGCCAGCAACCAAAAATAGAGGTGGGGAGAATAGCGGCCGGTGTCATAACGACCCATGACGCGTGGCAGACAGCCGCTCAAAACAGCCAGCGTACTGAGCAATAATATGTCTCTTTGACGTAAATCTGGTGTCTGTTCGCAGATGCGACGCAGACGGCGGGGCAATTTTGTGTACACCTCTTCCGGGATGAGAGGCGTATTGGCTGTAAGCTCCTCACTCACATTGGTATAGTCCTCTATTTCTTCCCCTTCTTCGTCCGATAAAACGGATGGTTGTGTCAAAAATGGCACCGGCGCACATGTGACACTTTGTGCACTTTGTACACAATCAAAAGTGCCAAATGTACGATTTTCTTTGTAAGCGGAGGCGACGGCCAACCGGATTTCTGCCACGTCAAAATCGAGTGCGCTGAGTGTGTCGGCACAAAAAGAGGCGGTCTCAAACTCAGAAAATCCCTGTTCGTTGGCTTTGAGTCCAAACTTAAACACGAAGGCATTGCGAGTGCCGGGAGAAAAGGCATTGTACTTGCGAAATTGTTCCAGGAGAGCATCCAGTCCGCGACGCTGATCAGGTACGGAAAAAAGTAGTGAGTCCTCCTTATAATACGCATCCGGATCATACGACACAAAGCTGAGGTGAGAATAATCCTTGCAGGCAGGATCGCTCTTGATGCCGAGCAGCTGTTCGTAAAAAACCGAGACAGCCAGGAAAGCGGCGAGGTGTTCCTCTTCGCCACCATCGGTAGTTACCAGCAGCCGGATGCCATCACCCGAACAGGTCTTCCAGCAGGCGGTGGTATATTCGCACGCCCGGCAGAGCAGTAACATCGACTCCAGCAGGTCGGGGTTGACATGATCGAAATCCTGAAACAACATCCCGTTGTAGGTTTTGAGCTGCACCTTGGCGTGCCCTCCTTCAAAAACGCCCGAGGTGGCAAAAGCCGGCAGCCTCTTCTTGAGCTGATCTGCCTCCTTCGTCTTCCCCTCTGCTTTGAGTTTGCGAAACTCTTCAATCACCGTTTTCCATTCCTCGCTTCGGATCCGGTTGACGATCGCTTCGATCGTGGTATCCACCGGCGACTTGTCCATCACATTCTTGAATAGAGATACTGCTGGTGCACTCATTGATTGCCTCCCTTTCCTTTGTTCCCTTTTTTACCTTGTTTTTCCTTTTTTTC
>CAXXFJ010000017.1:0-100668 GCA_963677415.2 Bacteroidales bacterium | reverse complement strand
AGTTTGCCGGCTCTGTTATCCAGAATATCTTTTTCTATAAGGGATTTGCGTGAGCGAGTGATATTGGCAGATGACCCCAAACGGTACTTTGCAATAGTGCCTGCCGAAGACATGGCACTCTCTCCGGCAATTATTGCTTTGAGAAAGTTTATTTGGTTGTTTGTCAGTGATTCGGTTATTGTTACAAAAAGCAGACTTAGCTGTTCGATGATTGTGGTGTGAGCTTGATAGACGATTGCCTCACAACAACTTTCAGCAGTTCTCAGCCACGCTTGTTGCGCAAGCTGCTGAACATAGTACGGGTGATTGTCTGCCAGATGAACAATGAGTTCTGATTGCTCTTTGGTAATTGATTTTCCAGTATTGGAAAATTGCTCCGCAATAAAGACGATCCATGACGGAGTGTCAATCTTCTCAAGAAACAGCAGGTCACCAAACTTGTAAAAGGGCATTGACGTATTTGTAAACACATCAAGCATCATGTGGCGCTTACTTCCATACAGGCAATAAGATACGTGTTGATGTTGCTGCCAATGCGAACGGAGTCTCTTTTGAAAGTATTCGGGATTATCAAACTCTGCAATATTTTGAAACTCATCGACACAAAGAACTATCCGAAGTCCCTTTTCAGCGGCGATACGCTCGGCTAGATCAAGTATCTCATCCGGGTTTTTCTTTATTTCAGCCCAGTCAAAGTCAAGAGAGATTTCATTTTGCATATCTCCTCCCAAAACAATCTTCGGCACAAGTCGTGAGAAGAATTTCTTAGCTGAATCAACAGCATCTTCCCATTTTGAAGAAGTAACTTTCAAAACCTTTTGTGCAAGCAACTCGTAAAAATGCTCTTCGTTGCGAACATTAAAGAGGTCTATCTTACATATTCGCAGTTTGTCATTGTGAGCTGTAGCGATCTCAGCAGCTTTGGCTACCAATGAACTTTTGCCCCAACGTCGTGGAGAGATGATGATCGTGTTGATGAGTGAATTGAAGTTTGAAACAAGCAATGCAGTCTCTTTCTCACGGTCAGTGAAGTTCTCTGATGTGGCTATTTTACCAAAAACAAATGGAGTATTCATACGCAATGTTCATTTAGTGCTACAAATATATGAAACATTTTTGTTTGAAACAAATTTGTTTCATTGAAAAGCGAACAAGCATTTTTAAAGGAGAAAGGATCTAACACAAAAAATGCTTATCTTTGCACAATCAACGATAACAGGGACACAAGAAGGAGCGCAAACTTTTAAAGACAGACATGCATGAAAGCCGATACTAAAGGTCATTCCACCATATTACTGATTTACACAGGTGGCACGATCGGGATGATTGAAAACAAAGAGACCGGTGCGCTGGAACCTTTCGACTTCAAACATATCGCCAAGCATGTTCCTGAAATATCAAGTTTTGACTTTGAAGTTACCACCATTCAGTTTATCCCCTGCATCGACTCCTCCAATATCGAACCAAACGTGTGGGGGGATATGGTACGAATTATCAGCGACAGCTATTACGACTATGACGGATTTGTCATATTGCATGGCACAGACACGATGGCTTTTACAGCTTCGGCGCTTAGTTTCATGCTTCAAAACCTCTCCAAACCGGTTATCATTACGGGATCACAGTTGCCTATCGGGATGTTTCGTACCGATGGGAAAGAGAATCTGATCACTGCGCTACAGATTGCCGCCGATAAGAAAGACGGGATGCCAATGGTGCCGGAGGTGAGTGTGTATTTTCAAAACAAATTGATGCGGGGCAACAGGATATCGAAGATCAATGCGGAGAACTTCAATGCATTCAGTTCGCCAAACTACCCACCGCTGGCTAAAGTAGGGATACACATCCGATATGATGACAATGCGATCCTGAAAAGGGAATCTGAAGGACATTTCAAGCCGCATTATCTGATGAACACCAATGTCGTTATCCTTAAACTGTTTCCCGGAATCACGGAAGAAACTATCGATGCCATCCTTTCCATCAAACAGCTCAAAGGAGTCATTCTTGAGACGTATGGCACTGGAAATGCTATGCAGAGAGAGTGGTTTATCAAACGTTTGGGGAAAGCTATCGAACAAGGAATCGTCATAGTCAACATCACTCAATGTCCCACAGGTAAGGTGGAGATGGAAGTATATGAAACGGGCAGACGATTGATGGAGGTCGGAGTTATTAGTGGATTAGACAGCACGACAGAAGCTGCAATTACTAAATTGATGTTCTTATTAGGTCACGAATGTACCTATAAACAGGTGGTGCATGGCATGAAACATTCACTTGCCGGCGAGATATCCACCACACTCCACGTGTTTAATCCCGATGCAGAGATTGCTCTTCCGTTTCTTGTGCAAGACTAAGATCGCTCTTTTTATTGGGGTTCTCTGTTGCGGGAAATAAAGAAATCCCTATATTTGCCATTCAAACACTTTAAAGCCTTGTAAATCACATGAAAACGAGACACAGTTTCATCGCACTACTTCTGTCAGCACTCTTCTTGACAGGCTTCAGTCTCAAGTCCTACTCTAAAGTCCACGCTGACAACGTCTTTGCCAAAGGTGGAGATATCAGTTGGCTGCCACAAATGGAGGCTTCCGGCTATACATTTTACAATGATAACGGCGACAAACAGGATTGTTTTCAGATCTTGAAAGATCATGGATTCAATACAATTCGTCTGCGTACCTGGGTAAATCCTTCAGACAACAGGGCCAGTGGTCATTGCAGCAAGGAGGAGACTGTTGCCATGGCGTTACGTGCTCAAAAGTGGGGCATGAAAGTGATGATTGATTTCCATTACAGTGATAGCTGGGCTGACCCGGGCAAACAAAAGAAACCGGCTGCATGGGAAGGTCACGACTTTGCTCAATTGCAGAAAGATGTGTATGATTATACCTTTGAGGTGATGAATGCGTTGAAAGAGAGTGGTATCTATCCGGAGTGGGTACAGGTAGGCAATGAGACTCCCGGTGGTATGATATACCCGGAAGGCAGTGTCGCAAACTGGCCACAACTTGCTCAACTCATCAACAAAGGGTATGACGCAATCAAGGCTGTCAGTCCCACGTCCAAAGTGATCCTCCATATTGATCGGGGCAACGATAATAAAAGGTTCAGGACCTGGTTTGATAACGCTAAGTCTAACGGTGCCAAATATGATGTGATCGGACTTTCTTATTATCCCTACTGGTTGGAAGGACATCCTGACTATACGCTTTCTATTGATGACCTTGGAAAGAATATGAATGACATGGCTTCGAGGTATGACAAGGAAGTGATGGTGGTAGAAGTGGGTGGCGAAGACAACAAAATCCAAAACACGTATGACATGCTGCTTGCGGTACAGGAAAAAGTGAAGGCTGTGCCCAATGGCAAAGGTCTGGGTGTCATTTACTGGGAACCGCAAGGTGCCAGAAGCTGGAGCAGATATGCTTTGAGCGCCTGGGGAGAGGATGGCAGACCCACAAAAGCGATGGATGCTTTCAAATAAGATAACAGTGATTCACTCTACCATTCTACCTGACCATTAGAAATAAAAGAACGTCTGTGAAAATGATTCTTCACAGACGTTCTTTATATCCAACAAACGATCACTGAGGAGAGATGTTTATCCTTTATCAAGAGGATGTCTGCCAGAACTTATACGTAATATCAATCAGTTCGTCACGATCTGTTCGTTGCATCAATCTCTGATTGGTACTTCTTGACTTCAAACTACCCAATTGCTCTATATAGGGACCTAACTTTATATAGTGAAACCAACTTATCTCATAAGGCTGAGGCAACTCTTGTTTGCCGGAATACCACGCCACTTTTACCGGGGCTATCTTCTGAATTCCCAGATAAGCGGCTAACAAAACAAGTTCGGAAGGTGCCGCATCGCCTCCCATAAAACAGACACAGGTCACTTCATGTCCGTAGTTTGTCAATAACTGATCCAGCACTTCAACCGTCAGGGCTTCTCCAATGTCGCCCATCAAAGAAGGGGTGTGACACCCCTTGCAATGATTGGGACAATTGGATAAGTTGATGGCAAGGGTCACCTCGTCCGGAATCTCCTGAAAGACGATGTCATAATTCACATATTTAAGCATGCTGTACTACTCCGTTATTGGTTTAGTTCGTTCGTCACTTTCCCATAATAGCGTTCAGCCGCCTCTCTCTGACGGTGAAGTGAGAAGTTGCTCACCCGTTTCAGGTAGCCAATGATGCGTGTCAGATAATCAATGTTCTTGCTGTGACACTTGGGACACTCTTTCAAATATCTTTTATCAATATGACCGCAGGCATTACATACCGTGTTGGGTATATTAAACGTAAAGTAATTGCATCCTTCACGAGCTGCCACACGAAGCAGCTGCCGGTATTGCGCTTTACTGAGATGCTCTTCCAGATTCATGTGTAATGCCGAACCGCCGGTCAGATGTTCGATATACTTCTTTCCATGGATACGAAACTTGTCAATGACATTAAGAGCATCATCTTCTACAACGAAAAAGTAGCTGTTGTAACAATCACGAGGCACATTATAACCATCTTCTTTATCCCATCGTGCATGTTTCACACCAACATTTTCAGCAGGTATCATCTCACAGTTGAACATGACTTCTTTGCTGCGATATTTCTTATTACATCTTTCTATCACACCCAACACATCCTGAACAAAACTGAGATAATCAGGATTATCAGAGATAGGAATACAGAGATACTCAGCAGCCTCAACCAAACCATTGACTCCGATGGTCAGATATTGACGGTTCATATTGATATATCCGGCATCAAACAAGGGAAGCATCCCTTTGGATTGAAGGAGTTTCAGATTCTCATTGTAAGCCAGCTGCACTTTGTGAGCGAGGTCGGTAATCTCTTCCAGATAGTCTATGTAAGGTATATCATGCTTCATCGCATATTGCACACAACGGTTCAAATTAATGGTCAGCACACTCTTTGATCCTGTGGAAACACCGCCGGCACCCAACGTATAACTAAACCCATTGTCCTGAATCTCATTGCGCAAACGACAGCAGCTACTCAGCGAATCGGCATTGTCGCTCATGTAGGTAAAGAAGGAGTGTCCCTCACTATACATCTCCGCAGAGAAATCACCATATTCTTTATCCAACACATCACCCTCACTGGTCAACAAAGCCATGGTCTCAACCGGGAAAGTCAACACGGTCTTCGTCCGCTCCTGATTAAACCAGTTCATGAATCTCTGCTGAAGCCAGTTCAGAGAATCCCAATCCGGCTGACTCCCATCGGGGAAAAAGAAATTGCCAAACAGGCTCTGAAAGTAATAGCGGTCATAGTAGGCAATATTCCAGAATACGGCCTGAAAGTTGCGGGCTCCGGTGGGTTGATTGATGGAATAGACGATCTGTTCGAAACAATCGGTGATCATCTTGTCCATCGTCCGTTGCTTGAGTGAGAGATCAACGACCTCATCGGTATGCTTGTAATATTCTTTCCCATATTCCAAAGCGATAAAATAATTCAGATACATCAGAAACTCAGGAGTAGCACAGGCACCGCTAAGCATACTGGAGACCATAAACACCATATTAACAAAACCTCCGCAAAACGACTTCAGATTAGTTGGCTTCATCGAATTGCCACCGATAGAAGTCGTACCGCCTATCAGCCACGGATACATCGTGATACTAGCGCAGTAGTTCGCCAAACTTGTCTCGTCATTCTTGTAGATAAAGTGATGATTGAGGAGGTAGATATATTTATCGGCCGTCTCCTTTCCATACATTTCTTTGATCTTATCACAAAGCAAACGCCGGTTGAGCCGGATGAAGTTTGATTTGGGAAGTTCACCGATCAAGGTCGCAATATTCTTGTTCTCCACATTGGCATTGGAATCGTATTTGCTTCCTGAAGCGGGATTGCTGGCCTCGCAATAATCAATCAGGAAACTAAGTTTGTCCCTAATTTCTCTGTCTTCAAAATGTTTCTGACGATACAGCATAAAGGATTTTGCCACATGATAGTGCCCCTCTGTCATCAAAGCAATTTCCACCTGATTTTGAATTTCCTCGACGGTCGTTCCTTCACCAATCTTCAGATGACTGAGGATACGATTGAGGATCTTATCGTTGACCGGTGATTCTACCGCGCGAAATGCTTTAAGCACTGCATTCCTGATCTTAAAAGTGGAAAAAGCTTCTTTTTTCCCGTCTCTTTTTGTAATACTAAACTCCATGCGTCCCATTGTTATTACGAATTAAATTGTTGGATTCCAGACAAAGTAACTGTACAAAAAAGAACAGGATCAAATAAAAAGAAATCAGCAAAAGGATGGGATGAACACGACATAAAGAATACCGGCACCACAACTTCTCGTAGATACTTTTTGCTTCAACTCCCGAAAGCAATCTCGTACGAAATACCGGGCAGGTCTTCTGACTTGTCTCTGACTTACACGCCTTCCCATTCGTTAAACAACAGTGGCATAAGAATGTGCAGTCATTATCGAGACTTACAGCTACGGGAATAGTTCCTGATTTTAACAGGATTCCCTTTTAATTCCTTGAACAGAGAAGCCGTTCAAGGAAACCTTGTATTTGTGACAAAGGTAAAAATAAAAGAATAACTCCGAAACGAGTGAGTAGAAAATCAGAGTAAAAAGTTATCAACAGCTGATAGGATCCATGCTAAGAGTCTTGCATCTCATAGTTAGAGTTCGGGGTGATCTTTATCTCAGATGTCTGAGGCACTAACTTCGTATCCGTTCAGTTGACTAGTTTAGAAACAAAATGGTAGTCACCGGAACCAACCTCATAGACAGCATTCCCATTCTCAAACTTTACAAATTTGACACTGTTCGCCTTCTTGGCTGGCTTTCCGCTTTCTGTTACATCACTTTCCTTTCCTGTTGGGATATAAACTATCGCTGAGGTATTTGCCGGAATGGATACATGAAGCGAAAAAATATCATTATCACGTTTCCATTCGGTTGATATCAGTCCACTGACAGATTGATAAGAACCTTTGACCCATTTGAGATCACCCACTACAATCGGTTTGATGACTGATTGGCGAAATCCGGCTCCTTCTGCTTCGACTCCAATGCCAGCCAGATCATGGAAGAACCATTCATTAATCTGTCCCGACATGAAATGGTTATTCGAGCCAAAGCTGCCTACTCCTGCATCCCATTTCTCACACAGAGCTGTAGCTCCCATCTTCAACTGATAGCCATAGCCGGGCTTTTCAGACTGGTTGTTCATGTCATAAATAACATCGGAATAACCTTCCATGGCCAATGCCTTCAAAAGGAAGCGATATCCTACTTCGCCGGAAGTAAAAGCATTGCCTTGTTTGCGTATATCAGAAACCAGCTTTTCTATCAGAGCTTTACGGTTCTCTGGTTCTACTATATTGAAGAATAGTGGCATGGCACACGTTGTATTCGAACCGGTGGCATAATAGCCTTTCTCCGGATTGTAGAACTTCTTGTTAAATGATTGACGTATCGCTTCCGTCTTTTGTCCAAACTGCCCGGCATCTTCTGTTTCGCCCAGGATAGTTGCTACCTTTCCCATGATCTCGTTATCGTAGAAGAAAGTAGCAGTGGCGGTAAACTCAACAGGTGTAAGTTGGGAGCCCCAGGAAGGTTTCGGTCCGATATCATACCAGTCACCTAGTCCGGTGTAAATGATATTGTCTTTGGCAGTCGAATCCAAAAAAGCAACATATCGTTTCATTTGTTTGTAGTACCTCTTCAGCAATGACACATCGCCTGAAAAGAGGTATTGCTGCCAGGGAACAATGATGAACGAACTTCCCCACTCGGGTGAATTCATAAACCCATTATTAGGATCCTTGCTTGCATAAAAGAAGCCAGGGGCAATATCCGGGACCAAACCGTAATCCAGTTGAATATCGGCCATATCATTCATGCCTTTACTAAACAAAGTAAGAAGATCGAAATTGTAACGTAGCGATAGACCATTCAGTTGATATTGTTCCAGCCAGGGACATTTCTCGCGATGTGGACAATCGGTCATCACACTCATCATATTACTTCTTTGTGCCCAGCGCACCAAACTGTAGATGCGGTTGAAGAGGTCGTTTGAGCAAGAGAATGTACCAATCGGAGTGGCTGAAGAATGTACGACTACTCCTTTCAAATCCTCAACTACAGGTAATTCTGTTTCAGACTCGGCCGGGAATAGCTCCACTTGCAAATAGCGTCCACCCTGATAAAAGAACTTCGGAAACCATTCTTCGCTGCCCGTGGAAGACAGGGTATATTGCCACCATGCCGGACGAACACCATTTTGAGTTGCCGAATTCCGGTCAACAGTTCCATCGGGTTTCAATAGCTCAGAAGGTATTATACGTAGATACGAACCTTTCGCTCCTTTGACTCTGATCTTTGGCATTACAGAAGCGTTCTGTCCAAGGTCATACACCCAAAGATTGGGTTTGAGTTGGGTCACCTTAATCGGAGTTAAAGTTTCAATAGCTTTGATGGGTGGTGCTGCGCAGGATAATCCTTTCAGTTCACCGCCCGGACCGGCACATTCAATCGCTTTCGTCCAACGATTATCCGGTTTAAATGATGGCTGATTCCATCCTTTCTGTACCAAACGGGAATCAAAATCTTCACCGGCAAACAAATTCGAATAAGTCACAGGTCCGGGGGATACCTGCCATGTCTTGTCTGTGCCAATTATTTGTACCGAACCATCGGCATATTCAAGCCGCACCTGAGCGATTGCCTTCAGCGGACCATAGGTATTCAGAAACTTCACATACCGGATTGAGTCCGGCTGAATATTGTACATGCTATTGCTCAAGATCAAGCCAATCGCATTAGCACCCGTCTTCAAATCCTTTGAGATATCATACGTATCATAGAGAATCGTTTTTTCATAATCAGACCAGCCGGGAGAAAGGATATTATCGCCAATCTTATGACCATTGACCTCCAACTCATACTGACCCAGTCCACATACTTGTACAACTGCACGGGTCATTTTACTTTTGGCTTCAAACTCTTTGCGTAAGAGCATAGAGGAATAGTTTGTTGCCTCTGGTCCAGCCATCTTGGCACGCATCTCAGCAATCTCCTGATCGATAAAAAAGTCTGAACGTGCCGATTTAAATACAGGTGCAAACTTCTCCGCACCGTCTGCTGAAATCCATTGGGCATTCCATTCGCTATTACTCAAAATGCCCATCGTCCAGCAAGTCATCTCACTCCATGCCGAAACAGCACCTTTTTCATCCCATATCCGTACTTTCCACCAGCATTGCTGACTTGATCGCAGAGCCTTTCCCGAATAGATAATCTGTCCCATTCGGTCGGATGGTACTTTACCGGAGTTCCATAAATCCCCTTCATCGTTTTTGAGCAAATCGGGAGATGATGCTACCAGTACCTGATACTCTGTTTGTCTCTTTCCTCTGAGTTTTGTGTCTGACACCTTAATCGTCCAGCTCAAAACCGGGCTGGTTACATCTACTCCTAGCGGCGCTTCCCGGAAACCACAACGCAGATCGACCGGAAGGATTGTACCGGACTTTGCATTTGCCGCTAATGTGGTGGCAAGAAAGAATAGTATTGCTACTGTTTTAAACGTTCTCATAGTTTATTGGATATTCTAAACACCGTAAACGAATAGCCCGGCATCTCATAGTCAAAGTTCGGGGTAATCTTTATCTCGGATGTCTGAGGCACTAACTTCTTATCCGTAGGGCTACCGGTCAGAATCGTCTTGATGGTCTTTGAACTTTCTGAAACCAATCCTTCCAGATTCAGCGTTGACTTCACAGAGACAGGAAGCATATTGACCAGTTTGACGATGATATCCCCGCTCTTACTGTCTTGTACTACAGAAACAGCAATGCGATTCTTCACCTGTTCCTTGTTATTGGACAGTTTGATTTGACTCGTCAGATATGTATCGCCGGCATTTTGTCCGTAGAGCATTTGTACATAGTAATCGACAGTCGGTTTTACTTCTGAATTGTTGAAGTAGATCAGATCGGGATTCCATTGTGTATGTCCTTCTTTTGCAAGTAATGGCGCATAAGAAGCCATGTTGACCACATCTCCATTACGTTCGACAGAAGTCAGATAAAGTGCTTCGGCCAAAGCTGTCTCCAGATTATTGGGACGACCGGGTAGGTGTGCCGCATATTCTCCGAGGTAAACTTTTGACTTTGAACGGTCATACTTATCGTAATAATCCTGGTTATAAATCATCCAGCCCGGAGATACATAATAGTGTTCATCCACCATCGGAACGCCCAAACGGGAAGCAATGTCCCATCCCTCTTCATAGTCCGTCCCTTCATAAAAGGGTCCGACAGTGCCGACTACAGTAATCTCAGGATGTTTCTCTTTGACGGCTTTAAACAGCATTTCAAAACGTTCTTCAAAGACGTCACTGATCAGATCTTCATTGCCGATACCTACATATTTCAGGTTAAAGGGCTTCGGGTGACCGGCTTCCGCCCGTTTCTTTCCCCACGTCGACTTTACATCACCGTTTGCCCACTCAATAAGATCGAGTACTTCCTGTACATAGTCTCCCATGTCACACATTGGAATACCTCCTTGCTGACCTCCGGGGGAATTTTGACAAGGCACGCCTGCCGCTAATACGGGAAGTGGCTGCGCTCCTATGTCTTCGCAAAACTGGAAATACTCGAAGTAGCCCAGCCCGGCAGTCTGATGGTAATTCCATATATTTCGCAGTGGCTTTCTGCTTTCCAGCGGACCAATGGTATTCTTCCAGCGATACATATTTTCCAATCCGCCTCCATGTGCCACGCAACCTCCGGGAAAACGGACAAAACGCGGATGCATCGCTGCCAATGTCTCTGCCAGATCGGCTCGCAAACCATTCGGGTGGTTCTTAAAGGTCTTTTGTGGAAACAAGGAGATCATATCCAGAGCAACGGTACCCACTTCTTGCGGGATAACGACCAGACTAGCATCCGTAGCATCGGCATTCGCTTTAATAACAGCTTTGCATTGCTTCCAGTCTGAAGAGAGAGTTGAGAGCTGGCTCTCACCATAAACCGCGCCACTCTTTCCGGTAAGCCGGACAACCAGTTTTCCTTTTTTACCGTCCAACTGACGTGCAAAGAGAGAAACATCATAGCTATCCCCTTTCTTAAGCACGATACCATCAAAGCCACTGTTTTCCAGTCCGGCATCGTTCTTCTCCTTCACCGAGAGTACGGCATAATGTGGATTATTGGGATGTATCGGGGCTACTGTATCAATAGTAAAAGTTGCATTCTCACCCTTCAGACTCCATGCTTTTTTACTGTTCCAGCTCCTATCTCTTCCTTGTGTATCTGAGAGATCATATTCAAAGTCACGGTTCTGAATCAGTTCGGCATAGAGTCCTCCATCTGCCGAATAGTTGATATCTTCAAAGAACACACCCACCAACAGATCACTGATAGCCTTACTCTCATTCTTATCGACCGTAATGGTAGCCTCAACCGGTTTCAAACCGGCAAAGCGAACACCGTCCGACTCTGTTCGTTCGTCGTATTTCTGCTGACGGTATTCATTCAGGTCACGCGCGTCTTTTAAACGATCGGCCTCACTTTTCGCCACTTTGGTCACCACACCCATCACTGATCCGTCGGCTAATGTCAATGACGTGCGATTGTTTATCCGGCTTGCGGGTGTTGCTTTCTTTGTGGGTGTATAGGTGATAAAGTCGCGTGTTGTCGTACTAAAGATTGCCGTGTCATTCGTTGCCGTTGCAATCAGCCAAGAGAGCAAAAACTCTTTCGTCGTTTGGTTGTAGGAGATCTCCGGATAGAGACAATTACCCTCTTCCATCACCTTTGGATACGACTGACGTTTCCAGTTGACCAGATCGGCAGATGCAGCATGTGCCAAACGGCCTTCCTTTTCATTCAGACTCCATACACAATGCCACAATCCATCAGCCGTTTTCGTCAGATAAGGTGCAAGCATCCTCTTCTCCGCGCCCCAAGGACCATAATCGCACCCAACGAAACGATATTCCGGACCGATCTCATTCCATTGGTTGCCATCGGTACTCCAGGCAAAATGCAAACCGTTACGACCGGCATTCTTGTTAGATACATAGGAAAAGAGATAGGTGGAATCAGGAGCATCTGCAAAAGTATCCACACTATTGAAGGCCAGGGCTCCTGACAACAGGAGTAACGCCGCTAATTTATGTCTGATCATATTTGATTGATTTTGTGTTTTAAAGTTTGACGAAGACTTCTTTCCGTTGTATGTGTTAGTTTCTGTATATGCCTTTTCCAATCAAGGGTGTAAAAATAACAGTTTTTACAAACAAAACATCGCAGGGCTTGAAAATATTGGTTTTTATAGATGCAAAACATAGAAAAGTAATTACTTTTGCCCTGTTAATAACAATATTCATAGTATCTAATACGAAAAGACGATTCAAAGCACTTATCTGCCCACTGAATATGCTATTACACGATGAGAAAGAGTGAGTAATCGGAAAAGTGATCCGTATTACGTTATAGTTTAAAACAAAATTCTTAATTTAATTGACAAGCCATGCATTATTACGAAATTAGCAAAACAGGCATGAAAGTCTCCAACCTAAGTTTTGGAGCATCCTCACTAGGAGGCGTATTTCACGATATCCGTGAAGCAGAAGCAATCAAAGCGGCATGTGTCGCCGTAGAAAACGGAATGAATTTTATCGATGTATCTCCGTACTATGGTCACTACAAAGCAGAAACCGTTTTGGGAAAAGCGCTGAAGATAATCCCGAGAGATACCTATTATCTATCTACAAAAGTGGGACGCTATGGAGAAAATGGCGTAAACATGTGGGACTATTCCGCCAAACGGGTAACGGACAGTGTGTATGAAAGTCTGGAACGTCTGAACATCGACTACATCGATCTGATCAATGTGCATGATATTGAATTTGCAGACCTTACTCAGATTGTGGAAGAAACACTTCCCGCTCTAGTCGAACTAAAGAAGAAAGGGGTTGTCAAGCATGTAGGTATTACTGATCTTCAGTTGGAAAACCTGCAATGGGTGATTGAACATGTAGCACCGGGCACTGTCGAGAGTATTCTAAACTTTTGTCATTACTGCCTGAACGATGATAAGCTGGTGGACTTTCTGGACTTCTTCGAGAAACACAATGTAGGTATTATCAATGCTTCGCCCCTCTCAATGGGTTTACTTTCTCAACGTGGAGTGCCTGTTTGGCATCCTGCACCAAAATCCTTAGTAGAAGCTTGTCAGAAAGCTGTGCAGCACTGTATGGCAAAGAACTATCCGATAGAAAAACTTGCGATACAATACTCAATAAGTAATCCACGGATTGCTACCACACTCTTCAGTTCGGCCAATCCGGACAATGTGCTTCAGAATATCCGTTACGCTGAAGAACCTATCGACTGGAACCTGGTTGAGGAAGTTCAGGATATAATCGGAGATCAGAAACGTGTAAGTTGGTCAAACTCTTAACAAATATGATATCTACCATGAAGAAAAATAGTAATGCATTACCTCTCGCTTTGATTTTCTGCCTTTTCTTTTTGTGGGCAATCAGCAGTAACTTGCTGCCCACAATGATCCGGCAATTGATGAAAACCTGCGAATTGAATACCTTTGAAGCCTCTTTTACAGAAAGTGCCTACTGGCTGGCTTATTTCATATTCCCTATTCCGATAGCGATGTTTATGAAACGCTACAGCTATAAGTCGGGTATTATCCTTGGTTTGCTGATAGCGGCTTTTGGTGGTCTTTTGTTTTTTCCTGCTGCCATCTTTAAGGAGTACTGGGCATACCTTTGTATCTTCTTTATCATTGCCACAGGAATGTGCTTTCTGGAAACAGCGGCCAATCCGTATGTCACCTCCTTGGGTGACCCGGAGACTGCCCCCCGAAGACTCAATCTGGCTCAATCATTTAACGGATTGGGAGCTTTTATTTCGGCGATGTTTCTCAGCAAACTGGTATTAAGTGGCAATCAATATACACGCGAGACTCTTCCGACAGACATGCCGGGAGGTTGGGAAGGATATATTCAGATGGAGACGGATGCTATGAAACTTCCTTATCTGATATTAGCACTTATACTGGTCGTTATCGCAGTCGTGTTTGTGTTCTCCAAACTTCCTAAAATCAAAGAAGGGAGTCATCTGGAAGGTGTTGAAGCGAAAGGTGAGAAACTGATTAACTTCTCAGTGCTCAAACGTTCACATCTACGTTGGGGAGTCATCGCCCAGTTCTTCTACAACGGCGGACAAACAGCGATCAACAGTCTGTTTCTGGTATATTGCTGTACCTATGCAGGGATCGAAGAGAGCACAGCAACCACTTTCTTCGGGCTTTATATGCTTGCTTTCCTCTCCGGACGATGGATCGGGACGCTGCTGATGGTGAAGTTTCGTCCGCAGGACATGTTGTTAGTGTATGCGATAGTAAATGTCATATTGTGTGGCGTCGTAATCAGTTACGGAGGAATGATTGGGTTGTATGCCATGCTGGCTATCTCCTTCTTTATGTCAATCATGTACCCGACGCAATTCTCTCTGGCACTTAAAGATCTGGGGAGTAACACAAAAAGCGGTGCGGCATTTCTTGTTATGGCCATCGTTGGCAATGCCTGTCTGCCACAATTAACAGCCTATTTCATGCATGCAAACGCACAGATGTATTATCTGGCGTATATCATCCCAATGATATGCTTTGCATTCTGTGGCTATTATGGATGGAAAGGATATAAAATCATTGATTAATCAGAATTCTATAATTATTGAAAGAATATAAGATGAAAGCAGTTCAAATTACAGCACCTTCTGAGATGAAGGTCGTAGAAATAGCCAAACCGGTATTTGGACCGGATGAGGTACTCGTTAAAATGAAATATGTCGGTTTCTGCGGTTCGGACTTAAACACATTTCTCGGACGCAACCCAATGGTCAAACTGCCCGTTATCCCCGGACATGAGGTAGGCGCAGTCATCGAAGCGATTGGTGCCAATGTTCCTGCCGGATTTACTCCGGGCATGAGCGTGACTCTCAATCCGTACACCAACTGTGGGAAGTGTGCTTCCTGCCGCAACGGGAGAGTCAACGCATGCGAACACAATGAGACGTTGGGCGTACAGCGCAACGGAGTGATGTGTGAATATGCCGTTCTGCCCTGGACAAAGATTATCCCTGCGACCGATATGACTCCCAGAGATTGTGCGCTGATCGAACCGATGAGTGTCGGCTTTCATGCGGTATCTCGCGGAGAAGTATCCGACATTGATATCGTAATGGTAATAGGTTGCGGCATGATTGGTATGGGTGCGATAGTCCGTGCGTCACTGCGCGGAGCGACAGTGATAGCAGTGGATATTGATGATGAGAAACTGGCAATTGCCAAACGTGTAGGTGCTACTTACACCATCAATTCAAAGAATGAGAATGTACATGAGCGGTTGCAACAACTGACGGACAACCTTGGTCCGGATGTCATTATCGAGGCTGTCGGTAGTCCGGCAACGTATGTTATGGCCATTGATGAGGTGGGATTTACCGGAAGAGTGGTGTGCATTGGTTATGCGAAAAGCGAAGTAGCTTTCCAGACCAAGTACTTTGTTCAGAAAGAATTGGATATCCGCGGTTCACGTAATGCCTTGCCTGCCGACTTTCGTGCGGTCATCCATTATCTGCAACAAGGAACTTGTCCGATTGACGAACTGATCTCCAACAGTGTGAAGCCCGAGAATGCGTTGGAAGCCATGCAGGAATGGGCAGCCAACCCCGGGAAGGTATTTCGCATCCTGGTCGAATTGTAAGATCTTTCAGTTCCAATATGTGCAATGCATCACTTATCAGCGGATAGGTGGTGCATTGTTTTTTTGTTATATTTATTAAGTTAACTTTCTTCCAAAACAAAGAAACACACATATTGGCATCTGTCCATTTTCGAATCTTTTTGCCCAAAAGAAGACTTTTAGTCTGTTGATTATCAACAACTTGAAAGAATGTAAAAAACATCCTTATGAAAGGCAAATTTCTTCTGTATGAAAGGAGAAAAACATACGGTTCGCTTGACAAAGTCTTCAGGTTGATTTTGTCAAGCGAACCGTATGTTTTTTGCGTCTCTTTTGTACAGTATCTGCTTCGGCACGTTAACTTAATTCATGTTATCAACACTCCCGCAAAGACCAACGGATCGTATCTCAGTCAGTAACCGGTCTCTCTTCAAAAAAGAGCAAGATAAGTAAAACAGAAAACCGGATTTACTGCTAACTTTGTCCTTTACACAAATCAACGAAAGAAATGAGTCTCAAAGAAGAAAGCAGAAGCGAATATATCGCCCGGATTAACAAAGTAACAAATTACATCGAGGAGCACATCGGTGAACCAATCAACCTCAGTCATATGGCAGAGATAGCAAACTTCTCCCCTTATCATTTTCACCGCATCTTTTCTCTAATTACGGGAGAAACTCCCGCGCTCTTTATCCAACGGATAAGGATCGAAAAGGCCGCCGGTCAGATCCGGGAATATAAAGAAATACCCATCAGTGAGATTTCATATAATTGTGGCTTTGGAAGTCTCTCCTTGTTTAGCCGTACCTTCCGGAAACATTTCAATATGAGTGCTTCTGACTTTCGGAAAGCAGACAAAGCCATCCTTGCAATGAACGGTTTGTACTATAGCAAGAATGGTCAACTGCTTAGCAAGAAAAGACAAGAGCTTCCAGATTATAATGCACAACTTTGCAGTGTCAACTTAAAACAATTACTAATTATGGACACAAAGATTGAGATCAAAGAGATGCCTGAAATGAAGGTTATTTATTGTCGCCACAAAGGTGCTTTTAATGAAATTAAGTATGCGTACGAGAAACTGTGCAAATGGGCAGGGCCCCGTGGATATCTGAATAATCCGCAGATGAAGTACCTGACCGTCTATCATGACGATCCTTCGATTACAGCGATTGAGAATGTGAGACAAGATGCCTGTATCATGGTGGATCAGGAAGTCAAGGTGGAAGGTGAAATAGGGAAAATGACGGTTGCCGGAGGAAAGTATGCTGTAGGACGTTTTGAAATCAGTGAAACAGAGTTTGAGAAAGCCTGGAATACCATGTGTATATGGTTTACCGAAAGCGGATACCAACCGGGCGAAGGAAGCACGTATGAGTTGTATTACAACGATCACACACAACATCCCGAACACAAGTTTATCCTGGATATATGTATTCCGGTAAAGCCCTTGTAATAAAAGAGAGAGCGACGGGGAATTCCCCGTCGCTCTCTCTTTTATTACTTTCAAAGTTGAAACCTGACTTTATTTCTTTGCTTTCAGTTTGACATCCAGCATCTTCATAAAGTATCCCCCTACCACCGAACGGGCCCGGAAGCCAACGCTATTACCGTCGGTCGTTTCATGCCAGTCGCTCAAAGGCATACGGGTAGTCGTTTCATTGGCATACTTGTAGATCGGATCAATCAGCGCGTTAAAGTCGGCATCATTTGTAGCCAGAGTTGCCGTCCATACAATCCAGTCTGACTTCGTATAGGTCTTGCGACTATCCAACGGCAAACCATAAGCATTTTGTTTGGTCTGATAATAAGCGATCTCTTTCTGCGCGATATCTGTAGAGAAGATATTCAAGCCAAGCATCTTATCCCATACAAGATTATATTTCTGACTCCAGGTACCGGACTGATCAAATGTCAGTTTGTAGTGATCACCATCATTCGCCATCTTTTCCCATTTCTGAGCCATCTCTTTAGCGGCAGACAGGTATTTGGCAGCTATCTCTTTCTTGCCCAGCATATCAGCCAGTTTACCATAGCCCGCTACACCCATGATAGCCTTGATGGAAAGGTTTGCATTATGAGCAAAATGCCCTGCGAAGTCATCGGTACAAAGTTGGTTAGCAGGATCCAATCCCTCACCAATCAGATAATCCGCCCAGACAGTAAGGACATCCCAATGCATCTTAGCATACTCGGCATTCTCTTCAATCTGTGCAATCGCTGTAGTAAGGATCAACATGTTACCACTTTCTTCGACTGGCATATCACCGCCGTAAGTTTGTCCGTTAGCCTGCGGATAGGTGCCCACATCATGTGCTGCAAAAGGTTTCGTCCATTTGCCGCTTTCACTGTAAAAGAAGATCGGATTGAGCATCCCCTTCAATAAGTTCGGATTGTAAACCAGGAATAAAGGAGCAGAAGGATACGTTACGTCCACCGTTCCGATAGAGCCATTACTAAAGTTCTCTTTGGATAAGAACAACAAGTTGCCGGACTCATCCTGCACCAGCTTATGTGCTGCAATTGCCTGACGATAAGCCAAAGCACAAAGTTCGGCATATTTTGTACCGCCTGCCTTTTCGGCATCATCCATCATGCTGGTATTAAACTCTTCGCAACGTTTCATTATAGTTGCATACTCAGAGCTTGCTTTCTCAAATTCATTATAGATAGTTGTTTTCCCGTTCTGTTTCCAGTAAGGCATCAGGTTGTTCTGAAAATATTGAATGGAATAGAGATCATCATAACCCAGCATCAGGAAACCATTATTGGACGTAGTCGAGATCTTGCCCAGATCACGGGAATAAGCCAATACAGTCATCTCTTTTTTCATATCCGAAGAGGTAGCAGTAGAATCTGAAGATATCATACCATTCGTTGCAAACTCTTTCTTAACAGCACGATACTCACCCAGATTCATCTCTACGTTCTTATCCCACTTACCGGCCATATAGAAATAACCCCAGTCAATACGAAGATCATCTCCTCTCTTTTTCAATATCGGTTGGTCTATTGTACCTGTCTTGAGATACGAAAGTCCATTCTGATTCTCTATCATCTGAAAGTTAACGAGCTGACTCTCCTCATTCACGGCCCATTGCGGAGTCGTTTCAAAATATATCTGCACGTCATGTGACTTGGCATCGGTAGCTGTGACCTGATACGTCACATAGTTTACCGGACGGGACATTAATTCCAGATCATCCATCAACATAGGTGCGGTAAATATCAGGGAAAGTTCAACCGGTCCGCACTCAAACGTGTAGAAAGTCTGAGTAGGAAGTACATTGGCTGACTTCTGCACTGCGGCAGTCGTAAAAGTCTCCACATTCTTTTCTTTCTCAAACAATCCGAAATCCACGTACGCACCACCGGTCTTATTATTACAATGAGCCACAATGATATTCTTTCCCGCCTTCAAGGTTGCTTTCACCTCGTCAGAGAGTTCCAGTAACACATTGTTTTTCCAGTCATATCCGGTTTTCACTACCTCTGTTCCATTGATATATAGTTCGAAAGTGTCGTCGTGCGAATAATTCAGGAAGATATCTTTGTCTTTCAGATCTTCAGACAGTTCGATAGTCCTTCTCACCCAGATATCTTTCGTATTCCACTCAGTAGAGAGGTTGGGCTGTTCACGGGTACCGAACGCTGCTTTTCCCACCTGCCAGCCAGTCGCTTCATACTTCAGTTCCTTCCAGGCACCTTTTGGCTCATCATAGGTATATTCGGCATTCCACTTCTCAGTGGCCGCTGTAGGAATAATCTCCTTCATTGGAAAACTTTCTACGCCCATAAAGCGATAGCACTGACCATCGACACGAAGTGCTCCGATCAGAGGATATTCCGTTCCTGTCCAATGTTTGGCAGATTCATCATACAGTTTGTCTGAAAATTGCCAGGCACTGAAATAAGGATCCACCGTTACCAGTGGATATGCCGGGGCACGTAAAGAGTTTTGCTTAGTTGCAGTAACAGTCACTTTACTGGCATTTTCATGCTGACAAGAGAACAATGTGAGTGCACAAAATAAAAGGAGAGAAAGACTCTTTTGCATAATTTGAGATGTTGGTTATTAGTAAATAAGATCTGTTCAGGATATTGTCATTAATTTTGCAAAGGTAAATAAAAAAACAAACTCCACAATAGCAATCTATTGCAGAGCTCGATAAAAAATATTTAATGCTATTTGGTATGGGGTTAAACCGCTTGCTGTTCTTCTCTTTGAAGCCGCAAAGTCTTACTCTTTGAAAGTAATGAACGTAATGACCGGATTGGACTCTTCATTCAATTGTTTCTTGAGCTCCTTTATTCGTGAAGTAATCGGGTCGTCCTTTGTGATCTTACAATCCAGAATATAGTTTGGATCAATTCTAGTTACAATTCTCCCTTTGTTATCATGGATTCCAGTATATGACATATATAGATCAACTGGTCGATTTTGAAGACTTGAGTAAGTAAATATCTTTACCGTCTGATTCTTCTTTGAATATAAGACTGTTTCAATACCATTTACTTTACTATTACTAGGATACATTATTCCATATGTTATAAACTTTGTTGTTTCCGAATAAGGAACAACTCCGCTAATTTGCATATCGGGACAACTATATAATTTATAACCCTGAGGATGAGGTTTTAAATATTTTGTTGGATTTGAATAATCTGGATGAACCTCGAAATCTGGTACTCTCCATGGTCTGAAGGAGTTTGGTGTTACCTGATAGATTGTATCATTGTAATAAGTAGGCAATTTGCATAAGATTGTATCCCCGAATTTAGTAATAGGCTGACCACTTACTGAAGTATCTAGAAAAGGATTAGCCAATCCTTTAAGCACAATCTTCATATTCGCATCAAGGATAAAAAGATTGGCCTCTTTTTCTTCTGAGGTTATTGCATAATATCCATTATTGAATTGCGCGATTCCAACCGCACGTGGAACATCAGTATATTCTTTGAATTCTTTCAAATCAAAACTATATGTGATGATTTTCCCTGAATAAGCCACAATGGTAATCATTCCTGTCTGGGGATGTACACAGAAAGCACGGATCTCATTGTACTCACCGGGACCACGCCCCACACGTGCAATCTTTCTGATATACTTCCCCTTATCGTCAAAGATGAATATCGAATTAGTCTGTCCATCACCGATAATCATATAATTCTTATAGAACTTGATCCCGGAAACTCCTCCGACAATAGACTCATCTGTCATCTCCAAAGGAACAAACTCAATGTCTTTGATGACATCATAGAAGTCATACTTCTTGCCGAAGTCACTTTCTTTGATCGTATTCTTTGCGGCCATAACGGTCTTTTGTGTGGATTTCGACTCCTGACTAACACAATAGCTACTGCATAGCAACAGAGTTGCCATCAAAAAGACTTTTTGCATACTGTTTTTCATCTGTAAATAATTTAGTGGAGGAAGTGACTCGCTCCGTTTAATTTAGCTGCAACAAATAACAAAACAAACAGGCTAAGACAGAATAAGCATCTTCATGCTTCTTTCTCATGAAAGACATCTCGCGACAGAGTGTGGCACTTATCTTGTGGAGTTACTCTTTATAAGTAATGAATGCAATTACTGGATTGGACTCTTCATTTAGTTGTTTCTTGAGCTCCTTTATTCGTGAAGTTATCGGGTCATCCTTTGTGATTTTACAATCCAGAATAAGGCTTGGATCCATTGTTATTACAATTCTCCCGGAAGGATCTGGGAGACCACAATAAAATAAGTAAAAATCAAAAGGTCTGTTTTCAAGACTATAGTAAGTAAATATCTTTACCGTTTTATTCTTCTTTGAATATAAGACAGTTTCTATATCATCTTTTTTGCCAGGATATACTATTCCATATGTTATAAACTTACTTGTTTCCGAATAATAACAAGCTCCGCAAATTTGCATATCCGGACAATTATAAAATTGAAGCAAAACAGGATGATCTTCCATATATTTAGTCGGATTTGAATAATCCGGATGAACCTCAAAGTCAGGCACTCTCCAGGGTCTGAAGGAGTTTGGAGTGATCTGATAAATTGTATCATTATAACGGGAAGGCAATCTGCACAAGATTGTATCCCCGAATTTAGTAAAAGCCCTATTTGCTATTGAAAGTCTAGGAAATGGATTAGCAAGTCCTTTATGCACAATCTTCATATTCCCATCAAGAATATAAAGATTAGCATCTTCTTGAGTCGAGGTAATTGCATAATAACCGTTATTGAATTGTTCGATTCCAACCGCATACGGAACATCAGTGTACTCTCTGAATTCCTTTAAATCAAAGCTATACGTAATAATTTTTCTTGAGTCAGTCGCAATGGTGATCATTCCGGTCTGGGGATGCACACAGAAATCATTAATATCATTGTACTCACCGGGACCTTTTCCTCGCCGCGCAATCTTTCTGATGTACTTACCTTTATCATCATATATAAAAATCGATCTAGTCTGATTATCGTAGAAAAGAATAAAATTCTTATAGAACTTGATCCCGGAAACGCTTCCGACAATGGACTCATCTGTCAATTCCAAAGGAACAAACTCAATATCTTTGATTACATCATAGAAGTCATACGATTTGCCGAAGTCACTTTCTTTGATCGTATTCTTTCCGGCCATAACCGTCTTTCGTGTGGGTTTCGACTCCTGACTACTACCATAACTACTGCATAGCAACAGAGTTGCTATCAGAAAGGCTTTTTGCATACTGTTTTTCATCTATATATATTTTAGAGGAGGAAGTGACTCGCTCCGTTTAATTTAGCTGCAACAAATAACAAAACAAATAGGTTAAAAGAGAACAAATATCTTCGTGCATCCGCCTCATTGGAGACATCGCGACAGTGAGTCTTACTTATCTTGTGGAGTTACTCTTTATAAGTAATGAACGAAATTACCGGATTGGACTCTTCATTCAGTTGTTTCTTGAGCTCCTTTATTCGCAAGGATATTGGATCATCCTTTGTGATCTTACAGTCCAGGAAGTAGTTTGGATCAATTGCACTTACAATTCTCCCTTTGCTATCCGGGACTCCAACAATTGTCAAAAGATGATGCTCGAAAGGTATGTTTTCAAGAGTAGTAAAATCAAAGATCTTAACCGTTTTATTCTTCTTTGAAAAAAGTACATGACTTGCATACTGCATTCCTCCACTCATCTTTGGATATATCATAGCGAAAAATATGAATTTATTACTTTCCGAATAATATAAAGCCCCACCAATTTGCATATCCGGACAATTATAACTCTGGAAACCCCGAGGATCTTGTTCCAAATATCTCGTCGGATTTGAATAATCCGGATGAACCTCGAAGTCAGGCACTCTCCAAGGTCTGAATGAGTTTGGAGTGATCTGATAAATTGTATCATTGTAATAGGTAGGCAATCTGCACAAGATTGTATCGCCGAATTTAGTAAAAGACCTATTAAGTATTGAGGTATATTGAAAAGGATTAGCCAATCCTTTAAGTACAATCTTCATATTCGCATCAAGGATATAAAGATTGGCCTCTTTCTGAGTCGAGGTAATGGCATAACAACCATTATTGAATTGCTCAATCTCAACCACCTCCGGAGTATCATTATACTCTTTGAATTCTTTTAAATCAAAACTATACGTGATGATTTTTCTAAAACTAGCCGCAATGGTAATCATTCCAGTCTTGGGATGCACACAAAAAGCATTAATACTAATGTACTCACCTGGACCAAGCCCCACCCGTGAGATCTTTCTAATATACTTTCCTTTATCGTCGAAAATGAATATTGATTTAGTCTGTTCATCCAGAAAGAGTATATAATTCTTATAGAACTTAATCATTAAAACTCCTCCGACAACGGACTCTTCTGTCATCTCTAAAGGAACATACTCAATATCTTTGACTACATCATAGAAATCATACTTCTTTCCGAAGTCGCTTTCTTTGATTGTATTCTTTGCGGCCATAACCGTCTTTCGAATGAGATTCGACTCTTGACTTCCACCGTAACTACTGCATAGCAACAGAGTTGCTATCAGAAAGGCTTTTTGCATACTGTTCTTCATCTGTAAATAATTTTGAGGAGGAAGTGACTCGCTCCGTTTAATTTAGCTGCAACAAATAACAAAACAAACAGGTATCAGAGAACAAAAATCTTTGTGCATCCGTCTCATTGGAGACATCGCAACAGTGTGTTATAGCACTTGTCCAGTGGACTTACTCTTTATAAGTAATGAACGTAATTACCGGATTGGACTCTTCATTCAATTGTTTCTTGAGCTCCTTTATTCGTGAAGTTATTGGGTCATCCTTTGTGATTGTACAGTCTAGGATAAGGCTTGGATAGGTTATACTTGCAATTCTCCCTTTATTATCCGGGACTCCATCATAAAACATAGGAAAATCAAATGGTTTGTTTTCAATACTTAATATTTTCACCGTTTTATTCTTCTTTGAATATAACACAGTTATTACTCCACTTCCATTCCTGCCAGGATATTCTATTCCATATATTATAAACTTACTTGTTTCTGAATAACAAAAAGCCCCACTCATATGCATATCCGGACAATTATAACTTCGTCCGCCATTAGGATCTGGTTCTAAATATTTTGTCGGATTTGAATAATCCGGATGAACCTCGAAATCAGGCACTCTCCAGGGTCTGAATGAATTTGGTGTGATCTGATATATCGTATCATTATAATAGGTAGGCAATCTGCATAAGATTGTATCCCCAAATTTCGAAAGAGACTTACCAAGTACTGAAAGTCTAGGAAATGGATTAGCCAATCCTTTATGCACAATCTTCATATTCGCATCAAGGATATAAAGATTGGCCTCTTTTTCTGTTGAGGCTATGGCATAAGATCCATTATTGAATTGCTCTATCCCAACCGCATACGGAACATCAGTGTACTCTTTGAATTCCTTTAAATCAAAACTATACGTGATGTATTTTCTTGAACTCGTTGCAATAGTGATCATTCCGGTCTGGGGGTGCACACAGAAATCATTAATACTAATGTACTCACCGGGACCTTGTCCTACCCGTGCGATCTTTTTGATGTACTTTCCCTTATCGTCAAAGATGAATATCGAATTAGTCTGTTCATCCAGGAAAAGTATAAAATTCTTGTAGAACTTAATCTTTGAAACGCTTCCGACAATGGACTCATCTGTCAATTCCAAAGGAACAAACTCAATATCTTTGATTACATCATAGAAGTCATACGATTTGCCGAAGTCACTTTCTTTGATCGTATTCTTTCCGGCCATAACCGTCTTTCGTATGGGTTTCGACTCCTGACTACTACCATAACTACTGCATAGCAACAGAGTTGCTATCAGAAAGGCTTTTTGCATACTGTTCTTCATCTGTAAATAATTTTGAGGAGGAAGTGACTCGCTCCGGTTAATTTAGCTGCAACAAATAACAAAAACAAACAGGCTAAGATATAACAAATTATCTTCGTGCTTCTGTCTTATCGACAGTGAGCGTTACTTATCCGACGGACTTACTCTTTATAAGTAATGAACGTAATTACCGGATTGGACTCTTCATTCAATTGTTTCTTGAGCTCCTTTACCCTTAAAGTTATTGGGTCATCCTTTGTGATCTTACTTTCCAAGATGTAGTTTGGATCTGTTGCGCTTACAATTCTTCCTTTGTTATCTGGAACTCCACAAAATGTAACAGGACAACCGAAAGGTTTGTTTTGAAGTGAAGAAAAGATCTTAACAGTTTTATTTTTCTTTGAATAAAGCACATAACATACATTTCCCTCTCTATACTTAGGATATATCATTCCAAATATTATAAACTGATTTGTTTCCGAATAAGGAAAACCTCCCCAAATTTGCATATCCGAACAATTATAACTTTGAAAACCCCGAGAATCAGGTTCCAAATATTTCGTAGGATTTGAATAATCAGGATGAACCTCAAAGTCAGGCACTCTCCAGGGTCTGAAGGAGTTTGGAGTGATCTGGTATATGGTATCATTGTAATGGGTAGGCAATCTACACAAGATAGTATCCCCGTATTTAGAAAAAGACTTATTAAATATTGTAGGCATAGGAAATGGATTTGCCAATCCTTTATGTATAATCTTCATATTCGTATCAAGGATATAAAGATTGGCCTCTTTTTCTATTGCGGTAATTGCATAATAGCCGTTATTGAATTGCTCAATCCCAGCCACATACGGAACATCATTATACTCTTTGAATTCTTTTAAATCAAAACTATATGTGATAATTTTCCCTGAACAAGCTATAGTGATCATTCCGGTCTTGGGGTGTACACAGAAATCAACAATTTCATTATATTCACCGGGACCACGACCCTTCCGTGAGATCTTTCTGATATACTTTCCATTATTGTCAAAGATGAATATAGATTCAGTCTGTCTATCATAAATTATCAAATAATTCTTGTAAAGTTGTATCTTATAGATTTTCCCGACAATGGATTCATCTGTCATCTCCAAAGGAACAAACTCAATGTCTTTGATGACATCATAGAAGTCATACTTCTTGCCGAAGTCACTTTCTTTGATTGTATTCTTTGCGGCCATAACGGTCTTTTGCGTGGATTTTGACTCCTGACTTCTACCATAACTATTGCATAGCAACAGAATTGCTATCAGAAAGGCTTTTTGCATACTGTTTCTCATCTATATATAATTTAGGGGAGGAAGTGACTCGCTCCGTATAACATAACTCCAACAAATACTAAAACAAACAGGCTAAGACAGAACAGAATATCTTCGTGCTTCTGTCTTATCGAAGACATCGCGACAGTGGGCGGTACTTATCCGGCAAAATTACTCTTTATAAGTAATGAACGTAATTACAAGATTGGACTCTTCATTCAATTGTTTCTTGAGCTCCTTTATTCGTGAAGTTATTGGATCATCCTTTGTGATCTTACAATCCAGAATAAAGTTTACATCCATTGCACTTACGATTCTCCCTTTGTTATCCGGGACTCCACAAAAAGTAATAGGACGATCGAAGGGTATGTTTTGAAGAGAAGAAAAATCAAAGATCTTAACCGTTTTATTCTTCTTTGAATAAAGCACAGACTGCACTCCTTGACTATACTTCGAATATGTCATTGCGAATGATATGAATTTATTTGTTTCTGAATAAGGATGACCTCCAAATAATTTCATATCCGAACAATTATAACTTCGGCCACCCCGAGGATTAGGTTCCAAATATTTAGTCGGATTTGAATAATCAGGATGAACCTCGAAATCTGGCACTCTCCAGGGTCTGAATGAGTTTGAAGTGATCTGATAAATTGTATCATTGTAATAGGTAGGCAATCTGCACAAGATTGTATCTCCCATTTTTGTAAAAGATTTATTAAGTATTATAGGCATTGGAAATGGATTAGCCAATCCTTTATGTACAATCTTCATATTTGCATCAAGGATATAAAGATTGGCCTCTTTCTCTATTGAGGTTATTGCATAATAGCCGTTATTGAATTGCTCGATTCCAACCGCATACGGAACATCATTGTACTCTTTGAATTCTTTTAAATCAAAACTATACGTGATAATTTTCCCCGAACTAGTCACAATAGTGATCATTCCGGTCTTGGGATGCACACAGAAATCATCAATATCATTGTATTCACCGGGACCTTTTCCTACCCGTGAGATCTTTCTGACATACTTTCCCTTATCGTCAAAGATGAATATCGATTTAGTCTGTCCATCCAGAACAAGCATAAAAGTATTATAGAACTTAATCTTTGAAACTCTTCCGACAATGGACTCATCTGTCATCTCCAAAGGAACAAACTCAATGTCTTTGATTACATCATAGAAATCATACTTCTTTCCGAAGTCGCTTTCTTTGATCGTATTCTTTGCGGCCATAACCGTTTTTCGAATGAGATTCGACTCCTGACTTCGACCGTAACTACTACATAGTTTCTCCTTATAAATTCATTTTTCAAGCGGCAGAATAATAAAAATTCTGCCGTATTAGTCTTTTTGCAAGAAGGCACAAAAATTCAAGTTTGAGTTTTTCCATCATTTTCTTGAGATTCCACGCTGTAGCCGCCATATAAGCATTAATTTGTATGCCTTTCTCCCCAAGCAAATAATTTTGTGCCATCCGGAAATCTTGTTTTAGATGCCCGATTATTGGTTCAATAGCAGCCCTGGCTTTGCACTTTCTGCGTTTTTTCTGTTTTTGATATTTTGTGTCGCTTGCTTTGGGTTTTGCCGGGATGATTATTTTTACTCCCTTTATTTGTGCTTTACCTTTACCTCCACGATCATAAGCCAATTCTTCGGGTAATCTCAAATTGTTATTTTCCATCTGCTTAAGCAATGGCTCAATGGTGTGCCCATCAAAAGGATTCTCCAAAAAAGATTTTATTGCCGTTATGATTTTCTTCCCTTTGTTTCCTGTTGTTATCAGTCCGACTTTGTTCCCAAACTCATATTGTCTGTGAGGTTTGCCTTTGGCTATGCAACGGGTAAATGGTTTGTGAATACTGTAAATCTTGTTTGTATCGTTTTGCTTCTGATTCACGGCTCGTTTGAAAAGATCAAACTCCTTTTCGTATTTCCCTTTCAGTTCCTGGCTCATCTTCCTTTCCAACTCGCGAATCTGGGTGTTTGCAATGGTCTTCAAGCGTTTCTTTGCTTTGCGAGCCTGTTTGATTCGCTTTGGATGTTTTCCGTTGTAAGTATCCCTCACCAATTGTTTGCTCTCCCGGGTATAACGCTGACGTTGACTAATTCCTTCCTTTTGGGCAATGGTATTGCATTTGTCTATCACCTTCTTACAAAGTTTTGCGTCCGTTGGAAAAGTGGTGTTATTCTCCTGAACAGTGGTATCCGACAAAACAAATTTAGACTGCTTTGGTAGATCTGCCCCGTGCAGATGAACACTGTACGAAAATATTTTGGAGATCCCTTCTTCACCAACACGATGACGAAAATGAACAAAATCGCTCGCATCGAATGGAAATTTATGCTCGAAATGTACAACTCCACAGAAATACTGAAAATAAACATCGCGCACCCAATACTCCGGAAGACGTTCATCGCCTATATTGTACAAATGTTTCAACATCAAACAACCAACCATCATACGAATGGGAACACTCGGAGCTCCTTTATCAGAATAATAAACTGAGAACTCCTTCTCAAAATATGACCAGTCAATGCGTTGGGACAATAAAACCAACTCCTGATTCATGTCAATAAAATCTTCAAGCATCGGACGAAATAAATCTCGTTGTCCTTTTTTCTCTAATTTCCCTATCATTATTTGCAGACTTTTATACCTTAAAATTACTCTTTTCTGCAATAATACACAAGCTTTTCTGATACTAATTTATTGAATATAAACTCAGTATATATCAATTAAGGAGTGACTACATAGCAACAGAATTGCCATCAGAAAGGCTTTTTGCATACTGTTTCTCATCTATATATAATTTAGAGGAGGAAGTGACTCTCTCCGTTTAATTTAGCTGCAACACATAATAAAAAAAAACAGGTATCAGAGAACAAATATCTTCGTGCATCCGTCTCATTGGAGACATCGCAACAGTGTGTTATGGCACTTGTCCTGTGGACTCACTCTTTATAAGTAATGAACGTAATTACTGGATTGGACTCTTCATTCAATTGTTTCTTGAGCTCCTTTATTCGTGAAGTTATTGGGTCATCCTTTGTGATCTTACAGTCCAGGAGAAAGTTTACATCCATTGCACTTACAAATCTCCCTTTATTATCCGGAACTCCAATATATGTAATTGGACGGTCGAAAGGTGCATTTTGAAGAGAAGAAAAAGAAAAGATCTTAACCGTTTTATTCTTCTTTGAATAAATCACATGTCTTATATTTGCCCCTCCATATACCATTCCATATAAAACAAACTGATTTGTTTCTGAATAAGGATAACTTCCGCATATTTGCATATCCTGACAATTATAAAATCGATGCAAAACAGGATGATCTTCCATATATTTAATCGGATTTGAATAATCAGGATGAACTTCGAAATCAGGCACTCTCCAGGGCCTGAAGGAGTTTGGAGTGATCTGATAAATTGTATCATTGTAATAGGTAGGCAATATGCACAAGATTGTATCCCCAAATTTCGTAAAAGAATTCCTAAGTACTCCTGTATATTGAAAAGGATTAGCTAAACCTTTAAGCACAATCTTCATATTCGCATCAAGGATATAAAGATTGGCCTCTTTTTCCATTGCGGTAATAGCATAATAGCCGTTATTGAATTGCTCGATCCCGACCGTATACGGAACATCATTATACTCTTTGAATTCCTTTAAATCAAAACTATACGTGATGATTTTTCTTGAAGATGTCACAGTGGTAATCATTCCTGTCTGTGGATGCACACAGAAATCTTTAATTTCCTTGTACTCACCGGGACCACTCCCTACACGTGAAATCTTTTTGATATACTTTCCCTTATCATCAAAGATGAATATTGATTTAGTCTGTCTATCCAAGACAAGTATAAAATTCTTGTAGAACTTGATCTTTGAAACTACTCCAATAATGCACTCATCTGTCATTTCTAAAGGAACAAACTCGATGTCATTGATTACATCATAGAAATCATACGTCTTGCCGAAGTCACTTCTTTTGATCGTATTCTTTGCGGCCATAACAGTCTTTCGTGTGAGATTCGATTCCTGACTTCGACCGTAACTACTGCATAGCAACAGAATTGCCATCAGAAAGGCTTTTTGCATACTGTTTCTCATCTATATATAATTTAGAGGAGGAAGTGACTCGCTCCGTTTAATTTATCTCCAACAAATAATAACAACAAACAGGTATCAGAGAACAAATATCTTCGTGCATCCGTCTCATTGGAGACATCGCAACAGTGTGTTATGGCACTTGTCCTGTGGACTCACTCTTTATAAGTAATGAACGTAATTACCGGATTGGACTCTTCATTCAATTCTTTCTTGAGCTCCTTTATTCGTGAAGTTATCGGGTCATCCTTTGTGATCTTACAATCAAGGATAAAGTTTGCATCCATTGCACCAACAATTCTCCCTTTGTTATCCGGGACTCCACAAAATGGAATAGGACGGTCGAAAGGTGCGTTTTGAAGAGAAGAAAAAGAAAACACCTTAACCGTTTTATTCTTCTTTGAATAAAGTACATAACTTATACTCGCCACCCCATCTCTATTCCGCGGATATATCATTCCAAATACTATAAACTTATTTGTTTCTGAATAAGGAACAGCTCCACTAATTTGCATATCCGGACAATAATAGCTTTGGAAACCCCAAGGATTAGGTGCCATATATTGGGTCGGATTTGAATAATCTGGATGAACCTCAAAATTAGGTACTCTCCAGGGTCTGAAGGAGTTCGAAGTGATCTGATAAATTGTATCATTGTAACTGGTAGGCAATCTGCACAAGATTGTATCCCCTAGTTTTGTAAAAGAGTTATTAAGTATTGAAAGTTCAGGAAACGGATTAGCCAGTCCTTTATGCACAATCTTCATATTAGGGTCAAGAATATAAAGATTAGCCTCTTCTTGAGTCGAAGTAATTGCATAATAACCGTTATTAAATTGCTCGATCCCAACCGCATACGGAACATCATTGTATTCTTTGAATTCCTTTAAATCAAAGCTACAAGTAATGATTTTTCTTGAACTAGTTGCAATGGTAATCATTCCTGTCTGTGGATGCACACAGAAATCATTAATATCATTGTACTCACCGGGGCCACTCCCCACCCGTGCGATCTTTTTGATGTACTTCCCTTTATCATCAAAGATGAATATCGATCTAGTCTGTCTGTCCAAGACTAGTATAAAATTCTTATATAACGTGATCTTTGAAACGCTACCGACGATGGACTCATCTGTCATCTCTAAAGGAAGAAACTCGATGTCTTTGATTACATCATAGAAGTCATACTTCTTGCCGAAGTCGCTTTCTTTGATCGTATTCTTTGCGGCCATAACCGTCTTTCGTACGAGTTTCGACTCCTGACTAACACCATAGCTACTGCATAGCAACAGAGTTGCCATCAGAAAGACTTTTTGAAACCAGTTTTTCATGATTCTTCTTAGTTGGTTCGTTTATAGATGTTTATTTCACGGATCACCTTCTTCGGTTCAAACTAATTAACGAGAGTTTCTTCTATTTCTTATTTTGTGTTAAGTTTTTTATTCCCCCCTTTATTAATCTTCTTCCGGTTCAATGTAAATAATGGTAGATACAAGAAAACTCCAATCAGAGAGAAAGCCAGTCCACCGATGGTACCTGCTGCAAGTGGAAACCAGAAGGCCTCTTTATGCGCTCCAATCATAAAAGGTATAAATCCCAGCATGGTTGAGATGGTAGTAACGAATACCGGAGTGATCTTAGCATTCCAAGACTTAAGATAAGCACGCATCGGGTCATAATTGGGCCTTCTTTTCATGATGTTGTTATACTCATCAATGATATAGATACACGCATTGACCGTAATACCGGAGAGTAAGACAAATGAAGAAAATCCCCCTTCATCAAAGCGTAACCCAAACTGGTAGAATGTCAGAAAGACGCCAACAAAGGCAACCGGAATGACAAAGATTACCGCTAATGACTGTTTGGTACTGTTGAATAAGATGCTGGTGATAAACCATATAATCGTCACAACCAGCAAAATAAGCAGGTACTGCCTCTTCTCGGTTGGCTGCCAATACTCACGGTCAGGCTCTTCGATCGTATAACCCATAGGCAGCATGTTGGTAAAATCCTCTTCAATCCTCTTCACAACCTTGCCTTGTTGATTGCCAGAGCCGGTATAGGCATATTGCAGACACAATAGATATTGCTGATCCTCTTTTACTACATTCTGCGCAGCCTTGCCTTTCTCAATGGTAGCCACTTCCATCATCTTCGTATGATTCGAGCTACTGCCGATGGGAAGATGCATCATGTTCCACACATCATATTCGCGAGACTGTTCTGCATAAAGCTTTATTGCTTCACTTCCATCAGGGGTAGAGAGAGAGCCGACCCGCTGCCCATGTACAAACATTGGCGTAAAGGAACTGAATAGTTGTTGTGGTGAAAATTGATTTTCAATAAGACGACGGCTGTCAATATCCGTAAAAAACTCTCTGTAATCGTCCTTCGTCATTTGAAACTCTGAATTAATCAGCACTTCCGAGATACGGCGGTAAGTGAGCAGTGTATCTCTCACCTGCAAGGCATAGTCGTAGAGTTGGTCATAATTGTAGCCGGTCATCAACAAACGGCTTTGACCACTATACTCGGTGACCTCATTGGATAAGGATCTGGAATCATCCAATCCGGAGACCGTCCAGCTACCACTTCCTAATTCAATCCCTTTGTAGAAAGCATCCTGCTTGAATTGATACGGGAAACCTGAATATTGATTTTCTTTCGTAAAGTAAACACGAAAGGATGTACGACGGGGTCCAGATACTGTGGTCTCAAATCGCTTGATACCCGTAAAGGTGCTGAGATACGACTCCATCTGCACCGCCAAATCATTCATCTGCTTCAGGGTAGAGCCAGTGGGAAGTGTAGCAGTAATATAAACCACCTTCTCTCCCTGTTCCGCTTTGCCATAATTGCCCTCGCTTACTTTTTGAACAAAAAGACGCAGCGTCCCCCCCGTCCATTTATAGATTTCAGGCAATGCCTTCTCTGTAAATGAATTCCTTTTGTTCATCAACATATTGTAGGTCTTCACAAACTCCGACTGACCTTTCATCGTTTTGGGCAACTGGAAGAGAGGCAAACCAAAAGAAAGAATCAATACAAAAACCGTAGTAGTACGCCATCGCATTAGAAATCTGATAACCCACTCATACATGAATGTAATCCTTGCCATCCAGCGCCTTATAGTAAAGCTACGCACATTATTCTCACGCTCTTTCATTGCTATTTTATCCATCAAAGATGGTACCAGAAAGAGTGTCGTAAATAAAGAAACCACAAGATTAACGATGATGACCTTGGAAAAATCCTCCAGGTTCAACCGGATTGACTCATCCAGAAAGAAGACTACAGATAGGGCAGCTATGGTCGTTAGGGTTGCAGCCAACAAAGCAAGAAATACTTTACGATCCTTGTGATACATCAGATGGTTGACCATCACTATCGTATTGTCCATAATCAGACTAAGGGAAAGGGTGATGCCCGCCAACGAGAAAATCTGTATTTCCAACCCGAGAAGATAGTAGAAGAAAGCTGATATGGCAAGGTTGATCACAATACTAATGGAGATAAGATAGAGGTATCTAAAACTGCGGGTAATCAACAAAACAAAAAGTAAAAGAATAAGCATTGTCAGTCCGGAGCGGAAATAAATCGTATCCAACGAATCATTGATAACCTCAGTGGTATCAGAACTCAATGTCATTTTATATCCGGCAGGGAAAGTGTGGGAAAGTTCCTCCATCTTGTCCTTTACAAGTTTCCCTAGTTTTAATTGGTTGGCTCCTTCATCAGCTGTGATGGAAAGGTAAACAGAGTTCATGCCGTTGACACGATAGTATCCTTGCGGTTCTTGCTCGCAGTGTGTCACCTTTACCAAGCGCTCCAACCCAACAGATTCATTGCGACTGTTTCGTACCGTAATCTTAGCGGGATCAAACGTATCTTTCATCCCTTCACCCGCCAGGGTGAGACGGATCATCCGTTCATCCCCCTCTGGTGATTCCCAACGTACTGTGCCCAAAGCCATCTTTGAGAGATATTGCTGAATGGCTGTACGAATATCACCGACTGTAACCCCGGCCGCAGAAAGCCTATCCAGATCATACTCCAGTTGCCACTCCATCGGAGTAGCCCCACTTACGGTCACCTTATATACACCATCCAACTGCGCCAACTCTGGCTGTATTCGTTCTTCCGCATACTTACTGATGTAATAAGGGGTAGCAGGAGCATTCAAGAGGTAGGTCATGAAAGCGATATCCGCCTTCTCGTCGCTTCGCTGCGCGGATACATACGGATAAGAGACTGACTCGGGCAGCAGAGCACGCGCCTGTCGGATAATCGTGGATACCTCGAAGCGAGCCATCTCAATATCCGTATAACGATCCAGTTCGAGAGTGATTTGACCGGAGCCATTGGAAGAGTTAGAACGAATCTTGCGCAAACCCCTTACCCGCGACAAGAGTCCCTCAAGCTTCGATGTGGCCTCCATCTCTACTACCCTCGCCGAATTATTTGGCATGTTATAGTAGACCGAGAGCGAAGGCAAGTTGCGCGAAGGTGCCAACTTTACAGTCAGCAGAGGAAGCACGGCAATACCGAGCAAAGCAAGACAAATAAAAGGAATTATTGTGCGCATCTTAATTTAATTACTCCTGTCAACGACTTCACTCTTCCTGTATATTGCCCAGTAAGCCAGTGGAATCATAAACAATGACACTATCGTTCCGATGACCATTGCTCCAATCATTGCAATCGCAAGAGGACTTTGAAGTTCGCTGCCCATGTCATTTGTAAAAAGAAGAGGAACCATGCCTAGAATTGTTGTAAGCGAAGTCATGACTATGGCACGGAGACGCCGGTGTCCTGCCTCATGAATTGCTTTCATCAGTGGTACTCCTTCCTTTCGCAACTGATTGATCACTTCAATCTTGAGGATAGAGTCATTGATGACAATACCGCAGGTAATAATGATTCCTATCGCAGACATCAGATTTAGTGTATGACCGCATATATATAAAATGACCAGTGCACCTGCTATATCAATTGGAATCTCCGTAAGTACAATCAGAGGCTGCAAGAAGCTCTCAAACTGCGAAGCCAGGATGAAATACATCAGCAAAAGCGACACGGCAAGGATAATAACCATCTCATGCATCATCTGTTCATTGGCAAAGAGACGACCAGAAAACGCAACGTCGAATATACCCTGCTTACGAATCTCTTCACCTGCCGTTTTCATAAGTTTGTCCGGGTTCTTGGTTTCAAAATAGGTTATCGGGATATACTCGTCCGTCTTACCTGCAGAGATACTTTTCAGTTCCTCAGATGGAGAGACTTGAACGAGTTCTCGTAAAGGCACGGGATAGACTTTCCCATCACTTCCCCTTCGGGTATCCACCAGAGTCTCTGCAAGCAGACGATTGATGGTTTTCTCTTCACCAACCAGAGTAATCGGCAAATACTGCTGGTAGGAACGCAATGTCGTGACTGTATTCACATTAAACGCGGTACTTAAAAGGTTGATCACCTCATAATAATCTACATTATAAAGCAACAATTTGTTCCGGTCAATAGTCAGGTTCAGCTGATTGTCAAAAGTGATACCGGAAGAGTGCTCACCGGTTTTATTATTGATACGCTGTTCCAGCGCACGAATTGAATCAGCCTCCGGCATCTGTTCGCGATTGCGGGCATACAGCTCAATTTTTAGCTCGGGTTCGCCGGTAGAAAAGATCTTCTCAAACAAGGTGGCAGGCGGAGCAAAAGAGAATGCTGCCCGAGGATACGAACGGGAAATCACAGCGCGAAGAGAATCTTCAAGCGGTTTGATAGCGTCAGGGGTAGTCGTTTTCACATACAACTCTGCCTCAGAGGAAGAGAGTTCCACATCACGGTTGAGGAGGAACTGCTGTTGTCCGACAAAAGCCGAGTGTTCCTTTACGTCCTTACTTTCAATCGACTTTAATATACCGCGCACCCTCCGTACACTCTCATCAAGATGGAGGTTTTCATTCCAATCCATTCGAATAAGCAGCTCCTTCTGATCGATCTTTGGCATTCGTTCCTTGGCTATTATATAGAACATCAAGATACAGAGTGGGAAGACCGAAATAAAAATCAGCGCATTCATTCGTTTGTGTCGGAAAGTATATTCAATGCCGGCATGGTAATAACGCTCCATTCCGGTGGTGAGCTTTAGATTGTAATAATTAAAGCGAGAGACTATCCCATTTACGATTACACCAATACGTGTCTTGGTTGCAGGTCTCTTGATTCTTTTCACAGAGTAAGCCAACTTATAGGCTACCGGCAAAAAGAGAATCCCCGTAATATAGGAGACCATCAAACCAATAGTTATGGAGAAAGCTTCATCAGAGAATATAGCACCGGCTATGCCACTCATAAAGACCAATGGAGCAAACACTGCGACAGTAGTAAGTGAGGAACTGAGCATCGGGGTGATAATTTCTTCCGTTCCTTTGCAGCAGGCATTATCAAGCGAAAGTCCCTCTTCCCTGTATCGGGTAATATTATCTGTTACGATGATGGAATTGTCAATCATCATACCAAGTGCGGTAATTAGTCCGGCCAGAGAAATTATATTCAAAGATCGTCCAAACAGATAAAAGAAGATAGCACAGATGACAATTGAGATAATCATACTGCTACCAATGATAAGTGATAACTTCATATCTCCCATAAAAATGAAAGAGATAATAAGGATGAAACAGAAACTGAGCAACATATTCTGTTGCAGGTTCGAAATCGTATAGTCAAGAAGTTCTGTCTGATTTCGAGTCACTTCAAAGTCTATTTCAGGATTCTGTTGGCGAAAATAGTCGAGTGTCTCATTCAGCGACTTCTTCATATTATCCATATTCTCCTCACTCTGCTTGATGACAGCGAGAGTAACAGTATTCTTATTATTTGCCAGAGCTACTCCGGTCTGACGTTGAGATACAATTTCAATATCCGCTATATCCTTCAGCCGAAAGATCCTGTCGTTCTTGCGCAAAAGAATATTTTCCACATCTTCAGGAGAACGCAGGATAGATGAAAACTTTATATTATATTCATAGAAACCATCGCGTACCGTCATACTTCCGGGCTCCACATTGTTTGAAACCAAAGCATTCTTTATATCATCAGAAGTGATGCCGGAAACAGCCATGATTTGTTGATTGGGACGAAGCTGCAACTGGTAATACACTACTCCGGTAATATCGGCCATCACCACTTCAGGTAGCTGTTCGATGCGTCGCTTCACTACTGTCTCTGCAAGTTCGCTTAACCTCAAGAAGCCCAATTCATCATCAGTGCCAGCGTTTCCGATATCCTTTTGCGTCATATTAACGTAAAAGACAGGGATGTCGGTCGTGTTGGACTTAACGACACGGGGACGTTCCACGTCACGTGACAAGCCGCTCATGGCAAGGTCTATTTTCTCGTTGACCTCTATAAAAGCCAGATCAGTATTGGTGCCATAATCAAACGTGAGACGAATCAAAGCAGACCCATCCCTAACCTCACTTCGTATGTCACGCAACTTGCCAACCTGAAGCAGTTGATTACGCACAGACTTCACAATGTTGTTCTCCAGTTCACGAGCTGAAGTATTTGCATCATTGATCTGCACGGTAATTTCCGGGATGTCAATATTTGGGAGCAAAGAGACCGGTAAGGTGAAATAGGTTACCACACCCAGTATAAAGAGTGCAGCAAAAGACATAAATACCGCGATGGGACGGTCAATTAAATATTTAATCATAGCATTGATTCACAAAACTCATTTAATGACAGTGACAACAGACTCATGCGCCAGATTGAAGTTACCCTCCACAATAACCGAATCGCCAGACTGCAATCCACTGACCACGACTTTTTCTGTCGCGTTCTCTTCTCCTGTCTTCACATAATTCCAGAATGATTTTCCTCCCCGGTAGGTAAATACCACCTCACGACCTGTACGTAATACAATAGCGCTCTTGGCGATAACAAGTTGATCAGGAATGATCCGAAAGACACTTACCTGGGTATTCATTCCATCAAACAACTTGCCATTATTGGTAACTGTGGCACGCAAATGTACTTGTCCGTTATCATCCACAACCGGATTAATCTCTGTGATTCTTCCGGGAAGCTGTTCTCCTGGTGTAGAATATGGAGCAATCTGTACTTCATCGCCTTGCCTGATCATTCCAAGTTCACTCTCCAGAACAGTAAAACGAGCCTCTAAAGTGTTATTATCAAGCAGCGAACAAAAAGTTGCTGAACTGCCCACCTGATCATATTCCTTAGCATCAAGATTGGCTACCACACCGTCAATCGGAGCACGCAACACTGCGCTTTTCCAATCTTTATCGGCTAAAAGGAAAGAGAGTCTTGCCTGCTCGTATCCACTTTTGGTATTGATCACATCAATTGTCTGTTGAGGTACATTAGCAGAATCTTTAAGGGGATAACCACGACTGATGAGCTGTTCCTGAAACACAAGCTTTGCGGATGCCAACCGGTCTTCAGACTGATCACGCGCTACTTTAAGTCGAAAAGCATCCAGTTCAGCCAATACCGTCCCCTTTGTCACGCGTTCACCGTTCTTCACATACACACGCGACAGTTCACCGGACACTTTGAATGAAAGATCAGCCGATCTCTTTGCATACAGTTTACCCGTGCTCAGCAACTCTTGCTTGAATCCCCCCATAGAAAGCAATTCCACCTTCACCTCAGGGATTCCGGTTGAGGCAAGTTCATCCACTTTTTCCTCTTTCTTTACTCCATCCTGTTTCTTGCCATCACAAGCAAAAAGCACTAAAGTGAGCAAAAGAAGCATAAACTTATCGTACCTTACATGTCTCATATTTCAAATGTTACTAATTTTGTTTCTCATGCTTTCACAACTATCTATTCACATTAATAACGTAGTATTCTACTGAGCACAAATCTAATAAATTAATACAGAATAAGATGTTAATGAACCACAGTATTATTTTATCAATGGCATCATTGTATAATGATGCCATTAATTTATCGTTTCACTTTTCCGACCAAGAGTACATTATTATCATTTTGATTCAATGATTTACTCAATGTCTGTACCCTTTGACGCACCTTTGGATCCATCTTCGAATTCTTGACCAAAATATCTTCCAGTTTCTCCTTTAAGTCCATTGGATCAGTATTTGCAATATAGTATCCATTGCGAAAGGAAGGTGTCCATTTGCCCAATGAAAAGCCACCCAAAAAGTCATCGATGTATTCCACATAAGAACCTCTGAGCGTCTCTTTATTAACTACAAATGCGGCAGGTTCAGTCCCTTGAGAAGTATTCTCTGTTACTTGTTTCATAAATGAAAAAGAACCGAGAAAGAACTGAGGCAGTTCTGTATAACCAAGATAAGCAGATCCTTCCAGTTTCAACTCAAAAGAAAAGCGTGGCTCCAGGCGATTGGCTTTTAAATTATAATGGAATAAGGTATCTGCTTTCCTTTTCCATCTCAAGATATTGACATCATAATCAGCCGTATTCTGCCCCATCTGCACCTCATCGCTATAATCTCTAGGGATTGCCAAGTGTGCAGGCTTGACCGATTTTACCATTTTCCCCTTAAAGTCTTGTTGAAAAACAAATGCAGGAAGACCTTCAAATGGAAGCGCAGTAACCGTAATCAGCGATTGGGCCGCATCAACACGAAAAGCACCTTTGGGGATATCCATTGCCAACGGGATAGAAGGGTAATTCCTGCCTTTCAGATCGTACACAAGAAGCTGACGCGCATTCCAAGGTAAGATATAAATGCGATTATTCTTCTCATCCAGTTGTTCAAAATAAGTGTTTAAGTACTCTCCCGGGCCTTGCCCATAACTACCTATTTTTGCGACAAATTTGCCGGTCCGATCAAAGAGTTTAAAAGGTACTTGTTTGTTATTGCTCACTAATATGTACTTATCGCCAATCGTTGTCCGTACCCATCCCCCAACCAATGCCGCATCTGCATTATCAAGATGAATCACTTCCAATCCGTCGATAAGTTCACTAAGAGGAAACTTAATAGTATCTTTCATTAACTTCGGATTACACGAAATCAATGTGCCTTTTGTCGAAGCAATCTTCTTTGCCACTACTTGCTTTTTGTCCAGTAAAGAACCTCCGATTGCCTGATACTGAGAAGCAGACAGACATACTGCCAAACAGATCATTCCTACCAATTTCTTTTCCATTTTCTTTTTTGTTGAAGTTAACAATAAATTCCGGAACAAAGATAAGGGGCTTTATTGGAATGACAATAAAAATAGGGTGGACATCTTTAGCTCCTAAAAAAGCATCTATTTTACTGTTTAACAATAAGTTAAACTAGAAATAAGAAAATCACCAAGTGGACACTTTTTGGAGAAAGAGAGAAAACCAATTAAAAACGCAGGTATAAAACAATAATTAACAGAGAAATCAAAACGTGTGCAATATCTGATCAAGTGATTTAATATCATCAACAATGCCAAATCGATCTTTCTTTATCCGGTATTTCTTCTTGATAATTGCAGCTGTAGTTACACAATAAATATTGGAAAGATCTTCTATCCCAACATGAATCTTCAACAGACAACAAAAACGAATATCATTTTCAGTCAAGGTGGGATATGCAGCTTTTAGGCGTCCTGTAAAATTATCAAACCCTTTGTTCACACTTTGAATAATTTGAGCCCACTCCTTATCGGAAATCACAATCTTTTGTTGCTCATGATCCAAATTATCATGTTGTTTTGATATTTTCAGAATGAGAGGAATGTTTCGAAGAAGCATTTCACGAAGTTCGCCTGCAATTTTTGCATGTTCCATTTCAGTAGCACGAAGCTGTGAGAGTTCTTTCTCATTTACTAACGCTCGATGCTCCTGTTTGATCCGTTCCGCTTCCAACCCCTGAAGTTCTTCCTGATAATGTGTCTTTTCCAACTGTCTTTTCCGTTTTTCACGTTGATAAAAGATGAACACTATCAGGACGACTGAAAGAATCACTAGTAAAACAACAAGAATGACAACTTCTGTTGTTTTTTGCTTCAGACGTAGTACATTGAGTTCATTAGTCAACTGAAGCTGTCTGAAGTCTTTAAGCCTCTCGTTATATTTATAATTATCCGTAATATACTCAAGCATGTCCTTCTGCTTCTTTTTCTGATAATAGATCTCTCCGGGATACTCAACTAAATTAATCAACTCATACAGACGCTGATATGCCACTTCCGATATATAGTATGAAGAGCCTTCTGCTGCCTGAAGGTAATAATATCGGGCAGAATCAGGACGATGCAAGGATAACCATATATCACCACGTGCCAAAAGTTCATAAGGAATATCATACCGACTTCGCCGATATTTCTTGATCGAATCCATGAATTTGATGGCTCCTATCGTATCACCCAACTCCAGAAAAAGTTTATCACACATGATTCTGTTATACTTCTTTACACTATAATCATCCGGGGTATCTAGTAAAATCTTATCAAACTCATCACACAATGCGATAGCTTCCTGTTTGCGATCATATTTCACCAACGCATTTATCTTCATCGGTATAGACTCAATCATCCAGTTGGTATCTTTCACTCTTAACGCAATACCTAAAGCCTGGTCATAACAAAATAGTTGTTCATCTGGCTTAGCTTGTCTGTCATAGACAGATGCTTTGTTGATTTGTAATCGGAAACACAGAGAATCATCAGTGCATTTTAGTATCAGTAAAGAATCCGCAAAGTAAAGTAATCTGTCATATTGTTTGTGTTGTAACATATTAATCGCCTTACTGACTTGGATACTTCTCCACCTTGAAGTGTCACCGGATTGCATGAAACAGGCTTCACTGATTTCGAGCAGCGAATCCGGACCTATTCCTCTATTATTGACTATTTCTCCATAAAGCAAATAATTATAGATACCCTTATCATGAATAGTAAGACGATAAGGATGATTTATCTGTTTCAAATAGTATGAAACACTATCTGGAGAAGATTCTGCTTTTTGGAGTAACTCACGCTCGTTCGTACAACTAAATGCAGTAAAACTGAGAATAATAAAGAGGAGGCATACTTTTACTTTCATGAATGTGCTGTATTGGAATAACTCTCCTACTGTTTTAATTTTGACATCATAATCAGAAGATTATGTTTCTCTTCATCGATACTTTCAATCAATGCTTTCAGTTTTTTCTGCTTATCAGGATAAAGCACATGCTCTTGATAACCGGTCTCATCCAGAAAATCTTTCACATCAGAAGCGGGATAGTAAGACACGATATATTTGCTGTCGAGAGATATTTCACGCACATCTTGCACCAGTCCGCCGTCAATGTCATTATAAAAGCCCCTTCTCACATGACCGAAAAGATCCTTGAAAAGTGAATCGCCTTTTATCTTGTAACTGGGAGGAAAAGCGGCGCGAAGCTGATCGGTTTTCTTGTCATAGACAAGGGTTAAAGCGAAACGACAGGCAGGCATCACCGCATAGCGATCAGATTCGAACTGACGGATCCATAGACAATCCTTGAACTTCGGTCCGTACTTTTCCAGCTCATAAAAATATTCCATTTTAAGTGCATACTTGCCCCAGTCCATAAAATAACGCATCTGAAGCTCATTGTTTTTTATTTCAAAAATGGTATCATTATATCGTTCGTTGAAATAGACGACTTCCCCGAATCTTAATAAGCGGGGCACTCTGCCATCCCCTAAGGTACTCTTTGCCATATTTGTATGTTTAAAGAGTCGTGGACGGGGGAAACTCTTCTCTACTTTTCCACTATCGTTCAAGATCACCAGACGCTCTTTCGTATCATACCACCAGTTTATCACTTCAGCAGCAATATGAGTACTATCCAAAGGCATAATCTTGCCGTCACAATCCGCTTTTATCGTACGAAAAAATTTTCCTGTAAAGTCATATACATTGATTTTGCCACTATTAGTCACAAAAATTCTTTGCTGCTGTTCATCCACAGCCATTTCATTTACCCCAGTATATTCCCCCGGACCGGATCCCTGTCGCCCTATTGTACGAATCAAATTTCCCTGCCGATCATACTGAATGACGCTCTCCAATAACTGTACAAAGATATAGTCTTGAGCTATAAAAACCTCATAAGGAGAACCAAAAAAAAAATCCTCCTTCACATTGCTCGTTTTTAGCAGCACATATTCCACATCATCGGCAATATCAGAAAGAGAAAGGAGCCCTGTTGAATCCTTCAAAATCAATTCGTCGGGATGAAGTTCAAAATGAGCATCTATACAGTTTTCCATATCCAGAACCTTGGGGGTTGAGAAGACAAAAACAGTATCTTCCCCCGATGAATCCTTATTACTTTTCTTCATCTGACATGATACAATCATTACCTGTAATAACAGGAAGGTTGCAACACACACTATACAGATCTTTATTTTGTTTGTCATGTGAAAATTATTGATTTAATATATTTCCCATATTTGTATACACACTCATCATTTCTCTTGCCATCACTTCATCAGAATAATAAATTTCATAACGATGTCTGGCTTTCCGGCTCATTTCCTCGCGCAAGGTCTTATTCTGAAGTAAAAATAACATTTTATCTTTCAGAAGAGCAATATCTACATCCGCCCGATTGCCATGTTCTATCACCGGAAGCTTCAATCCGGTCTCTCCCTCCAGTATCATCTCATCAAGTCCTGTTGAGTTCGTTCCGATTATCGGAAGACCGTGCATCATCATCTCAATGCCAACATAGCTGCATTGTTCATGAAATGACTGCATCACTCCCACATCTGCTATCGAGTATAACTCATACAACATATCTTTGGTAAGCCTGCCGGTAAAAAGAATTTTGCCACACGCCTCTTTAGCAATCTCAAGATAACGGGAAAAATCACCATCACCAACCATCACCAAACGACAATCCGCATATTCTTTCTTTAATTCTATATATGCTTTAATTATATGTGACACACCTTTTAGTTCATCCAAACGACCTGCAAAAAGAACAATCTTTTCAGATGCCGACAAATTATATTTTCTTCTAATGCTTTGAGTATCTTCTAAAGAATAGACTTTACGCTCATCTTTCAATCCATTGTAAACCAAAGACAATCGGATGGGTGCTATCCCGGATAGTGTAGTTACCAGATCATAGGCAAAATTACTTAAACAAAGTACCTGATCGACCTCCCTAAAGAGTCTCTTCTCCTGATGAAAATCACTTCTGATACATTGGGCAAAGCGAGCATTCCATGCTGTGTCATTTCCTGTCAGTATATCGATTAAGTAATTTGTACTTCCGGACAAAGAAAAGATCCAGTTGAAATAATGAATGGAATAAAGTATTACACAATGAGGGAAACAGTCTCTAAGTGCCTGAATCATTTCTAACTGGATATGATTGTTCAAATGAAACAAAGCCCGTTCTTCCTTATCAGGAGTCAGATCACGAAGCGTGTACACTAAGCTTATATAATAGATCGGAGTCAGTTTCATGTCTTCTATCCCGGGGAAGAAAAAATGTTGTACCCCGGATTCGTCTTCTTCGAAAGCTGGCTCTATATACTCCGACGCAAGATGAACAATACTGTATGGAAAACCGCAATACGACGCGCACTCACATAAAGATCGGACATACGTACCGATACCATACATGCCGGCTCTGCTGTTTTGATCCGATAGGATATAGATTCTCATACAACTTCCTCCAAATCAGCATTCTTATGGGAGAGAGAATCAATATAAGTCTCAGACACGAAATCTCTCAAAGCATTAAATGGGATTATTCCATCATTGAGCAACACGATCATTTGTTCCATTACTTCCCAGAGCTTCTCATTTTGCTCTCCCAATTGATTCATCACATATTCAAGGAAATCAAAATAGATACGATAAGCAGTTTCCAATTGTGCGTTTTGCATCGAAAGGTCCGAAGGATTGGATTGCCTGCATTCATGAAGACAGTAAGGAAGATTTTCTAGTATTCCACCTGCTTTAATAATATCAACCCATAGTTGAATGTCTTCAGCGTATAAAGCATCTGAATCATACTGAATTTGATTTTTTAATAAAAAATCACGTCTGAAGAGTGCTGTGGAATGTCCCATCGGATTCTTTTCACGAATGAGTGAAAGCAGTATTTCATCGTTTTTTTGTGGCAACTCTTGAAGGGTAGTCTTTATTTCATTACCAAAGATCTGGAACCAAGCACCACATACATCGATCTCAGGATGCAGCTCCATAAACTGATACTGCTTGGAAAGACGTTCAAAAGTCATTCTATCATTCGCATCCAATTGAGTAATATATTTACCCCGGGCAGCCTGTATTCCCAGATTTAAAGAATCAATACGATTGTGTTTGTTCTCAATAATACGGATACGGGGATCCGAATAACTTCTCGCAACAGAAAGTCCTTCGTCCGTTGATCCATCATCAATTAATATCAATTCAAAATCACAAAAGCTCTGATTTAGAATAGAGTCAACTGACTCTATTAAACTCGCTGCTGCATTACAAAATATCAAGATCACACTGATGGGAAGTTCTTCTGTTTGCATCTCAGGACTTTGTCTATTCCTCAATATCTCCATCAAACTGTCGGAAATAGGATATTTAATCTTGCGGGCAAAGATTTTGTTGGATGCATTAATTTTCGGGTAATCTGTTTCATCCAGATTTGCAGGATAATTACCGTTCCTAAAGTTCCAATCTATATAACGAAGATTGTCTTTTTCTATCTTAGCTCTGAATGGAGAGTAGAGCAGTATTGTTTGCACATATAGTTCATCGGGAGCAAAAGTAAAACGCAACCGCCGTAACAAATAAGGATGACGATTTGTCTCATCAACAACGTATTGCACACACTCTCTTGTCAAAGACCACCAACAGTAACCTCCATAGAGAACAGGATATCGTTTTAGAGGAAGCTTCCTGGTAATATGATAACGACTTTGCCAGCAATACAATTTATTAAAAAGGGGAGTCCATTTTCCAATCACCTTACAATTACAATAGTCAAAGAAATGATAGGTTGTCAAACGGTCCAATCCTCCATTGGTCCATCCTTTGTAAGGGAGAGAAAAATAATCCAGGAACTCGGTCCCTTTATGTTGTTCAAAAAAAACTTTGAACTCCTCCGGACTTTTCGTCGGAAAGTCTTGACCGCTAATCAGATGATAATAATCAGCCAAACCTTCTTTTGCAGCCATTCGCATCAGATAAATCACGCCCTTCAGTACATTATATCCTCCCCAATTGATGGAATAACGGGAAGCAACCAAGCGAACATTTCTCATCGCGCGCAAAGCTGTAACCTCTTCCGGAGCAATGGTACCTTTTGTATCGTAATGAATATAGATGTAAAACTCTTCCTGAAAGAAACGGACAATCTCCATCAAATGAGTTGGATTGTTATGAGCTAAAATAAGAAGAGCGTGCTTCATAGATATAAAAAATCAACTAATAACTTTAGCGGAACAAGTTTCGCCAAAGTTACTAATAATCGAATGAATGGATTAGAAAAACTGATCGGGACGAAGCAGTCTCCAGCATTATCTATTTCTTTTTCAACAAGACTGATTTAACTACAAAGGCCGGAAACTCAAAAACAGTAGTAAATGAGCTCAGTTTACCTGCTATATTAGCTGCTCTATTATCATCAGTACTTGAACCTCCGCTATTCGCATAATAACAGGCACAATTGCAATCAAAATCAGTGACACGACCGCCTACCAGATAACTCATTTTACGTTCTTCTAATCGAACACGATCAAGTTTTGTCAGCTTGATACTCTTTAGATCTTTCATAACTATATATTTAAATGGTTAAAAATATTTTCTTATTCTGCATCTCCTTTTTTCTTCAAGTGACAAAGATTAGGCACCATCAATGCCCGCTCATAGTCTGAAGGCGAAGGACAAATCCATTGATAACGACACGAGGCACAAGGTTCCTGATTACGGATTAATAGCCACGACTTCCCCTCAGTCAGCTCCCTGTAAATCATCTCCGGAAGAGGTGTATCAGTAATTGCTCCCAAGGAGTTATCAGCAGGATGTGCATATACCTTTCCATCCGAAAATAGATAAAGCTTCCCAAAATAATTCGTATTCAACGCCTTTCGGGCAAAGATATCTTTTTTTCTTATAATCTCAAAAAAAAGATCCTCTTCTTTTAAAAAAATGTACTTTTCAAAGAATTTTCTATTTCTTCCATTAAAATAAGGTTTCAAATCAACAGCCACTGTTTGATTCTTTTCTATCCATTCTGAGGCTTTCTTCCACTCCTTTTCTGAAGTGATCAACCATTGAAAGGTGATCTCATTATCCATCCCCGAATGAAAAACAGTCCATGTATCCATGACTGTTGCTTCAGAATCATCTGTCACAAATACCTCAAAGGAATAATCCTCTTTATTTATAAACTTATTCAAAGGAGGCAAAGAACTATCTACTCCTGTATGTATGACTTTCTGAATCGGAAGGGAAGAAAACACCTCATTCAGAGAGGGCCACATATCAGCACCAATTTGATTGCACCAGATATGTAGTTTTCCCTTCCAAACCAGAGTCAGGTCCTGAAGAAAAGGAGAATATTGTTGCTGCCAATCTTCTGCAATCGGAAATCTGTCTTTCATATAGAAAATCTGTTCCGGCAGAAAAGGCCCCTTTCCCGACTCAATGCGAGGATGAAGGAAAAGATGTAACTCTTTGAGATTCTGATAGACTTCATGTCCTAACGCCCGTTCCTTCTTATCAAGTTTCTTCATCTCATACTTGAAATCAGGAAGAGAAGGAAACAGAAAGGGAGTGACCGTTTCTGCTCCGGCAAGAATCAAATCTCCGGAAAAACCATCACGAACAGCCTTTATAAAAGGCTCAAGCTGGCATTCCCGGATCATATCTTCAGAAAGGGAAATTGAATAGTTGATTCCCTCCAGAAAGGGTGCGAAAAGTCTGCGACGTTCTTCTGTAACAGAACAATCGGCCCATTTCCCGTTTAAAGTATTGTATACAAAGAAACAGTCTTCTTTCTCAAAGAAGCAACTGTAACTATCCAGATAAAAATTATAGTTCATTTGATAATCCTCGCGCATTAATTAAGTAAAAGTGACTTCTTCCCGAATTCGAGCCTGAAGTTGCGGCTCACTTTCCAACACATTTATATAGTAAGCTAAATGTTGTTCGAAGTCTTTCTTGTTCTGGAAATCTTCACAAACAGGATTTTGAATATCTTTGAAATAGTACATACAACTGGCGCATGTCCTCAATTGATAGCAAATATTGCAGAGACCACTCATTTTGGAAAAAAACGTATTATAAAACAAAAGAACCGCTTCTATATCAATTTGCAGGCCTTTAGTCTCATCAACCTTGCCCAGAGGTGTCTCTTCGCCAATTCGCTCGCACGGATAGACCTTACCGGTAGAGGTTACAAATAATTTCTTTGAAAAAGGCACGCATGTCCCTGTACCGTGGGACAGATATGTCTTTTTGGGAGCAAAGAAATCATCATAGTTCGATATATAATTGTCTGTATTACGAGTTATAAAAAGACCAATGTCACGAACTTTCGGAAGATCTATAAAATAGTCATCCTCCGTTTTTTGCCTGTGCTCTGCCTTCTCCAGACTGACGGATATATTTTGAAAAGTTTTGTAAAAAGCTTCCACTTTATCCGGATTGATACCATTATCATTCAGTTCAGATATTCTTGGCACTTTATCAAATTCGTTTTTAACAAAGGTCAATACACCTTCAACCGAGTTTCGATTATGTATGACAGCATTGAAATTTACAAATTCTTTGAAATAATCAGGATACTTACTTTTCAATGTTTTAATTTGAGGTAAAATCGTTGCGAAAGAATTGATTCCGGCATGATTGGCCCGGTAACTCTGAGCCTGCTCATCCCCATCCAGACTAATCAAAGCATGAAACTTTTTCTCAACCAAATAGTCCATATTCTTCTGAAGGAGAACAGCATTGGTGGTTAGGGAAAAGCAAAAGTTAATTTCTTTAGGGAAATTAGCTTCTACATAAGCAACCATCTCCTTAATAAATGGCATGTTCAAAAGTGGTTCACCTCCATAAAAGCTTACATACATCTCTCTTTTATAGGAACGGGGGGGGCGTAGCTTCCAACGCGCAATGAAAAAATCAAGCACTTTCTTTCCTTTTTCAAGACTCATATCTACATCTTCTCTGACATCATAATTGGAATATAGATCACCATAGCCACAATACTTACAATTGAGATTGCACCGGTTTGTCACCTCAAAAATGATCTGATGAATATCATCCAAAGAAGATTCGACTTGCGACTGAGTGATTTCACGCACAACTCTCTGATCAGGAAGTTTTTGAAAAAAACCACTCTCTTTTAAAAAAAGGTATTTGTTCTTATAATACTGTAGCTCATCCTGATAACACTCATAAAGTTGAGGTTGCGTGGTGCTGATTTGACTTTCCCACTCATCCAAAGAAACTCCCTGCTCATCCAGTTTCTTAAACTCTTTCCACAAAGGGTGAGCATAAAGAAATGTATTGTTTAAAGCATCATAGAGATATGTATGCTGATGAGTATTAAAAAAAACAGTTGCTTCCATCGTATTGATATTAGTGTATACAAACCCTTGGAAGTGCACTTAGACTCTTTCTTCCTTATTTGGGAATGCAATGATACAAAATATTTCTTGTGTTTCGAAATTAATTAAATTGAGTTAATCCTTTTTTCTTATTCAGGCTATAATATAAGCTTTTTTTACATAGCAGATCTATATCATGCCTTACCCGGACAATAATACAAATCAGGTTCTTCCAGTAACTCGATTGCATACTTTCCTTTTTTACATCCCTGCAAAAAAACCTGTAACACTTCAACAGAATCAATCCCTTCAGCATGCAAAAACAAATCGTTGGTAACTTCTTCCAGTTCCTGAAGGTACTGATTATCAAATACTACAGAATTATGGACACCTTGATTTTCGATGCGATACATTACATAATAGAGCACTCCTGCAAGTCCTTTCTCAAAATCGCTTTCGCGAATACGGCGTGGATCTCTCTGCATCACACATTGATCAATAAATGGTAAAAGTGAAGCATACTCTTCGGACAAGATATTCTTGTGTATGAAGTAGGATATGGCCCAACCTATTCCGCACCAGCCATACCCGAGGGAAGCAGACAAAGAGAATGATTGTATAAGCTCAGGAAGATCCTTAAATAGTTCACAAATCAATTCACGGACAAACTCCTGTTCAGAAAGAGAAGCTTTTTTAAATAAAGTGACTGCAAGACCTGCTTTTCCTTCCGATAACCCCCACGAGTTTGGCTGACCTGTTTTCGCGAGTATTTGCCATATTGAATGAAAGTAGGATGTGATTTCATCTCCATTATTTTGCATATGAAGCACCTCCTCATCTGAGCGGGAAGAAATAGACCGGAGATGGAGTTTCAAGGACGAGATTTCTTCTCGTTTTGTAGAAAACGACTCCATCGCTTTCATATAATCTTCCTTCTGAGATGCTTCAAAATGTACGAATAATCTCTTCTTAATCATGTATGGCAACAACAATTCAGCTATCAGCAACTTATTATAGACGAAACAGAAAGGATCTATCACATACGGTGCCTCCTTGCGATATATATGGCCGATGATAATGTCTTTTATAAACAAACAACGCCCCCCTTCTTTCCATACTTTGAGGCTAATATATTCTTCATCACAACCATAAAAAATTAATCCGCGAAGTCCATGCAAATATTGCCAATAACGCTTACTTGTGGCATAAGCTGCACCTAATACACATGGAATCTCTACTACTAATTCTTCCGGGTTGGAATCCTTTCCAATCCATTTCGACGAAATGACGCGTCCTTTCTCTCCGAGAACATCAATATATGCACCATATGTAATTAGCGCATTCTCAACCTCTACAATTTCTCCATCCATACGGCACAGCACCTTGGTCTGCGCACAAAAAAGGGCCCGATCATCTTCCTTCAAAAGGGACAACAGACGGTCCGGCCATTTGTTTTCATAAAACCGCATGTGTGAATCCAGCAACAAAAAATAGGTAGTTTGGCAAAGCTCGACTCCCATATCACGAGACGCAGCTACTCCCTTTCTTTCTTTATTATACTCATATTGCGCTCCATATTTTCGCGCCACTGACTCATAATCATATCCGTCATCCGAGGCATCATCAATGAGCAAGATAGGAATATAAGCATCAGAATGTTCACGTATACTTTTCAGGGTATTCTCTACTTCCTCTTTTTCGTTTAAAAAAGGAATGATGATTGTTAAGTCTATTGCTTCTCCCATTCTCGCATTAAATTCTTTCAGATAGATTGATGAATACTGATTTAAGGTGCCTATCTTTTTATTTTGACAGCAAAACTATAAAAATTCTACCACAGTAGCATTTTTTCATATTTAAAACATGACCTTTTTGCATCAGAATATGTAACTTTCCACCCAAATCAGATATTAGCGCTTTATTTTATAATTAAAACCATGGATATTCAAGATACCCCCGAAAACCAACAACAGATTATACACCATCTAATGATGTATTCCGGTCAGTCATCCGATCAAGGATTATTGCACGGCAGGATGGGTGTAGTCCTACTGATGTGCCGCTTTTCCCGTTTCATCGGCGTTTCACTCTTTGAGGAATTTGCAGGCGAGCTGCTCGAGACCATTTATGAGAACCTGAACACCGAACTTCCGGTTGATCTGGATAGTGGCTTGTGTGGCATTGGCTGGAGTATAGAGTATCTGGTTCAGAACAAGTTTACACAAGGAGACACACGGGAAATCCTTGATGAAGTCAACCAGTGGATTATGGAACGTGATCCGCGCCGTATAAAGGACTGGAGCATCGAACATGGGCTGGGAGGAATCCTGCTCTACGTGCAATATCACCTGTCTAGCTGCATCTCTTCGGGTAAAAAGCTTCCTTTTGACGAACTATATCTCAGTGACCTTGCCCATGCTGCCGAAGTGATGCTCTCTCTTCCCGACCTGACTCCCCTACAGAAACAGATTGCGCAAACCTATCTCAAGACCTATTCCCATAAAGAATACAATGCTATTCCCATATCCTCTATTCTGGACTTTTTGACGGGAGATATTCAGGAATCACAAGACATTGACGAAGGAAAACTTGGATTGAGAGAAGGACTTGCCGGAGCTTTGCTCAAAATGATAGAAAAAAAAGAGTCTTACCAATCTGTCTCTTGACTATCGTATCAGCAGTTGTTTCATTGGTATGAGGATTCGTTCCAGCAAGCGAAGGTCTTCGGTAACGATTTGTGCCTCTCCGGTCATCTCCTGCGAAAAAGGAAGCACCTTACCGTAATGCGTCGTTAGCCCGTTTGGCAAAGAGATCTCTAAGACATAATTACCATCCACCGGGACCAGAGAGATGGATTTCACCTCGCCAGCAACAATACCAAATTCTTCGTATGGGAAGTTTGCCATACGGATATGCACTTGCTGACCAACCTTTACCTTCCCGGATCGGGCCGTTGGCAGCATGGCTTTGCCGATCCATTCACTTTTAGCGACAGGTATGATGGTAAATACAACATCTCCGGAAAGGATATTCTGGTTCTTACTCCAATAAGAGGTAAACGTCACAACACCATCCACCGGAGTCTGCAACACATAGGTCTGCTCCCAACTTGAAAGTTCACTTTCCAATTGCAGCAGAGCATGGCTCATATCGGATTGCAACTTACTCTCTGCTTCTCTGAATTGATTTTCTGTTTCCAGAAGAGTCTCATTGATCTCTTCCTGTTGCATCCTGAGTTGATCCAAAGAAGCACTGACACTTTCCAGTTCCTGTTCTTTCGACAGATATCCGGAAGTTGCCTTATCCATATTATCCAGTGTAATAATCCCCTTGCTATGAATAACAGAATCCCTGCGGTAACTATTTCCTGCCAAACGATACTGTTCTTTTGTTAGCTCTATCTGACGACTTATCGTCTTTTCAGACTGTATATAAAAGCTTTGCTGTTTCTCTATGGCAGACAGTTTCTGAGGATAAAAGTTTAGTTTGCGAAAACGGATGATTTCCTGAATGCTCCGTATCAAGGTGGAGTAACTACCTTGAAGCATGCCCAGACGAGGTTCTGACAAAAGAGGTAATTCAGGTTGATTGAGGTTCTCTTTCAGCTTTTGCAGGTAGGAACGTACGTATAAGACATCTCTGGTGGTTGCCGGATTCTCTATCACCGCTAAATAATCACCTGCTTTCAGTACTTGTTTGTCTCGTACATACAGCGAGTCAGTCTTTCCGGTGGCACGGGCAATGATATGAACAGGAGGATTGACCGAAGTCAAAGTAACAGAAGCAGAAATGGTATCCGGATATTTAAAGAACCAGCTGCCTGTTAATAATACAAGCACCACGACAAACAGCCATATAATGCCGTTGCGTAAGATCCAGCCCGGCACATCACCTAAGGCTTCCTGAGCTTCCTCACTGCGCAATTCTATCTCTTTCTCTTTCTTATCCTCCATAATCAGTTTCTTCCGGCTTTCTTCATTCATTGATCTACTCACTATTGATTGATCTGATTCTTTACCAGCGTATAATAAATCCCTTTTCGGGCAATCAGATCCTCATGCGTTCCCTCTTCGGCTATTTTCCCTTTATCCACGACCACTATATTATCCGCATGTCGCACCGTGCTAAGTCGATGTGCCACAATAACTACTGTCTTACCTTGATAAAACTGGTCGAGCTTATCCATAATCTCCTTTTCATTATTGGTGTCCAGAGAGTTGGTAGCCTCATCAAAGAATAGAAACTCCGGGTTCTTATACACTGCCCTTGCAATAAAGATACGCTGTTTCTGTCCCTGACTGATGCCATTACCCTCCATACCGATTTTAGTATTATAACCCAATGGAAGTGAATCGATAAATTCCCTGATGTTGGCTGTATTAGCCGCAAAGAAGAGTTTCTTTTTATCTACATACTCATCGCTGACTGCAATGTTATTGGCAATGGAATCGGAAAAGATAAATCCATCCTGCATCACCGAACCGCATTTTTGGCGCCAGACATGAGGTGATAGATTCTTTAATGGCACCTCACCTACATAAATATTTCCTTTATTGGGTGGATAAAAGCCTAACAGCAGTTTTACGATAGTGGTCTTCCCGCTGCCACTTGCCCCAACAATTGCGGTAATCTTATTCTGAGGAATTACGAGGTTGATATTATCAAGCACATATTCACGCTCCGCGCCATCGTAGCTGAAAAAGACATTCTCTAAACGAATATCACGCCGTTCAGGCAACTCACTTATCAGGACACTCTCCGACTGCTCCTCATCCTTCTTCTGATGTATCTCGCTCAATCGTTCCAGACTGATTTTTGCATCCTGCAAGGACTGCACGAAGCCGATGAACTGGCCGATAGGGCCGGACAACTGACCAATGATATACGTCAAGGACATCATCATACCCAGCGTCATATTACCGGAAACCACCTCTTTGGCAGCCATAAAGGAGATAATTATACTCGTCGTTTGACTGAAAAAGAGCGAACCGATCTGTTGATACTGTCCCAATGCCATTCCCTGGATACTGATCTTAAACAGTTTGATCTGAATGCGTTCCCATTGCCACCTTTTCTGCTTCTCACAGTTATTGAGTTTAATCTCCTGCATACCGGTGATCAACTGATAGATATTGCTCCGGTCACCCGCCGCTTGTGCAAAACGTTTGATATCCAGCTGACGACGATAACGCATGAAGAGAAGGATCCAGATGACATATAGCGTGTTACCTATCAGGAATATGGCCAAAATTGACATATTGTAATAGGCAAGGATAAAGCCAAATACAATGAAATTGAAGAATGAAAAGATAGTAGAAATAGATGTGCCTGTCAGAAAGGACTCTATACGTCCATGATCGCCAATACGCTGAATAATATCACCAATCATCTTCGTGTCAAAAAAGCCTATTGGCAGCTTCATCAGTTTGGCGAGAAAGTCGGAGATCAGATGGATATTGATCCGGGCATTGACATGCAGCATGATCCAGCTTTGTATAAACTGCAAGGCCAGACTAGTCACAAACAGTACCATCTGGGAGATAAGTATCAACGTGATAAAGCTCAGGTTGGCGTCACGGATACCGGTATCAACCAATGCCTGCGTCAGAAACGGGAATATGAGTTGCAGCAAACTGCCCAGCACCATTCCCAGTATTAGTTGTACAAAGCTTTTTTTGTAGGGAGTGAGATAACGGAAGAAGTAACCCAGATCACGGGTAGTCACCTCTTTCTCTTCTTCATAATCCTCAAAATCAGGACCCGGCACCAAAGCTAATGCCGTCCCTTCATCCTCTCCTTCGGCACGGGTACTGAACCAGCAACGCAGGAACAATTTCTCTTCATATTTGACCAATCCGTGTGCCGGATCAGCAATGTGATAGACACTTTTTCCATTACGCCTTTTTTGAATCTTGTAGAGTACAACGAAATGGTTCTGATTCCAATGCAGGACGCACGGCAGTGGCACATCTTCTTGCAACTTTGCTAAAGTGACTTTCACTCCGGTTGTACGAAAACCGATACTCTCAGCAGCATCACTGACACCCAGCATGGAGACACCCTGCCGGGTAATAAAACTTCTTTCCCGAAGTGTTTGCAACGAATAGCTCTTGCCATAATGCTTCGCTATCATACGCAAGCAACTCGGACCGCAATCCATTGCATCCAACTGTTGATAGAAAGGGAAAGAGAATTTATTCATAACAGACCAATGTGCTTATTGCGGGTTTTTCACAGTCACTTAAAATACTATGAGATATCTTTTTACGTCCATTCGTTTAATAAACAAACTGGAATGGCGTTCTATATCAATTCACAAATGTAATTATTAAATTAATACTAAAAATGAACGGGACAGTTTTTCAACACATATTCCTATAATAATATATGATGATACTGTCTTGGCATTAATTTAGAAAGGCAGATTTAAGAGGCATCAAGAATTTATCAAGCAAACGCATATCTTTGATTATTATCTCGCCAGTACCATCCATTTGTTGAATGAAATTCAACTGAATATCATAATTAGAACGAAGCCCATTTGGAAATGAAACTTCTGCAACATAATAGAGATCTTTATCACTTTCCGGAACAGCTGACAAAGAAGTTATTGTGCCCTTTAAAGAGCCATATTCCATAAATGGATAACTATTTAACTTTACATTTACCTGATCACCCATTTTAACTTTTGCATATCCGGAGGAAGGTATTGATAGCCTCCCAATTATTTGCATTGCTCTTTCAGGGATTACTGTGGCCAATCGTTGACCTGTAGCAATATTCTGATTCACACTCCAAAAAACAGAGAAATTTACTTTGCCATTAATCGGCGAACGAATCACATACTTTTCCTGCCATTGCTCTATTGACAGTAATAGCTGATTTCTTATTTCTCCAAACGACAAATTAAACTGCATATATTGCTCTTCATTCTGTTTATTCAAGTCCAGGACTTGATCCTGCAAATTATATAAAGTCATTTCACTATTGGAGAGTGCAAGTTTAGAAGAAAGTAAAGCTGACTGCTTAGATAAATAATTGCGTTGAGTAGCCTCATATTCTGTAAGTGTTTTTGCACCTTTGCTATGCATCAAAGAGTCTCGCAATAATTGCCTTCTCTCATAATCAAGATCACTATCAGAGAATTCATATTGAACTTTTTGAATCTCAAGACTACTCTGTTGCTTTTCAATCTGTTTCCGAAATAAATCCAACTTTTCTTGATGTCGGTTCATCTTCACATAGCTGGAATACAACATTAGCTGTTTGCAAAATTGAGCATAAACAGTTTGTAATTCTCCCAATCTAAAAGATGACTTTTGTAACGAATCAATAAGATATTGCTGCCAGTTTTCACCAGCCTCAATCAATTTATTATTTAGAGTTATCACATCATTATAATTAGCTCTACTACTAAGCACAGCTATCGCATCATCTTGCTTTACTATATCAGTGCTTTTTACTAATATTGCCTCTATTTTACCGGAGGAATTCGCTAATAAGTCGACCGGAGGATTGATGGATGTTAGCACTATAGGAGCAGATACGATTTGTGGATACCTTATAAAATAGCTGATACAAAGAATAATCAAAAATACACCAAAAATAAATAGAGTACCTAACCGGATAATCCAATTAGGCATTTTCCCCATCAGTTGCTGCACCTCCTCGCTATGTTGATTCTTTTTAGCCATTTCAATAAAATAACGATGATTAATCCCCTAATTCCAATTGATCCTTAACTAAATGATAATACTTACCTTTCAGCCCAATAAGTTCATGATGTGTCCCAATCTCCTCAATCTTACCTTTCTCTAGCACAACTATCTGATCAGCATTCTTTACAGTACTAAGCCGATGAGCAACTACTACCACAGTGCGTCCAGAGAAGAATTGTTTCATATTCTCCATAATAACTCTTTCATTATTTGAATCTAACGAATTGGTCGCCTCATCAAAAAAGATATATAATGGATCTTTGTACACGGCACGAGCGATAAACATACGTTGCTTCTGTCCGGTACTTAATCCCTGACCATCAGCCCCAATTTTCGTTTTATACTTATTGGGGAGTTGATCTATCAAATCTTGCAGATTTGCAACCTTGACAGCATGCTCAACCTTTTTTATATCTACCACTTCATCCACTACACCAATATTATTAGCCAAAGTGTCCGAAAATACATATCCTTCCTGCATTACAATACCACAAACTCTACGCCACGCACTAGGGCGATATTGTTCAAGTGGCTGCTTCTCCAACTCAATCTTACCTGTAGTTGGTTTGTAGAAACCTAACAATAATTTTATTAAAGTAGTTTTTCCACTACCGCTCGTTCCTACTATCGCCGTTATCTTATGCGCAGGTATTGTTAGAGAAACATCATCTAAAACCTTGGGGGATAATGGACCTTCATACTGATAAGATACATTCTGTATGATTAAATCACTGCAAGACGGAATCTCACTAATTTTCTCAGAATCCTCAGGTTCCTCATCTTCCAGATTATAAACCTCATTCAACCGTTCCAAACTAATTCTAGCATCCTGCGTTGCTTGAATAAGACCAATAAACTGACTGATAGGAGCATTCAATTGTCCTAAAATATACTGCATTGCCACCATCATACCAAAAGTCATATCTCCGTCAATAACAGCCTTTGCAGCCAAAAAGGAGACTAATACATTTTTCCCCTGATCAATAAACAAACCTCCTACTTGTTGAGTCTGTCCCAATACTAAGGATTTTATACTAACTTTATATAACTGTGCCTGTATTCTCTCCCATTCCCAACGCTTTTGTTTTTCGCAGCAGTTAAGTTTTATCTCCTGCATACCATTAATCAACTGTATCAAACTGTTCGAGTTTTTTGCTGATTCATTAAACCGCCGATAATCCAGTTTTTTTCTCTTCTTTAGAAAGAGAAACACCCATAACGTGTACAAGAAGCTCCCAAATAAGAAGATGATCAGAATTGGAATATTATACGAAGCCATTAATACCGAATAAATGACAAAAGTTAGGATTGAAAAAGTCATACTCAATAATGTCCCCGTCAGGAATGATTGAATGCGCGAATTATCATTGATACGCTGCATTATATCACCAGTCATTTTTACATCAAAATAGGATATAGGCAACCGCATCAGCTTAAATAAAAAGTCAGAAACAAATGAGATGCTAATACGGGTAGTCATGTGCAGCATCAGCCAGCTACGAATCAAGTCATTGGCCATTTGTCCAAAAGTCAGCGCAACTTGTGCGATCAATGCTACAAAAATGAAGTTCAGATCACTATTACTAATTCCATAATCAACAACAGATTGAGTTATGAACGGGAAAATCAGACTGATCATACTTCCTGTCAATAAAGACAACAGAAGCTGGATTATAAATTTAGAATAAGGGCGGAGATAGTTTATCAGATATTCAAAGCTAAGTTTGTCTTTTGAATCATTCTCTTCCGTATAAAACCGTGGAGTTGGTTCAAGAATCATAGCAATCCCGGTACCCTCTCCATTTTCTTTGGATGAAAGCCATCCATTCTGAAAATCGTCAGCTGATAAATCAATCAGTCCATGTGCAGGATCTGATACAAATACAGTATCTTTCCTATGCCTCCAATCTTTCTTTTTTATATCATAGACAACCACAAAATGGTTTTGCCTCCAATGAACAATACACGGCAATGGCATTTCATCACGAAATTGTTCCCATGTAAATTTCCCTGCTTGCGTGCGAATCCCGATTGTTTCGGCAGCCTCACTGATTCCTAATAAAGAAACACCATCGCGAGTGATAAAACATTTCTCACGCAAGCTCTGCAATGAAAAGTTCTTTCCATAAAATTTCGCAACAATTCGCAAACACGAAGGGCCGCAATCCATTTTATCGAGTTGCTTGAAACAGGGAAATGTCATACTTTCAAACTATCTAAGTTTAAATATCAAAAAGAATCAGGTCTTCAATCTTATAGGCTTTGGGGAGTTTATATCCATTCAATAAAATTGTAGGAGTCGTATTCAATCCAGCATTATCCGCCCAAATTTCGTGAGAAAGACATTCTGTATTAACTATATCCGCTTTTGCTTCATAGTCATATTGAGAGATAAACTCTTTTGCATTGTATCCCCCATTCCTGAACCACTGACCAAAAACTCTCTCCGCTTCTTTCCTCTCATTTTGAAGATATATGGCAACTAAGAATTTTGTATAAAGATCCTGTGACTTAAAAGAAATGAAGACATATTGTATACAAACTCTGTCACCAGCTATCGCCAATATTTTTTCTACTCGCGAGTGCATTCTGTAGCAACTTTTACAAAGAGGATTACTCACAACTGTAATTAAAGTATTAGCATCTGGATTTCCAAACAATAAACGGGAGGTTGACTTATCCACTTCATAATAAGGTTGTTTCTTCAAAAGTGAAGAAAATACACCTTCATCTATTTTAATACTATTATAATTTGACTTTATCTGATCTATTGTTTGAGATTCAGCAAGCTTAAGCACTGACAAGCTTGTTGCTGAGAAAACAAGAGCATAAATAGCTACTATTGTAAGAAAATTAAAGAGGTCTATGTTATTAAAAAATATACTACCGGAAAGAATATTTATTAAGAACTGTACCCAAAAAAGAGACATTACGATTAAGCAAATGGGGCACCACTGTTTTAATTTGAATTTTTGATACCAGATACTCCAAATACTAAAAATGAGAGTGAATAGGTTTATTATACTTAAACAGATTACCAATTCAGGGAAAAGAAGTAATATGATTGTATTCGAAATAAAATAAGAGAACCCTATTTCGCTCAAGCTAAAAATACCAAAAAAACGAGCAGCCTCAGATTCTAGTATATTATTACAATTACTATTCTTAAAAAGAGAACAGAGTTTTTCTGCAGAACTACTTTGGAATTTCATCTGTTTTAACAACAACAAATACCCTATATATGTTCCAAACAAGTTTATCATCAAAGAAGTAAGCATCCCTAAGTCCATCAAGTACTTTCTTGAAGTGTTGAACACGAGAAATAACGCACAGAGAACAAATAAGAAATGTTTGCCAACATGTATAATTTGATTCTTTCTATTTTCCCAATAATTAGGCTCTATAGATTCAATATTTGGCTCAGCAGTTAATATTGTTCCAGAGCAAAGACTATTAAACTCATTAATTGAAACTGAATTTTCTACTCCATTCAGAATATAACCAACATTATTAGTACTAATATTATGGACAACAGCAAATTTGTCTCCATTTAAATGAGCTACAAATGGGCATTCTATTTTCTCAATAAGGCTCTTATCCAATATCTGAATTCCTGTATTGGGAACATTATACTCTGATAGCATTAGTGAAAGACCATAAAGATTATTTTTATGAGGATGTTCTTCATAAAACTTGGAGGAAAATACTTTTGTATGCTTCACTCTGAGATAATTCAAGAAAATATCCAATATGCATGCATTCTTGTTAGATAGAATATTCATAGTATCAAAATTAGTTGGAATTATATTTATTTTTTTTATGATTCTTATTGAATAGATTCTGCAATTTTCTTCTCATACTTTCAAGCGAATAAATTGTTTCAAACCTTTTTCTACTATTTATTGCTTTAGATTTACAATATTGCGGATTACGTAGAAGATATAGAATTTTTGAAGCAAGAGCTATTTCAGATATATAAATCGACTTCTCATTTTCAAGAACAGATACTTTCAATCCTGATTTTCGTGTTACCATTTCCGAGAGCCCTGTAGAATTTGTAACAATAAGAGGGATTCCATGCATCATCATTTCAATAGCTACATAGCTACATTGCTCATGTGTTGACTGCATGACACCAATATCGGCAATCTGATAAAATCTAAACAACTCTTCTTTTTCCAACCTCCCTGTGAACGTAATTTTTGCCCATATATCTTTACACTCTTTTAAATATATCGAAAAATTTCCATCACCTACTATAAGTAGTCTGCAATTTGAATACTTCCGTATTAAGACTCTGAATGCCTGAATCAAGACTGATATCCCTTTTTCGTCATCAAGTCTTCCAACAAAAAGAATTATTTTTTCATTCTCCTCAAAATACAATCTCATTTTCTGCTTTTGCTTTTCAACAAAAGAAAAAAGAGTTGCATCATCTTTTAAGCCATTGTAAACTAATGAGATTTTTTGTTCAGCTATTTGATAACATTCAATAAGTAATCTTTTTGTATATGTAGAAAGGCAAATAATCATATCAACATCTTCAAATAACCGCTTTTCTTTAAAGAATTGTTGATATATTTGCTTCTCTTTTTCATCTGAAAGCAAAGATTCTTCTGAAGCTACTATTCTTTTAAAATAAGATAAATTTCCCTTAATTGTAAAGCACCAAGTCATATAGTGAACCGTAAAGAATACAGACGAAGCAGGAAATGTTCTTTTGATTAATGAAATAAATGCATATTCTTGAAAATAATTTAGTATAAACACTAACTCATCATCATCTCTCAAACATATATACTGTTGTAAAACAACCCATATATTTCGACAATATAAATCATTATCTTCTTGGCTTCCAATTGACAGTTTTGGGAAAGAATAGGTTCTGCAAATTTCTGAATCTTCTATTGAAAATTCGCTTTTTTCAGACTGAAGTTGCACTCTATTAATTGAAACATGAGGCATTATCTGTAAACACTCCACCATTTGTTTCATGTACGTTCCAATACCATACTCAGCAGCACGAGATCCCTCGTTAAATAGATAGAAATATTTCATAAAAACTAAAAGTCAATCATTGGAAAGCATTATTCTTAAACCCACACCTGCACAACCATCACAAAGGCCAAAACGCCAAGTAGTAATATCATCTCCTTCAGGTACAGTTTGCAGGAGAGTTGTCCAAACTTCTTGTTGGGTCGAGATATTCATACTTCCAATCTTTTTCCGCCAATCCGATATATAGATTTCGTCAAAAGGAATTTTTGTTTGATTTCGACAAGGAGAAGTAAGTCGAGTTTGAATATAAAAAGAAAGGCCCTCTAAGCCTCTCATAATTCCTCCCTTAGTAATCCTTCTTGGATCGTACTCCATAATCTTTTTATCTATTTCTGAGAGAATGTCATCAGTATCTATTTCCATAAAACCATTTTGCGCAAGATATTCAATTCCCCATCCAATGCCGCATAAACCATCTTCAAAGTCGACTGGATATCTTTTATGTAAGTTGGCACATATTTCATCTAAAAGATCACTCGCATAATTATCATAAATGATGTTTTCTGTAAAACGACTTAAATGAGCGAAAAAAAGTACAATACCCATCTTTCCATTAAAAAGTCCCAAATTATTCATAAAACTAGAATGAATAACCAAATGATGGGAAATACGCATCAATAGATCAGCTGATTTATTCTTTTTGAATTGCTCAATTACAGAGTCTTTCGATTTATTATTGAGGAGGGCAACATTCTTCATTAATTCATTTCTTCAAATTCAACTTATCGATTAAGTTACAACGCACAATAATCATTTCCTAATTATTACTAGAAAGCAAGCATATCGAATGATTGAAAACATCAGAGTTATTTTCAAATTACTATTTGTAAGTAAAATGACGTTTCAAAAAAGCCATACAAAGATTCTGCATATTTTCGCCAAAACCACTTTTAATAACATAAAAAACACAAAGCTTAATCAAAAACATCACAGAAGTAAGGAAAGCAAACATAATAGAACGTGAATTCCTAAAAAAGCCCATTGTGAACAAACTTTATCTTTCATGTAGTCAATCTAATAGGAATTATATAAATTATATTACTGAACCATTCTCGGAGGGAAATCTCTAACCGAGAATGGCTCTGTAAAAATAAAAATTCACGCGAACGCCTCAAGTTAAAAATAATTTAAATTTTTATACACGAACATGACCCTGGGTTCATCTCCCAGCCACATTTGCCCCTTGTACCATAATTTACTTCGCAGTCGGTGCCTACCTTACAATCAGCTTCGACATTTGCTCTACAACTGTAGTAATGAGGATCATCGACATACCCCCCCCTTACCTGTCTTAATTCTGAATTGCTTAACTCTTTGAATTCACTCAAGGAAATTTTTTCTAAATTTCTCATAATTAAATCTACTATTTTTGCAGGAATAAATAAGTCTCTTGATAATCGCCCTGCAGTTGCAATTACATTCTTTTTAATTTACACTTCAAAGATAAGTGTTATTCTTAATCATAATCAAAGAAAACACAATAAACTAATCATATTAACAATATTTATGTTTCCATTCAGAATACTTATCAATAGAGATAAATATTCCGATACCTTTTTTTATCGTTTTCAATATACCGCGCAAGAATAAAGAAAAAGTTTGTTTTCAAGTGCAAACTTACAGTTGCGACCACAGCGCAGAAGTCTCGGATTAAGATAATCTAAATATTGACACACAAAAGATTAAGCAGATCAAAACAGATATTGACGAAAAATAAAAGTAGGCATTTAATATAACAGCCAAGTAGTCTATTTTTTAAAGTGGACTCCTGAATTAATACCAACAGCCCTATGTTTGAAGAACACAAATTAATTTCTAACTTCTATGTGTTTATATTTGACTTTTTCTAAATATATACATACTTTTGCAACATGATTTGACTCTAGCAATGAATATTGTTTTTTTGAAATTAATGGTTCTGTTATTATGATGATTATTCAAAGTCATTGGTCAGGTTTTGATGGAAATGCTTCTCAGAGGAATCTGAGTCTCGGAAAATTGAAGAACATTCTTTTTTGGAACTTAACCAAAGATTGAATAAGTGTTTTATAATGAGAGATGGAAGCTAATTCTTAATTAGCAGTGAATATATGCGTAATATCATAGTAGATTCTGTAAGAATGCTTAATATTATATTCCACTTTAAAAACAGACTATTAAATCATAGATTATTAATCAAAACTTCAAAATGAAAGAATTATTCCTCGCATTACTCCTATTACTAGTAGGATGTACAACACCGCAGAAAAAGAATGATGATACGACTAAAGCCGGAGACAAAGGACTTATGACCTTTCATCTGAATGCTCCCCCTTCAACTGTCAAGCCGCTGCTGCTATCCGAACTTGCGGATAGCGTAAGTTATGTGGCTTTGGAAACAACCAAAGAGACGTTGACGGGAAATGCCGTTCAGTATGGCGATCGGTTTTACAGCATTATTAACAAGTGCTTATGTTGTTTTGATAAAAATGGTAAATACATACATCAGGTCGGAAGACGCGGTCAAGGACCGGATGAATATATTTGGCATGGGAACGAATATTGGGCTTTTAGAGTGGATATCACTACTAATTGGGTTTATATAAGAGTTATGGGAGGGAAATATCTCATATACGATGAAAACGGGAAATATCTGAGTAGCAAGAGTCCGGATCAACTCCATAAAGGAGGCATTATAATGGTATATGATAACATTGCCTATTTATACCCACTAGATACTTGCTATGTAATTGACATTCAAAACAATCAGGTAATAAGTACCAAGACAACAAGCAATGAAATTCTGGAAAAAAGTAAAATAAGCCGCCAGGAGAATTATGACAAACAGGTGAATGCTCTACCGGGGAACACGCTGGAAAGTTATTCCTCTAAAGATGCATACTACTTGCGGTATGTATTTTATTCAGATACTGTATTTGTAGCACAAAACAAGGAATTTCGTCCTTTCTGTCTGTTAAGCGCTCAGAATAAATATAAATTTGGAGATGAATATACAGATCCTGCTAAATCAATGGTTTACCAACCGCTGGTTCTAAGAATGCAAGTATTTAAAGAGAAGCTTCTCTTATGTGTACAATATACCACTTCAGAGAAGGAGTGTTTTTTGGATAAAAAAGAAAACTTCTATTGGGTTGTGTGCAACTTTAATGATGGAAGCGTTACTTACCATTCATATAATATTGTGAATGATCTGGATGGAGGCCCTAATATTTTAGTTGACGAGAAGGATATCAATTGCCTGTCCGTCGAAGACCTCAAAAACGATAAAGAGATATATAATAGCTACTTTACCGAAGGCGTAAAAGCCAAATTGAAGGACCAGGAAGGAAAGTTCCAGCGGATTTTCGAACCATTGGCAGATGATGCCAACCCGATCATTCGAACTATTCACTGGAAAGAATAGTAAAAACATTAATAGAAACAAATACTTCCTTGAAACACACCTTACTTATTTTAGCTCATAAGGATGTAAATCATCTGCAAAAAATCATTCGTTTCTTTGATGAGGAGTTCTATGTTTACATACACATAGACAAGAAAAGCAGCATCACTTCTGAAGAACGTCTCACATTGTGCAATATGCGCAATGTGAGATGGGTGGGGTCAAATTATTCAATTAATTGGGGTGGCCATAATGTACTCAAGGGGGTAATTCAATTGATGAAAGTAGCTATTGAGGATGGAATTGCAGACTATTATCATTTGATAAGTGGGCAGGATTTTCCGACAAAAAACAGGGTTGAGTTTGAACAATTCTTCCAATATCGTGTCGGTACTGAATTTCTTGAGTATTCAGATCTACCCTATAAAAGATGGCCAAATGGAGGCTTTGACCGAATCACAAAGTTCTATCTTTACGATCTGTTTAACTTCAAAAGTTCGCAAGGGTGGAAGATTCTAAACAAACTGGAGAAGTGGCAACAGAAATATCAGATTCATCGAAAATTACCATTGAACAACTATCCTACTTTATACGGAGGCTCGTGTTGGTGTTCTTTGAGCAAAGAATGCGTTCGGTATATTGTTGACGAAACTCACAAACATCCATTTCTATTCAAACGATTGCGTTTCACTTTTGCACCTGATGAGATGTATATCCAAACGTTACTGCTCCATTCTCCTTTTTGTAAGAGAATTGAAAATGATAATTTGAGATATATCGTTTGGGAAAAAAGAAATGGTAGTTTCCCTTCCAACTTGGACGAAACAGATTATCAAAAGATTATTACGTCAAACAAACTATTTGCTCGTAAAATAGAATATCCAACTTCACTCCGCTTAGTTACATTACTGAAGGAACAAAATAAAAACTGTATGGGAAAATATAAGAGAAAGAACTCTGACGACGAAACCTCTCTTCCAATTAGCATCTTTATGCCGATGTACAATTCGGCTCAGCATTTAAAAGAATGTCTAGACAGCATATTAAACCAAAGCTTTCAGGCATTTGAATTAATTGTTGTAGATGATGGATCAACTGATGAGAGTCTCTCAATTTTAAAGAGTTATTCCGATCCACGTATTCGAATCATTGAGAACAAACATGAATTTATTGGGTCGTCTAATAAAGGTTTGAATGCTGCCACCGGGAAATATATTGCGCGTATGGATTCAGATGATCGAATGGCATTTGAACGCCTATCTGTACAATACGAATATATGGAGCATCATCCGGAAATAGTTGTTTGCGGATCATGGGTCAAGAGATTTGGTACTGGTTATGAAGAAAGAGAGGGGCACTACCCAATCCATCATGATGAGATAGCATCAATCATTGTAAGATCAATAAACCCGATATGCCAACCTACCACATTTATACGTCGCTCTTTTTTAAAAGAACACGATATAATGTATTCTCACGAGGCATTATATGCGGAAGACTTACAATTGTGGATTGATATTATTAAAGCCGGCGGAAGATTTTACAACCTTCCTAATCTTCTTCTTGAATATCGTCAACAAGAATCACAGGTTACCCGTACATTTACAAAGCAGATGTTTGAGACCTCAGACCGGCTCTATTCGGAATATCTGGATTATGTGATGAATATGCTGGGAGAGAAAGATGAAGAGTTGTGGAATATTTTGAGCCAGATGATCGGTATGGTTAAGAAGAGAGCTATTCCCCTGACTTCTCTTACTTCATTTGTTTATGAGGTGTATAAGAATTACCTGCAAACAATACCTGTTGAATCGGAAAAGTAAGTAGGGTCTGTCTCTATTTCTTTTTCAGGAATCCGCCATTTTTTGCCTCATATATTTTACCCTCATACAGGAAGAAATGTCTTCTTCATCAGGAAGTAAAGATTATCGCTTCCCGACACATTATTCGTTCTGAAGCACGAAATAGTTATATTGAAGCACGAGACGGCTATTTCAAAGCACGAGACAACTATTTCGTGCTTTGAAATGAATAATGCATCCTTGATGCTGACTTTTATCTTCAGTTTGGCCTATTAATGTCCCCTTATCAAAAAGACTTTTATCATAGGTTGAGTCACAAATTCTAAGAGAGTACTTCTGAAAAGTCTGGTTGTATAACGGAATGGGGTCAACTATTCAGGTTGCTTTGCGTCTCTGAGATATAGAAGTAAATAGTGTATGAAATAACATGCCGGAGCAAACATTTTTGTAAGCTTTTTTGTCGGAGCAAGTTGGAGTGAATTCTTGCAAGATGCCCGAGAAGGTATTGTAGATGGGTGCTTGGTGCACTTGGTGCATTGAAATCATGGTATCTGCCCTTTTGCAAAACGAAAATAAAATAAAAAAAATAACCGGATGGTTTGAGAGGGTTTATTCCTCCGGATTGTATTGAATTAGTGGATCCTTATTCGTATCTTTGAGGAATCAGAAATACTGTTACGGCGAGCTCTGTATGGGGTTCGCCGCTTTTTTTTAATTAATAAACCGGATCAAATGATGAATGTCTCCGTGTATCGCGGCATTTCGAAGAAACAGCTTGTCTTTGTTCGCAATCAATCGGTTGCGGATGTGCTGAGGGATTTTAAAAGTGGAGTGTATCTCAATCCGGAAGATGATCTTCCACTGTTTACCTTTGCGGCTTCTTTTAATGGAGGTCGGGTGAAAACAAAGATGGATGGTTACAACGGATTGGTGGCTCTTCATGTGCCGGGACTTGCCTGGAAAGAGTTGGCGGAGATGCGCGAAAAGGTTTCCAAAGAGCCAAATACATTTGCAGCTTTTGTGACCAGGGATGGGAAAGGTCTTGTGATTCTTGTCGCGGTGTCTCGTCCGGATGGTTCGTTGCCGGAAGCTGCGGAGGAGGCGATGGATTTTCATCAGAGGGCTTCGCTAAGGGCGGGTATTTACTATGAGCAACTTCTGGATGTGACGTTTCGGCAGGAACGAAATCTGCTGGTTGAATTGATTGAAGCAACCGTGGATAAAAAGCTTTTTTATAATCCGGAATCTGAAGTGCTGCTAGTGGCTTCAAAGAGTGATTATGAACGTAAGCCGGAACAGTTGATGCGCGACCGGGCTGGTGCGGTGATTTCCTTTGCTCACCTGCCGATAGGTGAAGAACGCGACCTGGAGGTGCGACGAGCTTTTGAAAGGGCATACTCGAATGCGCTGGAAGTGGAATCTTTTGCGGAGGGGAATCGTTTTCAGTTTGCCCATGCGCTGGGGTATTATTGTTGTCTGTCAGGAATTCCTGAGGGAGAAGCGCTGCCACTGGCTTTAAATCGCTGCGTGACGACTTTGTTCACGAAAGAGGATGTGAAATTTTCGATGCGGGTACGCTACAAGCAGTATGAAATGAATCAGGGCTCAAATGATGGCGTGTCGCGGGTGGAACGGGAGACGAGACGTTTGGAACAGTTTATCCGTCGTGAGTGCCGGGTGCGGCGTAACTTGATCCTGGAGGATATTGAGTTTCGTTACGCGGAACAGTCAAATTATGAGTGGGACTCATTGCGGGATGCGCATCTGAATTCGTTGTATTTTCGGGCACACAAGGAGGGAATCGTCTGTACGTTGAATGATGTGAAGGCAATGGTGGATTCGGAGTTGACTGCCGGATATCATCCGTTTAAGGAGTATCTGTTTGGATATGAGACCGTGTGGGATGGACATAATTATATCAAAGATGTGGCTGCCACTGTGACAACAAGTGATCCTGAGTTTTTTGAGTGGTGTTTTACCAAATGGTTTGTGGCGTATGTGGCTTCATTGGTCAATGACCGGGTGATCAATCATGAGATTCTGGTGCTGATCGGTGGGAAGCATGGGCAGGGGAAATCGACCTGGCCGGAACGGCTCTTGCCTCCTGAGTGGCGAAAGAATTATTTTGACGCGAACGTGTTTTCTAATAACCCGAATACGACGCGACTGAAACTAAGCACTTGCGCGTTGTTGAATATCGACGAACTGGATACCATTCAGCGGTATGATCAGGAGGTGGTCAAAGAGTTGTTCACCACGTTTAATATCAATATCCGGACTTCTCCGGAACGACCTTCACGCAACTTCGTGCGGCATGCTTCCTTTTTTGGGACGACGAATCATTTGGATATTCTGACGGATTATACGGGTAGCCGCCGTTATCTTTGCAACGAGGTGACGGGACCGATAAACTTTAACTTTGTGATCGATTACAAACAGCTGTACGCTCAGGCTTGGAACATGGTCAAGAATAATTTCCGATATTACTTTAACGCAGAGGACAACGAGCGGGTGGAGTTGCAGAATCAGCGTTTCATGGAGACAGATGCCGACATGGATTTGTTTTATGATTCTTTTCGCAAACCGGAAGAAGGGGAAGATGGCGAATATCTCTCAGCGGCTCAACTGGCGGCAACCATTCATGATAAAACAAAAATAGCTGTGAGCAGGACCATGATCCGGAAGCTGGGACATAACCTCAAGTCCTTGAAATATGAGTTCCGGAAATATAGTGGACAGACGCAGTATTACGTGGTGCTTCGGTAAAGAAGTAAATGACTCACCTGAGAAAACCAGCATTAAAAAGGTTGCCATTATTCGAATAATGGCAACCTTTTTAATGCTGGTTTCAACACGTCTATTTGCGCTTTTCTCCGAAATCTTCTTGCTGACGTTCCACCTCTTTCAACTTCAATTCATTGACTTGCTGACGTAGTAGTTCTATCTCCCGGTCTTTATCATCAGAAGATAGTGTGCTGCTTTGTTTGACATTATCCTGATTGCCAATCAAAGAGGCTTCTTTGACTGAGAAGATGGAAGGGTGAACTGCCGGTAGCGATTCAAATTCAAGCGTGGCGCTCATTGGCATCTGCGAACCTTTGTGTGCAACTTCTGCCATCACTTTAATCTTGCCTGAAGTCATCGTAGACTGAACCAGTGCAGGTGCTGTGCCCCAGACTACTTCACGCGGGTTGGCTCCTATACTTTCATCACCCAGCAGGCGTCCTTCACCGGTTACAGTGAATCGAACCTGGTAATTATTCAGTCGTTTGATATTTCCATTACGGTCGGCAATGCCTGCGACTACAACGACACAATCGGATCCGTCTGCACGAAGGCTTGTCTGTTCGTTGTCAAGCCAAAGCACCAACTTGGAGGGACGACGTGCCGGATATACGGTGTCTGTGGCTACTACCTGACCATTGATCACTCCTTCTGCCAACAGATAGACGTTGGCTTGGTTTCTGTTCGCTTTCACATCCATAAAGCTATACACATTCTCAAAAGTAATGATGGGTGAAGGCATTCCCTGGTCTGTTTTCTCCCGTTTATGGACAAACTGCTTGCCTCCTTTGAAGTAAGTCAAACGCACCTCTTCACAATTGGAATACACCTGCACATCTTTATCAGAGAAGGGATCCATGTCATGGGCGATATATACCATCGGTCCGGTCTCGGCAATCAGATCGCTCTTCACAGGAGAACGTTGAGACATAAACATGTAATAGGAATATTTTGGTTGACGGAATCCATCCATGATACCTCCGTAGAATGGATCGGGATGATATCCGCGCTGATGGTCAAAGGAATGCCACAAGGCTCCTCCAAAATGCTGACGGCTTTGACGATAGAGATTGTCAATGCAGGTGTAGCGATAGGATGGATTGGCATAGTGGGTTGCCTGAACCAACATGGGTGCTTCACCCCAGGCTCGGCTGACACGACTCGGCGAGTTGTGAGAGTTCCAGTCATCGACACAGTCGCCAAACTCACGGGTAAAATAACAACGGTTGGGATCTTTGGCTTTGCCCGAAGCATCACTGCCGGTATTGGGATGGCAGAAATGAATCATATAATTTTCACTTCCACGCGCCATCTCATCACAGGCACAATAGCAATAGGGATATGGATATTCTTCTTCCACAACCTTCTTCGTATTCTTAGCAAAGTCTGCCGGATAACTGGTTTCATTCAAGATTGGCTCCCAAAGGAAGACGGAAGGGTGATTGCGGTCGCGACGTACAATATTACGGATATCGGTATAGACCATTTGCTCGAAAGAAGGGGCACTGTTCCAAAACTGCCACCCGGGAGTATTGACGATCACAAACAGACCGAGTTCGTCGCAAGCATCCATGAAAGAAGGATCTTGAGGATAATGGGCATTACGGATGATTGTCATACCGGCATCGCGGAGTTTCTTGGCATCTCTCCAATGCAAACTGTTGGGCAACGCATTGCCCAACATGGCAAAGTCCTGATGGCGGTTGGCACCGATCAGTGGATTGGGATAGGGTTTGCCGTTGAGCCAAAAGCCATCCAGCCCTTTAAACTCAATGCCTCGGATTCCCATGCGTTGCATATATCCATCTATAATTTTGTTTCCTTTTCCCATCACAGCCACCTCCATCTGATACAGATGGGGCGTTTCGGGTGACCACAGATCCGGGTTCTTTACATTCATCTGAGCAGTCACAGTGGTGGTTTTCCCTTGTGCAATGGTACAATTGCGATTGGTATAGATTACTTTCTTTCCGGTTCTATCCTTCAGTATAAAAGCTACTTTGCCTGAAAACGGAACAGTCGTCTCATTCTTGAGCTGTAGTTTGATATTCACTAAAGCGGATTCTTCCGATACTTTGTCGTAAGAGATAAATAATCCGCCACCGGCTACTTCTCCTGCAAGGTTCGGATCTGTAATATACACCGGGTTGTGAGTTATCAGCCAGCAATCGCGGTAGATACCTCCGGAGTAGGTGAAGTCAAGCACATTCTGCGCTTTTCCGGGAGGATAGGCAGGATCATCACTATTGTCTGCCCATACGGCAATCACGTTTTCTTTGTCGAAGAATAAAAGGTTGGTGACGTCAATGATCACAGGCAGGAAACCTCCGAACTGCTCTTTGACGAGCTGTCCATTGATATAAATTTTGGATTTCCCCATGATTGCTTCAAAATGAAGAAAGAGCTTCTTCCCTTTCAAGGAAGCATCGGGGGTAAAATGTTTGCGATACCAGGCTTCACCCTGATAATTGATACATCCACTAGCTTCAGTGGGGAGATATTCCAGTCCGTGAGGCGTGGAAACGACTTCCCATTTAGAATCATCAAAGGCTGTGGCTTCTGCTCCTTTTACTGCTCCTTTGTAAAAGCGCCATGCCACATTCATACTATAGACTGTACGTCCTGAGTTTTCTGTTTGATAAAAGCCTGCCGTTGAAAAAGAGGGTTCATACTGCGCGAAGCCAGTAAGACAGAATAGCAGACTGAGTATAGACAACATGGTCTTCTTAGAGGAGAAAATAATTTGTTTCATCATAGCATTCATCTTAAAATAGTTCATGGACACGCAAATGTAATTATTTTATTTGTTTCCGAACAAGAAAATAACTCCTGATCAAAGATATAAGTATAGAATAACTGAATTGTTATCTATTTACTTTCTTCTTTGTGCCGGAATAGAAACGCCAGAAATAAAGAATTCCGGCAGTGGTCAACCCGAAGGGGAATCCCATCCAAACACCCATTACCCCCCATTCGAGCACAAAACCAAAGAAATAGCTTGCAGGGAGAGAGACAATAAAATAAGCAATAAATGCTATCACCATCATGATATTAACGTCTCCCCGACCACGCAGGGCATTGGCATAGCAAACTTGCAAGCCATCGCCAAACTGATACAAGAGCATGGGGGTAATCAAGGTGGAAAACATAAGAATAACTTCCTGTGAGTCGGTAAAGAGTCCCCCGAGTTCATTCTGAAAGAAATAGACAATCGACGAACTGACTAATGCCAGTAGCATCATCAGATGAAAACCGGCATATGTTACACGACGTACTTGCTGATAGTCTCCCTGTCCTTCAAAATTGCTGACACGAACTCCCACTGCTGATCCAAGGCCATAGTATGCCATGAAACAGATCGTTGATACTGTAATCATCACCTGATGAGCAGCCATCTCAATTGTGCCCAGCCATCCGACCATAATACCTACAATGGTAAATGAAGCCATCTCCATACCCATCTGCGCACCGATTGGCCATCCTAGTTTGTTTATCTTTTTGAAGAGTGAGAGGTCCGAGGCACGGATCTTCAGTCCTTTGCGATACACGGCAAAGCTCTTGCTCCCGAAGAAGAGGATGAAAGCGGTTATTACCATCAGGATACGGGCAATCAGAGTCCCTAGTCCGGCACCTTCCAGGCCCATCTCAGGAGCACCCCAATGTCCGAAAATAAAGATATAATTGAGGAGAATATTTATTCCGTTCGCACTCAAAAGTATCCACATAGAGATCTTTGTATTGGTGATCCCATCGGCAAACTGCCTGAATACATTGAAAAGCCCGATAAAGAAGAGGGATGCCACTTGATACACAAAGAAGGTACGGATGAGCGGTAGCAGTTCTTCGGGCTGTCCCATACGATCAACATAGAGATAAACTACTCCTAATGCGAGCAGAAGAAGAGTGGTTACCAGCAGATTGGCATAAAAACCATATCGGACTACCTGACCGATTTGTTCGTATTTCTTTTGTCCGTAGAGAGAACCGACCAGTGGAATCAGTCCGTAAGAGAAGCCGACACTGATAAGAATCGCAAGACTGATGATTGTGATAACAAACGAGGAGGCTGCCAGTTCTTCAGTACTGTGATGACCCACCATGAAGGTATCAGCAAATCCGAGCGCGATAAATCCGATCTGTCCTATTATAATGGGTACTCCCAACCTGATGAGAACCTTGTAATGTCTTTTATATAAATCGAGATCAAACATAGCGGACCGTCTTGTTTTGTTGTAGTTGCGAAGGTACTACTATTTCTTTAATAATCGGGGAGATCTTGTTTTGAAAAAAGAGGGTGCAAGAGTTTCTCAAAATTAAAAAGAGGCTTCCTACCTCATGGTAGAAAGCCTCTTTTTACTGAGAGCGGGAAACGGGACTCAAACCCGCGACCCTCAGCTTGGAAGGCTAATGCTCTATCAACTGAGCTATTCCCGCAATGTTAGTGGGTAGTGATGGATTCGAACCACCGAAGGCGAAGCCAGCAGATTTACAGTCTGCCCCATTTGGCCACTCTGGTAACTACCCGTTCTCTAACGGCGGTGCAAAAGTAGTGAATAATTTCTATTCTACAAACATTTGCGACATTATTATCGCGGTAATTGCGCCTTCTACCCCTTTATTACCATGTATTCCTCCTGCCCGATCTTCTGCTTGCTGCATCGTATTGGTAGTGACCATCCCAAATATGAAAGGAATATTATATTTCAGATTCAAACTGGCTATACCTTGGGTAACACCCTGACAGACGTAATCAAAATGAGGGGTGTCTCCGCGTACTACGCAGCCTAATACAATGACCGCATCTACTCTGGAACGCTCTGCCATCTGTCTGGCACCAAAGATCAGTTCGAAACTTCCGGGTACATGTATTACTTCGATATCTTCTGGCTTTACACCGTGTTCTGCTAATGCACTTACAGCGCCATCCAACAGTTTAAAGGTGATGTTGCTATTCCAGTCTGCAACGACGATACCGAAACGTTTTCCTTCAACGTTGGGCAGTGATGTTGCATCGTATGTTGACAAGTTATGATATGCTGTTGCCATCGTTCTTCTCTTATTTAAAATAAAAAAAAGCTGCCTTGTTTGATGTAAGCAGCTTTTCCTGTTTATGAATACGGCTTACTTCAGAGCTTTAACTCTTTCGATGTATTTGTCTACGTCAACACCTTCAGCTGAGTTGACATATTTATCTTTAATAGTTGTGTATACCTGCAGCGCCTTGTCATAATTGTTCATCTTCTCATAAGCAAGACCTGCTTTCTTCAAACTGATTGGAGATACAATGTTGTTGTCTGCTTTCTTTGCTGCTTTTTCAAAATAGGTTACAGCTTCTTTATAGTCTTCCATATCTGAATAGCAATCGCCTATGGCTGAAAGTACTGCCGGAGCAATCATATCATCTCCACCACTGAACTTTTTCAAGTATTTGATAGCTTCTTCGTTCTTACCTAGTTGGTGAAGGCTCAATCCTGAATAAGCACAAGCAAGGTTTGCAGCATCTGTGCCACTATAATCTTCAATAACTCCCATAAATCCGATGCAATTAAGTCCATCGCCATTCAATGCAAGGTTCAAAGAATCTTTCGCAAAATACTTTTCGGCCGGGAAAAGGGCAACCTGAGCCTTTTTCTCTCTCGGTAATGTGTAAAAGTGACGTACTCCGATAAAACCGGCTACTACTAATACGACAATACCTAATCCTGCCAACAGCTTGTTTTGGTTGTCTTCAATGAAGAGCTCTGTACGAGACAACGCCTTTTCTACATCCTCAATCTGTAATTCGCCTTTTTGTGACTTCTTTTTGTCTGACATATCTGTATTCTTTAATTTTCTGTTAAGTTCGCAAAAGTAGTTTATTTTTCAAACACCAACAAACTTTGATGAACAAATCAATAATTTTATAGAATTTCTTCTTCTGATGGAGGTGGCAGGTACTTTATTTGTACTACTTTTGTGTCATGACGATATTGCCCAAAAGCGAAAGAACTGATTAATGCATGATACTCAACCGACTCTCAATTATCAATTATAAGAATATCCGTGAGGCGGAACTTCTATTCTCAAAAAAGCTGAACTGCTTCTTTGGCGATAATGGAATGGGCAAAACCAATCTTCTGGATGTGCTCCATTATCTCTCTTTCTGCAAAAGTCAGACAAATCTTCCGGATTCTCAAAACATCTTGCATGGGGAAGAATTTTTCGTTGTGCAAGGTATGTATGACTTTGAAGGCAAAGAAGAGGAAATCTATTGCGGACTCAAACGTAAACAAAAGAAGCTATTCAAGCGTAACAAAAAGGAGTATGAGAAACTTTCCGAACATATAGGTACTATTCCGTTGGTAATGGTCTCTCCTTCTGATTCCGCTCTGATTCTGGGGGGAAGCGAGGAAAGAAGAAAGTTTCTGGATCTTGTGATTGCTCAGTATGATAAAGGATACATGGAGGCGCTGATCGCTTACAACCGGGCTCTGGCTCAACGCAATGCGCTACTCAAAGAGGAGCAGTATGATGATGATACTATCTACGAACTGTGGGAAGAGGTGATGGACAATGCGGGGAGTATCATCTACCAGAAACGCTGCCGTTTTCTTGAAGAATTTATCCCTGTATTCAGAGAGTATTATAAGTATGTGTCCGGTGACGCGGAAGATGTGTCGCTGGAATATTCTTCGCATTTGAGCGAAGGTGAACTACGCACCATGCTGAAAGCTACTCGGGAACGTGATAAACTCATCGGTTTTTCTACTAAAGGGGTACATAAAGATGATCTTGAGATGCTTTTGGATTCGTATCCCATCAGGAAAATTGGATCGCAAGGGCAAAACAAAACCTATCTGATTGCCTTAAAGCTCGCACAATTTGAATTTTTAAAACGCAACGGACATACCACGCCTATTTTATTGCTGGATGATATCTTCGACAAACTGGATGCCCATCGGGTTGAACAGATTGTTAGTCTGGTGGCAAGCGACAAATTTGGGCAGATCTTTATCACGGATACGAACCGGAAATATCTGGATGAGATACTGGCTGCTTGTAATCAGGATTATCTGATCTTCCGGGTACAAAACGGAGAGGTTTCCGAACTGGAAAAAGGGACAATGCAATGAGGAAAAAGAAAGCGCAACCGCTGCATGAGATCTTAAAGGAACTGCTTTCAGAACAGCATCTTGATACGCACCTGTATGAAATGGAAGTGATCAGCATCTGGCCTGAAGTGGTCGGACCGGCTGTAAATAATTATACGACACATCTCTATGTTCGCAACCGTACGTTGTATGTGCAGTTGTCATCTTCAGTGTTGCGGGCCGAATTGCTCATGCATCGCCAGCAATTGATTCAAAAACTAAATGCTAAGATCGGAGATGCCGTGATCAGCCAGATTATATTCCAATAAACCGACTACTGAATGAGAACGGCACAAGATTTTTTAAAGCAATATTTCGGATATAATTCATTTCGCCCGTATCAGGAGGATATCATTCGTAACACACTGGAAGGAAGAGATTCTATCGTGCTGATGCCTACCGGTGCTGGAAAGTCGGTCTGTTTCCAGATACCTGCTCTGATGATGGAAGGTACGGCCATTGTTATCTCTCCACTGATTGCCCTGATGAAAGATCAGGTTGAAGGTCTCATTGAGAATGGGATACCTGCGGCTTTTCTGAATAGTTCGCAAAAAGCGTCTGAGTCGGAAAAGGTGAAGATCGAGATCCTCTCCGGACAAATAAAGCTTTTGTATGTCTCGCCTGAACGGTTTCTCGGCGAACTGGATTCTCTTTTCTCCAGATTGAAATTCTCCTTTATCGCAATTGATGAAGCACATTGTATTTCTCAATGGGGACATGATTTCCGACCGGAATATACACAGTTGGGGATGATCAAAGATCGTTTTCCTGAGCTACCCATCATCGCTTTGACGGCAACAGCAGACAAAATTACCCGGGAGGATATCCGCACACAACTGAAACTTGAAAATGCACAGATGTTTCTTTCCTCTTTTAATCGCCCCAACCTCTCTCTCTCTGTGGTCAGTGGAGCCACAAAGAAGATAAAACTAAAGATGATTACCGACTTTATTGCCAAACGAAAAGATCAGAGCGGCATCATCTACTGTATGAAACGTGACACTGTTGAGAAAGTTGCTGAGGAACTGAACTCAAAAGGGATTTCTGCTGCTCCGTATCATGCCGGCATGAACGCAAAAAATAGAGATGAGGTGCAGACAGCTTTCATCAATGACTCTATTGATGTGATTGTTGCGACTATTGCTTTTGGTATGGGAATTGACAAGTCTAACGTACGCTGGGTCATTCATTACAATCTACCCAAAAGTATGGAAAATTATTACCAGGAGATTGGACGGTCTGGCAGAGATGGATTACCGGCAGATACATTCTTGTTTTATTCGGTCGGAGACCTGATCTTGTTGCGGAGTTTTGCGGAAGAGAGCGGACAGCAGGAGATCAATATGATGAAACTGAAAAGGATGCAGGAGTTTGCTGAATCGGGAATCTGCAGAAGGAAAATATTGATGAGCTATTTTGGCGAGACACTGGAAGAGGATTGTGGCAATTGTGATGTTTGCAAGAATCCGCCGGAAAGGTTTAATGGCACAGTGCTGGTGCAAAAAGCACTCAGTGCTGTCAAACGTACCGACGAAAAGATCGGTTTCCGGATGCTTGTTGATATTCTCAGAGGATCTTCACGTGCAGAACTTTTTCAGGAAGGATATCACATGCTAAAGACCTATGGTGTGGGAAAAGAGTTCTCCTACCAGGAATGGTCAGCCTATTTTCTGCAGATGCTGCAGCTCAACTGTGTAGAAGTTGCTTATAACGAGGGTTCTATACTTAGAATCACTCCTTTTGGAGAAGATGTGTTGTATGGCAGAAAAGAAGTGTTTCTATACAAGCCACGTCCATATGAACCTGCCGAGAAAGGCAAAAAAGGAGGGAAAAAAGCAGTTGCTACTCCTATCGCTTCACAGAGTCAGGAGGAGGATTTGTATGACCAGTTGAGAGCTTTGCGTAAAGTAATCGCTCAGGAAAAAGGAGTGCCTGCGTATCTGATCTTTTCAGACAAGGTACTGACCGAGATGGCTAATCAAAAACCTAAAGACCGTAAATCTTTTGGAGAAATCAGTGGTGTGGGAATCGTAAAGTCTGATATGTATGCCGATCGTTTCACACGCCTTATCCGTACGGTTATTGAAAGGAGATAGGATTTGAATCCTCATTTTCAGAACTAAGAGTGCTGTGGAACCTCTAAAATTATTATACAAAAGTTTTTATATATCACCCAAAAGAACTACTTTTGCTTGCTTCATTAAACCAGATGCAGATGAATGGATAACGGAATGGAGAAAGCAAAGAGGATACTCAATAGCTATTTATTGGCTCACAAATTACGTAGAACGCCTGAAAGGTATAAAATCCTTGAATATATTTATTCTCGGAATAGACACTTTACAATAGAAGATCTGCAAAACTGGGTGGAGGAAGAAAAGCTCTTTATCGGTAGGACGACGCTTTATAATTCCATTAAATTGTTTCTGGATTGCCATTTGGTAGTGAGACATCCGATTATGGATGGCGCGTGCCGATATGAGCGAATGCTCTGCCCTCAGAATACGTATAAGACGGTGTGTCTGTGTTGTGGAGAGGAAAAAGAATTCAGAGATCCGACTGTCGCTAAATTGATGAATGCCAAGCAACTGAAAAGGTTTCTTGTGCAAAGTCACAGTGTCTATCTCTATGGAACCTGTGAGAAGTGCAGAAGGCTGCAAAACAAAGTGAAATAATTGATTAGTATAACTATAACGAACAAAAAAATGAAAGTAGATGTATTGTTGGGCTTGCAATGGGGCGACGAAGGAAAAGGGAAAGTAGTGGATGTACTTACTCCCAACTATGATGTTGTGACCCGTTTTCAAGGTGGACCAAATGCCGGACATACGCTGGAATTCAATGGTGAGAAATATGTACTCCGCTCTATTCCTTCCGGAATATTTCAGGGGAATAATGCGAATATCATTGGTAATGGGGTAGTGCTTGATCCTGTCTTGTTTAAGGCGGAAGCAGAAGCATTGGCTGCTTCAGGACATGAACTGACAAAGAAACTCTTTATTTCAAAGAAAGCGCACTTGATTTTGCCCACTCACCGTTTGCTTGATGCTGCTTATGAAGCTTCAAAAGGAAGTGACAAAGTGGGTACTACAGGCAAAGGTATCGGACCTACGTATACGGATAAAATCAGCCGTAACGGACTTCGTATCGGTGACTTATTATATGACTTTGATAAGAAATTTGCTACTGCCATTGCTCGTCACGAAGTGATATTGAAAAGCCTGAACTTCCAGTATGATCTGGAACCGTTGGTAAAAGAATGGCTGGAAGCTGTGGAATATCTGAAGAACTATGACCTGATCGATAGCGAACACGCGATCAACAACTACCTCAAAGAAGGGAAAAAAGTATTGGCTGAGGGTGCGCAAGGTACTATGTTGGATATCGACTTCGGCTCTTACCCATTTGTCACATCTTCTAATACTATCTGTGCGGGAGCTTGCACAGGTCTGGGTATTGCTCCGAACAAGATCGGAGAGGTCTATGGAATCTTCAAAGCTTATTGCACCCGCGTTGGTGCCGGTCCTTTCCCTACTGAGTTGTTTGATGAAATCGGAGAGACAATCTGCAGAAATGGAAATGAATATGGCTCCGTAACAGGTCGTAAACGTCGTTGTGGATGGATTGACCTGGTGGCTCTGAAATATGCGATCATGATAGATGGGGTTACTCAACTGATTATGATGAAGAGCGACGTGCTTGATGACTTTGAAACAATCAAAGCTTGTGTGGCTTATAATATGGAAGGGAATGAAGTGACAGAATTTCCGTATGAGATTAACGATAAAATTGAACCTATCTATGTAGAACTGCCGGGTTGGAAATGCAATATGACTAAAATGAGCAGCGAGGATGAGTTCCCTGAAGAGTTTAATGCGTATATTTCGTTCCTTGAAGAAGAGCTGGAAGTGCCTATTAAGATTGTATCTGTTGGTCCGGATCGTGAACAAACTGTCATCCGTTACACGGAAGAATAACAAGATTTGTCAGTTTCTGTCACAGGCAAACCGTTTGCAGCTTAATTGATACAAACTAATAAATGACATTATGGGATTTTGGATTTTAATTATTGCGATCGGTATCGCAAGTTTCGCAGTACAAGCTGTACTGAAACGGAAATTTAAAGAATATTCCCGCATACCACTAAGCAATGGTATGACAGGAAGGGATGTTGCCATGAAGATGTTGCACGACAGCGGCATCTATGATGTAAAAGTAATAAGTACCCCCGGACAGTTGACCGATCATTATAACCCGGCCAACAAAACCGTCAATCTGAGTGAAGGTGTTTATCTTAGCAATAGCGTCGCTGCTGCCGCGATAGCTGCTCATGAATGTGGGCATGCTGTGCAGCATGCCAAATCGTACGCTTTTTTGCAGATGCGTTCTAAATTGGTTCCTGCTGTCAGCTTTGCTTCGAGATGGGTAACTTGGGTGATTTTGGGTGGATTGTTTATGATGAACTCTTTCCCTTCTCTCATCTGGATTGGCATCGGACTATTTGCTGTTACAACCTTGTTTACAGTTGTGACTCTACCGGTCGAAATTAATGCGAGTAGCCGTGCTTTGGTTTGGCTTCGTACGGCAGGTATTACTAATTCGCAGATTCATGGGAAAGCACAGGATGCTTTGAAATGGGCTGCATATACGTATGTTATTGCCGCTATCGGTTCGATAGCATCCTTGCTTTATTATGTAATGATTGCGATGGGTGGCGGAAGCAGAAGAGGTTAATCCTCATTCTTTTTCTATTTTTAAGGCTCTAACCTTACTTATCACCTATTTTTTCTCCGAGCTTCTCTTTCATCTCTTTCATCAGCGTACTGATCGTCTCTTTTACTGTTGTGAGTTTCTGAGCACGATAGGCATTGGATCCGCAAAATGCATATCCATTTTCCATGTTTCCTTTAAACGCATTGTACAAAGCAAGCATGATGCAATAAGGACTCTTATTGATATCACACGTCTTGATACAATGAAAAGGACACGACTTAGGTTGTGTCACTCCGTCTCTGACGCGCTGTATAAACTTATTGAAGATAGCTCTTCCTGGCATTCCGACAGGACTGTCAATGATTTGTATCTGACCTTCAGAAGCATCAATATAAGCTTGTTTAAATTCCGGAGATGCATCACATTCTTCTGTAGTCACAAAACGTGTACCCATTTGAACCCCCTCAGCACCTAACTCTATAAAGCGTGCAATATCCGCACCGGTATAAACTCCACCTGCAGCAATGACAGGAATGTGCTGATGATATTTCTCTTCAAAGCGACGTACTTCTTCTACAACCTGAGGTATAATCACCTCAAGAGAAAAATTTTCATCGTCGATCTGATTTCTTTTGTATCCGAGGTGCCCTCCGGCTTTTGGACCTTCGACAACAATCGCATCAGGAAGGTAATCGTAGTTTGTCTTCCATTTCTCGCAGATAAGCTTTGTAGCACGTGCTGAAGAAACTATCGGCACCAATTTGGTGACACTATCTTTTGTTTGAAACTTTGGTAAATCCAATGGCAAACCAGCTCCTGAGAATATAATATCGGCCTTTTCTGCAATAGAAGTAATAACCATATCTGAGAAGTTTGTCATCGCAACCATAATATTTACTCCGATAACACCTTTTGTTTTTGCACGTGCTTTTGCCAACTCTTCCTTGAGACCGGCAATGCATGAGTTCTGAAAGTTATCAGCTAAGTTCTTGTACAGCAACCCAAGTCCTGCACAAGATATGACCCCTACTCCACCCTCATTGGCTACTGCTGACGCCAATCCGGAAAGTGAGATCCCAACCCCCATACCACCTTGAATAATAGGCACATTGAGGGATAAATTTCCAATCTGTAATGATTTCATTTAGTTAGTATATTAAAGACGAGACAAAAGTACGACATAATATCGTTCCGGAACTACTTTTAGCAAACTATTTTGCACAAAGCCCCTAAATGTGTGCACAAAAAAACTAAATGTGTGCACATCGATCATTAAAGTGGCTGCTAGGAATGATAATTCTCTCTCTTCAATTTTAATAATGGGTCATTTTGTGCTACCTTTGCCGTTCGAATTAAACAAGAAATAAATTATGGCACAAACTCCATCCATACCCAAGGGAACCAGGGACTTCTCCCCTGTGGAAATGGCGAAACGAAACTATATTTTCAATACAATCCGTGAGGTATTTGACTTATATGGTTTTCAGCAGATTGAGACTCCCGCTTTGGAGAACTTATCTACACTGATGGGAAAATATGGAGAAGAAGGTGATAAACTACTGTTTAAGACACTCAACTCCGGCGATTTCTTATCTGATGTATCAAACGAGGAATTGCTAGAAAGAAATACAGCAAAGCTGACCAATAAGATTTCGGAGAAGGGATTGCGCTATGACTTAACTGTTCCTTTTGCACGGTATGTCGTTATGCACCGCAATGATATCACATTCCCTTTCAAACGGTTCCAGATTCAGCCCGTATGGCGTGCAGACCGTCCACAAAAGGGTCGATATCGTGAATTTTATCAATGTGATGCCGATGTGGTTGGTTCTGATTCACTGCTTAATGAAGTGGAACTGGTACAAATGATTAATGAGGTATTTCATCGCCTGAATATTAAGGTTTGCATCAAAATAAACAATCGAAAGATACTTTCTGGTATTTCCGAAATCATCGGAGAGGCTGACAAGATCGTGGATATCACCGTTGCCATTGATAAACTGGACAAGATCGGTCTGGAGAAAGTCAAAGAGGAACTTGCATCGAAAGGAATCAATCCGGATGCTATCCACACACTGGAACCCATCTTACAACTAGCAGGATCCAACCGTGAAAAGCTGGCCGTACTAAAACAAACGCTTAGTACTTCTCAAATAGGTATGAAGGGGATTGAAGAAATCGAATATATACTGGATACCCTGGAACAGGTGCGCATTGCTTCAGACTTCGAGTTGGATCTGACCCTAGCTCGGGGATTGAATTATTATACCGGTGCAATCTTTGAAGTAAAAGCGAAAGATGTGCAAATCGGGAGTATCAGTGGTGGTGGAAGATATGATAATCTTACCGGAGTATTCGGTCTGGATAACGTATCTGGAGTGGGCATCTCTTTTGGTGCAGACCGTATCTACGACGTATTAAACCAGCTGGACCTCTTCCCTGCTTCGTCTGTTGGAACGACTCAAGTCTTGTGTGTTAACTTTGGAGAAACTGAAATGAGATTTTTGCTACCCATCGTATCTCAACTGCGTGAAGCAGGTGTCCGGACAGAAATTTTTCCTGAGGCAGGAAAGATGAAGAAACAGATGTCTTATGCGAATAATAAAAATATTCCTTTTGTTGCAATCGTGGGCGAAACAGAAATGAATGAAGGGAAGGTAATGCTGAAAGATATGACCAGCGGTGAACAAAAACTTGTTAGTCCGGACCAAATGATTGCTTTGCTTCGTTAATCTAATAGCTTCTTACAAAAAGAAAGTGGGCATACTAAGTATGCCCACTTTCTTTTTTATTCCTGATAATAGACTCGCTTGACACGGTCAGAAACGGATGTTATTATTTCATAGGGGATCGTAGATAATTTATCAGCAAGCACTGTGACGGGCTGTTCTTCTCCGAAGATGATGACTGAATCCCCTTCGCGGGCTTGTATGTCAGTAACATCAATCATGGTTACATCCATACATATATTACCGATGATGGGTGCAAACTTGCCATTGATATATACGCTCCCTTTCCTGTTGCCCAACAGCCGGTTCAAGCCGTCTGCATATCCTATGGGGATGGCGGCAATCCGCGACTTACGGTTGAGTTTTCCTTTTCTTCCATATCCTACCGTGTCTTCTGCTGAGAGGTCTCTGATTTGAAGGATGGTGGTTCTCAACGTACTCACATTCTTTATCAATGGTGCCACTTTGGGATTTGAACTGATGCCGTAAAGTCCGATACCGAGTCGCACCATCTCCATCTGAGACTCTGAGAAGCGTTCGATTCCGGCAGTATTTAATATGTGGCGCATTATTTTATGGCTGAACGCGGCTTGCAATTCATCCGTACATTGAGTAAATAGCCCTATCTGATGTTTCGTGTAATCATCCAGCTCAGGTCCGTCACTACCGGCCAGATGAGAAAAGACGGAGCGAATCATCAGAGCCTTCTGGTCCTTGAAGATGCGGGTGACTTCTGGCAGTTCCTCCGGTGTAAATCCAAGTCGGTGCATTCCTGTATCGAGTTTCAGGTGAATGGGATAATTGAATATGCCTTGTCGTTCTGCAGCTGCTATCAATGCATGAAGTAGTTGAAAGCTGTAAACTTCCGGCTCAAGGGAGTTGTCAAACAGGGCAGGCAGACTACTCATCTCTGGATTCATCACCATCAACGGCATATAGATACCTGCCTTCCGCAATTCTGCACCTTCGTCTGCAACTGCTACTGCCAGATAGTCACAACGCTGATCTTGCAGTGTCTTGGCAATTTCATACGAACCAGCTCCATAAGCAAATGCTTTTACCATCGCTATAATCTTGGTCTGAGGTTTAAGTCTGGAGCGGTAAAAATTGAAGTTCTCCACCAAACTATTCAAATTCACTTCCAGAATTGTTTCATGGACTTTGAGGGATAGATGCTCGAAAATATTTTCAAAACGGAACGAACGAGCTCCCTTAATCAGAATCACTTCATCTCGTAAAGAACGGCAACATTCAGAGTTCAGAAATGATTCTGTATTGGGGAAAAAGTAGCTTTGAATCTGAAAAAAGGATGATTGCGAAACGATTTCAGGGCCAATGCCTATCAGCTTGTCTATATTTCGGCCAACCATCAGGTGATTCACTGTGGCATAAAGTTCGAAAGAAGGCATGCCACTCTGAAGTATATCCGACAGGATGACTGTACGCTTAGTCCCCGCCTTTATAGTTCTCCGTGCCTGAAAGTCGAGAGCAATTGCCAGTGAGTTAAGATCGGAGTTATAGGAATCGTCAATCAGCATACAATTATTAATTCCCTCTTTGACTTCCAGACGCATAGCTACCGGCTCAAGTAAATGCATCCGTTTGGTTATAACCTTTTCCGAAACATTTTCAAAAAGCATTACCGTCAGGCAATGGATGGCATTCTCAATCGAAGCCTCATCAGTAAAAGGAACCTTTAAAGAGTATGGATGATGGTTGTACCTGTAAGCGATCTCAGTTTCACCTTCTTTCTCTTCCTGCGAACTGATATACACCGGGGCAGATTGATCTTTTCGAGACCAGTTCATCAGCTTGCATGCGAGACCGGCCATCTTTATAGAACGATTAATTAGAATATTATCTGAACAATAGATCAATAGTTCACAGTCTTTAAACAGAATGCACTTCTCAATGCATTTTTCCTGCAAGGATGAAAAGTTTTCCTGATGTGCCTCTCCTATATTGGTAAGTATGCCAACAGTGGGTCGGATCATCTTTTCTAAACGAAGCATCTCTCCTGTTTGTGAAATACCGGCTTCAAAAACACCGAGCTGACTCTCTTCATCGAGCATTAGCATTGATAAAGGAACACCTATCTGCGAGTTATAGCTTCTTGGTGAACGGGTGATTCGTATGTCGGTATGAAGTAGCTGATAGAGCCACTCTTTAACAATAGTCTTCCCATTACTTCCGGTAATTCCGACAACCGGAATTCTATACAGTTCTCTATGTTTAGTGGCTAGGATTTGAAGAGCTGCCAGCGTATCATTGACAAGTAAGAAGTTGCTTTCTTTCATTTCTTCCTGACCCGTCACTTCCTCGCTGACCACAAAAGAACGAACACCAGCCTGATAGAGTCCTTTAATGTATTTATGTCCATTATTGCGCTGCGAACGAAGTGCAAAGAAAAGAGTCTCTTCGGGAAATGAGACAGAACGGCTATCCGTTGAAATATAGCGTATGGAAGATGGGAATAATGGCGTCATCTTCGCCCCTATCATCTCACTTATCTTATCGATTGTGTATTCCATTATTTCTGGTTTTTCGAATTATATATTCGAAAGGCAAAGGTATATAAAAAGATCTTTTAAACATTCTTGTTTATCTCATTAACTCGCTGATTCTTTTGATAAGAGATGGGAAAAACAAAATTTCTAATACATACGGATTGAAGAGTGGAAGAAACTTAGTACCTTTGGCGTCTAAATAAAAAAATGGATTTCAATGAATGTTTCATACAATTGGCTCAAGGAGTATGTAAATTTTGATTTGCAACCTGCTGAGGTTGCTGACGCACTAACCTCTATCGGTTTGGAAACTGGTAAAATAGAAGAAGTGCAGATAATAAAAGGCGGCTTGGAAGGTTTGGTTATCGCTGAGGTTCTTACTTGTGTTGAGCATCCGAATTCTGACCACCTCCACATAACAACAGTTCATACCGGAGAGGGCGAACCATTGCAAGTGGTATGCGGTGCTCCAAATGTGGCTGCCGGCAAAAAGATTGTTCTGGCAACAAATGGAACAACACTGTACGATGGAAACGAAAGTTTTACGATCAAGAAATCTAAGATCCGTGGTGTAGAGTCTAACGGAATGATCTGCAGTGAGGCAGAAATTGGTATCGGAACGGATCATTCAGGGATTATTCTACTACCTGATAATGCAATTCCTGGAACTCCCGCCAAAGAGTATTACAATATAAAGAGTGACTATTTACTGGAGGTAGATATAACTCCAAACCGGATAGATGCCTGCTCTCATTTTGGTGTGGCTCGTGATTTGGCTGCTTTCCTGAGACAGACAAACCAGGGAGTTGAACTGAAAAAGCCTTCTGTGGAAGCATTCTCTATTCAAAACCACAATCTTGACATCGACGTTGTGGTAGAAAACACTGAAGCTTGTCCGCGATATACCGGATTAACTATTTCTGGTGTTACCGTGAAGGAGAGTCCGGAATGGCTTCAGAATAAATTGAAATTAATAGGTCTACGTCCTATCAATAATATTGTGGATATCACAAACTATATTGTTCACGAACTCGGCCAACCCATGCATGCTTTTGATGCCAGCTACATCAAAGGAAATAAGGTCGTGATACGGACTGCTCCTGAAGGAACAAAGTTTACAACACTTGACGGAATCGAACGGACACTTGCTGACAAGGATCTGATGATCTGTAACAGTGAAGAGGTAATGTGTATCGCAGGTGTTTTTGGCGGTTTGGACTCGGGGGTGACTGAAGCAACAAAAGATGTCTTTTTGGAAGTTGCCTATTTCAATCCGACCTGGATTCGTAAGACTGCGCGCCGTCACGGATTGAATACTGATGCTTCTTTCCGCAACGAGCGTGGTTGTGACCCAAATCATCTGGTTTTCGTTTTGAAACGTGCCGCACTCATGGTACAAGAGCTGGCAGGCGGTGCCATTTCATCTGAAATAAAAGATTGCTATCCTGTAAAAATCAATCCTTTCCCTGTAGATATCTCTTTTTCAAAAATCAAAACACTTATTGGAAAGGAGATCCCGAAAGAGACAATTAAGGATATTCTGAATGCTCTGGAAATATCTGTTATTCATGAAGAGGAAGAATCAATGTCACTATTGGTTCCTACTTATCGTGTCGATGTACAAAGAGACGTGGATGTGATTGAAGATATTTTGCGCATTTATGGCTACAACAACATCGATTTTACAACGGAACAGAGATCCAATCTCACTCATGCACAGAAACCGGTCAATCACGAACTGGTTACTCTGATTTCTGAACAGCTGACTGCTTGTGGCTTCCACGAGATATTAAACAACTCGCTGACAAAGGGAGGTTATTACAAAGAACTGACAACATTTCCTGCAGCAAACTGTGTTGAATTGCTCAACCCGCTGAGTTCTGACCTGAACGTCATGCGACAGACACTTTTATTTGGCGGACTTGAGAGTATTGCTCACAACCGAAACCGCAAAAATGGGGATATCAAGTTTTATGAGTTTGGAAACTGCTATTTCAAAAACGAAGAACGTCGTAAAGAAGAGGATATCCTTTCTTCTTACAGTGAGGAACATCATCTTGGTCTATGGCTTTCCGGTAATAAAGTTTCCGGTTCATGGGCTCATGCAAACGAGACCAGCAGTTTTTACGAATTGAAAGCGTATATGGAAAACATCTTTCGCAGACTTGGTGTTAAAGAAACTAAGCTTGTTGTCTCTCAATTTTCAAATGAGATTTATAGCCAAGCCTTACAGATAAACATCGGAGGAAAGAAGCTGGCAGTGTCGGGAATTGTATCGAAAAAACTATTGAAAGAGATGGATATTGACACTGATGTTTATTATGCTGACATCAACTGGAACATTCTACTCAGAGAAATCCGCAGCCATTCTGTTACTTTTGCGGAGATATCAAAATTCCCTTCAGTAAAACGAGATCTCGCGCTTCTTGTAAATAAGGAAGTTCAGTTTGCAGACATTAAGAAAGTGGCTATGGAGAGTGAACGGAAATTACTTAAAGAAGTGACATTATTTGACGTGTATGAGGGTAAGAATCTGGAAGCAGGAAAGAAATCGTATGCAGTCAGTTTCCTGATACAGGATGAGACAAAGACCTTAAATGACAAACAGATTGATGCAATCATGACTAAGATTATCACCAATCTGACTCAGAAATTCGAAGCAAAACTTAGATAATTAAATAGATAGTAATATGGGAAGAGCGTATGAATACCGCAAAGCAAGAAAAATGAAACGGTGGGGCAGTATGGCCATTACTTTTACAAAAATAGGAAAAGAGATCTCTATCGCTGTTAAGTCTGGCGGACCAGATCCGGACACAAACTCCCGTCTACGCGTTTTATTCCATAATGCGAAGGCTGCAAATATGCCGAAAGAGACTGTTGAAAGGGCAGTTAAAAAAGCAATATCAAAAGACGAATCTGATTACAAAGAAGTTGTATATGAAGGTTACGGCCCTTATGGAATTGCTGTACTTGTGGAAACAGCGACCGACAATACAACGCGTACGGTAGCGAATGTAAGAAGTTATTTCAATAAGTTTGGCGGTTCGCTGGGTACCAACGGTAGTCTGGACTTTATCTTCGAAAGAAAGAGTGTTTTCAAGATTACCCCAAAAGAGGGTGTATCATTGGATGACCTCGAACTCGAAATGATTGACTTCGGTGCAGATGAGTTTGAACAGGATGAAGACGGAATCCTAATTTATGGTGCCTTCGAATCTTTCAATACGATACAGAAAGCTTTGGAAGAAGGTGGTTATGAGATTCTGAGTGCGGATTTCGAACGGATTTCAAATGACACGAAAGAACTGAACGATGAACAAACTGCCCAAGTCATGAAATTGATCGAAAAGATTGAGGACGACGAGGATGTTCAAAGTGTATATCACAATATGAAAGAAAAAGAAGGAGAAGAGGAGTGATCTCCCATTCTCCTTTCCTCTCACTTTGCTAATAAATCTAACATGAACAAAAATCATTATTGTATTATTATGGCCGGCGGCATAGGAAGCCGGTTCTGGCCTCTAAGCCGAAACGATAAACCCAAACAATTTATCGATGCACTAGGTATCGGCAAAACCTTCATTCAGATGACTTATGGACGGTTTGCCCGTTTTATTCCAACAGAAAACTTTCTGGTTGTTACCGGTGCTGCCTACAAAGAGCTCGTCATGGAACAGCTCCCAATGCTGAAAGCCGAACAGGTACTGGTCGAGCCGATGCGGAGAAACACAGCTCCTTGTATAGCATATGCCACATATAAAATTTACAAAAAGAACCCTGACGCAGTAGTTGTTGTAACCCCTTCGGATCAGTTGATCCTGGATGAATCGACTTTTGAAAAAGTGGTTTTGGATGATATGCAGTATGCAGAAGGAAAAGATGCATTGGTTACTATTGGTATAAAGCCATCTTATCCTGCAACCGGATATGGATATATTCAGGTATCTGAAGAGACTGAGTCAATCACTAAGGTGGTCGCCTTCAAAGAAAAACCGACACTGGACTGTGCCAAAGAATTTGTAGCTGCAGGTAATTACAGCTGGAACTCAGGCATGTTTATCTGGTCACTCCTGGCTATCAAAAGTGCTTTGGAGAAATATCTTCCTGATATCGCAAAAGGATTTTATTCGATCATGGATGATTATGACCAACCGGAAGAACAGGCTGCCGTGGATGCTGTCTATGAAGCTTCCCAAAGTATTTCAATTGACTATGGAGTGATGGAAACCGCGAAAAATGTCTATGTGAGTTGTGCAGACTTTGGGTGGAGTGACGTAGGGAGCTGGGGATCGCTTTATCAACAACTTGGAAAAGATTCTGCAAATAATGCACTCGGAGGGGATGACATTCTTATTACAGACTCTTCCAATTGTTTGGTTAAAGAGTTGAATGGTAGCAAGACAGTAATTGTTGACGGAATGACAAACTGCCTGATTGTTGATACAGATGATGTTCTCATGATCTGTAAACTGGATGATGAGGAGCGTATCAAGAAGGTTATCACAGATACTGTCAAACAAAAGAGCTGTAAATCATAAACAAAAAAGGATACAACAATGGGGTGGTTAATTTATGGCACTGGCGGACATGCCAAAGTAGTTATCGATCTTTTGGAACTGCTGGAAGAGAAGATTGATTACATGTTTGATGACACTTTTGAAGGTGGCTTGTATGAAGGTCATCCTACTGGAAAGTTTACACCCGGGCTATTTCCTATGGCTAAGTTCATCATAGCAATCGGCAACAACGGTGACAGGAAAAAGGTTGCTGAGAAAATGGCATCTTACAAAGCCACTGCTTTAATTCACCCTAAAAGCATCGTCAGCATGCGCACTGAAATAGGTGCCGGATCAATAATTCTGGCTAATGTGGTGATACAAAATGAAACGAAAATAGGAAAACATTGTCTCATCAACATCTCTGCCAATATAGATCACGAAGTTACTATAGGGGACTACGTACATATAGGTCCGGGGGCCTATATTGCATCTAATGTTGAAATCGGAGAAGGAGCGTACATCGGACCTGGAGCTATCATAAACCGAAGGATCAAAATTGAACCGTGGACAATCATTCCTGCCGGGAAGATTATTGAGACAAATAATGACTTGGGAGAATAACTTCCAGACAGAGTACTTCTTAAGTAGACGCATCTTACGAATCAATAATATAAGCGGGATACATCCATTTGTGTCCCGCTTATTTATTCATGAATATTTTGTAGGAATGAATATATTTACGTTCTTTGCTATCCAATACAATACATATACTTTTTGCTCTACTAGCATCAAATCAGTTTAATACACTCCTATTCGTATGAAAATAATGAAAAACATAATTTGCTCAGTTGCATTGCTGACAAACCTCACTGCTTCTGCTCAATCCGGAGATTATCCAATCCAACCGGTACCATTCACAGACGTCAAGGTTACCGATCATTTTTGGGCACCACGTATTCAAAAGAATCATGAAGTGACAATTCCTATTGCACTCAAACAATGCTACTTAACAGGACGTATTGATAACTTTATTATTGCCGGAGGTTGGAAAAAAGGAAAATTCCAAAGTGAATATCCTTTCGATGACTCAGATATTTACAAAATAATTGAAGGGGCATCCTATTCTCTGCAAACTATTTCTGATCCGAAAATGGATGCTCATCTGGATGCTTTAATTTTTTACATTGGTGAAGCACAGGAATCGGATGGATATCTGTATACCAACCGTACCATAGACCCAAACAATCTCCATCCATGGGTTGGAAAGAAACGTTGGGAGAACGACTGGGATTTGAGTCACGAACTATACAATCTTGGACACCTCTACGAGGCAGCAGTCGCACACTATCAAGCAACTGGAAAGAAGTCATTACTTAACATCGCCATCAAAAGTGCAAATTTGCTTTGCACTGATTTTGGTCCGGGAAAACTTGCTATTGTACCCGGACATCAGGTTGTGGAAATGGGACTTGTGAAATTGTATCGCGCCACCGGCGAAAAAAAATACTTGGATCTCGCGCACTATTTCCTCTCCGTACGAGGCAAAAACAAAGAGAAAACCAGAGGAGAATACTGTCAGGATCATTTACCGGTTGAACAACAAACCACTGCTGTAGGTCATGCAGTGCGTGCCTGTTATATGTATTCAGGAATGGCTGACATCGCTGCTATTCAAGGAGAAAAATCGTATCAAAATGCTTTGAATTTAATTTGGGACAACATCATTGATCAAAAATATTACATCACCGGAGGAATTGGTGCGGCAGGTGGCCATGAAGGTTTTGGCGAACCATACGATCTCCCTAATATGTCTGCGTATAATGAGACATGTGCTTCCATTGGTGAAGTATTTTGGAATCACCGAATGTTTCTTTTGGAAGGCAGTTCGAAGTATTATGATGTATTGGAACGTACCTTATACAATGGGACAGTGTCCGGTGTATCACTAACCGGAGATCACTTCTTCTATCCCAATCCACTGGAATCAAAAGGTCAACATGCACGTAGTGAATGGTTTGGTTGTGCTTGCTGTCCAAGCAACATCTGTCGTTTCATTCCCTCTGTACCGGGCTACTTTTATGCAAAAAGTAAAGACCGCATTTATGTCAACTTATTTGTCAACAGTGAAGCCACGGTTAAATTGGACAACGTTCTACTGGCTGTTTCCCAAAAAACAGAATATCCGTGGGACGGAAACATCGAGATTACACTAAAAAGTGACAAAGCAGCAACTTACGACGTTGCAATACGCATCCCGGGATGGGCGCGTAACGAAGTAGTTCCCTCCGATCTTTACCAGTTTGCCGAAAAAAGCAAAAAGAATACCGAGCTCTTTATAAACAATGAGAAGATTGATTTTAAGATAGAAAATGGCTATGCTATCATACGTCGCAACTGGGGCATGAATGATGTTGTAAAAGTTATACTTCCTATGGAGCCGCGCCGGATTATAGCTAATGATAAGATTCTTGCTGATAAAGGAAAAGTCGCTTTACAACGCGGTCCTATTGTGTACTGTCTGGAATGGCCTGACAATGACAATCAACAGGTACGCAACATACTATTGCCTAAAAACGCCAAACTAGCTACTTCTTTCCAAAGTGAATTATTAGAGGGAGTTCAGGTAATTACCGCTGATGGTTATACGGTGAAAATGAATGAGAAAGGCAAACGGGTTGAGACGAAACAGACAATTACCGCTATCCCATATTATGCATGGGCAAACAGAGGGAATGGGGAAATGGAAGTATGGATTGCTACCGAAATAACGAAGGTAAAGGCCACACCGCGTCAGTCGATTGCTTCGACCAGCAAAGTGACTGCCTCTATGCCAACAGCTGCACTCTCTTCTATAACAGACCAGTACGATCCTGTAAATTCCAATGATCATGAGAATCCCTACTATCATTGGTGGCCGGAAGAAGCCAGCAAACAGTGGATCCAGTACGATTTTGCTAAACCAACAAAAGTCTCAGAAGTGAAGATTTACTGGTTTGACGACGGCCCCTTTGGCGGATGCCGGGTGCCCAAAGAATGGAAACTGCTGTATAAGACTGATGATGGTTCATTTGCAGAAGTAGCAACCAAAGGAGCGTATGGTGTCGAAAAAGACAAATACAATGTATTGAAGTTTAATCCGGTAACCACAAATGCACTAAAGCTTGAAGTGCAACTACCGGAAAAACATTCTAGTGGTGTCCATGAATGGATTGTAAATGAATAATGAGAGAGAAAGAACTATTCATGCATAGAGCCATAGAGCTCTCCATCCAAAACATAAAAGATGCTGGAGGCCCTTTCGGAGCTGTTATTGTCAAAGATGGAACTATTATTTCGGAAGGAGTTAATCGGGTCACAGCAAACCATGACCCAACTGCTCACGCCGAGATCAACGCCATACGTAAAGCATGCAGTAAGCTGGATACTTTCAGCTTGGAAGGGTGTGATATCTATTCCTCATGTGAACCTTGTCCGATGTGTTTGTCTGCAATCTATTGGGCTCATCTGGATAAAGTGTATTATGCTGGGACAAAAGAGGATGCTAAAGCTGCGGGATTTGATGACGCGCACATCTATGACGAACTGAGTCTTCCTGCTTCAAAAAGAGACTGTCCATCTGAAGAGCTGCTTCGGGAAGAGGCTTTGCGAGCTTTTAAAGCATGGAACGAATCTAATAAGAAGGTCAATTACTAAGAGAGAAATTACTCTAAACAACACTCTCAATCAACCAGTTAACATTTTCTTTCCAAAAAACTACAGAAAGCTCTTGCCATAATAAAAAAATGGAGTACTTTTGCACCCGGGTAAGTCCTACACGACCAGCTCCCTTCAAATCCTCCAGGGCTTGATCGCAGCAAAGGTAGTCGGTTGTAGCGGTGCGATGTAGTAAGCTTACCCACTTGCCTCTTTAGCTCAGTTGGCCAGAGCACGTGATTTGTAATCTCGGGGTCGTTGGTTCGAATCCGACAAGAGGCTCAAAAACCAAAGCACTTCAACCCCACTTGAAGTGCTTTTTTGCTTTTAATAGTAACCAATTGAAATATAAGCGTATGAATGCTTTTAATAAATTTCTTATCATCATTGCATCAACTATGACAATAGCTTGTACGAATACAAAAGAGAGTGATCATGGAATCAATCCGGCAAATATTGATACCACGGTGAGCCGAAACAACAACTTCTATGACTATGCAGGCGGTGGATGGATGAAATCGCATCCTCTGCGTCCGGAATACTCCCGTTATGGCTGTTTTGAAGAACTTCGAGAAATAAATGAGGAGCGAATCAGATCTTTAATTGAGGAGATGGCAACTGTAAATAACGAACAGGGAACGATTCCCCAAAAGATTGGTGCCCTTTACAGTTTGGGGATGGATAGTGTCTTGCTCAACAAACAAGGCGCCGCACCTGTTATCAATGACTTGCAATCTATCCGTGCTATAACCCAAAAGAGTCAGTTAGTTGACAAAATAGCAGAGATGAACAAGTATGGTATTTATCCTTTCTTCTCTCTGTATGTCTATGCAGATGACATGAATAGTTCAATGAACATACTTCATCTTGTTCAGGGAGGTTTCAATATGGGTGACAGAGACTATTATCTTTTGCAAGATGCAACAACTCAAAACATTCGTGCCAAGTATATCAATATGATTGAAAAAGCGATGGTTTTGTGTGGGATAGAAGACAATCAAGCCATCGTTGAAGCTCAAAATGTTATGTCTATTGAAACTGCACTTGCTAAAGCAGCCTTTTCACGTGTCGAACTACGTGACCCTTACCAGAACTACCATAAGCAAACGATAACTCAATTACAGGAACTTTCACCCGCTATACAATGGTCGTCATTGTTTGCACAGGAAGGAATGGGACAGGTTGATTCACTGAATATCGGTCAGCCAAACCCGATACGCGAGGTTAGTAATATAATTAACAGCTCTTCTCTGGACGTTCTGAAAAGCTATCTTTGCTGGTGCGTCATATGTAACGCATCGCCTTTACTAAGTGACGATTTCGTAAACAACAACTTTGAGTTTTACGGAAAAACGCTTTCTGGAAGCAAAGAACTGCTGCCGCGATGGAAACGGGTGGTGGGAAGTGTGAATGATGTGCTCGGTGAGGCAGTAGGCAAGATGTATGTGGAACGCTACTTCCCTGCTTCTTCAAAAGAAAAGATGCTTGACCTTGTCAGTAAACTTCAAAAATCTCTGGGAGAAAGAATCTTGGGTCTGGATTGGATGGGAGATTCAACCAAACAAAAAGCAATTGAGAAGTTAAATACATTCTATGTAAAAATTGGCTATCCGGACAAGTGGAGAGATTACTCCTCTCTTGATATACAGCTTGATTCCTATTGGGATAACATGAAGCGTTCTTCTGCCTTCGAACACGCCTATAATGTATCCAAACTGAATCAACCGATTGACAAAAAAGAATGGTTGATGACTCCACAGACAGTTAATGCATACTATAACCCGGCAACCAACGAGATCTGTTTTCCGGCTGCTATCCTGCAACCTCCTTTTTTCGATCCTGAAGCAGACGATGCTGTTAACTATGGAGCTATCGGCGTGGTGATTGGTCATGAAATGACTCATGGATTTGACGATCAGGGACGAAAGTATGACAAGGATGGAAACCTGAAAGAGTGGTGGACTACCGAAGACGCTGATAAATTTAAAGAACGCGCAAAGGTTATCGAAGACAATTTCAATGCGATCACAATCCTCGATACAGTCAAAGCCAACGGTACACTCACTCTCGGCGAGAATATCGCGGATTATGGTGGACTGACTATTGCATACAATGCATTGCAGAAGACTCTGAAAGAATCTGGAAAGGACCAGACAATAGGTGAATTCTCACCCGAACAGCGTTTCTTCCTCTCCTATGCATTCATCTGGGCAGAAAATATCCGTGACGAGGAACTCCTTCGCAGGACAAAATCAGATCCGCATTCCATGGGAAGATGGCGTGTAAATGGTACATTGCCTGAGATTGATGCTTTCTATCAAGCATTTGACATTAAAGAGGGAGATGCGATGTATTATTCAAAAGAAAAGCGAGCGCATATCTGGTAATAATCAGAGCAGAAGAAGCAGAATAGCCCCCTTTTCTTGAATTTTACTTTCAAGTATGAAGGGGGTTCTTTCTTTTTGATTACATTTGCATATTCTGAAAAACTATCCATTTTATTATTAATAATTGTACCCTTATGAAGGTTTTAAAATTCGGCGGAACATCCGTAGGTTCCGCAGACAGTATTTTGAGTGTTAAGAAGATAGTTGAGGCTGAAAGTTATCAGCCGGTAATCGTTGTCGTATCTGCATTAGGTGGGATCACTGATAAATTGATCTACACCTCCAAACTTGCAGCAAAGGGAGATATCTCCTACGAAAAAGAACATCTTGAAATTGTCACGCGCCACATTGACGTTATCAGCGGTGTAATCTCAGAAAAAAAATTGAAAGATGAGGTGACCTGTCATGCTCTTTCTTTGCTTGATGAATTAGGAAACATCTTCAAAGGTGTGTACCTTATTAAAGACTTGTCCCCGAAAACGTCAGATACAATTGTAAGTTATGGCGAACGACTTTCCAGTTATATCATCAGTAAAGTGATCAATGAAGCTGTCTTGTTTGATGCACGACAATTTGTCAAAACCAACAAACAATTTGGCAAACATGTGGTAAACATGGATGAAACCTTTGCTTTGATTCAAAAAACATTCACTCAGCTTCCCATGGTGTCAGTTGTTCCGGGATTTATCTCAAGCAGTCTGGAAGATGGTGAAGTAACTAATCTCGGTAGAGGTGGGTCGGACTATACTGCCGCACTGATTGCTTCAGCATTGGAAGCGGATGGTCTGGAAATATGGACCGATGTAGACGGATTTATGACGGCTGACCCACGGGTGATATCAACTGCCTATCCTATTGATCATCTATCTTTTGTGGAAGCGATGGAGCTGTGCAACTTCGGTGCGAAAGTAATCTATCCTCCAACAATTTACCCTGCATTTCACAGCAACATCCCAATTTTGATAAAAAATACCTTTAATCCAGAAGCAAAAGGTACTTTTATCAATAAAGACAAGGAAAATCGTAATGAAAAGTCAATCAAAGGTATTTCATCCATCAACGATACGACTCTGATCACAATTCAGGGATTAGGAATGTGCGGTGTGATTGGTGTGAACTACCGGATATTCAAGACGCTGGCAAAAGCCGGAATCAGTGTCTTCCTGGTGTCTCAGGCCTCTTCTGAGAATACCACCTCTATTGGTGTAAGTGATGCCGATGCAGAAGTGGCAACAAAAGTTCTCAGAGAAGAATTTGCCGGTGAGATGACACATGGTGAAATTAATGATATTAAGCCGGAAGGCAATCTGGCAACTGTTGCCATTGTCGGTGAAAATATGAAACACACAACCGGCATTGCCGGAAAACTCTTTGGTACTTTGGGTCGCAACGGCATCAATGTGATTGCTTGTGCACAAGGTGCCTCTGAAACGAATATCTCTTTTGTGGTTGCTAGGGACCAACTACGAAAAACGTTGAACGTTATCCACGATTCATTCTTCCTCTCCGAATATCAGGTTTTGAACCTTTTCCTCTGCGGTATCGGAACAGTTGGTGGTAGTTTGCTGGAACAGATTTGCATGCAACAGCCCAAACTGATGGCAAAGAACGGATTGAAATTAAACGTAGTTGGTATAGCCGATGAAAGAATAGCACTCTTTGACCGCGATGGAATAGACTTGAAAAACTATAAAGAGAGACTGAAAAAAGAAGGTACCGAGAGTTATCCGGAAGTTCTTCAAAATGAAGTTCTTGAAATGAATATTTTCAATTCCGTTTTCATCGACTGTACAGCTAGCCCACAAATTGCAACCCTTTATAATGTGATGCTCTCTCATAATATTTCAGTGGTTGCTGCTAATAAGATTGCTGCCTCCTCTGCCTATTCCAATTACGTCGAACTGAAAGAAATTGCACGCCACAAAGGCATCAAATATCTCTTTGAGACTAATGTAATGGCAGGATTGCCAATCATCAACACAATTAACGACCTGATCAATAGTGGGGATGTGATCACAAAGATCGAAGCTGTACTTTCCGGAACACTAAACTATATTTTCAACACAATCAGTGCTGGAAATTCCATTTAGTAAGACAATCCAAATGGCTAAGGAAGCACGCTATTCCGAACCGGATCCACGTATAGACTTGAGTGGGAAGATGTGATCC